>NZ_CADDZT010000034.1:12438-18213 GCF_902812655.1 Candidatus Frankia meridionalis | reverse complement strand
CCTGCAGCCCACCGAGGACGGCGAAGCGGTTGACCAGCGGCACAGTGTGCAGGTTCATGGCCGGGGAGCCGATGAACCCGGCGACGAACACGTTGGCCGGGCTGTTGTAAAGCTGCCTGGGGGTGGCTACCTGCTGGAGGACGCCGTCGCGTAGCACGGCCACCCGATCACCCATGGTCATCGCTTCGACCTGGTCGTGCGTGACGTACACGGTGGTGACACCCAACCGTGCGGTCAGTTCCGCGATCTGGGTCCGGGTCTGGACACGGAGTTTCGCATCGAGGTTCGACAACGGCTCGTCCATGAGGAAGACCCGCGGCTCGCGCACGATGGCCCGGCCCATCGCGACCCGCTGACGTTGCCCTCCGGACAGGTTTTTGGGTTTACGGGTCAGGTAAGGCTCCAGGTCGAGCAGGCGCGCCGCGTCGAGGACCCGCCGGTCGCGTTCCGATTTCGCCATACCCGCGATCTTCAACGCGAAACCCATGTTCGCCGCGACGTCCATATGCGGATACAGCGCATAGTTCTGGAACACCATGGCGATGTCACGGCGGGATGGCGGCAGGGCGGTGACGTCCTCACTGTCGATCCGGATCGTTCCGGCATCGACGCTTTCCAGACCGGCGAGCATCCGCAGCGCGGTTGACTTACCCGACCCGGACGGGCCGACCAGCACCATGAACTCTCCGTCCTCGATGCGGAGATCGAGCCGGTCCACGGCGGCTTTGCCGGTGCCGGCATACCTGTGCGTGGCGTGGTCGAAGACAACGGAAGTCATGGTCACCCCTTGAGGCCAGTGCGGGAAACACCCTGGACGAACGCACGCTGGAAGACGAGGAAAAGAATCAGTATCGGAAGGGTGGTCATGGTCGCGAACGCCATGATGTCGCCCCACTGGATCGGCGGCTGGGTCTGGAAGACGGCTATGCCCTGTGACAGCGGTCGTACCGTCGATCCGCGGGTGACGAGCACCGGCCACAGCAGTTCGCCCCAGCTGAACAGGAACGACAGAATCGCCACGGTCGCATACACCGGCCGGGCAATCGGGACGATCACTCGGGTGAAGATGGTGACCGGTCCGGCACCGTCGACCCGGGCCGCTTCCTCCAGTTCCCGCGGGATACCGAGGAAGAACGAGTAGAAGAGGTAGATGAAAAAGGGATTCGCGAGGAACGGGATGATCTGGACGCGGTAGGTGTCGAGCCATTCGATGCGGGCCATCATGAACAGCAGCGGGATCGCGATGGCCTGAAAGGGGATGATCGCGAGAGTGACGACCATACCGAGCAGGAACTTTCGACCACGGAACCGCATCCGGGCGAGTGCGTAGCCGGCCAGGCTGTTGACCACAAGCCCACCGAGCACGATACAGGTTGTTATCAGAACCGAGTTGAGGAACAGGCGGCCGAACTCCGCGCGGCTGAACGCGTCCGCGAAGTTATCCAGCGATGCCCCGAACGGCACGAACGCCTTCCAACTGGCACCGTCGGCGAGTACGCGGTCATCAGGTTTGAACGCGCCGATGACCATGAATAAGAGCGGGAACGCAAAGAACACCGCAAGTAGCGCGAGCAACGCGTAACGGCGGAGGGACCGCCAGAAGAATCCCCGGCCGGAATGTGGTGTGGACCAGCCATCATCCGCCGCAGGGTCCGCATTGCCGGAGGCTGCGTCGCGCTGCCGTAGCGCATCGGGTGCCGGATTGTGGGCCTGCAGTGTCGCCATCAGTCCGCTTCCCTCTCGCGCAGCAGCAGACGCTGCACCAACGTGACGAGACAGACGATGAGGAAGAACACGACCGCGATGGCCGAGCCGCGGGCGATCGCCTGCTGGTTGAAACCGACGTCGACCAGGCGGGTCATCATCGTCTGGGTGGCGTCGAGCGGGCCGCCGCGGGTCATGACGTACACCTGATCGAACAGCCGGAAGGACAAAATCGTGGTAACGGTCGCGACGAACACGAGCTGGTTACGCAATCCCGGAACAGTGATGTAGCGGAATTTTTGCCAACGGCTCGCACCGTCGATCTCCGCTGCTTCGTACAGTTCCTGGTCAATGTCCTGTAGCCCGGCCAGCAGAACCACCATCTGAAAACCCGCACCCTGCCAGATCGACATGAAGATGACAGCGCTCAGCGCCAGTGCGCTGCTGCGAAGCCAACCGGGACTCAGCTGGCCGCCGGAAACCGCGCGAAGCACACCGTCAATGATGCCGATATCAGGATCGTATAGGAGCTTCCAGATTGTTGCCGCGACCGCCATAATCATCACAACCGGCGCGAAATAGGCGGTTCGGAAGAACGATATGAAACGAATCTTCTGGTTCACCAGGACGGCCAGGAACAGCGCGAACGCCGTCTGCACCGGCACTACCACAACGGTGAAGACAGCATTGTTGACCAGCGATCGCTGAAACACCGGGTCGGCGAAGATACGCCGGTAGTTCTCCATCCCCACGAGCCGCACCGGAAGCGGTGAGATGAGCCTCTGGTTGGTGAAGGACAGCCCCAGCGCCAGCAGGAACGGCACAACTATGAACAATGTCAGCAGGACCACGGCCGGCCCGCTGAACAGCCAGCCGACCGTCCGTTCCGCCGGCTGGTAGGTATGCCGTCGGCGGTAGCCGAACCAGCGGGTCGGGCCGTCACGCGCATTCGGTCGGGGCCGTGCCAGCAGGGCATCAGTAGGCACGAGGGGTTCGCCTCCTGTCTGGTTGTCTGTCTGGTTGTCTGTCCGCAGCTGCCCGGTCGGGGCATGGCCGCCTGGTCGGGGCATAGCCGCCGCCGACCAGGCGGACTCCGGCGATCGTGGTCCCGGAGCGAGGTCCGGGACCACGACAAACAGGTGCTAGCTCTTCGGCGGGTAGCCGTCGTTGTCCTTGATATCCTGGTCGATGCTTTTCGCGGCCTCGTTCAGAGCGGTCTGGACGTTCCCACCGCTGCGCACGGTCGCGATCACTTTGTTGAACGCGAGCGAGATGGTCGGATAGGCCGGAGTGGCCGGTCGGGGCAGCGCGACACCGGAATCGAGCTGGTCGACGTAGAGCCGTTCCGGACCACCAGGAGCGAACTGCGGGATGGTGTTCAGGAGCGATTTGGACGCGGGAACCGCACCGTTGGCCGCGACCTGCTTCTGGTAGGTCTGCTCGAACAGGGAGCTGATGAACGCCCATGCGGCGTCGGCATCCGCCGTATGCTTGGTGATCCCCCACTGCCAGCTGCCCTCACCGGTCCGCACGCCGGTGCCGAAGTTCGGCAGGGGGACGATCGCCAGGTCGTCACTCCACTTCTTGGAGTAGTCAGCATACTTCCAGTGGCCGACCCAGGAAATCGCCGCGCGGCCTTCGGTAAACGCCGCGTCGTCGGTGTTGGCGTCGACGTAGTCGTTCTTGAACCAGCTCTGCATGACGGTCAGAGCAGCCACGGCCTTGGGGCTGTTGATGGTCCCCTCAGAAGCTTCGAAATTCGCCCGGTTGATCAGATCAGCACCGGCCGACTCAATAATCGGAGCAAAGCCGTACGCGTACCATTCGTTCTGATCCTGGTTTATCTGAAGGTCGAGTGGCTTGGCGAAGCCAGCCGCGCGCAGCTTCGCCAACGCATCGGTGAACTCCGCTGCGGTCCACGCGTCAGCCGCGGATGTCGGAATACGCACCCCGGCCTTCGTGAACGCCGATTTCCGTACATACAGGCCCAGCCCGGACTCGGCGGTGCCCACCCCATACAGCTTCGTGTTGTAGGTACCCTGTTTGATGATGGTGGGTAGCAGATCGGCCCGCAGCTGCGACGACAGGCACGTGTCGAGCGGTTGCAGATTGCCGTTCCAGGCATAGTTGTAGAGGCTCGGACCGTCGAAGTCGAGGATGTCCGGTAACGAACCCGACGCCGCAGCGGCCTTCACCTGCTCGTTGTAGTTCCCCTCCGGGATGAACGTCGGCTTGACAACGACCTCGGACTGCCTGGCGTTGAACGCGTTCACCGCCTGCTCGAACGCCGTACGCTCATCGCCCTGACCGGTGTGGAACCAGGCGGACAAGGTCTGCTTGCCGTCGATCTTCCCGTTGCATGTGCTCACCGTACCCGCGGCTTGGGACGTACCCGAGCCGCCTCCACAGGCCACCAGCGTAAGGCAGGCGGCAGCAAAGACTCCACAGACGGTCGTTCTACTTCGCATTACGGCGAACTCCTTGTCTCGATTCGATATGGGTCGACTTGAGTGAAGGGCTGCACAGCGGCCCTGGCATGAGAGACCTGATTGGCCGGAACCTCTACACCACCGGAACATCCGGTGGTGCTGGGCGTGCCGGGTATACCAAGGTGGGCGAAACGTCGTTGCCCTGCCCGCGGGGAGGGCAGGTCGTGCCGCGGACGTGCATGTTGGTCGGCACCACAATTGATAGCGACGCAGCCGGATCCACCCGGGTACCGGCGGAAACAGGTTCCCCGGCTGCATCACCGTCTACCGGACCGCCCATGTCCCCGGCAGTGGTACCACCGCCACCGTCGTCACCAGACACGCTGGTGAATGCCGGATGCTCCCGGTGCAGGAGGCTGAGCAACAGCTGCGCGGCGATCTCGCCCTGGCGGACCACGGGCTGGACGATCGTCGTCAGGTCGAACAACTCCGCCATGTCGTGCCCGTCGAAACCGACCACCGACATGTCGTCCGGGACACGCAGCCCGGTACGGCGCAGGGTCCGCAACGCACCCATCGCCATCTCGTCGCTCTCGGCGAACACCGCCGTGGGCGGCGACTGCGCGGACAACAACTCCGTCATGGCCTGCTCACCCCCACGCACGGTGAAATGCCCGGCCGCTTCCAACCCCGGGTCCAACGAGATCCCCGCCGCATCGAGGGCGTGGCGGTAGC
Source organism: Candidatus Frankia meridionalis (assembly GCF_902812655.1). Classification (GTDB taxonomy): domain Bacteria; phylum Actinomycetota; class Actinomycetes; order Frankiales; family Frankiaceae; genus Protofrankia; species Protofrankia meridionalis. The sequence goes on along the minus strand of NZ_CADDZT010000034.1, from coordinate 13,345 downwards.
CACGCCGACGGTCCATGGGAGTGGTGAAACGCATCGGCTCACGGTCACCTGAACCCTCGCCCGTCGCCCCGCCGGAGATCAGCCCGATCCGCCGATGGCCAAGATTGATCAGGTGTCGTACCGCCACGGCCGCACCGGCAACGTCATCGATCCGCACGCTGGCGAAGCCAGGCACAGCCGCGCCGACGACAACAACCGGAACATCAAGCGCTTGCAACACGTCGATCTCCATCGGGGTCAGCGGTAAACACAACACAAGCACCGCATCGACCCGCTTACGTAGCGGCACCGCGTCGAAGAACCGCACCCTGCCCGCGTCGTCCCCGAGGTTGTAGAGCAACAGGTCCAGGCCACCCGCCCGCAACACCGCCTCGGCGCCGCTGATGATCTGGGCGAAGAACCACCGGGTCACATACGGCACCACCACTCCGACGGTGCCGGTACGGCCGCTGGCCAGCCGGGATGCCTGCGGTGAGGCCACGTACAGCAGCTGGGCGGCAGCCTCCACGACCCGTGCCCGCGTGCTCTCGGCGACGTTTGGCAGCCCGCGCAGAGCCCGCGACACCGTCGCCGTGGACACGCCCGCCAACGCGGCCACGTCCTCAATGCTGCCACTCATCCCGGGGTCCTCCTCCGTCCACCGACACGCCCACCAGAACACGATCGTCCTGTTTGTTCACACGTGACCCAGATCACGATGGTCGGGAACGGTACGCCGACTCCGGCATCTATGCAAGCGCTTGCAGACCATCGATATGAGGGGTATCACAGAAAAGGTCCACCGCGGGCACCCCCACAAGCCGGCCGTCCGCACCTGCTGTCACCATCTGTGTACCGTGGAGGGCACGTGCGCTACGCACCACCAGGTCTCGTCCTCAACGACTTCGCCGTGCTCACCACCGACGAC
>NZ_CADDZT010000034.1:2054-12274 GCF_902812655.1 Candidatus Frankia meridionalis | reverse complement strand
GTGGTGCCCTTCGACGCGTCCGTACACGAGACCAGCTACGGCCACGCCCACTCGACCGACCTGCTGCACTGGGAACCGCTCGGCCCGGCCTTCGGCATCGCCCGGCCCGGGCACTTCGATGACGGCGCAATCTGGACGATGAGCATCGTCAACCATCCCGACGGCGGACTCGCCATGCTCTACACAGGCGTGTCCGCCCACCCCCACCCCGCCACCCAAGCCGTCGGACTCGCCCGCTCAACCCGCCACGACGGCACCGGCTGGCACCGAGTCAGCACCGACCCCGTCTGCATCGCCGACCCACGCTGGTACCGCACCGACAGTCACCAGGCCTGGCGAGACCCGTTCGTCGTTCACGACCCGGACCACGACCAGTGGGTGATGTTCATCGCCGCACGCGAATCCAGCCTCACGCCATCGGTCGGCGGTTGTGTCGCCGCGGCCGTCTCCTCCGACCTGCTGCACTGGACCGTGCTGCCACCGGTCGTGCCAGGCGGGACACACTCAGAACTGGAGTGCCCGGTTGTCGAACGGCTCGACAACCGCTGGATGATGCTGGTTTGCGTCGCAACCGACCACTCGGTGGACGTATACGAATCAGACACCCTGCTCGGACCATGGGTCCGGCGCGGCCGGCTGGCACCACCCGGCATCTACGCGCCCCGCGTCGTCCAGGTGGATGGCGAAAGGCTCGTCCTGCACACCGTGCAGCGGCGGGTCGGGCTGGACGACCGCGGTGACCTGGTCCGCGGCATGATCGCCCAACCGAAACGCCTCCGCCTCGACACCGACGGCGTGCCCGTCCTGGCCTGGTGGCCACCCACCGCCGCAGAAGCCAAACCGGCGGACACCCCGATCGTTAAAGACGCGATCATCGAGGTTGACATCCCCGCCGAGGCACGAAACGTCACCCTGACGATCTGTCCGGACGGCAACTACGCGGGTGTCACAACGCTGGAAATACACGCACACGCAGGACGAATACGGATCGGATACGCCGGAGGCCCAGTCCTCCAGGACGAACCACTCGGCACACCACTCGTCAAGGACAACCTTCCAAACCCCGAGCCCATCAGCCCTGACGAGCTCGCGGAAGGTCACTCTCCGATGATCGAGGAGACGGTCGACGCACAGCCGGCCAGGGGCAGCCAGCCAACGGCATCCCCCACCGGGGCTGTCGACATCCGGCCCGGACAACCCGACGGCGCGGCGCACGTGGTTCATCCGCCGGACTCACGTAGGGTGCCCCACCATCTACGAGTGCTCATCGTCGGCGAGTTCCACGAGGTTTACGCCGACGACCGTCTCGTCCTCAGCACCACCGCATACGCCTGGGGCGCGGGCCGGGTACGAGCGAGTGCTGACGGACGGGTACTGCCTGTCTCGGTCTGGCTGCTGCCTGAACCAGGCCACCACCGAGACGACGTCTCCGCGATCTGACAACCCGCCCCGTATCCTTTCCGCAGCCGCCGTCATGAATATCCGAAACGGCGGGGTCAAACAGTCAAGGCGACGCTTTCCAGGCCGGCGAGCATCCGCAGCGCGGTTGACTTACCCGACCCGGACGGGCCGACCAGCACCATGAACCCTACGACCGACATGCCGGCACATCGCGGATGATCCGGCGAAGCGTTCCCGGTGGGACGTCCTTACCCTGGCGGACGGGTACGACAGTGAACCGTCCCTCGGGGTTCTTCGTTCTTCGAGCAGCGGACGTCGGTGCACGGCGTCCGCTGCTCACCCACGTCAGGTGCCGGGGACCCGGCTGCTGTTCGCCGCCGTGTAGGTCCGTCCCTTCCACGCGGCTCCCCGGCCGCGCCAGTGCGCGCGTGCCGAGTCCAGCGTCATCAGCACGTACAGGACGGCGACCGCGGGCAGGGCCACCGCATTGCGAGCAGGTTGCTGGTAGTAGCGAATCATGGGGATGTAGGTGACGGTCATCACCGCCCATGCGACAAACCCGGCAGCGCCGGCAACGGCCGCGGCGGTGCCTCCGACCCCGGCCGCAAGCGCGGTCAGCCCTACCACCGCGGACAGCGGTGGTGCCACGTAGGTCAGCGCGAGGCCCACGACGCTGCCGGTGAGCAGTACGGGCGAGTGCCGGAGCTGGGTGTAGGCACTACGAGCGATCATCGACCACATGTCCGCCAGCCGTGGGCACGGGCGGATGCCACGGACGCCGTCCGTGGCCGGGTCTGCGAGTCCCACCCAGATCCGCCCACCACTGCGTTTGATCGTTCTGGCCAGTGAGCAGTCGTCGATGACCGCGCGGGCGATCGTGGCAAGCCCACCTGCATGTTCCAGCGCGGCACGGCGCAGCAGCACAGCGTGGCCGGCGGCGCCCGCGGTCCGGGTGGTCGGCCTGCTGACCCTGCGGAACGGGTAGAGCTGCGCGAAGAAGTACACGAACGCGGGGATGAGGAGCCGTTCCCAGCGGGACCGTGCGCGCAGGAACGCCATCAGTGACGTGAGGTCGAGCCCGTGGGCGGTGGCGTGGCGGATGAGCCGGGCCACCGACTCGGGTCCGTGAGCGATGTCGGCATCGGTGAACAACAGCCATTCGGATTCCGGTGACGAGGCCCGGACGCCCTGCTCCATGGCCCACACCTTGCCCACCCATCCGGTCGGGCGCCCCCCGCCGGTCAGGACCGTCAGCGGGACACGACCGCCGGCCGACCGGCCGAGCGTTCGGGCTATGTCCCCGGTGCCGTCATCGCTGGCGTCGTCGATGAAGACGACCTGCAGCGGGCCCGGGTAGTTCTGGCTGAGTAGGGATGGAAGAGTATGGGGGATTATGTCTGCTTCATTCCGGGCGGGAATGATCACAGTAACGGCGGGCCAGCCACCTTTCGGCTCGACCGCGCCATCCGTCCGGGGGTTGTGGGGATCAAGCCGGGTATCGGTGCGCCAGAACATTCCGTGGCCGCCTGCGAGCACCAGCCAGACGAGCAGGGAGCAGACCGCGCACGCCGCCAACATCATCACGATGATCAGCGTCGCAAATCGCGGGACCGCTCGAGGGAACCCGGCGAGTGGTGTGTCCAGTGCCTCCCCCGCCGGCGACAGCATTGCCAGGGTCCGCGGTCAGGTCACCACGAGGTCACGTGTCACGTCGGCGACCGCCGGTGGCCCGCAGACCACCGTGACCAAGCGCGGTCACGCGGCCGGGTCCTGCGGCGGCCGGCCGACCCCCGTGCAGCCGTGGAGGTGTTCACCGACGCCGTGGCAACGTGACCCGGTCGACGTTGCGTCGGCCGTTCGAATCCGCCGTTCCGGGGCTTGAGAGCATCGGCGATGGTCAGGAGAAGAGCTGTCGGACGTCGTCCGCGTCGAGACTCGAACCGAACGCGTCGCCGTCGTCCATCACGCTGGAGAACAACTCGGCTTTCCTGGCCTTCAGCGCCATCACTTTCTCCTCGATGGTGTCCTTGGCGACGAGTCGGTAGACCATGACGTTCCTGGTCTGCCCGATGCGGTGCGTGCGGTCCACCGCCTGCGCCTCGGTCGCGGGGTTCCACCACGGGTCGAGCAGAAAGCAGTAGTCGGCCTCGGTGAGGTTCAGGCCGAACCCGCCGGCTTTCAGGCTGACGAGGAACACCGGGGCTGACCCTTTCTTGAACCGTTCGAGCACCGCCGGCCGGTTGCGGGTTTTGCCGTCGAGATAGCAGTGTTCCACGCCGACGGCGGACAAACGGTCGCGTACCTTACCGAGAAATCCGGTGAACTGGCTGAAGACCAGCGCCCGGTGGCCGCCGTCGATGACGTCCACAAGCTGCTCGAGCAGGGCGTCGATCTTGGCGCTCGGTATGTCGTCGTGGCTGTCGTCCACGAGTCCGGCGTGCAGGCTGAGCTGGCGCAGCAGGGTCAGCGAACGCAGGATTGTAAAGCGGTTCCTGTTCATGTCCTCCACCAGACCCAGGACCTTCTGCCGTTCCCGCTGCAGATGGGTCTGGTACAGCTTCCGGTGCCGCGGATGGAGGTCCACCTCGAGAACCTGTTCCTGCTTCGGCGGAAGCTCGGGGGCGACCTGCTCCTTGGTACGGCGCGTCATCAGCGGCCGGATCCGCCTGCGGAGTTGCGCGAGCAGCTCGGCGTCGCTCTGCTTTTCAATCGGCTGGGCGTAGTAGTCACGAAATCGTGTCGGGTTCGGAAACAAGCCAGGAGCGGTGACCGAAAGCAGCGACCACAACTCCATCAGGTTGTTTTCCATCGGAGTCCCGGTAACGGCCAGTTTGAAAGACGCCGGAAGCAGTCGAGCGCACTGGTACGCCTTCGACTGGTGGTTCTTGACCATTTGGGCCTCGTCGAGAACCAGACCGGACCACGGGAGATTCGCATACTTGTCGTACTCGAGCCGGAACAGCGTGTATGAAGTAACTACCAGGTCGGCGTCCGACACCACCTGCTCGAGAGTGCCGCCGCGGCGTCGTTCCGTATCAGAGATCGTCACGGTCCGCAGACCGGGTGCGAACCTGGCCGCCTCCGCGGCCCAGTTCGACACAACACTCGTCGGCGCGACGACGAGGAACGGCGCGAGTTCGGGGTCGACCCGCTTCGCGTGGCAGAGCAACGCCAGCGTCTGCAGCGTCTTACCCAGGCCCATGTCATCGGCGAGCACCCCGCCCAGCTGGTACTGCCACAGAAACGCCAGCCACCGGAAACCCTCGAGCTGGTAGGGACGCAGCGTCGCCGCGAGCGTCGACGGCGGCTCGTGCTGGTCCACGGCACTCAGCGACAGCAACCCCGTCACCTGCTGCCGCCATGCGTGTGCCTGGTGCTCGACCACGCCGAGCTCGGCCAGCTCGTCCCACAGCCCGGCCTGGAACCGGCTGATCCGCAGCTGACCGGCAGGCGAGTCCTGCAACGCCCGCGCCTCTTCGATCAGCCGCCGCAAGGCCTGCAACTCGGGCTTCTGCAAACTGAAATAAGCGCCGTCTGCGAGGAGCAGATGCGACTGCCCCTGACTCAGCGCCAGGAAAACGTCCGCGAACGGCACCTGACGGCCTTCCACGGTGATGGTGACCCCGAGATCGAACCAGTCGGTCTCACCCACCACATCGTCGGTCGACAGACCGATACGCAGCGAGTCGCCGGCCTCCCGGTAGTCGGCGGGGTCGCCGCTGACCTCGACGGCGACCCCGGGACGGCCCGCCAGCCACGGAAGCAGCTCCGTGGTCACGCGCATCGTGTCGGTGCTGGACAGCCGCACCCCCGATCGCAGGGTCAGCCCCGAGATCAGCTCCTCGCCCGCGGACTCCCGCCCGGCGGACAGCACAGCCGCCGCGTCAGCGGGCAGGTCCAGCGCTGCCAGCACGTCCCGCTCGTGGCGCAGGTCCCGAAATCCGTCCGGCTCCGCGTCGTACAGCGGTACGCGTATCCGCTCTCCACCGACCTCGTACGCCCATTCCCAGGCGAGGTCGAGGTCGTGGCCGTCGCCGTAGGCGGCACGCAGCAGCAGAGTCGGCGGCGCTACCTCCGGCGGTACGAACGACCCGTCGCGGGAGACCACCGGGGCCAGACGTTGCAACCGCGGGCAGAACTCCGTCCGGAACCGGGCCTCCTCGGCGACTGGGACCTCGAGGCTGCGGTTTCCGACCGTCATCCGCTGCAGCTGCGGCGGCACCGGCTCGACGAGACGAGCGAGCCGCACGTGCCAGTCACGGTGATCCTCGGACGCCCGGATCTCCGCCCGGTCGACATAGACGACGCCATGGCCGTCGCCGCCGATGAACGAGAACACCGCGGCGTCCGTTCCGGCCGACCCTTCGATACGGAGCAGGGGGGCGACGAGCAGGGATCCCGAGCTTCCGGCTCGCGTCACGTCCAGACACAGTTCGGCGAGGCCGTAACGGTCGACGTCGCCGAGCTTCTTCCTCGCGTGGACGAACCGGATGCCGACCTCCGCGGCCGCGTCGAGCATCGGCCAGAGTTGGCGGCTTTCGAACTCGGAAAGGTCGAGCCGTTTGTGGCCGCTGTTGGAGTAGTACGAGTAGCCGTACCGCTCCTGCCGCGCCCTGTACAGGGCGAACATCTCCTGCAGCAACCGTACGTGCGGCTCGTGGAACTCATGGACGCGGTACGGCGAATTCAGCTCGTCCCACCCGACGGCGCCGACCCAGCCGTTCTTTCCCGGCTTAACCAGCCGGGCCGTCACCTGTAATCCCCGCTCGGAGGCCGCGCCGCCGGCCGACGAATGCGCCGCGAAACTCAGCTCGACGGCCAACGGGGTCGTCCCGAAGTCCGTCCGCGAACGACCGCTCTCGATGATCGATGGAGAGCCGAGCAGCTCCCCCAACGACTGGATCCAGACCTGCGGCGGCTCGGAGCGTCGGGACTGCCGGCGGGGGGCCGCCGCGTCGTCCGACTCGGCCGTCAGCACCAGCGCCACGACGTGTTTGCAGTTGGCCCCCACCGGACAGGTGCACGAACCGCCCCGAAAACGCCGGGAAGACACACCGTCGTCCGAAAACTGCACGCTCGTCGAGTAGACCTCACCGTTGCTGCCGCGCACCCGACCACGGAGGGTGTTCCCATCGACGTTCCATTCCAGCTTCATAACCGCATCTCGCTGTGCATAGCGGACACCCTTGAGATACGAATGGTCCGTGACGGCCGCCCGGAGGCCGACGGTATCGGACCCTGCCACGACACGGGGATCATGTTCGCCAAGGTAGCAGACTACCGCAGGACGTCCTGTCTCGACTTCGCCGCCAGGTCGACGAGGACCACAGAGGAGCTGTCGGAACTTACAGTGGTCTTCGAATGGCCAAGGCGAGCAGACCTGACAGCGATGCGTTCGTGTCTTCGAGCAGAACCGCTCGTACGCCCGTCACGAGTGCGGCGATGACACGGCATTCAGGTCAGGACCGAGTGCGCGCATCATCGCCTTGATGTTTCCTCGCAGGAACTTTGTCTGCGTTTGCAGCGCATCGTTCTCGTCGACGTCCAGGGGAGGGCGAAAGTCGCTCGTCAGCTCGATGCGGCAGGCGCCGGGTCCCGTCGAGACGACCGCGACGGTACCGGTGGAATCGAGATTTCGGCCACCCTCGACGACGCGATAGGAGTAGGAGAACTCGTCCCGAGCGATGAACTGCTCCCGGAGCACCGCGCCGTTCGCCATCGTGAGCACCCGCACCGGACCGGCGGGGGCGTCCTCGATCCGCTCGTCGGTGACCGCACCGGCCCACCTGCGGATGTTGTCAAAATGCCCGATGACGCTCCACACGGCATCAGCGGGCTGGGCCACCTCTTGTGCCGCTCGCGCGATGACCACTACAGATCCCCTCCATCAACGACTGTCAGTCAACCCTGCCCAGGGCGACCTTTCCCAGTCAATCAGCGTTCGGAAGCGCCCGACAACCGACTCGAACCCACGACCCGTGGATTAGCGGATTAAGAGAACAAGACAGGCTATCCGATGACGTTCGTGGACGCCTGGTGGCCTGCTCCGGGCGTCCGTCAGCGTCCGCGCGGGTGTCCGCGAAGCCATCTGCGGTCGTCCGCCCGCTCGGGTACATCTGCGGATACACCGACAGATCCGGATCATGCGGGTGAATCTCTACGGCTCGGTGCGCTCCCAGGCAGGGGGACGATGAACAGCACGTCGCCGGGAGCTGGCTACACCGGCCCGAAGGGAGCTGTGCCGCCCGTCCAGGACGAAGGCGACGGTCATGACCGTGCCCTGCGGACGGGGTCCGGCCGGGCCGTGGCGGGTGACGTCCACGATCTCGGAGTTGAGGAAGATCGACGCGCAGAGCCGGGCACGAACCGCGGCGGGGGCAACGGTACCGAGGCGGAGCCGTCCTCGATTTCAGCACCCTGGATGACAACCAGACGAACGAGGTTACTCGCCACCCGTTTGTAACCTCATTGACCGGATGCGCTTTTTTCGCGTTCGAGTATGAGCACGAACTCGGCGTTGACGCTCTTCCAGACACTCGAAGCCACGATGCTCTCCGCCAGGCGCCAGCCCTCAGCAGCGTAACTGTTGAGAGTCGCTTCCAGAGTGTTGAAATCAAATTTCCCGGAGAAGGCTTTATCGCGCTGGGTCAGCACCTTGTACTCGAGCATGATCCATCCTTTCGTCCGAACCTACGCCAACGGGTCCGCCAGAGTCTACCGAGATTTAACGTATAAAGTCATATCCCCACCGGCTCTCCCAGGCCAGCCCGGTCCCGGCCAGAAACCTGTCGATCGGACGATGCCGGTACTGCACATTCTCCAGACCGCGCTTGGCCGGTAAGGCCCGTCACCTCGGCCTGCCCGAGGTGACCGTCGAGAAGATCAGACGAGCGCAGGCGGTACACCCCGTGACCTCGGTGCAGTCCGAGCTGTCGCTGTGGACCCGCGACCCGCTCGCCGAGGTCCTGCCGTACTGCGAACAGCAGGGCATCGCGTTCCTGCCGTACTCGCCGCTGGGCCGTGGCTTCCTCGCCGGCCGATTCTCGTCCTTCGGCGAGCTGCCCGCCGACGACTTCCGGCGCGGGCTGCCGCGCTTCCAGCAGGACGCGATCCGCGCCAACCTGGCCTTCGTCGGCCGGGTGCGCCAGATCGCCGACCGGGTCGGGGCCACCCCGGCCCAGGTAGCCCTCGCATGGGTGCTGGCCCAGGGCCGCTACGTCATACCCATCCCCGGAACCAAGACCCCGAAGTACCTGGCCGACAACGTCGGCGCCGCCGACGTCGAGCTGCGCGAGAAGGACCTCGCCGACCTCAACGCCCTACCCGCCCCGCAGGGCGGTCGCTACTGACCACCGACGCCGTCGCCGGCCACCGTGACGCCGCCCACCGGTTCGGCGGGACTGCATGCCGAGGCCGGGACGCTGGCGGTTCGGGGGGTTTGGTGGCATCGCCGTCCGCCAGCCCGGGATATCGTCCCGGCACCGGCCGTTCGGATGCCATTTTGATGCTGGCCCGACCATGCCCGCGCCAGCATCGCCTCGCCTCGCTGCTACCGACGTCGGCACCGATTTCCCACGTCGACACATGCAACATCGGGCGCGAATTGCTCTCCGTCATCAAACTTTTCCCCCGCGTCTCAGGCGCTTTCGATGCTCCCAGCCTCATGCAGGCCTAGTAGGTCGACAGCCTGTTCGCGCATCTCCACTTTGCGGATCTTGCCGGTGATGGTCATCGGGAACCCGTTGACTACGTGGGTGTACCGCGGGACCTTGTAGTGGGCCAGGCTGCCCGCGCAGAACTCCCGGAGCTGCTCGGCGGTGAGCGGCTCGGCGCCGGGACGCATCACGATCCAGGCCATCAACTCCTCGCCGTACTTGACGTCGGGGACGCCGATCACCTGGACGTCGGCGATGTCGGGGTGGGTGTAGAGGTATTCCTCGATTTCCCTGGGGTAGACGTTCTCGCCACCCCTGATCACCATGTCCTTGATCCGGCCGACGATGTTGACGTAGCCCTCGGGGTTCATGGTGGCCAGGTCGCCGGTGTGCATCCACCGGGCCGCGTCCACCGCTTCGGCGGTCTTCTCCGGCTCGTCCCAGTAGCCGAGCATCACCGAGTAGCCGCGGGTGCACAGTTCACCCGGCTCGCCACGGCCCGCTACCTGGCCGGTATCCGGATCGACGATCTTCACCTCCAGGTGCGGCATGACCTGGCCGACCGTCTCGGTGCGCTGGACCAGGCCGTCGGTGCGGCGGGTCATCGTGGACACCGGGGAGGTCTCGGTCATGCCGTAGCAGATCGCCACCTCGCCCATGTTCATCTCGCCGACGACGCGCTTCATCACCTCCACCGGGCAGGGCGCCCCGGCCATGATTCCGGTACGCAGGCTGGACAGGTCGAAGTCGCCGAACCGCGGGTGGCCCAATTCCGCGATGAACATCGTCGGCACGCCGTACAGCGAGGTGCAGCGCTCGGCCTGCACCGCCGCCAGCGTGGCCTCGGGGTCGAACCCGGGCGCCGGGAGCACCACGCACGCGCCGTGCGAGATCGCAGCCAGGTTGCCCATCACCATGCCGAAGCAGTGATAGAGCGGCACCGGCAGGCAGACCCGGTCGTTCTCGGTGTAGCCGACGCCCTCGGCGACGAAGTAGCCGTTGTTGAGGATGTTGTGATGGGACAGCGCGGCACCCTTGGGAAAACCGGTGGTGCCCGAGGTGTACTGAATGTTGATCGGGTCGTCAAAGGCCAGCGTGGCCGCCCGTTCGCGCAACTGGGCGACGTCGATGCGGCGACCGGCCGCGACCAGCTCGTCCCACCCC
>NZ_CADDZT010000034.1:0-1556 GCF_902812655.1 Candidatus Frankia meridionalis | reverse complement strand
TCGCCCGGTAGTCACTGGTGCGGTGGGCGACCGCGCTGACCAGCAGGCGCGTCCCGGACTGACGGACGACGTAGCCCAACTCGTGGGTGCGGTAGGCGGGGTTGACGTTGACCAGGATCGCCCCGATCTTCGCGGTGGCGAACTGGGTCAGCACCCACTCGGCGCAGTTGGGCGCCCAGATGCCGATCCGGTCACCCTTCGCGATGCCCGTCGCCAGCAGCCCGAGGGCCACCTCGTTCACGGCGGCGTCGAATTCGGCGTAGGTCCAACGCCGGCCGGTGGCCACGTCGACCAGTGCCTCCCGGCTGGCGTACCGGGCCGCGGCGCGTTCCAGGTTCTCCCCGATCGTCTCGCCCAGCAGCGGCACCACGCAGACGCCGGACGCGTAGGACAGCAGTGAGACAGCCATGCGCAGCAGCATCCGGGTGAGTCCGGAAGCCCGCCACCCCCGTTCAGGGGTAGCCACCGATGGCGGTCTGCGTCACATTCTGGTGGCATGGCGGTAACACATCGGCCGGCCGGTATCCAGGCCCAGGAACACCGCGAGCTGCTGCGTGTCGCACTGGGACGAATGCGACGAGTGACCGGGTTGCCGGTGGCGTTCGGCGGCGAGGTATCACCCGGGGGTCGGGGCCTGCGACTCACCGAGTTCACCGGGACCTGGACCGATGCGCTCCCCGGCTTGGTCGTCAGCGCCGGCAACGGCCTGGGCGGGCGCGTGCTGCTCGCGGCCAGGCCCGGCAGCGTGGACGACTACGCCGCCGACTTACGCATCAGCCACGAGTACGACAAGCCGGTGACCGCCGAGGGCCTGCGGGCGATCGCGGCGGTGCCGGTGCTCGTGGGCGAATCGGTGTTCAGCGTCCTGTACGGCGGTATCCGCGAGCCACGGCCGCTGGGCGGCCGGGTGCTGGACACGATGAACCAGATCGCGATCGGGGTAGGCGTCAAGCTGACCGCACGGTCGGAGGTTGAGCGGCGTCTGGCGGAGCTGGAGACGGCCGCGATCACCCGGGCCGCCCGCGAGGCTCCCGTCGCGCCAGAGCGGGAGGAGGTCCGCGAGGCCTACGCGGAACTGCGCTCGATCGCCCAGGAGATCACCGACCCAGCCCTGCGCCGGCGTCTCCAACTGGTCTGCGACCGGCTTACCCGGCCCGCCGGTCGCCCCGCCCGCGGCAACCCACTGTCGCCCCGAGAGCTGGACGTGCTGGCCCTGGTCGCGGTGGGATGCGCCAACGCCGAGGTGGGACGCCGTCTGGGCCTGCGGCCCGAGACAGTGAAGAGCTACCTGCGCAACGCCATGGGCAAGCTCGGCACCCACGGTCGGGCAGAGACGGTCGTAGCGGCCAGACGCGCGGGCTTCCTACCCTGATCCGTCACGCAGAGCAGCACAGATTCGATCCGGTGCCAGTCCTCGGGGCAGGCGAACTCGTCCTGCGAAGAGCCCTGTCTGGGCGGTTCGGAGGTGTTCGCCCTGGTCACCGACCTGCTCGATGTCGAGGCATGCCCGGCGCTTGACCTGGCGTGCGCTTACCCCGACCGGTGGTGCTGTGAGG
>NZ_CADDZT010000033.1:5252-11061 GCF_902812655.1 Candidatus Frankia meridionalis | reverse complement strand
CGCAGACCAGGGCATGCGGGAGGGCCTCGCGGGCCACGGCCCGGTAGACGGGCGAGAGGTCCATCGTGACCACCTCGATCCCGGCACGGACCTGTTCGGGCAGGGCGAGGATCCAGGCGACGGCCGGGGCCTTGCGCCGGCCCTCGACCAGGCCGAGCAGGCCGTGCCCGCCGGCCGTGTCGATGAACACCGTCTGCCAGCAGTCGGTGTCGGCGACCCAGGCGCCGCTGGCCGGGTCCTTGTGGAAGCGGCGGGCACCGCGCCGCTGGTCGTCGATCCCGAGGACCCGGACCAGCGGCATCGGGCCGAGCACCGCGCGCAACGTGCGCACCAGCTCCGGGTCGACCACCACCGGCTCGACGGCCTCGGTCGTGTCCGGGCCGCCGGTGTCCGGGCCGCCGGTCAGCGTGGCCTCGTCGGTGAGCTCGTCGTCGCCGGCCAGCGCCTCGGTCACCACGGCCGGGTCGGCCGCGACGATCCCGGCCCGCCCGGCGAGGCGGGTGAAGCCGCCGTGCGCGGTGTGCCAGGCGACCCCGGCCCAGCCGGCGGCCGTGTCGACCGCGACGAGCCCGTCACCGACGAGGTGGCCGACCAGGTCGAGGGCACCCAGCGAGACCCGCCCACCGCGCGCCGCCAGCGCAACGTCCTCGAGGAACCGGCCCTGCCCGCAGCCGGCGTCGCAGGCCATCACGCGCTTGTGCCAGGTCACCCGCATCGGCGCCAACGCCAGGTGGCGCACCGTGTGCCCGACCCGCGTCCACACCCGCGACGCCACGGCCTGGCACCGCGGGTGGCACACCACGGTCCCCGGCGCGGCGACCACATGCACCGAGACCGACCCGTCCGCCTCCCGCTCGACCAGCTCGACCTCGAAACCGTCGAGCCCCAGCAGCCCGGCCACCGCACACCCCGTACCCTGCAAGACGCACCCGTTCTTTGGCGATCACGGACCTTCAACAAGTCGCGATCTTTCCAGAGGGCGGGTGCGTTCCTTTCCCGGACGCCACGCCGGTCACACACCGTCACAACACCGTCGATACCCGGCGTCATCCTTCAAACACGGCCGCAGGCCAACTACGAAGAGCCCTTTTTCGCCTTCGTCACCCAGTTCCCCAAGGTTGATTCATTGATACCCAGACTCTTCGCGATCTCGGCTAACGACCGGTCGGAGTCGAGCGCCAATTTTACCGCCTCGTCTTTGTACTCCTGCGTGTACTTCCGGGGAGTCGACCCCATGACGGCCCTTCCTTTCAGACAGTGACCTTCAGGTCTGCTGTCCACGGAAACGGGATCGCTTCACTGCGGTTCGACGACGACGGTGGGGTGACGCGGCCGGCGGCCGTGGTGAACCGGTGGCTGCGGGAGCTGCGGGAGCTGCCATCGAGTGGGGCGCCGGCGAGCGTGACGTGGGCGGCCTACGCGCGGGTGCTGCGGGACTGGATCGAGTTCCTGTCCGGCCTCGGTGTCGGCCTGTTCGACGGCGGGGAGGCGTTGAAGTAGGCGCTGGGGGCGTATGCGGTCCACCGGGCGGACGGGCCGGTGGCGGCACGGTTCGCGGCGACTACGCTGAGTTCGCGGAGATGTTCGTGCGTGTGCTGGCGGGGCTGCGGCCCGACGGGCAACCGGACGAGGGGTATCGGGGCCGGGGGTTGGAACGCAACGCCGCGGTCGGGGCTCTCCGGTCAGATCTTCACGGGGGGCGCCCAGGTCGAGACTGTTCAGGTGAGGTGTTGGCTGTGGGACTAGGATGCTTGCATGGCTACCATTCATGTTCGCGAGGTCTCCGAGGAGACCGTCACCGTCCTGAAGGTGCGGGCTGTCCGAGCCGGGCAGTCTCTACAAGCCTATGTCCGTCATCTGCTGGAGGGGGAGGCGGTCATGCTGACCGCTGAGGAGGCCGCCGAGCAGGCGCGTTCCATCGCGGCTCGGGGCGCGGTGACCGTCGCCGACGTGGTGGACGCCGTCGCCGAGATGCGCGATTCCCACGCGTGATTGTTCTGGACACCTCCGCCCTGGTCGAGTTCCTGGTTGGTTCGGACCCTGTTGCGGAGAAGGTGCGTGCGCTCGCTTTCGGTGAGCGGCTGGCCGCACCGCACGCCGTCGATCTCGAATGCGCCTCGACGTTGCGAGGCCTGGTACGCGGGGGAAAGCTGCCTGCGGACGAAGGGGCACGTGCCCTGGATCTGCTCGGTCGCATGCCGCTGAGGCGTTTCGACCATGTGCCGCTGCTCTCGCGGATCTGGGCGCTTCGGCACAACATGTGGCCGTATGACGCTGCGTACGTCGCGCTGGCGGAGGTGTTGGGCGCCGAGCTGGTGACGGTGGACCGAAAGTTCGCCGGTACGCCCGGTCTGATGTGTCCCGTCCGCAACCTTCGAAGCGAACAGTAGAGCTCCGGACACCTCCGTGGCCTTCCATCAGGTCTGCGGAAAGTTGCTGGTGGCTCATTGTTGGGGGAGGGGAAGCTCGGTGGCGAGGACGAGGGGCCGTGGGGTAATGGTTCGAGTCCCCCCTCGGACACAGACACTACGCACACCGATGATCTCGGCATGGCTTCCGCCATGATCGTTTCTGTTTTGTGGTCGTAGGTCAACTTCAGGCCGAGTTCGTGGTAGACCTCGGCCTTGTCGGCCGGATCTGCCTTGTGCGGGATTGCGAGGAGTCCGCCGAGGCCATCGACGAGATCTCTGATCTGTTGCCGGGTGAGCCGGGTCTGTGGCGGGGTTGCTGTGCCTCGGCGGCCGATCGCCGCGACGGCGGTGGCGCGTTCGGCTTGGACTTCAGCGATCCAGTTCGTGACGATGGCGGGGTCGGCGCCGGCTTCGAGGGCGGCGCGGTGACGGGCGAGTTTGCGGTCGCAGTCTGCGATGGCCTGCCGTAGGGGGTCGCTCGGGGGAGTGGTGTCGGGTTGGGTGTGGTTGAGGGCGGTCAGGGTGGCCTCGATGTGGCTGGGGGCGAAGGCAGCGGCGAGCCAGGCGTCGAGGGCGGGGGTGATGGTGTCTTCGCGGACGTAGACGGCCAAAGGATGGTCGATGCGGTTGGCCACGGCGTATTCCTGCGGGTAGCGGCAGCGGTAGTGCGCATGCCCGTGGTTCCAGTTGCCCTGCATCCGCCGTCCGCACTGCTCGTGGAACTGAAGCGATCCCGTTTCCGTGGACAGCAGACCTGAAGGTCACTGTCTGAAAGGAAGGGTCGTCATGGGGTGGGAGGACGAATGAGTTGTCCGGTATATCTCTATGTCGGCGGGCAGGGACGCTGCGTTGAGGAGTTTTCGTAGGTCTCCGTACTGAAGGGTGAACCTGGGACATGGCTGGTACATGACTGGGGATAGGCACAGTCATTGCATAGGGCCGCACAGGCCGAAGAATCTTTGGGTTTTCTCGTGGTCACGCATCCGTTCCATCCGCTGGTGGGCCAGCGGATGGAGATTCTGTTCACGAAACGACGGGCGGGAGCAGTGGTCTTCGTCTGTGCGGATGGTGCCTCGCGGAGTGTGACCCTGCCGCGGGAGTGGACCGACCGCGGCCCGGAACCGTTCGGGCACCGATTGTCGGTCGAGGGGTTGACCGCTGCCCGGGCGCTGGTGGATGCGCTGGCGCGCCAGCGCGCGGGTACGGGGGACCGTTCCCGAGCCGGACGACTGCCAGGCGCTGTTCTCCGCCGTCGTCGTGATGATGGAGCAGGGCATGTGGCTTCCCGACTGAAGCCGGTCCATCGGCGTTGCCTGCCGCATCGTCTGTCAGCAAGTGCAGGCCTGTTGTCCTGCTTCGTGTTCGGCTGTGTTGTCGAGGTGGACAGGGCCTGGCGTCTTGCGCTTGGCGGTGGATGGTGTGACGGCGGCTGGCAGGCTTGCGGTCCGTCCGCCAGGTATCTGGCTGGTGGATCACGCAGTTCGGAGGTAACGGTGGGCTTGTTAGATCGTATGGGGGCGGCTGCGCAGCCAGACCCGGAGGTGGACAGGCGGGCGGCGCGGCGGGGGTCGGTGGATCCGGCTGCCGGGCCGATGCTTCTTGACTGTGCACAGCGACGCTACGACTGGGCCGAGGAGGAGTACGACCGTAGCCCCGAGACGAAAGCGGGCCTCGAGGCGATGTTCGCCGAGGCGCTGGAGTACGCCACCTACGGCATCACCGTCGACGGTCTCTCATGCTGACCGAACGCATCCCGCTGAGCGTGCGGGGGGACTACCTGGGTCGGCTGCTGTCTGTCGCGGACGGCCGGGACCGGTGGGGCGGCATGCCCCCGGCAGACGGCGCGCGGTACCGGGCCGAGCTTCCCGCCCTGCTGGCACGGCTCGGTGATCGGGAGAGTCTTGGTTGGTTCCTGAGCGAGACCGGGCTCGAAGAGGAACGCGACGGTTCGCATGCACTCGCGCTGCAGACCCTGCGTGATGCGGTGCGTACGGGTTACCCGTCGGTCAAGGCAGTCGACCGGCTCAGTGTGCGACTCGTCAAGGACGGCGAGTGGGACGAGGCCGCCCACGTTCTGACCCTGGCGCTCGGCATGCCGATCCCGTTGGATTCGATGCGGGAGAAGCTGGCCAAGCGGCTCACTCGTTGCCGAAAGCAGCTCGCGCCCCGCCAGATATCGGCGACGGACGGCCCCGAACCGGAGCCCGAGATCGACACGACGGTCGTCGACAGCGAGGACCTGGCGCAGCTCATTCCGCAGCTCACGGTGAGGTCCCTGATCGCCGGGCAGAACACGCCGCTAGCCGGCGGCCGATGGAACATCGCCGTCGGCTGGCGCGATCCCGCCGGGAAGTTCGACGTTGACGCTTCTGTGCTGCTTCTCGCAGACTCCGGGAAGATCCGCTCTGAGGCTGACTTCGTCTTCTACAACCAGCGTGCGACTCCGGACCGTACCGTCGTTCATCACGGTGAGCAGACGATCGGCCTCAGCGACGAGGTCCACGAACAGCTGACCATCGACCTTGCGGCGCTGCCGCTGACGGTCGTCCGGATCGTCATTGCTGCGAGTATCGATCAGTCGGACTTCAGCGGAGTCGATGGACTGCATCTGCGTGCTGACCGCTCGGACGTCAGCCCTGATGCAGGCGGGCAGCCGAACCTGGCTGCACCCGTCAGGTTCGCGCTCCCTCGTCTCGGGGTGGAACGTGCTGTGCTGCTCGCCGAGTTGTATCGGCGCGATGGAGGATGGCGCCTTCGCTCTATCGGTCAGGGCTACGCGGATGGGCTTGCCGGCATCGCCCGCGACTTCGGCGTCCACGTATAGCGCTGCCACCGACCCACTGTCCGGGAACCTAAACGACGACGTCAGTTCGCCGGGACCGGAACCGGCGGCCGGACCGCACGAACACCTGTCATTCGACCATTCCGATGGAACCTGCCGAGACCGAGGACTCGGCAGGCATACCAGATTCTCGTGCCTATGCGCTCCCAAGATAATCAACAATGTTGACGTACCTCCACCGCCCATTTTGATCATGAAAATCTCTAACGACTTGGTTCGCGATAGCGGTGATGGTCGGGGTGTGAGGTGAGGGGCCGCACGGGTTGAGTGGGTTATGACGCCTTCCTCGGCCCGTGCGGCCCTGTCTCATCCTGCGTGCTGCGGCCTGTCCCGTGCACGTCTCGGGGATCTGATCGAGGAGTTAGCCGGGCCGTGGACTGCCCGCGGTGAGTCCGAGCTACGCGAACGCCGCGGTGGCGACCGCCGGCGCGCGCCCGGTGCCGGCCCCCACCACACGCTGGTGTTCCTCGATCGGCTGCTGGTCACCCTGGTTGTGCTGCGTTTCCAGCTGCCTCATGCCGTGCTCGCGCAGTTCTACGGGGTCCACCGGGTCACC
>NZ_CADDZT010000033.1:0-4691 GCF_902812655.1 Candidatus Frankia meridionalis | reverse complement strand
TTAGAACTTGCCGAGCATTTCGCCGGGTTCGACGACCCGGTGGCACAGGTGCTGTTGCCGATGGCGGTGAACCTTACCGTGGGTCTGGGTGACGAGCGACGGCGTGCCCTGGCGTCGCACAAGAAGGCGCTACGTCGCTACGACTCGATCGCGCGCAGGTGAGGCACGTCCGGAGCGCGGCCGTCGGTCACGACCTGGTCACACAGGCCACCGAGGAATCCGCTTCCGTCCTCGACGTCACCGGGTTGAACTACGGCGATTCTCGCTACGCCCTGGATCGCGAGCTGTTTCCCAACCGCATCCTCGTCGGCTCCGAGACGTTCGCGACGCGCATCGACGTGCGGTGGCAAGCGGTCACTGAGCACTATTCCGACGCCGACGAGGTCGAGTTGCTGGTGAACGGCCGCTCGGCCGGCCGGTCGCCGGTGGGAAAGGAGAAGGCCTTTCTGGCGCGCTTCGAGACTCGCTACCAACCCGGTGAACTGGAGGCCGCGCGTGCCGCCGACCTCGGCGAGTTCGCGCGCAGGCACGACGCCGAGTGCCTGGTCGGCAACCTCTACCGGGCATATCGTGAGATGTCCGAGGACCACGCGCGTACACCGATGGACCACGACGCGATGTGGCGGGACACGATGGCCTGTCTGAGCCGGCCACTGCGTAGCCGCGCCTGACGTTTCTTCTCCGGGCTCTGCCAGGCGGCGGTCCTCCTGGGCTCGGCGGCCGTGGTCCGCGTCCAAGCGTCCTGTCGGCGTCTGACCCCGGCGCCGGCAGGATCCAGACGCGTGTCGGCGTTCAGGGGAGGCGGCCCGAAAGACTCGGGGACGGCGCCTCCGGTCGGAGCGGACGACCTCGCCCGCCCTGGAGCTCGAGCTGTGTCCTCTTCGCGTAGGTGACCTCATGCGCGGCCTGAAGCAGCGGTTCGGTGCCCGCGACTTCAGGTCGCGGGCACCGGGCCGCCTCGTCGCGCGGTGGGCGTACGGCTAACCGGCGACGAGCTGGTTCAGCATCGACAGTTCCAGGTGACCGACGCCGTCCACACCGTCGAGACGGACACGTGACGGCGACATCGTGCAGCTGTACAGGTCGTCGTCACGGGAGATGCCCCGTGGTAGAGGTCGTTCGGCGGCACGATCGACATCGCGGTGCTGGTGATCGGCGCCCCTTCGATGAGCAGGTCGCGCCCGTCGTGCCTGCGCAGGACGATCTCGAAGTCGTCGGGTACGTCCCGCGGGGCGAAGCGTGGGACCGTCAGCGCCTCCGCGTCGCGCGGTCGACTACTTGCCGTCCGCCGCGTCCGGCATATACGATTACGATCGTAAGGTAAACGATCATAATCTAAAGAGACCGGGAGTCCACGATGGCGACAACCCGGCCGGTAGCGCTCGTCACGGGCGCGTCCTCCGGCATCGGCAAGGCAGCCTCACTCGCGCTCGCCCAGGCGGGCTTCGAGGTGACCGGAACGAGCCGGCACACGCGCGGCCTGTCCCCTCAAGACGGCGTGACGTTCCTCGACCTCGACGTGACCAGCGACGAGTCGGTCACCGCCGCGGTCAAGCAGGTGATCGACCGCTTCGGGCGGATCGACGTCCTGGTCAACAACGCCGGCATCGGGTCGGCAGGTGCCGCCGAGGAATTCTCCCTTGCGCAGGACCAGAAGGTGTTCGACGTCAACGTCTTCGGCGTCATCCGGATGATGAGGGCCGTCCTACCGCACATGCGGGCACAGGGCAACGGGCGGATCCTCAACGTCTCGTCCGTAGCGGGCTTCGCCCCGCAGCCCCACATGGCCGTCTATGTCGCGTCCAAGCACGCAGTCGAGGGCTACTCCGAGTCCGTGGACCACGAGGTCCGCGAGCACGGCGTGCGGGTGCTGCTTGTCGAGCCCGCCCCCACCAGCACCCCGTTCGAGGGGAGCGTGGTGCGGGGCGACACCCCCCTGCCGGCCTACGCCCAGCAAGGGCGCATCTTCGAGGAGGTGCTGGCGGAGGGGCTGAAGGGCGGCGACGAGCCCGCCATGGTTGCCAAGGCGATCGTCGCGGCGGCCACCGACCCGAAGCCGAAGCTGCGCTACCCCGCCGGCCCGACCGCCGCACGCATCCGGATGCTGCGCCGCGTCGCCCCCGCCCGGGTCTTCGACAAGCAGATCCGCAAGCTCAACCGGCTTCCCGGCTGACGTCGCCATCGGCACACCGGCCTGACTGCGCGAGAAGCGGGCGCAGCGCTGACCTGAGAAGGAGCGTCACCATGGGAGTAAGCCCAGAGGCACAGCAGTTCGCGCAGTTTCTTGAAAGCGTGAGCGTGAAGTCGTCGACACCGGGCCTGGACCTGGCCATCGTGCGCGACATCGTCGAGACGCACCATCGGGCGTCAACCGAGCCCGAAGGCGTCACCTACGCCGAAGTGGACGCCGGCGGCGTCCCCGCCCTCTGGGCCATCCCCGAGGACGCCGACCCCGATCGAGCGCTGCTCCACTTCCACTTCGGCGGGTCGGTCACCGCCTCGATGCACTCCGACCGCAAGGCCGCCGGCCACATCGCGAAGGCGGCTGGCGCCCGCTCCCTCGTCGTGGACTTCCGCCTGGCGCCCGAACACCCCCACCCGGCGCAGCTCGACGACGCCGAGACGGCCTACCGGTGGCTGGTCTCGCAGGGCTATCAGCCGCGGAATATCGGCAGCACGGGCCACTCGATCGGCGGCACCCTCGCGGTCATGTTGCCGCTGCGCTTGCTCGCGGGCGGCGAGCCCACCCCCGGCGCGATCGTCAGCATCTCCCCGTGGACCGACCTCACCATCCAGAACCCGGCGGTGGACAAGAACGAGGAAACCGACAAGATGCTCAGCAGGGGCACGCTCGAACTCTTCCGAGGAGCCTGGCTGCAAGACCCCGCCGTGGACTTCGCCGACCCCCAGATCAGCCTTGTCAACGCCGATCTGACCGGCCTGCCGCCCACCACTGTCTACTACGGCGAGTATGAGACCCTTGCCGGCGACGGCGCCGAGTTCGGGCGCCGGCTCGCGGACTTCAAGGTCACCTCCGAGGTCCACCCCATGCCCGAGGGACAGCATTCGTTCATCCTGGCCGCGGGACGTGTACCCGAGGTGGACCAGGCGATCCAGCAGATGGGTGCGTGGCTCCGCCGCCATCTCGGCGCCTGATCAGCTGGGTCGGCCAGTGGCGAGGCGGTCGGTCGCCGTTTCAGACGAGATGGCATGGCTCGGGGGTCGCCGCGCTGCTGGCGGACGCGGGGCTGACCAACGGCGCCTTCTATGCCCACTTCGCATCCAAGGAGGACCTGGTCGCCGCTGCGGTCGCCGACCAGTTGCAGGCACAGAGCGCGAGCGTCGTGGCCCTTGCGGCGCCCGGTCGCGCCGGACTCGAGCAGATCGTGCGGGGGTACCTGTCAACCCAGCACCGCGACAGCCCCGGCGACGGTTGCCCCAATGCCGCCCTGCTCGACGAGATCGGGCGCTGCGCGGACCCGACCAGGCAGGCGTACACCGACGGTGTGCTGGTCCTCATCGAGGGCATCGCCGCCCGCATGGCACCCGGCGATCCATCCTCGGCACGCGTGAAGGCGCTCAGCCTTCTCGCCCTGCTGGCCGGAACGCTGCAGCTCTCCCGCGCCCTGGCCGACCGGCCGCTCGCCGACAAGGTCCTCGATCAGGGCATCAGCAACGCCCTCGCGCTCTTGGGCACCGAGCAATCAGCCTGACGCTGCACCGCCACCAGACCGGAGCCACGCCAGGGATCCCGTTCGACACACGCGTCGGCGGCGCCGGATCTCGGCCGCTAACGCCTGGGCTCAGGTCGTCGACCAAGTCAGAGCAGAACGTGCTTACGCGTTCGTGATCACCTGGGCACGGTTGCGTGCCATGAGCTTCTGCATCACATTCGTGTCCCGCGTCAAGATCATGGCTCAGAAATCTCGGCCTGAAGGTTGGGTGTTCCCGATCATGGTTGGGGGTTTGCGGGCGGGATCGTTGTGGACCTCGATCGGCCGGTGCAGGCCGAGGGCCTCGTGTGGTCGGATGTGGTTGAAGATCTGCCGGTAGGCCTCGGCTTCTCGGGCGAGATCGTCCAGGGTTTCGATCTCCATGCGGTACAGGTGCTCGTATTTGAGCGACCCGAACGCGCGCCCCGGACCCCGTTCTGGCCGGGGCTGCGCCGTCTGGTGCGGATGTGGAGCAGCTCGGGACGGGACGCGATGAACGCCGCGAACGCCGAACCTTTGAACGCGGCGCCGCTGTCGGTAACGAGTTTGATCTTCTTGATGTCGTCAGTGGCCGGGTCGAGGAGCTGGTCAGCCAGCGGACGGCCGCCGGCGAGCCGTTCCGCCTCGGTGATCGCGACCTGCACGGCGGTGATCGCATCCGTGCCGGTGCAGCTCGGCCCGATATGCCAGCCGTACTCGTACTTCGAGTAGTAGTCACACATCCCGGCCAGCCGCCAGGTCCCGCCCATGGTCGTCTCATACTCGGAGAAGTCGAGCTGCCAGACCTGGTTCGCCCCGGTGGGAGGGTCGGCGAACGCCGCCTTGCGAGCCTTGGCCAGCTCGCGGCGTTCCCCGGTGTAGTCGACGGGTTGCAGCAAATCCCGGCGGCGCATCGCCCGCTGGACAGAGGAACACGACACGGTGTGTCCGTCGGCCCGCATCAGCCCGTAGATCTTCCGATGGCCCCAGGCGGGCCAG
>NZ_CADDZT010000032.1:3665-5317 GCF_902812655.1 Candidatus Frankia meridionalis | reverse complement strand
AACGCCGGGTAGCCCGGGGGAATCTCACCCCCGGGCTCCCACAGAACGGAGCGTGACGTAGGGTAGGCCGCCGACGAGGTGCCAGTTGGCCTGGCCCTTTTCCGACGGCCCCCCTCCGAACCAGCCATGCCCGATTTCCGTAGCAGCTGGCTCTCCAGTGCTCATCGTGGTCTGCGTGTGGGACGTCCAGCGTGGATGTCCACATGGCAGTCGCGGCAAACGACGAGGGTCTTGCGGTGGCGGGAGGCCATACGCGTGACCCATTCAGGTTGTTGTTTCCGCCCCTTGGGATTGAGGTCTTTGAGCGCCCTAATATGGTGCACTTCGACCTGTTCCGTGGAGCCGCATAGTTCGCAGACCTCGGCCAGGAGCCGTTGGACAAGCTCTGACCGACGCCCATTCCATATGCGTGGCGGCCTGTCATTGAGAGGCCGTGGCGTGGTGTCCCGTGCCAAACTGATACCGCCCCATTGAGCGACCAGTGGCGGTCGTCCGCCATCACGGTGCACGGTGACCTGAAGGCCACGACGTGGACCGTGCTCGGTGTCGAGGACGGCTCGGTAACGGCGGTAGACCTTCGGGACCGTGATCCGATACTTACGGGCCAGGGTCTTGGTCAACGACCGTTCCATGACGTACTTCAGATAGCCGAGCCGATGACGGTTGAACGCCAGCCGGTAGTACTCCGCGACACCCCGAAACTCGGCCTGGAACTGCGCCATGATACTCAAATCAGTATTGACGATACGTTCGGTCCGCCGGATCGGCCTGCCGTGGTGCAGGTAGGGCGTGCACGTGGCACGGATGACATCGACCGGCACTGTCAGCCCGATCGCCGCGTTGATGCTGCGGTGACCACGCCGATCACGCTTGTGGTCGGCCTGTAACACCACAATCTCATAGCCCAGGAACCGGGCGGCCTGCGTCCGCCCGTGTGTGATCAGGGTTTTGGTCGGGGACAGTTCCATCGCAAGATCCTCACGCAGGAACCGCCCGATCTCATCCTTGATCTCCTCGGCTTCCTGCCGGGGGCCGGTGAAGCCCAGCAGCCAGTCATCGGCATAACGGCAGTAGCGCAGCCGCCGGTAGGAGGGATCGCCAGGATCGCGGGAGGGCATGGCTTTCATCTGCTTGCGCAGTGCCTCACCTGCCTCACGGTCTCCTGCCTTCTCCAGCCTGGAGGCGCGTTGCCACAACCGCATATAGGGCCGATAGGGCGTGCGTCGTGCTCCCCGGTTATGGGCAGGTACGAGAGTCTGCTCGATGAACCTGTCCAGCCGATCCAGGTAGATATTGGATAAAACGGGCGAAACCACACTGCCTTGCGGACAGCCGCTCAGCGTCGCGTGGTAGCGCCAGTCCTCCAGATATCCAGCCTGGAGCAGCCCAGCGATCAGGCGCAGGAACCGACCATCGTGGATCTTCTCAGCCAGGATCGATCTCATGATCGAATGGTCCAAGGACCCGAAACAGTCGGTGATGTCGCCCTCGATGAACCACACCGTCCCGTGCCATTGGTGATTGATCTCCTGCAAGGCGGTGTGACAGCCGCGGCCTGGGCGGAACCCGTGGGAGCGGTCGGAGAACTGCGGCTCGTAGTACGCCTCCAGGATCAGGCGCAGTACCTCTTGCAGCAGTTTGTCCGACCAAGT
>NZ_CADDZT010000032.1:1954-3291 GCF_902812655.1 Candidatus Frankia meridionalis | reverse complement strand
TAGCGGGCGCTTTTTCACCGAGTTCTTCTTCTCGATGTAGGTGCGCCGTACTGGAGTCCATCGGTAGCGCTCCTGTCGGAGCGTCTCGATGATGGTCTCGATCGTGCCGAGATTCATGCCGTCCACGGTCTCGCTGGTCGCCCCGGCGGTCATCGCCCCCTTGTTGCGGTAGATCTTCCCATAGGCAAGCAGGAACAGGTCCGGGTTGAACAGGCACCGGTAGACCCGTTCCAACGGCAGTCCTCTCCTGCCGCGTTCACGAATGATCTCCAGTACGGTTGCGGCGTCTCGCATCTCGCGTACCTCACCGTCCTTGTTGATCTCAGCACCTGGGTCCCTTCGCCCGATGTAGACGGCTCTCCCGTCCTCCGTGGCAGGGCGTGACTCCTGCGACTACTACGGACCCTCCGTGACCATAGGGCTCGCGCCCCGTAGGCCATCCCGAATTCCTCATGCGCCAGACGTGTCGAGCGTGACGTAGGCGTCCCGGTCCGTCCCCTTGAGCAGGCTCGCTGCCCGTCGCCCGCCGGCCGGAAGGGTTCAGAGCGACGAAAGTCGGAATCGCTCCTATGCCGACGGCCCCGACATCAGACGCCGTGTCGGGAGGTGTGACGCTTGCACCGCTGGAGACTGGGCTTCAAGCAGTCTGGCCTTCGCCGTATCACGCGGGCCTTGCACGGCCGTGCCTTCGGCGCCTTCTCGGCACCCCGCGCTTTCCCGCCATGCTCTTGTCCCCTCCCGGTTTCCCGTTCAGGTAAGACGGGTGGCCCAGAGGTCACCTCCTTCCGAACCTCTGCCCCCTGCGGGGGCGATCTGACGCCGAGTTAGACGGCGCACAGTCTCCCGTCACTCCGCTCTTCTCATCCAGTCCGTCAGAAACTGGTGACCCACGCCCAGTGGGCGAACTGGCCGGGCTGCCTGCGTAGCAGCTCGTTCCACCATCTCTTGGCCCTTTTGAATGACCGTAGCCGCTTGAACTTCTTCCTGGCCCATCGCACCAGGTAGGTGTTGATCCGTTGCAGGAGACGATACAGCTCGGACCGGTGGAACCTGCCATAGTAGTTCATCCAGCCACGAACGACTGGATTTATCCACTCAGCGAGTGCCGCGATGTCCGCGGTCGTGCGTAGGTGAATCCGCCAGCGGCGGACCTCGCCCCCCATTCTCTTGAGGGCTTCCCGGCTGACCGCCGGCTGGAA
This sequence comes from Candidatus Frankia meridionalis, assembly GCF_902812655.1. Taxonomy (GTDB): domain Bacteria; phylum Actinomycetota; class Actinomycetes; order Frankiales; family Frankiaceae; genus Protofrankia; species Protofrankia meridionalis. The sequence goes on along the minus strand of NZ_CADDZT010000032.1, from coordinate 2,092 downwards.
GCTGGTGAAGGTGCTCTTCCCATCTCTGGTCCGGGCACCTCTCGCACGGAACGTGTACCCCAGGAAGGTGAACTTCGTGTCAGCGGAACGCCCACGCCTGTTGCCGTCCTTGCAATACACGATCCGGGTCTTGTCGGG
>NZ_CADDZT010000032.1:671-1709 GCF_902812655.1 Candidatus Frankia meridionalis | reverse complement strand
ATGCAGACGCAGCCCGACCGCCACCATCCTCTCAGCCAGCGCGGCCCGAACCTTCCGAGCCTGTCGTTCGGTCACACAATGCACCACCGCGTCGTCGGCGTACCGCTCGAACTCCACGGTCGGGAACTCACGTCCCAGCCAGGAGTCAAGGGCGTAGTGCAGGAACAGGTTAGCGAGCACGGGCGACACCGCGGACCCCTGCTGGGTTCCGCGTTCCCGTTCGGCCATCCTGCCGTCGGGCCATATTGTCGGGGCTTTCAGCCACCGCCGCACGTAGAGCACCACCCATTTCTGGTCCGGAGTGGTGTTCGCCTCAACCGCCTTCACCACGAGATCATGGTCTACGGAGTCGAAGAACTGGGAGACGTCAAGGTCCACCACCCAGTCCCTCTTCCAGCACCGCTCGCGGCACTTCTCGACCGCCATCAACGCCGAGCGACCTGGCCGGTACCCGTACGAGTCGTCATGAAAGATCGACTCGGTGCGGGGTGCCAGCGCCAGGGCGACCACCGTCTGGGCGATTCTGTCAGCCACAGTAGGCACTCCGAGGACGCGCGTCCCTCCGCCGTGCGGCTTCGGGATCTCCACGGCCCGCACCGGGGGCGGGAAATAGCTTCCCGAGGACATCCGGTTCCAGACCTTGTAGAGATTGTTCTTCAGATCCTTCTCGAATTCCTCGATGGACTGCCCGTCCACCCCGGCAGCACCGTCGTTCCGTCGGACCTGCCGATACGCCTCCCACACGAGCCATTTGGAAATCGCAAACGGTTTCTTTTTCAGACCCGACCTGTCCACTTGTCTCCTCCCAGGCTGACGCCTGGTTGCTCGCGTGAACACATCACGGATGAGCCGGCCCCTTCGCTCCGCCCCCATTACAGAGGCTTCACCACTACTACGGGCCGGTCCGCCAGCACATGCCGCATCGGTACTCGACGCTCCCCGGATTCAGCCGGCTCGCGCACTCCCTCTCGCCCGGCCACTCAGGGCCGGTCTGTATCGGCACACACCTTCCCCCGTTCCACACGGACGCCGCAGCCC
>NZ_CADDZT010000032.1:0-365 GCF_902812655.1 Candidatus Frankia meridionalis | reverse complement strand
CCTGCATGCCGGACACCGCCAGGCCAGTAAACGGGCACCCGCCTGACTCGTCCCGAAGTTATCTTGAGACCCCGGTTTTGATGTCACATCACGTTTTAACGACACGTCAGCAGTGGTTCACTCGCGTTCGCCTTCCTGTGCCCCGCCTGACGGCTCTCACACCGCCTTTTCTCCAACGCTCAGCACGACAGTCTTCAGCTAACGCACCTTGAAGTGGCTTTGCGCCTCCCCCCGTAGGGCGACGCAGGAGCGCCAGCGGCCCTCACGATCAAGGGTCCGCCTCCTCCATCGTCCGTGCAGCACGCACGTGTAATGAGCTACCGGCCTACCTTCAGACAGCTCCTTCCCCGCGCTCGGGGCGCAAC
>NZ_CADDZT010000031.1:179363-181682 GCF_902812655.1 Candidatus Frankia meridionalis | reverse complement strand
GAGGAACTGGTCTGCCGTCAGTACCTCGACCCCGTGGGGTAGGGCCGACGTGGCCGGGAAGTCGGAGATGTTGTCGGTGACCAGCAGGCCGGCGCCGGCCTTGACCGCAGCCGCGAGGACATGGCGGTCCTTCTCGTGGCAGGCCATCGCCGGGATCAGTAGCTCATAGCCGAGCACCTCCGCCTCGGGGAAGTGCTCGCGCATGAGCCCGATTGTCCGGCCGGCTTGGTCAGGTGACGCTGAGCCTTCGCGGACGAGCGCGCCCTGGAGTTCCCGCAGTATGTGCCCTGACCACAGGGGGCGGTAGAGATCGGCGATCGCGAGGCGGAGCAGGCTGTCGCGCAGGTGCATGGGGAACAGGACGCACGTGTCGAGCAGTGCGGCGAAGGTCATGGCGCTTGTGTTCGGTGGTACGGCTTGTCGGTCGCGCGGTAGCCGTCGAACTCCTCGGAGAGGGCGACCAGTTCGTCCATGGCGGCTTCGCGCGCGGCTCGGCGTCGTTCCTGGTATGTCAGCACGTCGGGCAACAGGATCCGGCGGTGGCGACCGGGCTGGGTGTAGGGAATCCGCCCCTCGTCGAGCATCCTGACCAGGGTCGGGCGGGAGACGCCGAGGATGTCGGCCGCCTCCTGGGTGGTCAGCTGCTGGTGGTGCGGGGCGATGGTGACCGCCTGGCCGCGGGCCATCGCGAGCACGACATGCTGGAGCACTTCGTAGACGGCTGAGGGAAGCAGGGTGCGCGATCCGTCGGGTCCGACCAGTTCGGCGTGGTTCTCCGTACGGCTGATCCGCCCGACGAACGCGACCAGGTCGTCGAGGGACTCGTCCGGGGGAAGAACGGTGCGCTCGGACACCCCAGTGGCCATGATCTTCCACCTCCCGCACCAGCATACCCAGAATTCGAACGAATCGAAAGCGACAGAGATCGGATAGGTGAGGCGGCTCCGAACGGGCCGGCGTGGGCGAAGGATCTCCGCGAGATCGAGCAGCAGGCTGGCCCGCCATCGGCCGTAGTCACGGGGCTCGTGGTCGTCGTCCCTGGGATGGTAGTGGCGGTTTCCGGGGTGGCCGGCCCCGGGTGCTGGCGCGGGTCGCGCCCACGGGGAGCATCGGGAGTTGGTCTCCAGCGGGCCTGCGACCAGCTGCGGAACCTCTCAAGCATCTTGAGACAACATGATGTTCAAGTTGTGGGCGGATCCTCCCCGCGCCTCACCAGATCCGCCGCACGGCGCCGCCTTCTACGATCCCCGATCGTAGCCGGCCCCGAAGGCCGTGGTCCGTAGCGCCGCTCGGCCACCGGCGTCTGAGAGCGGGGTACGGAAGCCACCAAACATGTCCGGCATGCGGGCGATCCAGGTCGGTCCAGGCCGGACATGGTTGATTGGCATGGCGTGAGGCACTACGGGCCGGACGACGCGAAACGGCTGGGAAGCTCAAGCGCCCCGTCTCGCCTTCCACCACGGGGCGGCTGTGCTTTCGGCTCGCCGACACGGGGACCTATTCGGACGTGCGCATTGCCGTGATCCGTACTGCCGTGGTCAGCATCGTGAGCCCGATGCCGACCATCACGGCGATCACGAGCCATTGGTAGGAGGCAGGCAGGTACAGAGCCAGGAACCACGAGCGGCTGGGGGTACCGGCGAGCTTCACGACCAGCGGGACGATGCCCTGAGGGAACAGGGGGATCCAGCACAGCGACCAGCAGACCGCCGCGGCCGTGCCGCCCGTCGAGGCGACGCGTGCGGCGTTGGCCTCGCGCATGACGTTCAGGGTCAGGCGCACCCCGCCGTGACCGTCGCCGATCGTGTCGCGCAGCAGTTGTGAAAACTCCGCGCCGTAGCGCGCCCGCCAGTCGGCGGGGTACCAGGACAGGAAACGCTCGACGCGTCGCTCCGTTCTGGCATCGGGGCTCTTGTCGATGGCCCTGCGGCGAATGACGAGTGAGGCGAGCAGCCATATCGTGCCCACAGGCCACAGCAGCGTCCAGAACAGCACCGACACCAAGACCATGCGCCAGCCCCATCGCGCTGCGAGCCGGGGATAGATCGTCAGCATGTCGCTGGTCACGATGCCGCCCATCCGGCGGACAGCCGGCGCAGGCCGACGTCGGCGATGCGGCGCTGGGCGGCGAGCTGCGCGTGCAGAGCAGCGCGCCCCACGTCGGTGAGCCGGTAGGGCAGCCGTCGCCCGTCGGCTTCGAGCGCCTCGATCAGGCCGCTCTGCTCGAGCCGGCTCAATGCTCCATACAGCGTGCCCGGCTGAAGTCTCACGCCGGCGAACTCCTCGATGTCTTTGGTGAGCGCGTAGCCGTGTTTCGGG
>NZ_CADDZT010000031.1:178784-179299 GCF_902812655.1 Candidatus Frankia meridionalis | reverse complement strand
CCGGCGTAGCGTCCGAGAGCGCTGAGATCGTTCTCCATGGCACAGAGACTACTACGTCGTACGGTATAACGTAGAGCGTTAGCTCTTCCCGTCGAGCCCGACTACGGTCCGCCGCGCGTGGCCCGAGGCGGCCGACGAGGTAGGTGGGGTGGACGCAGGAGCGGACCGCGACCGACCACGCCCACCTACAGAGAGGCACCGTGCGCGGCGCTCCGGCCCGGGAGCCGTCCGGGGAGGTTGACGGTCAGGGGCGGTCGAAGCGGCGTAGTCGAGAGTCGCCCCTCTCCGCAACGATGCAGAGTAGCCGAGCCGTTGGATCTGGAAGAGCGGCTGGCAAACGTGATCAGCGATCAGATCGCCCCGCGCCTGGTACCCGAGATCGAGATCATCGCCTGGCGCGGCACACATGTCGTGGCGGTTGAGGTCTTCCCGAGCCCCACCCGGCCGCGCTACCTCGCCAGCACGGGTCTCGACGCCGGGGTATATGTGCGGGTCGGTTCCACCAACCGCCGCGC
>NZ_CADDZT010000031.1:169362-178239 GCF_902812655.1 Candidatus Frankia meridionalis | reverse complement strand
GCGCGGCGAGGCCTACGACGAGCAGCCGTTGCCGGAACTGGACTCGGAAGCGGTGGACTTCCGAGCCGCTTCCGAGTCGTTCGCGCCGGTCCGGAAGCTGCGCCGGGCTGACCTGGAGACGCTGCGGCTGCTCACGGTCCACCAAGGACGCGCCGTCCCGACCGTCGGCGGGGTTCTGCTGTTCGGACATGACAGGGCGCGACTATTTCCTGACGCCTGGATTCAAGCCGGGCGTTTCGCCGGCACGAACAAGAGCCGCCTTCTGGACCAGGTCGAGATCCGGTCGCACCTGCCCCAGGCGACCGAGGATGCTATCGGATTCATCCAGAAGCACAGTCTGCACGGAGTGGAGATCGGCCCCGTCCGTCACGCCGACCGGTGGAGCATCCCGCCGGTCGCGGTGCGCGAGGCTGTCATCAACGCGGTCGCCCATGCCGACTACCGCCAGCACGGCGCGCCGATACGCGTGGCCATCTTCGACGACCGGCTGGAAGTCGAGAGCCCGGGCCTGCTGCCGTTCGGCCTCACCGTCGACGACCTCCACCGAGGGGTGTCCAAACTGCGTAACCGGGTGATCGGCCGTGTCTTCCACACCCTCGGGCTCATTGAGCAGTGGGGAAGCGGCATCCAACGGATGACGGCCGCCTGCCTCGACGCCGGCTTCCCGCCCCCGCTTCTCGAGGAGATCGGCATCCGATTCCGCGTTACGCTGTTCACCACCCGCGTCGCCGCGCCGACCATGGATGAAACCGACCAGGCAATCCTCAACACCCTCACCGAAAACGGCGCCCTGACCAGCGAAGTCGCCGCAGCCATTGGCCTGTCGACCCGCGCCACCCGCACCCGGCTGGCCCGGCTCGTCGAACGCGGACTCGTCCGGGAGATCGGCACCAGCCCCAGCGACCCGAGACGCCGCTATTACCCCGCGACCTGAACGACGATTACATCCCACGAACGAGCGATCTACTTCACCGGCAACAAGACATCCCGGCACCTGGCGGTGGTGGTGGATCTTGTCGAAGTATGCCTCCGCGGCCCGGCGGATCTGTCAAAGACCTCGACAATCCTCATCATCCCAGTTCAGGAGCACTTTTCTGTTCTGGCTCGCCGCTCGGTCACCGGACCCGCGTGAAAAGCCAGGGGTAGTTCCTCCGGTGTCACCCGCCGAACATATGGCCCGTGACTCCCGGACGAGCGCTCAGCGCCTCGTCTCGTACCTGGTCAGGACCACGCCGCCGGGAAACGTCTGCGTCTCCACCAGGTTCAGGTTCACCCAGCTGTCCAGCGCGGTGAAGAACGGCGTGCCCCCGCCCACCAGGACCGGGTAGGTGGCCAGCGCGTACTCGTCGATCAGCCCGGCCCGCATGGCCGCCCCGGCGAGCGTTGCGCCGCCGATGCTCATCGGGCCGCCGTCCTCGGCCTTGAGCCGGGTGATCTCGGCGATCGCGTCGCCGGTGACCAGGCGGGTGTTCCAGTCGACCTTGTCGATCGTCGAGGAGAACACCACCTTCGGCGTGTCCCGCCAGTTCTGCGCGAACTCGATCTCCGCCGGGGCAGCGTTGGGCTGCTGGTCGCCGGTCGGCCAGTAGGAGCTCATCGTCTCCCACAGCTTGCGCCCATACAGCGACAGGCCGCTCGCCCGCTCCTGGTCGAGCCACCACTGGAACAGCTCGTCGCTCGGCGGCCCGCTCCAGCCGATGTCGTCGCCGACCGCCGCGATGTAGCCGTCCAGGGTCAGGTTCATGCCGTAGATCAGTTTCCGCATGGCGCCAGCCTTCCGTGAGTCGGTCCCAGGCGTACAGACCGGCGCGCCGCGAGAAACTCATCGGTGCGCGATCTAGGCCCGCAGGTAGTCCTCATGCTTGGGGGCTCAGCGTGGCACGGGCAGCAGCGCACCCACTGGACCGCCTCCCGCCCGCGACGCCACGTCGACCAGCCAGTACCCGGTCGCCCGGCGGTGTCTCCCGCTGTGACCACCGCGCCGTCCTCCTCGCACGTCGCCCGCCCGCCGGCGAACCGGACCCGGGCGCAGAAAGCGCGAAACCTGAAGAAATGCCACGGAACTGAGACTCAAGCCAAATGACATTCCGTGAGACAACCAACGAACTCACTGGTCAACCAAGATCGACATGTCACGCGATCTGAAACTCTACAGGGCGACGGACTTTTGCCGCGCAAAAGACGATCTACCTCTACGCGGACAAGGGCTACGTCGGCGGCGAGAGCGACCTGCTCCTCGTTCCCCGCAAGAAGCCCGCGAACAGCGAGCTGCCCGACGACATCAAGGAGAGCAACCGTGTCCTCGCGGCTACCCGCGCACCCGGTGAGCGTGGCTTCGCGGTCCTGAAGAACTGGCGCGTCTTCAGCCGCTTCCGCGGCTGCCCACGCCGGGTCGGCGAGTTCGCCCAGGCCGTCTTCATCCTTGAACAGGAGGGGATTTAGGAAAACAAACTTTGAAAATTCTCCGTGAAGCTTTGAGCCGAGGGAATCCGCCAGCGCGATCAATCGCAGATGAAGCCGACGTCTCGATTCACACCGCACGCGGGTGGGTGGTGGAGACCCGGAAGCGGGGGTTTCTTCCTCCTGCGGCACGTCCAGGACAGGCAGGCTGACATGGCAGGCAAGGCGAACCGCTATCCGGGCGTGTACCGGAATTGTGGATGCCGTGACAGCGCCACCGGGAAGAAGTACGGCGCGGCGTGCCCGAAACGGGAGAACCCGCGGCATGGCTCGTGGCTGTGGCGTGCCGATATCGGCCCTGGAATCGATCCGAAGAGCGGCGTGTGGAGGGACCGGCGGCAGGCGTCTGGTACCGCAGCGACGGCCAAGGAAGCGGCTGCGGGGCGCGCGGAGGCACTGCTAGACGTTCGGGATGGTGTCCGGCCAGAGGATGCCGGGATGAGGGTCGCCGACGGGTTCAAGATCGTAATGGATGCGAAAAGGCTCAAAGGACTAGCCGAAAGTACCCTCCACGGCTATCAAGATCATATTGACCTGTACTTGGTCCCGCATCTTGGACACATCGCGCTCCGCGACCTACGCGCATCCCACCTGGAAGGGATGTACAACGCGATCCTTGCCGGGAACAAGGCGAAGATCGCGGCCGGGAGGCGGACGGTCAGTCAGGCCACGCTGCACAGCATCCACCGGACCGCACGTGCCCTACTGTCGGTGCTCCGGAAACGCCGGTTGATCAAATTCAATCCGGCTAGTGACGTGGAACTGGCCATGCCGCCTACCCCGGAGGTACTTGCCTGGTCCGGTGCCCAACTCGGTCGGTTCCTCGACTACTGCGAGAGTCAGAACGATCCGCTGTCGGTAGCGTTCGCAGTGATGGCCTGTCTGGGTCTGCGCCGTGGGGAACTGGTTGGGCTGCGCTGGGAGTACATCGACCTGGCCGACGGCACGGTCACGATCCCGTCGCAGCAGGGGGCGACGATCGTCACTGTCGGGGGTAAGGCCCGGCGGTCGAAGCCGAAGACCCGGCAGTCGGCCCGGACTGGTGTCCTCGACAAGGAGACGGTTGAGGCGCTGCGCCGATGGCATGTGCGGCAGTCCACGCAGAAGCTGACGATGGGTCCGGGCTGGACGGAGACGCCGCTGGTGTTCACGCAGGCGGACGGCGCGGCGTGGCATCCGAACTTGATGTCGTCCCGGTTCACGACGCTGTCCCGGCATGCGGGCCTACCCAGAATCCCCTTGAAAAATTTGCGGCATTCCTCCGCGAACATCGGCCTGGAGTCGGGCGAGACCTTGAAGGAGGTGTCGGAACGCCTGGACCACAGCAACATCAATATCACGGCGATGACGTACACCAAGGTGACGGTGGCGAAGGCTGCGGAGGTGGCCGAGCGGAGGGCTGCGGCAGTCCCACGGACAGTTCGTGCACACCAGGGTGCACACCAGCCGGGTGTGGGGGTCCCGCAGCAGCAGCCACCGACGCAGAGGCGCAGGTCATGGGGGTGGACCTAACGCACCAGAATAAGAACCGTTTGATCTTTGTTCAGGGTCCCGAAATCACCATCCGTCCGGTCGCCGCACGACTACTGACCAGGGACGATGCCCGGTGACCGCGCCGATCGGAACATCATCTACCGAATCGAACAGGTGTTCCGTACACCTGGCGGTTCCGGGCACTTCCGGGCCGCCTGGTGACCGTGATCGTTGGGCATCGTGGTCGCGTCGACCTTCTTGTTCCGCCTCGGAATGTGCTTGTGCTCAGGCCGCGGTCGCGCCGAGGAGGGGCTGGCGGCCAGTACGTCCACACCCAGGGCGATGTGGCCGTGGTCCAATGGCCATCGCTTAAGTGATCGACTCGTGGTCCGGCTCGATGTGGCCATCGCCACTTCGGGGCTACTACCTGGACTTTTGAGCCTTCGGCGCACCGCGAAAGTGACGCATGCCGCACGCCGACGAGTCGCGATCGGCTAAAGCTACGGCCATTAGGCCGTGGTCAGTGCGGCTGGTCGAGTTGGCCGGCGACGAGCGGAAACTCTGCCTTGAGGAGCATTGTCAGTTGCTCCTGGAGCTCGCGCAGCGCGGTCGTGGCGATGCGCCACACAATTGATCAGTCGACCTCGAAGTATGTGTGAACGGCGATGTTGCGGAAGCCTGTGACGGACCGCCACGGCACGTCCGGCCAGCGCGCGCGGATCTCGGGCGAGACTCGCCCGGCCACCTCGCCGATCACCAGGAGCTTCTGCAGAACGGCGCTCTGGATCAGATCGCTCGCCAGGAACGCGGTCTCGTCGACCTCCCGGACGAACGCCGTCGCGGCGACCGCAGCTTCGATCATGTCGACGAGGTACAGCTCGGCGACGCCGTAGCGCCGGCACACCTCGGCGATCCGGCTGTCACGAAGGTCGACGGTCACCTGACCATTATCGCCTCCGCACAGCCACGACCGCACCACTCGGGCACCGTCTCACGCGCGACGCCCGCCGGCGTCCTGCATGCCGCGCGAACCACCGCCAGCCGCGACCCGAAGCGTCGCAAAGCAGTCCGACGCACGAGGTGCATCTGGCCCTGCGTCCCAGTCGCCGGCGCCGCCCAGTATTTTGATCCACTCCGCGGACAGCTTGCTGCGAGATTCACGCCCAAAGGCCAAGCGCGGGTGCATAGTCGCGGCGGCGGCTTGGTTGGGTGAGGATCTCGACGCTGTCGACGGCCTGGTCGATCGCGCCGGGGAGATGGCCGAGCGGGCCGTCGGGGCGGTGTCCGAGCCGGGTGAGGAGGGCTCGCAGCCGCGGATCGCTGATCGCCTCGGTCAGTACGCAGGTGAGGCGTTGCGCGTCGAGTACGTGGATGTCTCGGGAATGGAAGCGGCGCGGCGCGGGGTCGACGGGCTCGGCCAGACCAAGCCGGTTCGTGGCGGCGGCGAGGTGACTGGCCGCGGCGCACAGCGCCGCTTCGCGGTCCCGCCACTGCGCCGCGCCCACCGCGTCGCGCAGGTGCCGGCCGACCTGGTCCGCGAGAGTCAACTGCGCGAACGCGGTCATCAGCCACTTGCTGTACGGGGCCCAGCGGCGTTCGAGGAGGAACCCGATCCGGACGAGGTCGCGGGCCACGCGGGCGACGAGGATGCGCGAGCCGAGGTCGTCGCCGCGGCTACCGGTGCGGCCGATGAACGGTTCTTCCTGGCTGACACGCAGCCAGCCGGCTGCCAGGACGTACCGCCAGACATCGTCGGGGTACCAGGCCAGCGCCCGGCGCCGCGCGGTGAGCAGATCGAACGGGTCGTGCAGGACCACGCCGCCGGTGAGGCTGGCCAGGATCTGGGTCGGGGCCAGCAGCCAGTCCGCCAGCTCCATCCCGTCAGCGGGGTCGACGCCGAGCCGGTCGACGAAGAACGCCTGTGCGGTGGTGGCTCTGACTGCGAGAGCTGACCGCAGTTGTTCGTCGGTCACGACCGCACCTGTGGTTGGAGGAAGGGCGTGTCGCTGAGTGACGACCGCACCCCTGATGGGATCATGGGCGTGCTCTGGAGGGAGCGCCGATGCCCGCGATCTCGAGGGTCGAGCTGTACGCCGCGATCCGGCGTGATGCGCGGGCGGGGCTGTCTGGGTGGGCGCTGGAGCGCAAGCATGGGGTGGGGCGCCGAACGGTTCTGAAGGCGCTGTCCTCGGCGTGGCCGGAGGCGCGTAAGAAGCTGCCGCCACGGCCGTCGAAGATCGATCCTTTCAAGCTGGTCATCGACGGGATCCTGCGGGCGGATCTGGATGCGCCTCGCAAGCAGCGGCACACGGTGAAGCGGATCGCTGACCGGCTCCGGGATGAGCACGGGATGAGCGATGTGTCCTATCAGGTGGTGCGTGCCTACGTCGCGGTCCGTCGCCCGCAGGTCCGGATTGAGGCGGGCCGGGGGCCGGCCGAGGTGTTCGTGCCTCAGACCCATCGGCCGGGCGCGGAGGTGGAGGTCGACTTCGGCGACGTCGTGGTCCGGTTACGCGGGGAGCAGGTGACCTGTGTGCTGTTCGCGTTCCGGATGTCGTTCTCTGGCCGGGCTGTGCATCGGATCTTCGCCTCGGGTGGGCAAGAGGCGTTCTTCGAGGGCCATGTCCATGCCTTGCGCGTGCTCGGCGGGGTGCCCACGGGCCGGGTGCGCTATGACAACCTCAAGGCCGCGGTCGCGCAGGTGCTGGGGTTCACCCGGGCGCGGGTGGAGACCGAGCGGTGGACGGCGTTTCGGTCCCACTACGGGCTGGAGGCGTTCTACTGCCAGCCCGGTATCGGTGGCGCGCATGAGAAAGGCGGCGTCGAGGGGCAGATCGGCTGGTTTCGCCGTAACCATCTGGTCCCGGTCCCCGAGGTGGACTCCCTGGCCGAGCTGAACGTGCTGGTCGAGGGGTGGGACGCCGACGACGAGGCCCGGCGGATCGGGACGCGCCCGCACACGATCGGGGAGCACTTCGCCGTCGAGGCGCCGCTACTTAAGCCGTTGCCGGTCGAACCGTTCGAGACGGGCCGCTGGTTCACTCCCCGGGTCGACCGCTACAGCCAGATCACCGTGCGGACCAACCGTTACTCGGTGCCGGTCGCGTTGATCGGCCGGCCGGTGCGGGTTCTGTTGCACGCCTCGGAGCTGGTGGTCTACGACGGGCGGACCGAAGTCGCCCGGCACGAACGGCTCCTGGCCAAGGCGGGCACCCGCCTGGATTTTGATCACTATCTGGAGGCGTTGGTTCGTAAGCTCGGGGCGCTGCCCGCCGCGACCGCGTTGGACCAGGCCCGCGCCACGGGCATGTTCACCGCCGCGCATGACGCCTGGTGGGCCGCGGCCCGCAAGGTTCATGGCGACACCGCCGGGACCCGGGCGCTGATCGAGGTCCTGCTGCTGCACCGGCACATGCCCCACGGCCATGTCGTGGCCGGTCTGAGGGCGGCGTTGGCCGCGGGGGCGTTGACCGCCGACGCGGTCGCGCTCGAAGCACGCAAGGCCGCCGACACCGCCGGTCACACACCCCAGGTGTCGGCGTCGCGCGGACAGCCGACGGCGGAGATCACCTCGTTGACGGAACGTCGCCTGGCGCATCTACCCCCCGATACTCGGCCGCTGCCGTCCGTGGCGGCCTATGACCAGCTGCTGCGCCGCCGACGCCGCTGTTGATCAGGCCTGCCGGATGCTGCGGCTGCCCACGATCCGCGCCGAGTTCAGCGAGATCGCCGACACCGCCGCTCGTGAACAGATGTCCTACCGAGCGTTCCTCGCCGAGATGCTGATGGCCGAGTGCGACGACCGGGCGCGCCGCCGCAGCGAACGCAGGATCAAGGCCGCCGGGTTCCCCCGGGACAAGTCCCTGCGGGCCTTCGACTTCGACGCCAACCCGGGCCTCGATCCCGCCGCGATCCACACCCTGGCCACCTGCGAGTGGGTGAAGAAAGGCCTACCGCTGTGTCTGATCGGTGACTCCGGCACCGGGAAGTCGCACCTGCTCATCGCGTTGGGCACCGAGGCCGCGATGGCCGGCTACCGGGTCCGCTACACCCTGGCCACCAAGCTCGTGAACGAACTCGTCGAGGCCGCCGACGACAAGATCCTGACCAAGACCATCGCCCGCTACGGCCGGGTCGATCTGCTCTGCATCGACGAGCTCGGCTACATGGAACTCGACCGCCGCGGCGCCGAACTCCTGTTCCAGGTCCTCACCGAACGCGAGGAGACCAACTCCGTCGCGATCGCCTCGAACGACAGTTTCGGCAGCTGGACCAAGACTTTCACCGACCCGCGGCTCTGCGCCGCCATCGTCGACCGGCTCACCTACGGCGGCAACATCCTCGAGACCGGCACCGACTCCTACCGCCTCGCTCGCACCCGCGCGCAGATCGACCCTCACCAGCGGGCCGGATAACCCCGCGACGAACCGGGGGTCTCGCCGCCGCGTACCTCTCGCGGGAGAGCACCGCGTGCAGGTGATGACCCCCGCCACCTGCACCGTTTTCGCTGGAGCTACACCACCGCAATGATCGTTTACGGTTAGCGTCGAGGCATGGGACTCGATCATCATGACCACCACCACGACCATCATGATCACGATGCCGCCGGTCATGACGAGCATCCACATCCGCACGATCACGGTGCCGCCAGTCACGCGCACGGTCGGGGGCTGTGGGCGCGGCTGCGGCACGGGGTGTCGGAAGCGACCGGCGGACACAGCCATGACGCAGCGGATCAGATCGATGATGTGGTGGAAGCCGATGCCGCCGGCCGGCACGCACTGTTCATCAGCCTCGGGGGTCTCGCACTGACCGCCGCCATCCAAGCGGTGGTGGTGATGCTGTCGGGGTCGGTGGCGCTGCTCGGGGACACCCTGCACAACGTGGCCGACGCGCTGACCGCCGTGCCGTTGCTGATCGCGTTCACGCTGGCGCGGCGACCGG
>NZ_CADDZT010000031.1:167963-169018 GCF_902812655.1 Candidatus Frankia meridionalis | reverse complement strand
TTCGTCGGTAACGAGGCCGTGGCCCGCCACCGCATCCGGGTCGGTCGCCGGATCGGGTCCGCGGCGCTGGTCGCCGACGGGCTACACGCCCGCACCGACGGGTTCACCAGCCTCGCGGTGCTCCTCGGCGCGGGCGGGGTCGCGCTCGACTGGCAGCGGGCCGACCCCGTGATCGGCCTCGTCATCACCGTCGCGATCCTCGGGGTCCTACGCTCTGCGTTCCGTCTCGTGCTGGCCCGTCTCATGGACGCCGTCGATCCCGCACTCGTCGACAAAGCCACCAGCACCCTCACCCACACCCCGGGGATCGAAGCCGTCCACGCGCTACGCATCCGCTGGGTCGGACACACCCTGCGCGCCGAAGCCGAGGTCACCGTCGACCCCGCCCTGTCGATCGGCGCCGCCCACGACATCGCCCACGCCGCCGAAGCGCACCTCCTCCGCCATGTCCGGCGCCTGTCCGCGGCCATCATCCACACCGGCCCCGCCGACTCTCCACCCACGGCAGTCAGCGCTGGGGCCCCGCCGCGACACGACCCCGCCTGACACCAGCCCAGGCAACCGGACGCCCCGCAGACCCGTCCACGCGGTCCACCGACACCTCAGACCGCGGTCACCACTCACAAATATTGATCATGATTTTGATCCACAAGTGCGTTCAGAAGTCACCAACATCTGCGGTCACTTCTCACGGCCAAAGCCATCAGTCGATATCGGCTGGACGGAACCACGGCCGTATCTGCTGGGGAAGGGCCGGGTCTTGCGGATCGATGCTTCCGATGGCTCCGTCGTCGATGGCACGGCCATCGAGGACATTGTCGTCGATACCGCCGCGTTGGATGTCGCCGCGCGTTACCGTCAGGTAGCCGACCAGGAGGACGATCACAACGAAGGCTGCGAGGGCGACCAGGCCGTCACCGAGGCCCACGCCGGACCTTTTCGCCGGCTTGCCGAGCCAGTCGGCGAACGAGGCACCCAGCGGCCGGGTCACGACGTAGGCGAACCAGAAGGCGACGACCTCGTTCAACCCGAACCGCCACCGGGCGACCGCCGGC
>NZ_CADDZT010000031.1:164485-167663 GCF_902812655.1 Candidatus Frankia meridionalis | reverse complement strand
GCCGGCGGCGGTGCCCAACGAGAAGGTCGCGAGCACGGTCAGCCAGTAGTAGGTCTCCCGGCGGCGGGTCACGATGCTGTGGATCGACAACGTTCCCTCGCTGCGGTGCCACGTGTAGAAGACAGCCGCGAGGACCACGAGGTAGAAGATCGTCGAACCGATGTGGCCGATGGGTGGCCCGTCGGCGGCCATGGTGCCAAAGACCGCGACCATCATCACCGCGAACCAGTAGACGGGAGCGGAGTAACTCCGGACCCGGAACTGCAACCAGAGTGCGGACGTGAAGCCGAGGAGGCCGATCGCGCCCGCGAGCACCAGATTGACATGTGCGAGGTAGTCCGAGGTCGCCTCACCCATGCCCGTCGTCAGAATTTTGACGACCCAGAACAATGCCGTGATCTCCGGCACCTTGGGAGCGAAGGGCTCGCGACTGCGGGTCTGGCTGTCCGACAAAGGAGGCATCGGTGTCTTTCTGGATCGACGGCAGGACACTTCAGGCAGCCAACATGGCTGCTACAAACTACTACAGGCGGGTAGGCTGGCAGATGTGACAACCAGGTTGGGTGACGGGCCGCGGCGCCGGCCCGGACAGCTGGAAGCTGAGGTGCTGGCGGTGTTGTGGGCCGCCGAAAGGGCGCTGTCGCCGGGTGAGGTACAAGCCGCCATCAGCGGGGGCCTGGCTTACACGACGGTGATGACCATCCTCAACCGGCTGCACGCCAAAGGCGTGGTGACCCGGACGGCGGACGGACGCACGTTCGTCTACCAGCCTGCGCAGAGCACGGCCGAGTTCACCGCCCGGCGGATGCGCGGGCTGCTGGAACAGGTCGATGATCCGGCCGGGGTGCTGGCCCGGTTCGTCGACACTCTGAACCCCGGCGAGGAGCAGGTGCTGCGCGATCTGCTCGACCGGCCCCGGCCGGAGAGCTGACCGGTGCGGCTGGCTATCTACCTGGCCGGCGTGGCCGCGCTCGTGTTGCTGGCGGTCGCCCGGCCGGCGGCCCGGCGCCTGCCGCCCCCGCGAGCGGCGCTCCTGCTGGCCGCCGCGGCCCTCGGCACCGCGGCGGTGTGGGTCGTGGTCGTCGGTCTGCTCACGTTCCTGCTGGTCGGGCAGGTCCCACTGGTCGCGGCGCTCGGCCGCTGGTCGGCCAGCCTGGTCGGCGCCGGCGACCCGGTACCACCGGCGGCCTCGGTTGTGGCGTGGGTCGCCGTCGCGGTGGGGGTGGCCGGGTGTGGCACGCTGGCATGGCGGCTGACCGTCGAGGCGCGCCGCTGGCTTCCCGCCTACCGGCATGCCGCGTGCGCCGGTAGGCTCGTCGTCATTGACGATCCCACTCCCGCCGCGGTGGCGGTGCCCGGTTGGCCGGGACGGATCGTGGTCAGTTCCGGGATGCTCAAGGCGTTGCCCCCCGACGAACAGCGGGTGCTGCTGGCCCACGAACGGTGCCACCTTGACCACGCCCACTGGCTCTTCCGGTTCGCGGTGCGGCTGGCCGCCGCGACCTGCCCGCCGACCCGGCCGCTGGTGGCTGCCTGCGACCAGGCCCTGGAACGGTGGGCGGACGAGACGGCCGCTGCCGCGACCGGTGATCGGTGGCTGACCGCGCAAGCCGTCGCCCGCGCTGCCCTCGCCCGGCACGACAGCGCCCTCACCGCGGCGGGTTTCACCGACGGGCAGGTCTCCGCCCGGATCGAGGCGTTACTGGCACCGCCGCCCCGAGGGCGCTGGGCACCCGCCGTCGTACCGCTGCTCCTGCTGGCCATGGCCACCGCGTGCGCGCTGAAAGCCGGGCACGATGTCAACGAACTATTCGAAATCGCCGAAAACGCGATCCGTCCCTGATCGTAAAACAGCTCCCAGGTAGTGGAGCGTGTGGCCAGGAATCGTCCCCGCACCTATGGACGGACGGCCGTACCCAGCCACGCCGTGACGAGTCCCTAAACCCTACCTGAACGAACGGTTCAACACCGGTGTTACCAGCGGCAGCCTGCTGTTCCGGAAGATCCGCGAGCAGGGTTACCAAACGGATGCCCACCCAAGGCGGTTTCTCATCCGCCAATTCGAGGAGTAGCTATGACAAAACCGTTCACCGAAATTGATGTTGCCGGTGGCGGTAAATATGTGATGAAAAAGTTGCCAGAGATCACCCTGGCATTCTGGATCATGAAGATTGCCGCGACGACCCTTGGGGAGACGGCAGGTGACCTGTTCGCGCAGACCCTCAAGCTAGGCTACTTTCTGACGACAATCACACTTTTCCTACTCTTCGTCGTCACCCTCGTCATTCAGCTCAGGTCAAAGCGCTACAACCCGTTCTTCTACTGGACGGTCATTCTTTCCACCAGCATGGCCGGCACCACGATGTCCGACTTCATGAACCGTGACGCCAGCGAGAAGTACCTCGCCAAAGGGGCCAGCTCACTGGGCTGGGGACCGCAAGGCTTGGGCCTGGGCTACCCCGTCGGCGCGGCAATCCTGGTCTCGCTACTGATCGCTATCTTCATAATGTGGAAGCTCACCGGGTTGACGCTCGCGATCCGCGACATCGACACCTTCCGCGGAGAAAGCCTCTTCTGGTCAGCGATCCTCGTCTCGAACACGCTCGGAACCTCCATGGGAGACTTCCTGTCCGACAGCTCAGGACTCGGTTATGCCGACAGCGCCCTGCTCATTGTCGGACTACTCGGTCTGCTGCTCGCCCTCAAATATGTCCCTGCCGTGTCGAACGTGATGCTGTTCTGGCTTGCCTTCGTGCTCACCCGCCCCCTCGGTGCCACCGCTGGCGACTTCCTTACCAAACCAATCGCCAAGGGAGGCCTTGACCTCGGCACTCTTGGGTCGTCGGCAGTCCTGCTCACAATCCTGTTCGGCCTCATGGGCTACGCCCACGCGCAAGAGCAAAGCAATATCGCTAAACTCGAAAACGATGTTATTCCGGCAAACTTTTCCTGACTACCCGCATTACGACCAGAACTGAATGGCTTGATGATGGAGGTTACAAGAGGGGGAGTAAAGTAGCGGATCAGTTCGACTCGGTTGATCTCCTGGAAGCCGCGGATCTCGTGCGCCAGAAACGGATATATCGTTCACCCGGGTGAGTAAACCGGACATCCCGTCCCGGTGGCATAGGCGTACCGGCGGCAATTCAGGTTGCCGGACCGCCGTCCGCGCCCGCGC
>NZ_CADDZT010000031.1:156761-164149 GCF_902812655.1 Candidatus Frankia meridionalis | reverse complement strand
ACGGCCAGCACGTCGAGCCACACCTGATGATCATGGGTGCGGGTGGAGACCCGGGCGTAGCCGATCCGGACGGAGTTGCCATAGATCATTATGGTAGACGTAGGTTCATGCGCCGGCTGATCATCCTGAATACCGTCCCAAAACACCAGGAGCGACATGCGGTTTCGGAACGGATTTCAGGCGACTGCGGGCTTGATCGTCGGTCGTCCCGGAAACGGCCGATACCGGGACTCCCCCGCCCTGTCATGTGGGCGGTATGCGTCGGCGGACAGCTGCGGCCTGGCCGGTGAGGCCGAGGGCGTCGTAGAGGTCGGCGGCACGGGTCAGGAAGGTACGGGCTCGTTCCTGGTCTCCTTTGTCGCGGGCGGTGTCGCCGAGCCCGTCCAGCAGCGCCTCACGGCGCAAACTGTCGTTCTTACAGTCCCTGTTCTTACGCCGGCGGCGCCGTATGCATACTGGCGACTGTGGAGGGATCGCGGGTGCTGGTCGTGGAGGACGACCCGGCGTTGCGCGGCGTCCTGGCCCGCGGCCTGCGTGAACAGGGCGCGGTCGTGACCGCGGTGGCCGATGGGTCGTCTGCCCTGTCACGGTTCACCGACGACAGCGGTTTCGACGTGGTCGTGATGGACGTGGGCCTGCCGGATTCCGACGGCCGGGACGTGTGTCAGGCCCTGCGGGCGCGTGGTGTGTACGTCCCGGTGCTGTTCCTCACTGCGAGGGGGAATGTCACCGACCTCGTTTCGGGTTTCGCGGCCGGCGGTGACGAGTACGTCGCGAAGCCGTTCCACTTCGCCGAGCTCGTGGCCCGGTTGGGGGGCCTGCTGAAGCGAGCCAGGCCCTCGCCCGCCTTGGTGTCTGACGGTCTGCGCCTGGACCCGCGCGGCCATGCACTGGCCACCGCGACCACGAGCGTGCGTCTGACCCCGACGGAGTACCGAGTCCTTGCCCGGTTGATGGCATCGCCCGGCGAGGTGGTGAGGCGGCGGGAGCTGGTGGACGTCGGTTGGCCCAAAGGAGCGATCGTCTACGACAACACCCTGGACCAGTATGTCGCGAAGCTTCGCCGCAAGCTGGCGCTGGTGGACGGTTCGCGGGCAATCACGACCGTCCATGGCGTCGGGTACCAGTTCACTTGAGAAGGCCTTCGACTCTGCGGGGCCGGATCGCGGCGGTGGCGGTCGTGGCCACCGCGGGCTGGCTCACGGTGCTGACCGTGGCGTTCAATGCCGCGCTCGGTGCGCAGCTGCGGCAGCAGGCCGACACCGTGCTGCGGACTCGGGCAGAGGCTGTCGCCAGCACCGTCGAGGTCTTCACCGGCGGCGTGGTCTCCGTCCGTGACGTACGTGATGACACCGCGATCGATACCGGGACGTGGATCTTCGCGGGTGGCCGAGCGGTGGAGGAAGCACCCGGCGGGGCCGCGTTACTGGGCCAGGCCAGTGCCCTGACCGGCGTAGGTGAGCGGGCAGTGACGACGGGTGGCGCCTCTCCGGTCCGACTGTTCGCACTGCCGGTGACGTCACAGGGCCAGCAGGCGGCTACCGTCGTTGTCAGCCTGTCACTGGCCCCCTACCGGCAGACCGAGAAGATCGCCGTCGTCGGCAGCGTGCTGCTGGCCCTACTGCTGCTCGTCGGCGTATACCTGGTGGTACGGGTCAGCACCGACCGGGCGTTGCGCCCGGTCGAGGAGATGACCGAGCAGGCAGGCCGGTGGAGCGCGGATGCCGCCGACCACCGGTTCGGAGCCGCGCCCAGACCGGCCGAACTCGACCGGCTCGCCGCGACACTCGACAGTCTCCTGGACCGGGTCAGCGCGGTTCTGCGCCACGAACAGGCGTTCAGCGATCATCTGTCGCACGAGCTGCGCACCCCGCTGGCCGCCATGGTCGCCGAGATCAGCCTGCTGCAGAGCCGGCCACGCGACGCGGCCGAGTTCGACCGGGCTCTGCCCTCGGTCGCCGACGCGGCGAACCGGATGACGGTCATCCTCGACACCCTTATGGCCGCCGCCCGCACGAACGCTGGTGGGCTGCCCGGCCGGTGCGACGTCGGCGAGGTGGTGCAAGGACTTGCCAGTCGGTGGAGCGCCCCGCCGGAGCTGGTGGTGTCGGTGCTCGCCGGCACGCTTGCGGGGGTGGATGCCGGCATACTGGAGCGGATGTTGTCGCCGGTGCTGGACAACGCCCGCCGCTACGCACACACCCAGGTGCACGTGGTGGCACAGGTCGTCGCCGGCCAGGTCCGCATCGACATCCGCGACGACGGACCCGGGCTCGGCGCCGACACGGCGGCGCACCTGTTCGAGCCGGGCTGGCGCGCGGACCCGCACGACGGCCACGACGGGGCGGGGCTCGGATTGGCGCTGGTCCACCGCCTCGCGGCCACTGCCGGCGGGAGCGTAGGGGCCTTCGATGGCGGGCCCGGCGCGACTGTCGAACTGTCGCTGCCCGGGGCGTGATACGCCTCTGACCGTCGACGCGGTCAGGATTTGTTCAGGCCTCCTGGGCCACCGTGGCGGCATGACGACTCCTACAGCCTCGCCGTGAACGGCCGCAGCTCCCCGGCATCGTTGCGGGGCCGACAGATGCTCAACGAGGTCCCCGAGGTCACCATCTGGTTCTGAGTCTTCACGGTGATGGCCACCACCGTCGAGGAGACCGCAGCCGACCTCCTCACCGGCGCTACCTCCCACCAACCGCGAAACCTCGACGGATGACTTTGCTGGAACCCTGACCCCGTAAATAGACACGTTGTCACGGGTGGATCCCCGTCCATCCAATCTGCCGCCGCGGCAAATGAACCGAGAACGAGAAAGAGCTCTATGACTTCACAGTATGCCCCAATGGCTCCGCAAAGCACCCGCGAGCCGAGCCCGCAGTTCTTCAGCAAAGTCCCAGAAGTCACCCTCTACTTCTGGATCATTAAAGTGCTCTGCACGACTGTCGGTGAATCGGCCGCCGACTTCCTCAACGTTAACCTGAACCTTGGCCTGACCGGTACGTCCGTCGTCACAGGCGTCCTGCTCGCCGCCGCTCTGATCTTCCAATTCAGGGCGCATCGCTACATACCAAGCACGTACTGGCTGACGGTAGCGCTCGTAAGCGTCTTCGGCACATTGGTGACCGACAACCTCACGGACAGCGTCGGCGTGCCACTCGAAACAAGTACCCTGATCTTCGGCGTTCTTCTTGTTTTCTCCTTCCTCGTGTGGTACCTGACCGAGAAGACGCTCTCCATTCATTCCATCTTCACCAGACGACGAGAAGCGTTCTACTGGCTTACGATTCTCGTCACTTTCGCGCTCGGTACGGCAACCGGCGATCTCATGGCCGAGGTGCTCGGGATCGGCTACCTGATGACGGGAATCATCGTGGTATCGCTGATCGCCATCATGGCGATTGGGTGGCGATTCGGACTCAACCCGGTTCTTTCCTTCTGGATCATCTACATCATGACCCGCCCGCTTGGAGCATCGATCGGTGACTACCTCTCTCAGTCACCGAAAGAGGGTGGACTGGGTCTGGGTGCGACGGTGACGAGCTTCATTTTTTCGGCCGGCATTCTCGGCATCGTCGCTTATTTCTCGATGACGAAAGCCGATGTCATCCCGAGTGCGTCTGCCGTTGAGACTGACGAGACCATGGAACGAGGAGGATTGTGGCAAACAGTCGTCGTCGTGGCGCTTGTCCTCGTCGCCGCAGGGACGGGATACTACTTGCGCAAGTCCTCACTTCAAGAAGACACGCCAGACCCGATTCCCATCGCGCAGTCGGTCCCCGGCGGAAGCCAGGCAGCACAGCCGGCCCCCGGCGGAGGCCAGATAGCCCAGCCCTCGCCCCTCGGGGACCTCTCTAAGTTCCGAAAAATCACGCAGGACACGCTGGATCTCTTGAACGCCAACAACCAGTCTGGCGCTACGACCCGCATCGGTGATCTCGAAATCGAGTGGGACAACGCCGAAGCGCGCCTGAAACCGAAGGACAAAGCCGCTTGGACCAGGATCGACGGCAAGATCGATACGGTGCTGCGCGCGCTCCGAGCAACGAGTCCTAACTCGAACGGAGAGAGGACCGCGCTAACCGCATTGCTCACCGCACTCGGCCCCGAGTGACAGCGAACCTTTCCGTGTAACGATTCGCCGCGGTAGGTAGTTGGCTGTCTGGCGGATCGGTCGGAGCGCCACCCCCACCCCGACTTGGCCCGATGGCCCCGCGAGGTGCCCAGGTCAAGCGGGGCGTCAGGGTGTCGCTCCGACCACCTGAAACCGCCCTTACGCCCGGAGACGGACCGGCGAACATAAAACGACCAGAAGATCACCACCGGGCTCCGGTCCGCCTCCTACCCGGTCATTCCACAAATGCCCGGGTCCGCAACGGAGGTGGCCGTCTACCCGGCCGTCGTGCCGCCGGCGCTTGAGTCGGGGCGACCCTGCGGCATGTTGAGCGTCTCGTCGCCGGAATGCAACTTGTCAATCGTGGCCTTGCCACCGACGGTCTCGGCGCTGAAGGTCACGGCATCACCGACCTTCAGGTCGGTCAGTTGCGCTTCGCCGTTCTTGTCGATGTCGCTGCTACTGGTGACTGCGTACTCGGTGGTACCGCTAGCGGTCTTGATTGTTACCGACGACGAACCGACCGCGGTCACGGTACCGCTCTGATCAAGGGCGCCACTATGACCGGAGCCATGACCGTCACCGTCGTAGCCCGGGGCGGTCTGGGCCGTCCCCGTGGATGGGCTCGGGGAGGCCGCCGTAGCACTGAGAGTGCCTCCCAGAATCGCCCCGGCAACCACGCCCGCGCCCAGGAGTCCCGCCGCTGCGCCGAAACGCCGTCGCCGTGCAGCCGGATTCGTCGATGATGGCGGCGTCACCGCATCCCAGCCACGCCAGCCAGACTGATCCGTCATACGTGCCTCCTTCTACACCGCCGCTTTGACGGCACCTGCTCACCGTGGCGGACCGGACTGTGCGCCACCTGACATCCGGTTAGGAACTGTTTAAGAGGTTGGTGAAGGCTGCCGTCCACACATATGACGGCGATCGATTACCTCCGTCAGGTAGTACCAGACGCCCGTGACAGCCCCGATGCCATCGGCGGCGGAATCTGCCGAAATCAGGCCGAGTAGGAGTCCGTGAGCAAGCAGATCCACACGTCGACGTGAGGACAACATGCCAGCGAGAGGTCCGGGGTTGTGCGGTCGAGGCCGCATCCTCCTGCTCTGGGGATGGCTGGCTCGTGTTCGGCCGCGCTCAGGGGCGTGCCGACAGGCGGCGCGGTAGGCCCGGTCGGAGGCGGGGCCAGGTCAGGAAGGCTTCGGCCTCGAGTGCCGCCAGGCCGATCCGGGGAAGGTCCCTGGTGTTCGGGGTAGCAGAAAGTACCGGGGCGCCCAGCTCGGCGTGAACTTGGCGTTGAAGCGGTACAGCGACTCGATCTGGAACCACCGGGAGGCAAACAGCACGATCGCCCGCCACATACGCAGTACCGTGCCCGCGCCGAGGCGTTCCCCCGCTGCCAAGACATGCCGGAGGAACGCGAAGTTGAGTGACACCCGGCCGGTGAGGTAATCGTGTGTAGTAGATGTGCGCCTTCACATCCGCGGGCCCGTCTGCGGAGTCGACCTGCTGAAGGTAGCGGCCGGAACCACCGGCATTCGTGGTCCCGGCCGCTGTCGGACGCCGGTGTGGGACGCCCCACCCGGACAGGTCGGTCAGGTGAGCGGCAGGGCTCGGGTGTGCTCGATCCGTACCGCCTTCAGGGCGTTCGGGTCGAGACCGAGCAGAGCCAGGATCGTCGGGGCGATCTGGGTGGTCTCGACCTGATGGCCGTTCACCTCGCGGTGCTCGACGCCGGCTCCGGACACGACCAATGGCACGTCACGGTCCTGCGGGTCCAACCCCCCGTGTTCGGCGATCTTGCCGGTGCCTCCGGTGAACACGACGCCGTGCGTCACGACACCGACGACGTCGGGGTGACGCGGGTCGCCGGGCGCGGTGCCGAAGAAACCGGCGGCCCCGTCCCCGGCGTAGACGGCTGTGAGGCCTGAGGCTGCCAGCGTGCGGGGGGTGCCGTCGATGGCCTTGCCCGTCACCGGGTGGGTGAGCAGGAAGGTGCGGGCGAAGGCGGTGGCCGCCGGTGAGGTGTCGCTGAGCCAGAACTGCAGGACGTCGTCGTCGACTGCGAAGGCGACCAACGGGGCCGCGCCGGGATGTCCCGCGGTCCATGCCGTGTTCAACCCGTCGATGACGGGTCCGTCGTCGACGCGGGTGAGGGCGGCCGGGTCGGTGGGTGACTGGCCGTGCTTCGCGGACAGGATGATCGTGGTGCTGCCGGTCAGGCCGCGGCGGTGGATCTCATCCATGATCGCGGTGATACTCGCGTCGACATAGTCCAGCGCCCGGGTGAGCAGGGGTCCGGGCGTGACGCCGCCGGGCAGGTAACCGCCGGTCAGGTTGTCTGACGTGGGCAGCTTCTGGGCGGTGGAGACGGTCTGGAAATTCATCCCGAAGATCGCCGGTATGCCGACCTTTGTTGTCCGGCTGTGGTCATAGCCGTCGATCTCGTTGAGGACGGCCTGCAACTTGTAGCTGTCGTACTGCTGCGTGGCGGCATTGTCCTTGGTCCAGTCACCGGAGCCGAAGCCGAGGGCGACACTGTTGATCTCAGGGGTGAACAGGTCCTGGACACCGGTACCCGACGGCCCGTTGACGATCTCGTAGACGGGGTGTTTGTCCGACCAGGCGGTGCGCAGGCCGGCGGCACGCGCGACCTCGAAAACGGTGTTCACCTTGAGGTAGGAGTGCGGGTAGACGGGCTTGCAGGTCGTCGGGTCCACCGGTAGCAGCGCCGGGTTGATCAACGTCTGCGGAGTCGCGGTCAGCGCGAGGATGCCGCCGGGCAGGCCTGACAGGTGCGCACCGGCATCAATGGAGGTCGGGTCGCGGTCGAGGCCTTCGGTGTAGTTGACCTCGGTACCGGGCTTCGCTCCCGCACAGGAGGTCGTTCCCGCCGGCAGCAGCTGATGGTTGTAGGTGTCGTCGTAGTAGACCCCGGTCGTGGCCGGGTTCCCGCCGGTCACCTGCGCGAGCAGACCCGGGAACGAGTCCGAGGGAACTGGCGTCACCGCCCGGGTGAACTCGGTACCTCCATGGATCAGCTGGGCAAGCGCGGAGCCCGGATGTTGAGCGGCATACCAGGCCAGGTCCGACTGGTGCAGGCCATCCACGGACAGCAACAGCACGTGCCGTTCCGGCCCATTGCCGGAACGGCTGTCGGTGGCTGCCGCCGGGCCGGCAGCAGCGACACCACCGGCGACGGCAGCGGCCAGCAACCCGGTCATACCGACGGCGGCGGCCCAGCGCGGGGAAATGCGGGACACGAGCTCCTCCTCAC
>NZ_CADDZT010000031.1:141892-156478 GCF_902812655.1 Candidatus Frankia meridionalis | reverse complement strand
TCCGCATTGCTAGACCCGCGCAATGACTGGATCAGGACTACCAGACAAACAGGGCACGAAGTGGCGTTGTACACGCCGGCCCATCGGGCGGAGGTGAAACATCTGGTGGCACTCGTACTGGACACGATCATGGTCTCGGCCGAGAGAGTGAAAGACTGCCAGCTTCACGCCGGGGACCCGGTCACATTGCGCCTGCGCGACGAACGGACGCAGTCACTGACGAAGGTCACCTTCCACTACGGCGGGATCGTCAAGGAGTTCCCGACCGCACCCAAGGACAGCTTCTTCGTCACGAACGCCGACTACGTCGCCCAGATGACTGCCAACCCGACTGTCGGTGCCTTCCTGATCACCGGCGACAACACCGCTGCGCCGCAGCTTGCGTCCCGGCTACGGGACGTAGCGAGGCCGGGTACTGTCATCACCGACGGGTGCGGCACCTGGCACGCCTCTGGCTGCCGGCCCGCTCCACCCTCCGCGCGGTCGTCGAGCACATTGAGACGGGTGACGACCTCCAACGCAAGGCCCTCATCGAAACCCTCGTCGCCGAAGTGAAGATCCTCGGACCCGACACTTCCGGGGACACCGCCAACGTAGAAACTGGAGACACAGACCGACCCAAGTCGACCCGACCAGCCACGAAAAACGCCCCCCACAGGGGCGCCGCAGCCGTCCTACCAGCCACAACGCCCCCGAAGGGAGCGGTTCGCGCAATGCCTACATTGGTGGAGCTGAGGGGATTCGAACCCCTGACCCTCACACTGCCAGTGTGATGCGCTACCAGACTGCGCCACAGCCCCAGACGTACCTTGTTGCCTGTCTCCTTGCTGCTTGCCCGTGCCTTTGACACCTTACAGGTCCTGCCGAGCACCCCCATCAGGGGGCACTCGGCGAGTGTACCGGTTCGATGTCGGGAGCGGCCGATCCCCCCTGGATGGGCACACCAGGCATACCAGGCACACCGTTTCGGTCGGCCGCCAGGGCCAGGGGGCCGCCGTTGTGCTCGACCAGCCGGAAGTCTCCCCCGGAGCCACGCAGCAGCGACCACCGGCAGTTCCCCAGCGGCCCGAAGCGCCACCACGCCGACGGCGGCAGGTCGAGCAGCCGACCGATCAGCGCCCGTGCGGTGCCGCCGTGCAGTACCAGCACGGCAAGCCCGTCCGGGCCGGGCAGCCCTTCGGCGGCGAGATCCGCCAGGACGCCGAGCGCTCGCGCGCCGACCTCCTCATAGGTCTCGCCCCCACCGCGGCGGACGTCCTCACCGCGGCGCCAGGCCGCCTCTTCGTCCGGGAAGCGAGCCGCGGCCTGCTCGGCGGTCAGCCCCGACCACTCCCCCACCGATATCTCCCGCAGCCGGGCGTCCACCCTGACGGGGAGGCCGAGCTCGGCGGCGGTTACCCGGCAGCGCATCAGGTCGGAGGACACGACAACGTCCGGGCTGAGCGCGCGGACCGCCGGGGCGACCAGCCGCACCTGGGTGCGGCCGGTCTCGTCCAGTGGAGGGTCGGCGTGGCCCTGGAACCTTCCGGCGTCGTTCCACGAGGTGCGGCCGTGCCGCCACAGCAGGATCCTCACCGGCGGGCCGCGCCGGGGGCCGCCGCTTCCACGTGACGCTCGAGGTCACGATCGGTGAAGGCGATCCGTGGGCAGTCCTTCCACAGTCGCTCCAGGCTGTAGTACGTCCGTTCCTCGCCGTGCTGGACGTGCACGACCATGTCGGCGAAGTCGAGCAGTACCCAGCGTCCCTCTCGTTCCCCCTCGCGGCGAACGGGCTTGACACCGAGGTGGCGCAGCTGCTCCTCGATCTCGTCGACGACGGCCTTGACCTGCCGTTCGCTGTCCGCGGACGCCACGACAAAGCAGTCCGTGATGGCGAGGCGGTCGCTGACGTCCAGGACGACGATGTCGTCGGCAAGCTTGTCAGCGGCGGCCTGCGCGGCTGCGAGGGCGAGCTCGACGGCTCGCGGGGATGCGGTCACGAATGAACCTCTCCTGAACTCGGTGGACCATCGCCGGACCTGGTGATCACCCGGATCGATGACGTCGGTACATTTCCATAGATTATGGTTGATGGTCGAGCGCCGGACCGGCTTGCGTACGGCCCGTCCAGCCTGACATACCGAACGCTTTCTCGTACCCGCATTTGTCCTGCGTCAGTCTGCCGGCTGGTAGAGGCCACTCTTGGCGATGAAACGCACCACCCCGTCCGGAGTGAGATACCAGATGGGTGCACCGCGGCTCACCCGGGCGCGGATGTCGGACGACGAGATCGCCAGCGCCGGCACCTCGAGGAGGCTGACCGCGTCCACGGGCAGGCTCGCGTCGAGTTCCAGCTGGTAGCCGGGCCGGGTGACCCCGATGAAGTGGGCCAGCGCGAACAGCTCCCGGACGTCACGCCAGCTGAGGATCTGTGCCAGGGCGTCCGCGCCCGTGATGAAGAACAGCTGGGCCTCGGGGCGCAGGTGGCGCAGGTCCCGCAGCGTGTCGATGGTGTAGGTGGGTCCGGCGCGGTCGACGTCGATCCGACTCACGGTAAACCGAGGGTTACCTGCCGTTGCCAGAAAGGTCATCAGGTACCTGGCCTCGGCCGATGACACGTCCCGGTCGGCCTTCTGCCACGGCCGCCCGCTCGGGACGAAGACAACCTCGTCCAGATCGAACAGGGCCGCGACCTCGCTGGCCGCGACCAGGTGGCCGTTGTGCACCGGATCGAACGTCCCGCCCATCACCCCGAGCCTCACGGACGGACCGTAACCGGCGTACGCCGTGGTTTCGAGTTCTCCCCGGATGTATCACATCGTGCACATCACATCGCGCGCGGCCGGCGGGCCCGTCAACCTCGCCGGCGGCCCTGCCGGACACCCCCCGACCGGGCAGGGCCTGGTGCCAGGGGCAGGGCCTACGCTTGGAGCGTCCATCGCTTCCGGTTCGAGAGGCCGTCTGATGCCGGTGAGTCCGCTTGCGGGTCAGCCCGCACCGCCCGACATCCTCATCGACGTGGATGCGCTGCTGGCCGCCTACCACGATGACCACCCCGACCCCGCCGAGGCGTCCCAGCGGGTCGCGTTCGGGACGTCCGGGCATCGCGGGTCATCGCTGCGCCGGTCCTTCAACGCCGACCACATCGTCGCGATCACGCAGGCGATCTGCGAGCACCGCGCCGCCCACGGCGTGGACGGACCGCTGTTCATCGGCGTCGACCCCCACGCCCTGTCCGCACCCGCGCTGGGCAGCGCACTTGAGGTACTGGCGGCGCACGGGGTGGACACCCGGATCGCCCCGGACGGGGAAGCCACCCCGACCCCGGTGATCTCGCACGCGATCCTCACCCACAACGCGGGCCGGACGGCGGAAGGGAAGAACGGCCTCGCCGACGGGATCGTGGTCACGCCGTCGCACAATCCGCCGGCGGACGGCGGGTTCAAGTACAACCCGCCGAACGGGGGACCGGCCGATACCGGGATCACCACCTGGATCCAGGACCGCGCGAACGCCCTGCTCGCCGATGGGCTGCGCGATGTCAGGCGGGTTACGCCCGAGCGGGCCCGGACCGCCGCAGCCGTGTACGACTACGTCTCCGCCTACGTGGACGACCTGCCGTCCGTGGTCGACCTCGACGCGATCCGCGGCGCGGGCGTGCGGATCGGCGTGGACCCCCTCGGCGGGGCAAGCCTGGTGTACTGGCAGGCCATTGCCGAGCGTTACAAGCTCGACCTGGATGTGGTCAACACCGCGGTGGACCCGCGATTCGGTTTCATGACCGTCGACTGGGACGGAAAGATCCGGATGGACCCGTCGTCGCCGCATGCGATGGCCTCGCTGCTGCGGTTGAAGGACTCCTTCGATGTGGCACTGGCCAACGACGCGGACGCAGACCGGTACGGCATCGTCACCCCCGGTGCCGGCCTGCTCAACCCCAACCACTACCTGTCCGCGGCGATCTCCTACCTGTTCGTGCACCGCGCCGGCTGGCCCGGTTCGGCCGCGATCGGCAAGACCCTGGTCAGCTCCAGCATGATCGATGCGGTCGCCTCCGGGCTCGGACGCGGTCTCACCGAGGTTCCGGTCGGCTTCAAGTGGTTCGTGGACGGCCTGCTTGACGGCTCCCTCGGCTTCGGCGGCGAGGAAAGCGCCGGCGCGTCGTTCCTGCGTCGCGACGGCCGCGTCTGGACCACCGACAAGGACGGCCTGATCGCCTGCCTGCTCGCCGCGGAGATCACCGCGGTCACCGGCGAGGACCCCGGCACGCTCTATGACGGCCTGACGAGCCGGTTCGGTTCTCCGGCCTACCGCCGGGTGGACGCACCGGCATCCCCCGCGCAGAAGGACATCCTGAAGTCCCTGACCCCGGCAGATCTTGACGCGTCCGCGATCGCGGGGGAACCGGTGACGGCCGCGCTGTCCCACGCCCCCGGCAACGGGGCGGCGATCGGCGGCGTCAAGGTCGTCACGGAAAATGCCTGGTTCGCGGCGCGCCCGTCCGGCACTGAGGACGTCTACAAGATCTATGCGGAGAGCTTCCGCGGACCCGGACATCTCGACGACGTCCTCGCCGAGGCGCAGTCCGTGGTCGACGCCGCACTCACCCGCTGAGACACGGCGCCGTCCACGAGCCGCCGGGATGACGTCTGGACAACCACTCAGCGCGTCGGAGCGGTCGTAGCGGTCCGCCCCCTGGTTCGGCCGCGGACCCGCTGGACCAGGCGGTAGCTCCCGACGGCGACCACGGCAACCAGCAGGATCAGCATCGCCGGCCCGACCAGCGCGACGATCTCGCTCAGGCCGCCGACGAAACGGTCCCAGGACAGCCGCACCGCATGAGCAAGACCCCGGTCGCCCGTGTCCGGGAAACCTTCGGCCGGCGCCCCCTGCTCGGTGATCGAAACAGTGAGCGTGGCGAGTGCGCTGGAGTCTGCGAGCACCTGACGCTGGCCCTCGAGCTGTTCGATCTGCACCTGCACGTTGTCGATCTGCTGCTGCACGGAGAGGATCTCCGCAATCGTCCCTGCTCTGCTCAGCAACGTGACATAGGTGTCCCGCGACGTCTGCAACGCCTTCAGCCGGGACTGCCGGTCGATGTACTGGCCGGTCACGTCCTGCGAGGTCACGGTTGACGCGCGGACCTCACCGATCTTCCCGACCCTGGCACGCAGGTCGTCGAACGACGCCGTCGGCACCCGGAGGGTGACGGTCGCGTACCGACCATCGCCCTCCGACGCGGACACCGACTCCGACGCGGACGCGGACACCGACTCCGACGCGGACCCGGTGCCTGCACTCTGCAGTGCGGACAGATAACCGCCGAACCCCTTCGCCGTAGCGGCAACGTCGTTGACCGCGGCGTCCACCCCGCCACGGCGTACCTGCAGCGACATCGATCCGGTACGCACGATCCGCGGCTCGGCGCCGGCCGGCCGAGCCGGGTCGGCCTTCGCGGCCGGCGCGGATCCAGCCATGCTGGCGGCCCGTTGCGGTGCGCCGGCGGAGTCGGCCTCTATGCCAGGGGACGGGACCGGCGCCGACACCGCCGGTGAGGACAGCGACGACGAGGAACCCTCGTCCGAGCCGGTTTCGCCGAGCACGAAGGCGGCACCGACGATGACCACGATGCCGGCTGCGACCACGAGGACGACTCGTCTCGGCGAGATGGCCCGCCCAGCCAGGCCACCCACCGCGGCACTTCCCGAACCTCGCCTGATCCTCATCGTGACCGTCCTTGCGTCCGTCAGCCGTGACGGCAGGGAGGTCCACACCGGTCCGTCCCGCGATCGGCGATCAGCCGTCGGGAACTTGAACGCACCAAATGCCCGTTCGGTTCACCCCAATTTTCCGATCTTGACCGGATGCGAGTCAGCGCTGGCCTTTACGTCCCATGGCCAGGGCAAGACGGTACAGCTCGGGGACACGAAAACGTTCAGGCTGTTCGGAGGTTCCCACGCTGACACCGAGCAGACCAACCTCCTGAGCGAGCCGGCGCATACCACCAGGATCTTGGATGCCGGCGGCATCGAACGGTGTCGACGGAAGTGAACGCAGTTCGTCCAACAGCGACTCCAGCTCGGGAAACTCATCCCGCAGGGAGAGGAGCGCCTGTTCACTCACATCACCGAGGGAGTCGACGATGGCTTTAGGCCTTATTATGCTCCGCGGATGGCGGATCTGTATGTTGAGCGTTTGTTCCCGCTCCTTTGCCAGGCCCAGCAGTTGTAGTAGTGCACGAGGAGCACGGTCGTCATTCGCGTCCGCTAGCCGCTTCCACGCCCAGTTCCAGGTGAAGGCTGTCTTGCTACCAGCCACCCGTTCGCCCGCAAGTAGCCGCCAGGCCGTCCGAGTCAGCTCCTCGGGCCACACCTCGATCGGTACGTCCAACAGGCGGGACTGGTCATCTGTCACCATTCCCGTCAGCAGATGACGGAATGCCGGCGACCATATTGCCCGCTTGATCCCGACTTTGAGGTACTCGGTCGGGTCCGACCACGAAAGGCGAACCTCGCGGCCGAAGAAGTGACTCTTGTTCGGTATGTTGACGGCCCGGTGGAGGTCTTCTCTGAGCAGCACCTTAAAGCGAAGGTTCTTCAGGTCGTCACCACGGGTGTTAACCAACTCAAGAAGGCCGGCTATAGCCTCGGCACGCCGTTGTAGCTCCGCCGGAGTGCTGCCGAAACCCGAGTCCAGACCGTCGAACAACAACAGCGTTCCCGCAGGAGCAACCGTGTCCGACATCCGAACCCATTCCCAGCTGCGCGGACCGATGTCAGGTGTGACAAGAAGACTGCGGAGGTCCTCGACAAGAACCGATCCGGTTTGTAGTGAACTGGACCGCAGCAGACCCAGCGGCGGCAGCCAGTCAGGAACCCGGGCACCTGGAATATTTTTTGCCACGGAGACGGCAACTAGATTTTGCCAGACGGTTCGCCATTCGAACTCCAGCTCCTTACGAACGGAGTCAAGGAGAGCGAACTCGTCGGCGCCGGGTAGCCAGGAAGCCCTTAGACCACTCGGCGCGACAACCGTGACATTAGAGGTGCCAGCGGCGGACAGCCTTCGGAAGATCGTCGTCTTACCGGTTCCCTTACGTCCGATGACCAGAGGAATCTCAGGGGAGAGAGCTCGGTCGGTGGCGTTTGTACGGAGAAAAAAGTTACTCAGTTCCTCGGCGTTCTGTTGCTCGGCAACGACAATGGAAAAGGAGAGCTCACGCAGCGCAGTATCCTTCTCCGACTCTGGTTCCGAATCCACTCTGACACCGGAGGAAGAAATTCCGCTGGAATATCGAGCGTCCTCCGCGGATGCGGGGAGAGGAGGTCCGCTACTCGGGAGATACCCGGAGATCCATTCCGCAATCGGCTCGTACGGTCGCGCTAGATCCCTGGAGTCGGCAACGGAGTCACTCGTCGCAACAGCCTCGTTGTAGGCGACGAAATTAGTGATGTCAGCTATTCTGGCGCCATCGAAAGCGTGCGCCCCACCGGGTAGGAAGAAATCTCCCATCCAGGAGCTGATATGGTCCAGCGCGCGGTCTTCATAACGTTCCACTGATTCTTGGTCACCGACCGGAATAGGCGAGACCAAAAATGATGGTGCCGGGGTAAGTCGATCGTGACCAGCACTTCTTTTAGTGGTGGCGTTCAACAAAGCGCGCACAAGGGCGCTGGTTCCCCGCAACGACTGCGGATGCGGGAAGAAGGCAACAACAGCAAGATCTGCCAGGTCGAACAGGAGCGGAGCGGCAAGCGGGCTTATACCGGTTCGCGAGTCCAGCAGGATGACGTCGAAAGAAAGCGGTAGGGCACGCACCCGATTCATGAGCTCCCTAAGGGGATTAAAATCCTCCCGATAGTACGCAGCCGGATCAATCTGAGCGAGCTGACGCGCGTAGTTCGACGTGGGAAGGCCCGCGGGGAGGAGATAAAGTTCCGCGTCCCGATCGACCTTTACCAGATGTTCGATGATATCCGGATCCGCACCGAGGTCTATCTGGACGAGCAACGGAACCACTCCCCGTCCATCGACAAGAACGTCTTCGACGTCGAAGAGCGCGGCCAGACCGGGCGCTTCCAGATCCATGTCCACGCACAACACCCGGTGCCCCCGTGCGAGTATCCGGGCGACGTAGGCCAACGCCGTAGATCTTCCAACTCCGCCCCGAAGGGAGTAGAAGGTCACGACGACAGGGGGATCCAGCCCGTCCTCCACATCATCCGGGAAGCGCACCTCAACCGGCTCCGTGGTTGCTCCACGCGCCAGCGACTCCGGCCATAGTGGAATCGCGTCCAGGACACGATCAAGAACGAGCGCGTCGTCCGTCTCCTCCTCGGGGGTCCACAAGACCGCGAGAGAGATGTGAGCATCAAGATCTACGGGTATGAGCTTTCGACGCTCGTTATCTGAAAACCCGGCGAGTCCGGAACTCACGACCAACACCCGCCACCCGCCGAACGGATCAGCTTTGATGCGGACATCCGCGTCTGCGACACCGGCCCGCTCCAGCGCCTCGGTCAGCCTGCTCCGCAGGTCGGAGTCGGTCAACACCGCAACCTCCTGGTCATTTGCTCGACGCTGTCCGGCTGCGTGGCCAACTGCGGGGATCATAGTTTCGCCTGTCGCCGGAGTACCCGCCGGAGCCGCGTCGTCAAACGTCCCGCCAAGGTGACCGCGGCCTTGAACTGCTCACGATGATCATCTGTACCTTCATGTTGGTATCGCATACCCACGCTGCGCTGTTCGTAGTGCGTGCGGAGATTGACACTGAAGTCGGAAGGATGAAGTCCGGCACGGTCGAGCAGAAACGCCAGGTTATGGCCTTCTCCCCCAGCGGTCGGCGGCTTGGCTCCCTGAGCGGCGATGAGCGCTTTCGCCAGGCACTCGACGGCATACCAGGCCATGTAGGCGGCGGCCAACGGCCGCTCCGCCTCATGCAGGACGCCTGCGTCCCGACTGCGTTCAGAAGCGACCAACTGCCACTCGAGTGGTGTCATCAGCTTGTTGCCAGCGGGCACCATGGCTCCAGGGACGAGGGAGCAGACCAGAATCAAGCATCATTGAACACCCACCTACGAAGAGCACCGAGACAGGTACCACTGGTAGCCTACGACGGGAGGATGCGCTCGATGAACGCCTGCAACTGCTCGACGTTACGGCATTCGACCATCTCGTCGACCAGGTCGGCGTAGGCGCGGGTGGCCGAGTCTCCCGAACCCCAGTAGGTGCGCGGCTCCGGGTTCAACCAGTAGGCGTGCCGGGCCTGCGCGCACAGCTTGCGGAACACCGGCGCGGCGGTCGCCCGGTAGTTGTTACGGGCGTCCCCCAGCACGAGCAGGGACGTTTTCGGGCCGATCGCGTCCGGGTATTTCGTCGCGAACACGTCGAAGGCATGCCCGTAGTCGCTGTGTCCGTCGAACCATGTCAGATCGGCTTCGGTGGCGATACGCGCCATCATGTCGCCGAGGTCGCCGCCACGCAGGAACCGGGTGACCTCGTCGGTGGTGTCGATGAACGCGAACGCCCGGACCCGGGAGAACTGCTCCCGCAGGGCATGTGTGAGCAGCAGCGTGAAGTGCGCGAACGAGGCCACCGAACCGGAGACGTCACACAGGACGACGAGTTCGGGTTTGTGCGGCTTGTGCGGCCGGTGGTGGGTCTCCAGCGGCACCCCCCCGGTGGCGAGGGAGGCCCGCACCGTACGGCGGAAGTCGAGCCGGCCGGAGCGGCCCAGCCTGCGGCGGGCGGTGAGCCTGGTCGCGAGCCTGCGAGCAAGCGGGTAGACCTGCCGCCGCAGTTCGACGAGGTCCCGCTGGGATGCCCGGAGGAACTCGACCTGGTCGGCCAGGGGCTTCACCGCTGTCCTCGCCACCGCGTCCACCCCGCGTTCCTCGGCGAGCCTGCGGCGGACCTCGGAGGCGACCATCTCCTCGAACGACCGGATCCGCTCAGTGATCGTCTGGCGGGCGACCCGATCGGCCAGGCCACCGGTCTCCTGGTCGCCGAGCATCGCGGCCAGCAGATCGGCGACCAGGGTGTCCGGTGACAGCGCTCGCATGACCCGGTACATGAACCAGGACCGCTCGCCCGGGCCGCCCGGTGTCGCCCCGAGAGTGCTCACCGCGTCCCTGGCGAGGCGGCGCAGCACCTCGTCATCCCCGTCGAGGAGGGCCTGTAGCAGGTCACCACGCATCACCTGGCGTAGCGTCTGCGCGTCCAGGTCGCCGTAGTCACCGCCCGGCTGGTGCGGGTCGGCGTCCGCTCCGGGCTCCCCGTCCCCGACGCCAAAGCCTTCGACGGACAGCCCGTCACCGATCCGCGGCGGGAAATAGAGGTCGAACAGCATGTCGAAGGTCGCCCGGTGGGCCGGACGCTTGCACATCGTCGCCGCGAACGCGGCATGCAGCGCCTCGCGGTCGAGTAGCCCGACCGCTCCGGTCGCACGGGACGCGTCCACGGTCTCGGCGCTACTCACCGGCACGCCGGCCCTACGCAGCGCCGCGGTGAACGCGACCGTGCGATCCAGCAGGCTCATCTCGGACATCCCATCGGATCAGTTCGGGCCGAGCTTGAGCTGGCCGCTTGCCCGCGCCTGGTCACTGGCGTGCTTGAGAACAACACCCAGCGTGGAGGAGACCGCCGCCTCGTCGAGAGTGTCGATGCCCAGCGCCAGCACGGTCTGGGCCCAGTCGATCGTCTCCGCGATCGACGGTGCCTTCTTCAGCTCCATCGCCCGCAGCGCCCGGATGGTGCGGACGATGGCCTCGGCCAACTGTTCGGGCAGTTCCGGGACGCGGGCAAGAACAATCTCCTTCTCCCGCGCCGACGAAGGGTAGTCCAGGTACAGGTAGAGGCAGCGGCGTTTGAGCGCCTCGGACAGCTCCCTGGTCGCATTACTGGTCAGCACCACGAACGGACGGCGGGTGGCGACAAGGGTGCCGAGTTCGGGGATCGTCACCTGGAAGTCCGAGAGCACCTCCAGGAGCAACCCCTCGACCTCGACATCGGCCTTGTCCGTCTCGTCGATCAGCAGCACGGTAGGGGCGTCCCGGCGGATCGCGGTCAACAGCGGACGGGAAAGCAGGAACTCGTCGCTGAAGATGTCGTCATGGGTCTCATCCCACGCCTCGTCGTTTCGACCGGCCTGGATACGCAGCAGCTGCTTCTTGTAGTTCCACTCGTACAGTGCTCTGGCCTCGTCCAGGCCCTCGTAACACTGCAGGCGGATCAGTTCGGCGCCGGCCGCGGATGCGAGAGCCTTGGCCAGCTCCGTCTTGCCCACACCGGCCGGTCCTTCGACGAGCAGCGGCTTGCGGAGCCGGTCGGCGAGGAAGACGGTCGTCGCGATCGCGTGGTCCGCGAGGTAGCCGGCAGCCTGTAGCCGGCTGTGAACATCTGCCACATCCGCGAAGGCATGCTCCTGCAGCGGCATATACACCTCTCGTGTGTGACCTGAGACCCGTTTTCATAGTGCCAGTGATGGGCTTCTCGGGGCCACATCACTCCACAGCAGTCATGCGACAGCAGTCACTCCACAAGGTCATACGCGGGCAGGGTCAGGAAATCGACAAACTCCTCGGCCAGCGCCACCTGCTCGAAGAGGACGGCGGCATCCTTGAACCGGCCACCGTCGAACACCTGCGCACCGACCGCTGCCCGGATCGCATCCAGCTCCTGCGCCTGCACCGCCCGGACGAGCTCCGCGGTCACCACCCGGCCGTCGTCGAGGCGGGCCCGGGCTGCGATCCACTGCCAGATCTGGGAGCGCGAGATCTCGGCGGTGGCCGCGTCCTCCATCAGGTTGTCGATACCGACCGCGCCCGTCCCCCGCAGCCAGCTCTCCAGGTAACGGATCGCCACGCTGATGTTGCTGCGCAGACCCGCCTCGGTGATCGAACCTGGGGTGTCACGGATCGCGAGCAGCTGGCGTGCGCTCACCGTGACGTCATCACGCTGCCGGTCGAGCTGGTTCGGATGCTCCCCCAGCGCGGCGTCGAAGACCTCGGTGCACACCGGTACCAGGTCGGGGTGGGCGACCCAACTCCCGTCGAACCCGTCACGGGACTCACGTTCCTTGTCCTCCCGGACCTTCGCCAGGGCACGGGTGTTGACCTGCGGGTCACGGCGGCTCGGGATGAACGCGGCCATCCCGCCGATGGCATGAGCGCCGCGACGGTGACAGGTCGCCACCAGCAGTTCGGTGTAGGCGCGCAGGAACGGCACAGTCATGGTGACCGTCGCACGGTCGGGCAGCAGGAAGTCGGCACCGCGGGAGCGGTAGGTCTTGATCGTGGAGAACATGTAGTCCCACCGGCCGGCATTCAGGCCGGCGGAGTGCTCCCGCAGCTCGTAGAGGATCTCCGCCATTTCGAAGGCCGCCGGCAGCGTCTCGATGAGCACCGTTGCCCGGATCGTCCCATGGGAGAGGCCGAGCGCGTCCTCGGTCGCGGTGAACACGTCGTTCCACAGCCGCGCCTCAAGGTGACTTTCGATCTTCGGAAGATAGAAGTACGGCCCTGCTCCGGCTGCGACAAGAGCATGGGCGTTGCGGAACGCATACAGGCCGAAGTCGAACAGGGCACCGCTTACCGGCTGCCCGTCGACCAGGACGTGGCGTTCCGGCAGGTGCCAGCCACGCGGGCGTACGACAAGGGTTGCGAGCCGCTCCCCGAGCACGTAGCCGCGGCCGTCGGGGCCGGTGAAGGTGAGCGTCCGAGCGATGGCCGCGGTCAGGTTACGCTGTCCGGCGATCATGTTCGACCAGGTCGGAACGTTGGCATCCTCGAAGTCCGCCATGAACACCCGCGCGCCGCTGTTCAACGCGTTGATGACCATTTTCGCGTCCGTCGGCCCGGTGATCTCGCACCTGCGGTCGGCGAGGCCCGGAGCGGGCGGCGCAACCGTCCAGTCACCGCGCCGCACGTCCACGGTCCCGGCCGGGAAATCGAGGCTCGCCCCGGCTGCGATGGCCCGCTGACGCGCCCGGCGCCGGTCGAGCAGTTCGTCGCGGCGGCGTCCGAAGCCGCGTTGCAGTCCGGCGACAAAGGCGAGCGCCTCGTCGCTGAGCACCTGAACGGTATCGGCCTTCGACAGTCCGCGGACCTCCCGCGCAACCTCGACGCCGTCCGGACCCACCCCGTCCAATCCGCTGTTATCACCCATCACACGCCCTCCCTCGCGGGACCGGAGAAACCACTCGCCGTACCCCACCACGGCGTATGTTTGCCCGTCGCACCTCTGGCCGGGCCGTCTGGATCGCCCCACGCCCGGGTAGGGCCAGCAAGGGCATTCCACACGGTCGCATGGCGGCGAACATGCAGGGGAGGCAAAGCCATGAACGTCACGTTTCTCGGGCTTGGACGGATGGGCCGTGAGATGGCCCGCCATATCTCCGGCGGCGGCCATCGACTGACTGTCTGGAACCGGACGCGAGGTCAGGCGGGCGAGCTGGTGGCGGCCGGGGCGCACGAGGCGCCGTCCGTGCGGGCAGCGGTGGCGGACGCCGACGCCGTCGTGCTGATGCTCTTCGACGATGCCTCCGCCCGCCAGGTGATCGACAAGGTGGTCGCGAACGCTCCCGCGCACGCCCTAGTGATCAACATGACCTCGGTCGCCTCCTCCACCGGACAGGAACTCGGGCAGATGACAGCCAAGGCAGGACTGCGCTACGTGGAGGCACCCGTGGTCGGTACGGTCGGTCCGGCACATGAAGGCACGCTGCGGATACTGGTCGGGGCCAGCGAACAGGACGCAGCCGCCGCCGAAGGGCTGCTGTCCCTGTTCGGAACAACGCGACGCGTCGGCGACATCGGTACCGCCACGGCGTTGAAGACAGTCGTGAACCTGGGGCTGGCGTTGTCGACCGCGGCCCTGGGCGAGGCGTTGCGACTCGGATCAGATCTCGGGATCGACCGTGACCTGCTCCTCGACGAGTTCTCCGGCGGCGCACTG
The DNA here is from genome assembly GCF_902812655.1 of Candidatus Frankia meridionalis. GTDB lineage: Bacteria > Actinomycetota > Actinomycetes > Frankiales > Frankiaceae > Protofrankia > Protofrankia meridionalis. Next base: position 142,546 of record NZ_CADDZT010000031.1, on the reverse strand, counting down.
GGATTCATCGTGAACTACAAACGCACAATGCTCGCGGACGACAAGTTCCAACCCGCCGCGTTCACCCTGGACGGCATGATCAAAGATCTTCGGGTCGCCACGGGGTCGGCGCACCGGCCACTGCCGATGGCCACGACCACCCTCGCCCTGGCCGGGGAGGCGGCCGACGCCAGACACGGAAACGACGACTTCTCCAGTCTGGCCGCGTACTACGCCTCGACCTGAGCCCGGGCCTTACGTCCGCCGTCCCCGTATGTGCCGGCCTTTGGCCTGTACCATCCCCAGGCCTCCGGCCGCGCACAAAAACCATGATGGCGCGGCCTTTGGCCTATGTCTGCCCCGCGATCAGCAACGGGATGTCATGGGCATAGTCGGCGACCTTCGTCCCCGCGAGGTACACGACGTGCGCGGTTCCATCCGGGCTGAAGGCGGTCACCTGCGTGCCGTGGGTGACGGTCACCGAACCGTCCGCCTGTCGCCGCGGTGGCTCTAACTCGATGCCGAGCTGGCCGGCGTACCCCGCGATCACGTCGAACGAACCGGTCAGCCCGACGAACGACGGGTCGAACTGGGCGAGCCACGTATGCAGGACGGCGCCGGTGTCCCGGTCGGGATCAGAAGTCACGAACACCACGGAGACCTTGGAGCGGTCCG
>NZ_CADDZT010000031.1:140958-141789 GCF_902812655.1 Candidatus Frankia meridionalis | reverse complement strand
TGGCCTGCCTGAAATCGTAGGGACGCCCCCCGGTGTCGGTCAGCCGGATGTCCGGCTTGTCCACCGGATGCTCCAGCCCCACCCCCCGGATCCCGGCCGCACCCGCGACATCATCCAGGTTCACCGGTCCGCCGGCTCGGCGGCCGGCCCCGGCCGACGCACCGCAGCCGGCGAGCAGCACGGCGATCAGGACGCCTGCGACGGCCGTGTACATATGGACAGGCAGCCGGCGTCGCCGCATCCCGCGCTTCCATCCGCGTGACCTCATCCGTCCACAATGCACGGACGGATCCGGCGGCCTTCTAGCCCCCGCCCGTACGCGCGTCCTTCACCCATACCCACATCGGGTCAGGCGGTGGCCCGGGTGGCCAGACCGATTGCATAGTCGAGCCACCACTGGCCGGCGCCGGGACCCCCGTTACAGGTACCGTCCGACTCCCCGGGAATCTTGATCCACAGATATGCGTCAGCCAGCGGGTCACCGGTGGTCGCGCTCGGTCGCGCCCCGAGCGCCCTGCCCGGGGGGTTGCACCAGACATCCCCGGGTGCCGGGCCGAGTCCGTTGCGGCTCGTGTCGATGACGAAATGGACCGTTCCGCCCAGGGCCGCGGAGATCGCGTCACCGTAGCCGCGTTCTTCGGACGTGTCGTGGAAGTTCGAGACGTTGAGCGCGAAACCGCGTGCGCGGTCGACACCCGCCGCGCGCAGCATGGTCGCCATCTCGGCCGCACCGTGCCAGCCGGCGTTGCCGGCATCGAGGTACACGGTCACGCCGATACCGGCGAGAACGTCCACCGCACCCGCCAGCAGCGAGTAGCGGGTCTGGCGGTC
>NZ_CADDZT010000031.1:138014-140510 GCF_902812655.1 Candidatus Frankia meridionalis | reverse complement strand
GGTCCATGGCCGATACCCGTGGCAAAGGCCGAGATCCAGGAACGGTAGGCGTCCGGGCTGCCCGCTCCGCCCCCGGAATAGCCGCCGCAGTCACGGTTCGGAATCGCATAGGCGACAAGCACCGGCAGCGCACCCGCAGTCCGGATCGCGGAGACCCGGCCGGCAACCCTGGTCTGGATGTCGGTGCCGTCACCGAACCAGTCCGCGTGCGAAGTGTTCGCGATCTTGCTCAATGCGGCGGCCGTCGCGGGCGAACTACCCTGAAGCTGGGCGACCGCCGCGCCAGCAGCGGTGTTGGGGTCGACGTAAAGCTTGGCACCGGTGAACGGACCGCCCCCGGCCACCGGCCCCGGCGCCTTCGGCGGTGCCGCCGTGGGCGACGACGCGGCGGTCTGGACGGGTCTCTGCGTGGGTATGGATCCATCCGCGGGCATTGATCCATCCGCGGGCATGGTAGCCACGCTCTTCGGCGCCAGCACGCCCAACGCGGCGGCAACCGTGGTCGGCAACGCGGCGGCCTGGGTGGTGACCGGACCCGGCAGCACGACGTCCTCCGCCGACGCGGGAGACGAGGAGAACATCACACGCTGTAGACCGAAACCCGCGATGACAGCGACGACCGTGATCACGGCCAGGCCCCATCGAAGGCGACCGGGCCCCGAGCGATACGAGTGGCGGGAATGCCGGGAGCGGTGAGAGGCTCCACGCGAGGACATCCCGTGTGGCCCTGTCGACACACAACCTCCGGACGGGTAATCAGTGCAGCGTTTTCCTTACCCCACCCCTGTCTATTCGTGGACTATAGCAGCGGTTGCGCGGAGCCCCTCTGGGGGGATAGCGGATAGAGGCGGCGGCCACAACACGCACCCCCACCACCCGCCCACCACACACCTTCCATCCACGCGACAACGGGTGTGACCGCAGCCACTTTCCCGAACAGGTTCCGCTATTGAATCACAACTGTCGTTGTTGGTTCATTGCGCATCAACACGTCGGCGATGGACGCGTCGGCAATGGACGTGAACAGCGTACCGCGCCGTTTCGCCGGTTATCACCGCGCAATGCATTTCACACCGAAACGCGCTTCGGACGCTCCGAAGCCAATGCGCCTGGTAGGCGGGAAGCCGATCCTCTGGCATCTTATAAAATAGTATGCGACGCATGGCCACACGGATTTTGTTCTCTGTGTGGGCTTCCGTGGCGAGTTTGTGCGCAACTGGGTCCTGGAACTCGCCGCGGAGTGCGCCGACGAGTAGACGGCGCTGCCGGGCGTGCCGCGCCACCGCGTACTTGACGGCGAAGCTGCCGGCTGGTCGGTCACGGTCGTCGACAGCGGCCTGGACGAGCCGTGGTGGTCGGGCGTGCGGCCATGGGCGATCTGGGAACATCCCATGCACCCGGAGGACTACAGCGCGCCCACCGACATCCGTCCATACCGCGGCACGGCGTCAGCGTTATACAGGTAGGTTGCGGTCTGGCCGCGCGGCGACGTTCTTGTCGGGTCTCAATGGGTACGGAACGGTACAGCGCGGAAAGTACGCGACCAGGGCCACGCCAGAGCGAGGCCCCTGCAGCCAGACGAGGAGAACCAGCGATGACCACCTCAGTCGAGCCGATTCCCGCCGGTTACCCGAGAGTCAGCCCATACCTGCACGTGGACGGGGCATCCGACGCCATCGACTTCTACACGCAGGTTCTCGGCGCGACGGAACGGATGCGGATGGCCGCTCCCAGCGGCCGGATCGGTCATGCCGAACTCATGATCGGCAGTTCAATGATCATGCTGTCGGACGAGTTCCCCGAGATGGACGCGGTAGGCCCGAAATCGGTCGGCGGTACACCGGTCGTCATCAGCGTGTACGTGGAGGATGTCGACGCCACGTACGACCGCGCGGTGAAGGCCGGCGCGAAGGGACTGCACCCGGTCGCGAACCAGTTCTACGGTGACCGGTCCGGCCAGTTCGAGGATCCGTTCGGGCACCGGTGGAGCATTGCCACGCACATCGAGGACATCCCGCCTGAGGAGCTGGCCCGGCGGGCGGCCGAGGTCATGGGCGGTGGCCAGGGCTGACCGCCCGCGCTGTGATCGCCCGCGCTGACCGCCCGCGTCCCGCCGATCAGGACGTGGCGTTGCGGACGAGCTCGTCGGCCTGGGCCGACCACCAGGTTCCGGCCGGCGGGTTGTTCCGGCCGCACTCCCCGTCGCTTGCACCCGGTGTTTTGATCCAGAGGAAGGCGTCCGCGCGTGCGTTACGGGTATCGGTGGTCGGTGCGGTGCCGAGCCCCCGGCCCGGCGGGTTGCACCAGGAGTCCTTCAGGCCTCCGGTGGCCGGGCCGCGTCCGTTGCGCGACGTGTCGACGACGTAATGGGCACCACCGGTGAGAGCCGAGATCACGTCGGCGCGGGCCGCCTCGTCCTGCGTGTAGTAGAAGTTCGACACGTTGACGGCGAACCCGCGGGTGCGCGCCACGCCGGCCCGGTTCAGGCGGTCGGCG
>NZ_CADDZT010000031.1:129943-137691 GCF_902812655.1 Candidatus Frankia meridionalis | reverse complement strand
CCGGCCCGTTCGGCATCGGTCGCACGCGCCGCCACCGCGGCCTGGACGTCGGTCACCCAGTCCCCGACCGGGAAGGCCAGCGGCTTGCCTGCGATCGTCCTGGCACTCGCCGCGTTCGCTGGGTTCGCCGCGTTCTGCCGGGCGAACGCGGCCGGCTGGCTGTTCGAGTCGACGAGGAACGGCCCGCGGGGCGCGGGGCCGCGCGGACCGGTTCCCGCCACTGCGGCACGGCCGCCGGGATTACCTGCGGGGCACTGGGGGCCGACCGCCAGCAGCGGCGCGGCAGCAGCCGCCGCGGTCTGCGCGACCGGCGTGGTCGTCACTCCGCCACAGGCAGCAAGGATCATCGCGACGCCGGTGACCGCCGTGGCGGACCCTCGGACGTTCCAGCGTGGACGGTGGCCGGTCGGACGCCGGGCACCATCGACGAACCGGACCAACCCGGCGATCAATACGGTCCCCCTCATCCAACATGAACCCAGGTGGCGACCGACGGAACTCCTTCGCCGTTGGTCACGAAGAGCATGTACCAGTCTGGCGGAAGAAGGTTGGGGTTCTTGGGGACGCTCAGTGTGATGCTGCCGTCTGTCTGGTTAACGATAGGCAGGGCCACGGAACGCTGCTCGGTGTCGGTGACATGGGTGTAGGCACCCGGGCGGATCAGGCGCACCTTCGCCGCGGGCTGGGATGACGCCACGGTGATGGTGGTACCGCGGGTGATCTTGGTCGGAACGGAAGTGACCTTCGGGCGCTCTCCCTTGTAGAGATAGGACGGCGAGTAGACCTCGACACGGGTCTCGAACGTGTTGTCGTCGCTCAGCGGGTTGGAGCCGAACACGGCGACCCGCCCGTCCGGGAGCAGCAGGTACTCGGAGTGGTAGTCGCGGCCGACATGCGGGGCGGCCGCCGGGGTGAAGCTGTTGGTGTCCGGGTGGTAGATCTCGGCGGTCAGGGAGTCCTTGGCCCGGTAGGCAGTGGAACCGCCGGAGACCAGCACCGTGTCGTCGGGCAGGACGACTGCGCCCGGGTACCTCTTGGCCACCGACAAGTCCGGACCGCGCACGTAGGCGGGATTGGTCGCGGCGAGGTCCACGATTGCCGTACGGGCACTCGACACCTGGGTGTCACCGACCCCACCACCGCCGATGAACATCACCTTCTGGTCCTGCGCCGGAGCGAGCATGACGGTTCCGGCCGTCTCGTTGACCTCCGGATTGGGCAGTCCGTTCACCGGCTGGAAGTTGTTGTTCGTCAGGTCCCACAGGCCGGGCTGGCGGTCGGCGAGTTCCGCCGGGCCGTACCCCGCGTTGGCTCCCGAGAAGAACAGCCGGCCGTCAGCGGCCAGCAGCAGGGACGGATACGTGGGGAAGACCTTGTGGCGATCGGGATGTTCGGCCCAGGTCCGGGTGACCGGATCGAACGACTCGGTGTTGCCCTGGTCGATGTCACCGTTGTCGTCGAGACCGGACACCGAGACCACCTGGCCGCTGGCCAGGGTCACCAGGGTCGGATACCACCTTGCATGATTCATGAAACCGGTCTTCTCGTACCGCTCGGTCACCGGATTGAAGATGTAGGAATCCTTCAGACCCTCGAACTCGTGCTTCTTGCCGTCGGTCGAGTCCGCCAGCAGCACCTCGTACTTCTTGGTGCCGCCGGATATCAGCAGGTCACCGTTGGGAAGGAAAGCATGCCCCGCGCAGAAAACGTCCCAGGGCGTGTTGACGCTCGCAAACGTGTTCGCGATCGGGTCCCACAGGACGCTCGAGAACTTCTTGGCGTCGAAGTTGGCCTGGTCGTTACCGGACCCGGCCATGAGCAGGACCTTGCCGGTGCGCAACATCGCCGCGTGGATCGAGCGCGTGCTGCTGTCCGCGACGACGTCCCAACGACCGTGCTCGCGCATGTAGTCGGGCTGATGGGACTGCCACTCCTCGTACCGCGCAGTGGTCCATGACGTCATGAACGGACCGTTTCCCACGATGATCACAAGAAGGATGACACCGAACTGCAGCATCCGCCGTTTGCGGACCCTGCTGCGCTGCGGTGAGGTCATCAGGCCAGCTCCTCAAGCAGCCCATCGCGCGACACCCGACGGCGCCGTGGCTTGAGCTTCATCGTGACGTCCTCCACGTAGCCTCCGTGCGCTGGACCATCGGCGGTAACAACCGACTGGCCCACCTGCTCGGTGATCGACTCCGTGGAACCGCCCGGGCCTTCCTGCTGACCCGGCTTCCCCGCCATCCCCGCCGGAGCCGGCAGGCCGGGCCTCGGCTTCGGTTGTGGGGTGGCCAGCACGGGCCGTACCAGCTTCTGGGTCGCCTCCTCGGTGTACCGCCCCGCCCCAAGGCCTGACAGCGCGGCCGGCAAGATTATCGTCTGGGTGGCCTCCTCGCGGTAACCCCCGGGCGCGGACGCCGACAGGACGGCCGGACGGATGAGTGTCTGGGTGACCTCCTCTGCGTAACCTCCGGCCAGGGCGTGCGCCATCGCGGCAGTCGGTACCGCGGCGGCGGTCGGCACCAGCGACAGTTCGGGCACCATCAGCGGCAACGGGTTCGGGGTTCCCACGGGACGCGGACCGATGATCGTGGAAACCGACCACATCACGATGGGCGTGAGGCAGAGGAGCAGCGACAACACCGCCCAGACCATGTTGGCCGGATACACGTGGCCGAACGTCGCCGCAACAGTGATCGAAGCCGCGGAGATCACCGCCCAGAATATGTGCTTGCGGAAGGTCCGGAGCCGATCGGGGCTGGCATTCGTCCCCTTGGGGGTGACCACGAAGCCGAGCGGACGCCGCAGCAGTGCACCCACAAACGCGGTCGAGTAGAACGGGGTGCACAGCATCGAGACGAAAATTCCAGAAATGCCGGCGGTGCCCTTCTCCTCATGAGGGCTGATGTTGAACCGCCGCAGCCATATGTACAGCAGGAGTCGTGCCACGGCCACGTCGATGTAGAGCGCCATCCAGGACGAGATCTGCACCGTGACGCCGGTCGACCCCAGCGCCATATAGCAGACGGTGAGCAACGTTCCCAGCAGCCAGGTGATGGCCACGGTCGGATAGTGCAACATCAGTGTCGAGTAGTGGAGGCGATGTCCCCAGGACAGCCTCCGCATCCGGCCCGCCGCCTCGGTCACCATGACCTCGTTGGCCCCACGGGCCCACCGCAGCTGTTGGCTGAAGAAGTCGGTCCAGGTCGCGGGCCCCTCGCCGACCGCGACGACGTCGGGCGTGTACACCGACTTCCACCGGCGGCCGCTGTCGGGGTGGCGGGCCCCGTGAACCGCGAAGGACGTGGCGAGATCCTCGGTGATCGAGTCCTGGAATCCACCGATCTGTTGCCACGCCGAAACGCGGTAGGCATGGTTCGTCCCGACGAACATGCCACAGTCGAAGCGATTGGCTGCTCGCTGGATCACCGAGTGGAACATGTAGTTCTGGGCTTCGGCACCACGGGTGAGGAAAGCGCGGAAGTTCCCGTAGACCTGCGGCCCGACGACGAAGGCGACCTCGGGATCACGAAAGTAACCGAGCATGCGGGACGCGAAGTTCGGCAGCGGGATGTGGTCGGGGTCGACGGACAGCACCACGTCGTAGCTCGCACCGTGGGCATCGAGCCAGGAGTTGTGGTTCCCGTGCTTCGTCTTCGCCCGGAACCGTCCTTTCGGCTCGTTCCACTTGTCGATTCCCTTGCGGGTGAAGTGGTGGACTCCGATCTCCCCGCACATCTCGCGGACCGCCGGGTCGTCACCTTCGTCGAGCAGCCAGATGTCGATCGGGGTGCCATAGCGGATCTGCCGGGCCGCGATCAGGGTGTCCCGGACGACGTCCAGCGGTTCCTTCGACGGGACGATGGTGGTCGTGAAGGCGATTCGTAATCCCGCCGGAGGCCTGACCGGAACCGGGTCCCGCATGATGTAGGCGGCCCAGCACAGGGTGATCGAACTGAGTAGCCGGATGCCCTCGGAGACAACAATCATCCAGAACATGACGGCGTTGCCGATGCGGACCGGGGTCGGCAGGTACTTGCCCTTGGGGAAGTGCTCCGGCTGGATCAACCACACGAAGAACAGCGACGATAGCCCGACGGTGGCGATCAGGAGCGGCAGCACCATCCACAGCTCTCGACCCGCCATAACCTTACGGTAGGAGACACGATACTCTCCGTCAGAAGACGGTAGGGTAAGTGGACCCGCGAGCATCGAGAAGGAGGTGTAGTCGTAGGCCAATTCTCTTCCAAGGACTCGTGCCACCCCGGGCTCTGGTTCACGCCACGACATGCGTCGCATGCGGTCGCGCGACCCGCACCCCGCAGGGACGGGGGAAACGCCGCCAAGTGTTGTCGGTCTTCAGCAGATTCGCCGTCGGTAATCCGACAGGCCGAGTTGAGTCATCCAGCGTCGGCCGGACGCACAGGCCCCCGTTCCCGGATCAGCCCACGCTGGTCTCGATCTGCCAAGGACATCGTGTCAGGCTGGCTAGGGAGGCTGGGGGTCACCGATTCCGGCTGCTCCGCCACAGGCGCCCGAAGCCGCGCCGATATCGGCGGTCGGCCGCGTCACCGGGCCACGTCATCGGATGAAGGAACGTCACCGGACGGAGCGGTATCACCGGAGGCCCGTGGGAAACGTGCAGCCAGCTGGCATCCGATCCCGCCGAGAACGAGGACAACACCGGCCACGAGGCTGAGCCACAGGCCCAGACCCACGTTCCCGCCGGCGACTGGATGATCCGTCTGGAAGGTACCGATACGCAGCCGCAGAAGTCTGGCAGCCATCGCATCCCCGGAATTGATTTTGACCGCGGCGAGAACAACGATCGCGAGACCGGCCGGGGGCAGCGCGAACGACAGCGGACGCGCACGCGGTACCTCGCGCAGCAGCACGCTGACGACGACGCAGAGGATGCCGAGCCCGAGTACGGCCGCGCCGTTCCATGACAGCTCCAACCCGGTCCTGCTGACAGGCAGCAGATCGGCACCGCGGTCGGAGAGGGTCGCACCCGCCCACGGCATGAAGACCCCCACGGCCGCGGCGATGCCCGCCAGGCCGCATCCCGATATGATCAGGTCCCCGACCCGGGACCCGTCGACGAAGCCGGGCGCCGGGGCTGCCTGTGTGGACGGCCCCGGCGCTGTGAAGCCGTCGCTCCTATGCGGGCGGTCCGGCTGGTGAGTCGACACGACGTTCCCTTCGGCGCTGCCACAACGACACCCACGAATCGGACGCCCGGTACCCGAACAACGCGCGTCTGAACCCGTCATGGTTCTGACCATGACAAGTAATGAGATGTCCAGCGGTGTCCCTTGCTGGGTGAGAAGCGTACCCGGGCAACCTGGGACGTCTGGAGGTGTCCCCCTGCACCGCCCCGCGCCGGCCAGGTGGGTGCGGTAGGTCAGACCACCAGATGGCCGTCACCGACCCCCACCCAGGTGGCGGAGGTCAGCTCGGCCAGCCCCATCGGCCCGCGGGCATGCAGCTTCTGCGTGGATATACCGATCTCCGCGCCGAACCCGAATCGTTCACCGTCGGTAAAGCGGGTCGATGCGTTGACCATGATCGCGGCACTGTCGCAGGTCGCGATGAACCGGCGGGACGCGGCCAGCGACCGGGTGACGATTGCCTCCGTGTGCCCGCTGCCCCACCGCCGGATGTGGGCGACGGCGTCGTCCAGGGAGTCCACCACGCGGACCGCCATGTCCAGCGACAGGTACTCGGCGGCCCAGTCCTCGTCCGTCGCCGGGCGCGCCGACGGGTCGTGGGAACGGACCATGTCGTCGCCGTGGACCGTCACCCCGGCATCGCCCAGCGCGGCCAACACCCGGGGCAGGAAAATCTCGGCCACCCCCGCGTGCACCAGCAGCGTCTCCGCCGAGTTGCACACCGATACCCGTTGGGTCTTCGCGTTGAGGACGATCGCCAACGCCTGATCGAGGTCGGCGTCGACGTCGACATAGACGTGGCAGTTGCCGACTCCGGTCTCGATCACCGGAACGGTGGACTCCTCCACCACCGTACGGATCAGCCCGGCCCCGCCCCGCGGGATCAGCACATCGACGATACCGCGCAGACGCATGAGCGCCTTGACGGATTCGTGATCGACCCCGGGTACCAGCGCAACCGCATCGGCGGGCAGCCCGGCCGCCGATGCCGCCTCCCGCAGCACCGCGATCAGCGCCGTATTGGTACGCAACGCCGACGCGCTGCCGCGCAGCAGGACAGCGTTACCGCTTTTCAGACACAGACCGGCCGCGTCCACGGTGACGTTCGGGCGCGCCTCGTAGATGATCCCGACCACACCGAGCGGCACCCTGACCTGACGCAGTTCCAAACCGTTCGGAAGGACCCGACCGCGTACCACCTCACCGACCGGGTCGTCCAGAGAAGCCACCTGGCGCAGACCGTCCGCCATCGCGGTGAGACGGTCCGCAGTGAGCGCGAGCCGGTCCACTATCGCCTCGCTGGTCCCCGTGCCGCGGGCACCGACGACATCCCCGACGTTTGCCTCGAGAATCGTCTCCCCGTGGGCGAGCACCGCGTCCGCCATCGCATGCAGAGCGCGATCCTTGTCCGCCCGGGACAACGGGGCGAGCACGGCCGCCGCCTGCCGTGCCCGGACCGCGGTCGCGCGGACATCCTCCGCAAGGCTGTTCATGACCAGTTCCTCCTGACCCGGCGCTCATCCAGCGCGCCACGCCGCTACGAGATTACCGGCGCGCCGCGGCGTGGACGGGGCCGTGCCCAGGACCCGCGTGCCGGCCTGTCGGAGGGGCGCCCTACCGTGCATCGCATGCTCGTGCTGCACACATCCGACTGGCATCTCGGTCGCGCCCTGCACCGGTTCGATCTGTTCGCGGCCCAGGCCGCGTTCGTCGACCATCTCGTCGAGGTCATCCGCGCGGAGCAGGTCGACCTCGTGGTCATAAGCGGAGACGTGCACGACCGGGCCATCCCACCGGTCACGGCGATGCGGCTGTTCGACGAGGCGCTGTCGCGGATGCGCGACGCCGGCGCGCACGTCGTGGTGATCAGTGGCAACCACGACGCACCCGTACGACTCGGCGACAAGGCCGGTCTGCTCGACCCTCGGGTACGTATCCGCACGGATGTGGCCAAGATCACCGAACCCGTGACCGTCGAGGACGCCCACGGGCCGGTCCACGTCTATGCCCTCCCCTACCTCGAACCCGCGGCGGTTGTCGCCGCGCTGCCCGCCGTGACCGACGAGGCAGATCAGATCGACAGGACGGACGAGGGCGGCGAGGTGCGTGCGGAGGGAACCTCGCTGACCCACCCGGCGGTCCTGCGGCGGGCGATGCGCGTGGTACACGCCGATCGGGTCCGTCGCGGTGGGCGCAGCGTCGTCTGCGCCCACGCGTGGGTGACCGGCGGTCAGGCGAGCGAGAGCGAGCGGGACATCAGCGTCGGTGGGCTGGCCGCCGTCCCGGCGGGGCTGTTCGACGGGATCACCTACACCGCGCTCGGTCATCTGCACCGCCCGCAGGCGTTACGGGACTGCCTGCGCTACAGCGGCTCGCCACTGCCCTACTCGTTCTCGGAAAGGACGGACGTCAAGTCGTCCCTGCTGGTCGAGCTGGACGCGAACGGGCTGGGCTGGGTGGAGGAGATCCCCGTGCCGGTGTACCGGAACCTCGCGAGGTTGCGAGGCCGGCTCGCGGAGCTCATGACCGCTCCCGTCCACGAGGCGCATGTCGGCGACTTCGTGTCGGTGGTGCTCA
>NZ_CADDZT010000031.1:129051-129918 GCF_902812655.1 Candidatus Frankia meridionalis | reverse complement strand
CCGACACGATCCGCCCGATGGACGCGATGACCACCCTGCAGCGCCGTTTTCCCTTTGCGCTCACCTTGATTCATGAGCCGGAAGCCAGCGAATCGACCGATGGGCTCACCTACCGCCAGCGGATCCGGGGGCGTTCCGACCTGGCCGTCGCCGAGGCGTTCGTCACCCATGTGCGGGCCGAACCGAGCGAGGGGGAACGCTCGTTGCTCCAGGCGGCGCTGGACGACGCCCGACGATCCGAGGAGGCGGCCTGATGCGTCCCCACCATCTGGAACTCACCGCCTTCGGCGCGTTCCCCAGCCGGGTCGAGCTGGACTTCGACCGCCTTGGGGCCGGTGGCCTGGTACTGCTGTGCGGCGAGACCGGCGGTGGGAAGACCACCCTGCTCGACGCGCTCGGCTTCGCTCTCTACGGCACCGTCCCGGGGTTGCGTGCCCGTGCGAAGGACCTGCGGTCGCATCACGCCGACCCCGGGGCCGAGCCATGGGTCCGCCTGGAGTTCAGCCTGTCCGGGCGCCGGTACCGGATCGCCCGCACCGCTGCCTGGGACCGGCCGAAACGCGGCGGCGGGGGCAGCGTCCGGGTGAACCCGACCGCCCTGCTCGAACGACGGACCGAAACCGGCTGGGATGTGATGGCCCAGCGCAACGACGACGTCGGCCTTGAGATCGGCCGGCTGCTGGGCATGACCGCCGAACAGTTCTTTCAGGTGATCATGTTGCCGCAGGGACGGTTCGCCGACTTCCTGCAGGCCGACCATGACACGCGGGAACGGCTGCTCAAGCGACTGTTCCACGTCAGCCGGTTCGAGCACGCCGAGCAATGGCTCGCCGACCAGTCCAAGATCGCGGACGAGAAGGTCGCCGG
>NZ_CADDZT010000031.1:117630-128499 GCF_902812655.1 Candidatus Frankia meridionalis | reverse complement strand
TGTCCCGGCTCACCCACACCGACATGGGACGCCTCGAACAACTCACGGACGTCCTCACCGAGGCCGACGCGGACGACGCTGCGGCACACGCCGCCGAAACCGACGCCGACACGCATGCTGGCGCAGCCGCCGCTCTCACCGCCTACCTGCGTACCGACCTTCCCGATCAGCGGGCCGCCCTCGACGTCCGGCTGCGCCGCGCGAGGGATGCCATGGTTGCCGTGCCGGGCGTGCGTGAGCAGGCACGCCTGGCCGCCGAGCTTGCTGTCGCCGTCCGGCAACGCCATAATGCCGCCACCGGAGCGCACGATGCCGAGCGGGCCGCCCGCGACGCTCGGGACCAGGCCAACGACATCCGCCAGCAGCGGTTCGACGCGATCACCGCGGAGCTCGCCGCCGCCCTGGTCGACGACTCCCCCTGCCCGGTGTGCGGTTCGCTCTCGCATCCCGACCCCGCCGAGGTCCGGGCGGAGCATGTCAGCAAGGACGACGAGCTCGCCGCCGAAGCAGCGGCCAACCGACTCGCGGCGCAGGCCACCGACGCCCGGCGCGACGCAGACCGGTTGGACGAGCGGATCCGCACGCTGACCGGGGAACTGTCGGGCCATCTGGATTCCGCCACCGTCGCAACCGATCCCAGCGGGTCCACCGCCGATTCCGACAGGTCTCCCAACAGGTCCTTCGACCCGGTCGAGGCGTTCGCGACGGTCACCGTGCTCGGGATCGGCGACCAGCACTCCGATCGTGAAGGCACGGGCAGCGGCAGGACCGGGCGCGCCGACGACGTCTCACGGCCGTGGGATCTCCTCACGGGTTCCGAGCTGCCTGCCGAGCTGCCTGCCGAGCTGCCTGCCGAGCTGCCTGCCGAGTTGTTCGAACGGACCGCCACCGACCTGGCGAGCCAGGCCGACATCCTCGCCGCGACCGCCGATGACGCCCCGCCCGCCGAACGGGCACTCTCGTTGCTGCACGACGAGGAAACCCGGGTCTCGGCCGAGCTGGCCGGGCACAACTCCGCCGAGCAGCTGGCTCGGGCCCACGCCCAGGAGTGCCGGGCGCGAGCCGTGCGGCAGCGTTCCAGCCTCCCGCCGGAGCTGCGGGCCGCAGACCAGCTCGCTGTCCGCCAGCGGGAGGTCGCGCAGTTCGCCGAAGCCTATGCCGAGGGTCACGTGGCCGCGTCCGCTGCGACGCTCGCGGACACCGAGCACCGCCGCGCTGTGTCGGATGCGCAGGACGACGCCCGCGCCGCCGGCTTCCCGGACGCCGCCTCGGCCCATGCCGCCGGTCGGGAGAACAGCTGGATCACCGACGTCCAGGCGCGTCTGGACGCCCACCGTGACGAGCTGGTGGGGGTGCGGTCCCGGTTGGCCGGTCCCCAGTTGGCCGTTGACCCGGACGCCCCGGTACCGGTGGCCGAACGAGAGGCAGCCGTGCTGGCAGCCCGCGATGCGCACGAATCGGCGCTCGCCGAAGCGGCTCGCGCCGGTGACCGGGCTCGGCGCCTGTCCGACCTTGTTCCGGTCTTCGCCGAGGCGTTCGCGATCGTGCCGCCACTGCGGGATGGCGCCCACGAGCTGCGCGGCCTTGCCGATGTCGCCGCGGGTCGGGGCGGTAACCGCCACGGCATGCCCCTGTCGAGCTTTGTCCTCGCCGCCCGTCTGGAGGAGGTCGCGGCCGCGGCAAGCCATCGGCTGTCCGCGATGAGCGGCGGCCGGTTCACCCTCGTCCACGACGCCGGCGGCGCACGCCGCGACCGACGCCGCCGGGCCGGGCTCGGGCTTCTCGTCGAGGACGCGTGGACGGGCCGGCAGCGTGACACCGCCACCCTGTCCGGCGGGGAGACCTTCCAGGCCGCTCTCGGTCTGGCACTGGGACTCGCCGACGTGGTCACGGCCGAGTCCGGCGGGCAGACCATGGATGCGCTGTTCATCGACGAGGGTTTCGGCAGTCTCGACCCCGACAGCCTGGAGGAGGTCATGAACGTCCTGGACGACCTGCGTTCCGGCGGGCGACTGGTCGGCGTAGTCAGCCACGTCGCCGACCTGCGCCAGCGCATCCCCGCCCAGATCATCGTCGTCAAGGGCCCCCGCGGCAGTCAGGTGCGGACCACCGCCCCCTGATCGACCGAACGGCCCGGGACAGGACCGCGGCATCGTGTTCATCGTGGTGACGACGCCAGGTGGTTGAGTGTTCTTCAACAAGATCGGTACGAGTTTGTCTATATGTACACCTACTCCGCTGAAAAGCGTACACACCGATGAACTTGCGCGGATCATGGACTGTACGGCGGTTATAGGAGGTTGCAGGCCCCGGAGACGGCTACCGACCGGCTTCGCGGTACTGGACCGACATTCCAGATCAGGTCAGCGGCGGGGCGGGAGAAGGACGAGATCGTCGCGGTGGACGATCTCGCGTTCGTAGGACGAACCGAGTTCCGCGGCAAGTTCGGACGTCGAACGGCCCAGCATCCCGGGCAGCTCCACCACGTCATAGGCGACCAGCCCCCGGGCGACCGGCTGTCCCGAAGGGTTGACCAGATCCACCGGGTCACCCGCGGAGAAGTCACCATCGACCTTGGTGACCCCGGCCGGCAGCAGCGACACCCGGCGGTCGACGACCGCGTCGACCGCGCCGTCGTCGAGGAAGAGCCGACCCTGCGGGGTGGTTGCGTGCTCGAGCCACAGCAACCGGGACGCGCGGCGCGGCCCAGTGGGGTGGAACACCGTCCCCACATCGACTCCGGCGAGTGCGTCGGCGGCCTTCGCCGCCGAGGTGATGATCGTTGCGACACCACCCGACGCCGCCATCCGGGCGGCCTCGATCTTCGTCGACATCCCGCCGACGCCCACCCCGGCGCTGCCCGTCCCCCGGGTACCGACCCCGTCGAGGTCCGCGTCCGACCGGACCTCGCGGACCATTGTCGCCGGACCACGCCTGGGGTTCGCGTCATAGACGCCGTCGACGTCCGAAAGCAGGACCAGCAGGTCCGCGGAAACGAGATGCGCGACGATCGCCGCAAGCCGGTCGTTGTCACCGACCCGGATCTCCTGTGTGGCCACCGCGTCGTTCTCGTTGACGATGGGGACGACGCCGAGTTCCAGCAGCCGGTCAAGGGTGGTGCGGGCGTTGCGGTAGTGGGTCCGGCGGATCACATCGGTCGCGGTGAGCAGCACCTGACCGACCCGGTGCCCGGCCTTCCCGAACGCGGTGGCGTACCGGTGCACGAGCATGCTCTGGCCGACGCTGGCCGCGGCCTGCAGGGTCGCGAGATCCCGCGGGCGCCGCGTCAGCCCCAGCGGCGCGAGACCCGCGGCGATGGCGCCGGAGGAAACCAGCACCAGGCGTCCGGCGCGTGGCAGCACCGCGCGCACCAGAGCATCGACCCGGTCACCGTCGATGCCGCCGGTCGCGGTTGTCAACGATGACGACCCGACCTTCACCACGACCCGGTCAGCCCGGGTCACGAAGTCACGGGCCGTCACGGGCCGTCACGGGCCGTCGGACTTGTCAGGCCCGTCAGGGGTTTCGAGGCTGCCGCCCCGGCGGGCAAGGCGCTGGGCCCTGGTCAACCGGACCGTGCTGGCGAGCCGATCGTCACTGCCACGCGGGCCGAGAGCCGCGTGTTCGTACTCGGCGGAACCCGGGCCGTGGGCACCACGTCCGCTCAGGTGCGGCTCCCAGTCGAAGGTGACGTCACCGATGGTCACCGCTACGCCAGGCTCCGCGCCGAGGCGGGTGAGTTCGGCCTCCAGCCCGAGCCGGGCCAACCGGTCGGAGAGGTAACCGATCGCCTCGGTGTTGGTGAAGTCGGTCTGGCGGACCCATCGCAGTGGCTTGGCACCGGTTACCACGAATCCGTCGTCGTGGGCTCGGACGGCGAAATCGGCTTCGTCAACCGCACGCGGACGAAGAACGATCCGCGTGGCGGTCTGCGGCGGCTGTGCCGCCCGGTGCCCGGCGACCTGGTCTGCAAGCGCAAGTGAGAGCGCACGAACGCCTTCGCGGGTGGCACTGCTCACGGCGAAGACAGCCAGCCCACGGGCGGCGAGTTCGGGCCTGACCAGTTCCGCCAGGTCACGGCCGTCCGGAACATCGATCTTGTTCAGTACGACCACCCGGGGCCGGTCGGAGAGGTCCGCCGAGTAGGCCGCGAGTTCGGCCTCGATGACATCCAGGTCGGTGAGGGGGTCACGGCCCGGTTCGAGGGTCGCGCAGTCCAGGACGTGCACGATGAGCGAGCAGCGTTCGATATGGCGCAGGAACTCAAGCCCCAAGCCACGCCCGGTGCTCGCGCCGGGGATCAGGCCCGGGACGTCCGCCACCGTGTAGGGGGGCAGGTCCCCCGCCTGCGCCACACCGAGGTTGGGCACGAGCGTGGTGAACGGATAGTCGGCGATCTTCGGCCTGGCCGCGCTGAGCACCGACACCAGCGACGACTTGCCGGCGCTCGGGAATCCGACCAGCGCGACATCCGCGACGGTTTTCAGCTCGAGGACGGCGTCGAGCTGCTCCCCGGGTTCACCGAGCTCGGCGAACCCGGGGGCCTTTCGCCGGGCGGAGGCCAGCGAGGCGTTGCCACGGCCACCACGGCCGCCACGGGCCAGCACCAGGCAACTACCGGCACCGACGAGGTCTGCGATCTGCTCGCCGTCCGGGCTCAGGACGACCGTCCCGTCCGGTACCGACAGGACAAGGTCGACACCGTCGGCACCGTGCCGATTCGAGCCCTGACCGGGCCGGCCACCGGACGCTCGCTGGTGGGGATGGAAGTGGAAGTCGAGAAGGGTCGTCACGCTCGGGTCGACCCGGAGCATGACCTCCCCGCCGCGCCCGCCGTTACCACCGTCCGGTCCACCGAGTGGCTTGAACTTCTCCCGGTGAACCGAGGTGCAGCCATGCCCGCCGTCACCTGCGGTGACATGAAGGATGGCGCGGTCGACGAAGGTGGGCACTGCTGCCTTCCTCCACCGCGGCTGGCTTCGGGATGTCCGCCTGGGTCAGGCGGACACAAGCTCCGCGGCGGGCACGATGTTGATGACGCGGCGTCCCTGACGGGTGCCGAACTGGACGTGCCCGGGGGCCAGCGCGAACAGCGTGTCGTCGCTGCCACGGCCAACCTGCGAACCGGGGTGGAAGTGCGTACCCCGCTGGCGCACGATGATCTCGCCGGCGTTGACGTACTGACCACCGAAGCGCTTCACACCGAGACGCTGGGCGTTCGAGTCACGACCGTTGCGCGACGAACTCGCGCCCTTCTTATGTGCCATGTCTGTCAGGCCTTCCCGGTCTCGATGCCGGTCACCCGCAGGCGGGTCAGCTTCTGACGGTGGCCCTGCCGCTTGTGATAGCCGGTCTTGTTCTTGAACTTGTGGATCCTGATCTTAGGACCCTTGACGATTTCGACAACCTCGGCGGTCACCTCGACGGACGCGAGCGCGCCCTTGTCGTGGGTTACCGCGTCGCCGTCGACAAGCAAGAGCGCCGGCAGGCTGACGGCCGCGCCCGGCTCGCCATCGACGAGCTCGACGTCAACAACATCGCCGACAGCGACCCTATGCTGCTTGCCGCCGCTGGCCACGACCGCGTACACCGGTTCTCCTTGCTGAAGTCGGGACGGGCTTCCTGACACGGCGCAAAGACAACCGCGACCGGCCCTGATTGCACTACCTTAACAGGCCCGTCGGCAGTGCTGGCACGGCCCGCCCACCAGCGGCCAGATCTCTCCATGGCACCGATGAACCATGGCGCGTCGCCCACCATCGCGCGACCATCGGTGCTTCGCAAACGCACCGTGGTCCCGCAACCGTGCACCAGGTGAACTTCTGGTCGCAGGCGGCAGGCCCACGGCACGGTGGCGGTAGGCATAGAGGTAGGCATGGGTAGGGACGCGTGCGGCTGTCCGGACCGGCGGTCAGGGCACCGGCTCACGGCCGGGCGGGAGTTGGTTGCAGTGGGTTGGCAGGTTGTGATCTGCGTGGCTGGAGCCGTCACGGTCGCCGCTGTCCTGACAGTGAGTTGGCCGTTGATGACCTCGGCTCGCACGGCAGACCCCCGGCGACGGTCGGCGACGGTCGCGGCGTCCGCCGTGGTCGTCACGACAGTGACCGGGGTTGCCGTCAACGGGCTGGTCGGCCTGCCCGCGGGGGTCCGCGCGGGGTGGGCGCTCAGCACGGCGGGTGCCGCCTGCTGGCTGGCTGTACGTGCCCGAGGGCTGTCCACGGCCGGCGTCGCCGAGCAGCCGCCATCCGCCGGGCAGAAACCGAACGCCGACGCGTTGTCCGCCCAGGACGACGTCGTCCAGGCGCTGGTCGTAGCCTCCTACGCCCTGCAGATGGGAGACAACCGCCGGGCCAGCGATGCGGTGGACGGCGCGCTGGCCCGGTCCCGCGCGACCCTGGACACGCTCCTGCGCGAGCGAGGCCGCCATGACCTCGTCCGACGGGAACCCGCGCAGTACCGCGTGGTCGGCGACATCGCGTCTCCCGTCCGGCGATGACCGGCCGAAACCAGCCGGCACCGCACTCATCCGCCTGGTCGGGCCCGGTCGCATCGGTCAGTTTTCGCGGCCTCCCGCCACCGATTCCAGGCCGCTGGACGCTGTCTCCTGCGGCGCGGCCGTCGCACGCGACGCACGCCGGCGACCGGCCGAACGAACGCCCGAGGTCCGGGAACCGTTGGTCACCGACCCCGACGTGTTCGTCGCACCCGTCTGCCCGGTGGTAGCGGCATCGTCGGTGTCCACCGGGGCGGACGCGGCCGGCTGATCCTGGACGCCGGCCGACGGCCCACCAGCCTGCGGGGCACTGTCCGGCGGGGGGATCGGTACGGCAGGAGTGGACGGACCCGGGTCCCTCACGGGCGGCGCGGACTGGCCGTCCAGGTGCACGATGACACCACGTCCGTTGCAGTGTGCGCAGGGCTCGCTGTAGGCCTCCAGCAGCCCCTGACCGACCCGCTTGCGGGTCATCTGCACCAGCCCGAGGCTTGTCACCTCCGCGACCTGATGGCGGGTGCGGTCCCGGCCGAGGCATTCGGTCAGGCGCCGCAGCACAAGCTCCCGGTTGCTTTCCAGGACCATGTCGATGAAGTCGATGACGATGATCCCGCCGATGTCACGGAGCCGAAGTTGCCGGACGATCTCCTCCGCGGCCTCCAGGTTGTTCTTGGTGACCGTCTCCTCGAGGTTGCCGCCCTTGCCGGTGAACTTGCCGGTGTTGACGTCGATGACCGTCATGGCCTCGGTACGGTCGATCACGAGGGATCCACCCGAGGGTAGCCACACCTTGCGGTCCAGGGCCTTGGCGAGTTGCTCGTCCACCCGGTACTCCTCGAACACGTCGGCCGGGCCGACATGCCGGCGGACACGGTCACGCAGGTCGGGTGCCACCATGTCGACGTAGTCCTCGATCATCGTGGCTTCCTCGGTTCCCTGCACGACCAGCTCGGAGAAGTCCTCGTTGAAGATGTCCCGGATCACTCTGATCACAAGGTCGGGCTCGCCGTAGAGCAGCGCGGGGGCGGTGGACTTCGCAGCCTTGCGGGTGATGTCCTCCCACTGTGCGGACAGACGTGCGACGTCGCGGGCAAGTTCCTGCTCGCTGGCACCCTCCGCGGCGGTCCGGACGATCACTCCCCCGTTCTCCGGTGTGATCTTCTTCAGGATCCCCTTCAAACGAACACGTTCAGTATCCGGAAGCTTACGGCTGATCCCCGCGTTCTGTCCGTCTGGCACGTAGACCAGGTAGCGACCGGGGAGGCTGACCTGACTCGTCAGCCGTGCGCCCTTGTGGCCCATCGGGTCCTTGCTGACCTGCACAATGATCGACTGGCCTGACTTCAGCACCTGCTCGATCTTGCGAGGTCGCCCGTCCAGCCCGCTGGCGTCGTAGTTGACCTCACCGGCGTAGAGGACGGCGTTGCGCCCCTTGCCGATGTCCACGAACGCGGCCTCCATGCTCGCGAGCACGTTCTGGACCCGGCCGAGATAGACGTTGCCCGCGTACGACCACGAACTCGCCCGGGTCACGAAGTGCTCCACCAGGACGCCGTCCTCCAGCACCGCGATCTGCGTGCGATCGCCGGCGTTGCGGACGACCATGCGTCGCTCGACCGCCTCCCGACGGGCGAGGAACTCGGCTTCGGTGACGATCGGTGGGCGGCGACGACCGTTGTCGCGCCCTTCCCGACGACGCTGCCGCTTGGCCTCCAGGCGGGTCGAGCCGCTGAGCCCCCGGACCTCGTCGTCACGGCTCCGGCTCTCGCGGACGTGCACGACCGTGACCGGCGGATCGTCCGGGGCCGCTTCGTCGACCGGCCCGACGCTGTCCCTGCGACGGCGCCGACGACGGCGACGCGAACTTCCCGACCCTGCCTCCTCGTCGGGCGCGCCGCCCGCCTCGGCCCCACCCGCCTGGCCGGGTTCGTCCCCGGCCGGGTCATCCGCGTCATCCGCGTCATCCGCGTCATCCGCATCGTCCGCATCGTCCGCATCGTCCGCGTCATCGTGGTTCGGACGACGGGAACCGCTGTCGCCCGAACCGTCGCGGTCGCCGGCTGTCCGCACGCCCGGCTCGTCGAACGTGGACACATCCACGTCGTCGGTGCCATCGATCTCGTCGTCGAGCCGCGCGCGCCCCCGGCCCCGCCGGCCGCGGCGACGGCGCCGCGTCGAGTTGCCGTCGCCGCTGTCGTCGGTCGCCGGATCGCTGTTCCCGTCAGCCTCCAGGTAGGCGGACGTGGCCTCCGGCTCGAACTCGCCATCAGCATCGGCATCGAGGTCGGCGGCGAGGATGTCGGTGTCGAGGCCCCGCCGTGACCGCGGGTTCGGATCGCTCCTGGTAACCGGACCGGACGCCACGGCACCCGAGGTCCCAGCCGCGGCGTTCAGAAGGCCTACTCTCACCGCATCGGTATCGAACGGTGAGGTCCCCCTGCGCCGGCGACGCGGTACCAGGTCGAGGACAGCCGGGTCCGGCGCCTGGAAGGTCACCGTGGTGACGGCCCGCCCGCGGCGTGGGCGCTGACCGGGCTGCCCGGTCGGGCCTGCATCCGTGGTCACGGGTGTCCCGGAGATACCCGTGGGTGTCGAAGGCACGGGCGGGGAGGCCCCCGCATCGGTAAGATCGGATGGAATCCGATCCGCCGGGGACGGGTCGCCGCCGACGGTCGACACAGGTTGATCAGCCTGCGCACCCACGGGTTGGTTGGTTGTCGGTGGCTGGAGGATGGATGACTCGGCCAGCGGGAACGCGTCGGTCAGGACGTCCGGTGGCGGTCCGGCGGACCGTCCGGCTGCGCGCCGTCGTCGCGGGGCAGGACGAGTGATGGGTGTCCCATCGGAGTCTGTCGGGATGTCGTCGGGCACGGGTTATGAAGCCTCTCGGGTCCCCGGGCGCGCTGCTTTCGCAGTCGCGACCGCTCAGGAACCGCTGTCTCGGTCCGACGGCGTACCGTCGGCGAATCCTGCGACGCCCTGCATCATTCATCGAGTCGGCCGACCAACCGGCCTGCCTCGTCGCGGTCCGGCATGAGCGGGTCCGCCACGGTGCCATCCTCCAGTAGCCGACCTTGCCCGAGCCGGATCGGTTCGGGTGGCACTGGCAACCGAAGAGCAGCGACCACGCAAAGGGCGGTCAGCACGTCATCGGGTCGTACGGCGGGCGTCGTGTGCCGCACAACCACATCCAGTATCGCACAGGTGTCGTTCTCCGCACGGCAAACCATCGAGACCACTGCCTGGCGGGCATCAAACCGGCGGCGTCCGTCCTTGGTCACCCGATCCACCTCGACCCGGTCACGGGCGAGCAGCGCATCGGTCGCGGCGGTGAGCTCACCAACCGTGACACCGGGAAGCCGCACCCGCCAGCGCGACGCGTCCACCAGCTCCGCCAGCGGGGTCGAGGTGACAGGCGCGCACGCCAGAACGTCCAGCCCGGAGGGCAGCGCCGCGTTCAGCGCCTCCCGCAGCGCGGTGAGGTCACGATGTTCCGCCAGGGCGAGCTCGACGTACTCGGCCTCGCTGGCAGCGCCTGTCGGGGCCGCGCCCAGCCAGGAGATGCGCGGATGCGGGCTGAACCCCGCCGAGTAGGCCATGGGGACGTCCGCGCGCCGAAGGGCACGCTCGAAGGTCCTCGCGACGTCCCGGTGGGACAGAAAGCGCAGCCGGCCCCGTTTGGCGAAACGCACCCGCACCCGTGCGACGACCGGGGGCGGGGGCGGGCCGTCAGGACGCCGGGGCATGGGCCGACGGGGCATGGGACGACGGGGCATGGGACGCCGGGGACGGCATGAGTGGCAGCAGGGTCCGGCCGGTCGGGCCGATCTGCGTTTCGGTACCCATGGTCGGGCAGACCCCGCAGTCGTAACAGGGCGTCCAGCGGCAGTCGTCCAGTTCGGTCTCGCGCAGCGCATCCTGCCAGTCCGACCACAGCCAGTCACGGTCAAGACCGGCGTCCAAGTGGTCCCACGGCAACACCTCATGCTCGTCGCGTTCCCGGACGGTGAACCAGTCGAGGGACACCCCGAGCGGCCCCAGTACCTGGGCGCAGGCCTTCTCCCAGCGTTCGAAGGAGAAATGCTCGCTCCACCCGTCGAACCGACCGCCGTCACGCCACACCTGTTCGATCACTGCGCCGACCCGGCGGTCGCCACGGGCGAGCAGGCCCTCGATGATGCCCGGACGTCCGTCGTGGTAACGGAACCCGATCGCCCGCCCGACGTCCCGGTCGCCGCGGATGGCGTCACGCAACAACTGCAGCCGGCGGTCGGTGACCTCGTGGGACGCCTGCGCGGCCCACTGGAACGGCGTGTGTGGCTTCGGGACGAAGCCTCCGATCGAGACGGTGCAGCGAACGTCGCGGTGGCCGCTGG
>NZ_CADDZT010000031.1:114474-117591 GCF_902812655.1 Candidatus Frankia meridionalis | reverse complement strand
CCAGGCCCGCGATCGCGAGAACGTCGGCGTCGGTCTCGGTGGGCAGACCGCACATGAAGTACAGCTTCACCTGCCGCCAGCCCTGGGCGTAGGCCGTGCTGACCGTACGGACCAGGTCCTCCTCGCTGACCATCTTGTTGATGACCTTGCGTAGACGCTCGGAGCCGCCTTCTGGCGCGAAGGTCAGCCCGCTGCGGCGACCGTTGCGGGAGAACTCGTTGGCCAGTGTGACGTTGAACGCGTCCACCCGTGTCGAAGGCAGGCTGAGCGAGGTGTGGGTGCCCTCATACCGGTCGGCCAGACCCTTGGCGATCTCATCGATCTCGGTGTGGTCGGCGCTGGACAGCGACAGCAGTCCGACCTCGGTGAAGCCGGACGCCTCCAGGCCCCGCGCCACCATCTCGCCGATGGTGTCGATGGTGCGCTCCCGGACCGGCCGCGTGATCATCCCGGCCTGGCAGAAGCGGCAACCGCGGGTGCAACCACGAAAGATCTCCACGCTCATCCGCTCGTGGACGGTCTCCGCGAGCGGCACCAGCGGTGCCTTCGGGTACGGCCAGGCATCAAGATCGGAGACAGTGTGCTTCGTCGGCCGGGCCGGCACCCCGGGACGGTTCGGGACAACCGCGTGGATGCGGCCGTCGGGCCGGTAGTCCACGTCGTAGAAGGCCGGGATGTAGGCAAGCCCGCGCCGGGCGAGACGGGTGAGCAGCTCGCCCCGCCCACCCGGGGAGCCCGCGGTCCTGAAGGCCCGGACCACGTCGGTGATCGCAAGTACAGCTTGTTCACCGTCGCCGAGGACGACCGCGTCGACGAAGTCCGCGACCGGTTCGGGGTTGAACGCGGCATGCCCACCGGCGATCACGATCGGATGCTCGTCACCCCGGTCGAGCGCGTGCAGTGGGATGCCCGCCAGGTCGAGGGCGGTCAACAGGTTCGTATAGCCGAGTTCGGTGGAAAAACTCACACCCAGCAGATCGAAGTCACCGACCGCGCGGTGGGCGTCCACGGTGAACTGGGGGATGCCGTGCTCACGCAGCAGGTCCTCCAGATCCGACCAGACCGAATAGGTTCGTTCGGCCAGGACGTCGGGCTGCTCGTTGAGGATCTCGTAGAGGATCTGGATGCCCTGGTTGGGCAGGCCGACCTCATAGGCGTCCGGATACATGAGACACCAGCGGACCACCGCGTCCGCCCAAGGCTTGACCTGGGAGTTTCCTTCTCCTCCAAGGTAGCGCACGGGTTTGCGGACCCGCGGTAGCAGCGGTTCCAGACGGGGAAACAGCGACTGTCCGGACATGCACGCGAGCCTACGGCACACAACCCTACAGAGCGTACGGGTCGGAGCGGGAACGCAGGCGGACGTTCTGTAGCAGGCCGACCGCCAGCATGTTCGCGAACATCGACGACCCGCCGTAGGAGAGGAACGGCAGCGGCAACCCCGTCACCGGCATGATCCCCAAGGTCATCCCGATGTTGACGAACGCCTGGAAGGCGAACCAGCACACCACCCCGGTGGCAATCATCGTCCCGAAGGAGTCCCCCGAGTCGAAGGCGATCGACAATGCCCGCCACAGCACCAGGCCGAGCAGCACGAGGACGCCACCGGCACCGAGATAGCCCAGTTCCTCCCCGGCGACGGTGAACACGAAGTCGGTCTGCTGCTCGGGCACGAACTGGCCCTGGGTCTGCGTCCCGTGGAACAGCCCCCGACCGGTCACCCCGCCGTTGGCGATCGTCGTCATCGCCTGGTTGACGTTGTACCCGGTGGACGAGGCGTGCTGGTTGTCCCGGACGAACTCGGTAAGACGCGCTTCCTGGTAGGGCTTGAGCAGGTGAAACTGCAGGATGGCAGCGCCGAAAAATACCCCGCACAGGATGAGTCCGATCACCCATCGACTCGGGGCGCCGCTGACCGCGAGCATCCCGAGGATCACGAACACGAATACCATGACGGTGCCGAAGTCGGGCTGCATCATGATGAGCGCCATCGGAACGGCCGCGAGCACCAGCACCAAAATCACGTCCCAGTGGCCGGGGTCGAGCCGGATTCCGGTGTCGCGGTCGTCGTGCCGCTCCCCGAGGATCATCGCCACCCCGACGATGAGGGCCACCTTGGCGAACTCCGAGGGCTGCAACTGGAATCCCGCCGGCAGGACGATCCAGGAGTGCGCGCCGTTGATCGTGCTTCCGACAGCAAGGACCGCGACCAGCCCGAACAGCGATCCCAGGTACACGAACGGCGCATATGCACGCAGGATCCGGTAGTCCAGCAGCATCGCACCGGTCGCCAGTACCAGCCCGATGGCCAGGTTGAGCACATGGCGCTTGAGGAAGATCTGCGGGTCGCCACCGCTTCCGATCTCGCGTTGCCGGGTGGCGGACCACACCAGCAACGCGCCGAGGACCGACAGCGCGATCACGCTGACCTGCAGCGGCCAGTCCAGCCGGCGCAACGGCGAGTGCCGGCCCGAGGCCCGGTCACGTAGCTGCCCGATCCGTCCCCGCAGCGCAACAGGAGACGAACGCAGTGCGGTCGGGCTGGTCATGACACTCCAGATATGATCATGAATGCTGACGGACGCGCTGAACCGGCGGACGCGCTCTCAGGGCGGCCCACGGACCGGGCCGTCATCGGCCCTGACCGTGGACCGGCTCTCGGAGACGGGGACGGGGGATTCGCCCGGATCCACGACCAGCGGCCCCCGCGACGATCCCGGCCCGCCGGCGATCACAGGAACGACCGTCCTGCCGGTCACGGCGAGTGCCTGCACGTCCGCGGCACGACCCGCGAGCGGCTCGGTGGACGGGCCGGTGGACGGGCCGGTGGACGGGCCGGTGGACGGCTCCGGCGTGGCTCCGGTCGAGGTGAACGTCCCGTCCCGATCAGGGGTCGGCAGGTCCGCGGGAGGCTTGCCACCGGGCAGCGCCGCGGCGCGCCCGATGCCGTAGATGCTCTGGTAGACGGCCTTGACCGCCGGGGCCGCGTACTGCGCGCCGGTTCCGGAATCCGGGATGGTCACGACCACCACGTACTGCGGGTCGTTCGCGGGCGCGAACGACGCGAACCAGGATGTGTCCCCGTGCCCCTCCACCTCGGCGGTACCGGTCTTGCCC
>NZ_CADDZT010000031.1:101984-113953 GCF_902812655.1 Candidatus Frankia meridionalis | reverse complement strand
CCACCGACCCGGCGATCTCGCCCGGCAGGTCGACCCCCGTCCTCCTGCCGAATCCCAGGGCCCGCGCCATCGTCACGAAATACTCGCCGGGGGTCGCATACGGACCGCGGCCGTTACGCAACCCGCCGTCCGCGATCCAGGCGTCAAAAGCGAACTTGTCGAAGATGACGTCACAGGAGATCACCA
Organism: Candidatus Frankia meridionalis; assembly: GCF_902812655.1. GTDB lineage: Bacteria > Actinomycetota > Actinomycetes > Frankiales > Frankiaceae > Protofrankia > Protofrankia meridionalis. The sequence continues at coordinate 113,767 of NZ_CADDZT010000031.1, read as the reverse complement.
GTGCCTGGTGCAGGGTGATCGGTCCGGCGGACGACCCCTCGAAGTTGTGGAAGACCTGGGTACCGATCTGTAGCGACGGCCCGCAGTCGTACCTGCCGTCGGTCGACGCTCCCAGGTTGCTCAGGGCCACCGCGGTGGACACCGGCTTGAACGTCGAACCGGGCGCGCTCGAACCCTGGTACGCCCGTGACAGCAGGGGAATGCCGTTGGCCGGATCCGACAACGCCTTGTAGTCGGCCTCGGAGATCCCACCGACGAAGACGGACGGATCGTAGGAGGGCAGACTGGCCATGGCGATGACGCGACCGGTACGGGCGTCCAGCACGACACCGGACGCGGTACGCGAACCGCCACCGATCTTGTTCACCGTATCCTGCAGGGTCTGCTCGAGAGTCTGCTGGACACCGACGTCCAACGACAGCACCAGGTTGTCACCGCTGCGTGGCTCGAGCGACGACGCCGTTCCGGCGACCCTCCCGAACCGGTCGACCTCCAGTTTCTGCACACCGTCGGAGCCGCGCAGGTCAGCGTCGTAGGTGTATTCCAGACCCGATACACCGATGAGGCTGTTCTGGTGGTACCCGTGCCCGGCGCCGTCGGAGTCGAGCTGTTCCTGGGTGACCGGGCTGAGATATCCCAGTTCGTGGGCGGCCAGGGAACCGTAAGGGTATTCCCGCACAGCCTGTAGGTCGGCCGAGACCCCGGGGAACCGGTCGGCATGCTCGATGACGGCCAGCGCCTGCTGGGGGGGGACATCCTTGGCCACCGGTACCGGCTGGTAGGGCGAGCCGTTCCAGCACGGCGGCTTCACCGTGGCCGAGCAGAACTGGATGCGCTTTGCGATATCGGCGGCGGGGATACCGACAACGCTCGACAACTGCGCCAGCACCGCCGCGCCGGAGTCCTTCTGTCGGTCGATCACCGAACGGTTCACCGAGATGACCAGTGACGTGCGGTTACGGACCAGAGCATGCCCCTGGTCGTCCACGATCAGGCCGCGAGTCGCCGGCATGACCACTTCACGTACCCGGTTGGCCTCCGCGACGTGGCGGTAGTGCTCACCGTTGAGCACCTGCAATGCCCACAGACGAGCACCAAGGGTTACCAAGAGTGACACAACGAGAACACGCAGGACCACCACCCGCAGCCGGATGCGGTCGTCCAGCGTCTCGGCCGCGGGTCGGCGCCTTCTCATGACGGCAGTCCTCTCATGAGCGGTCCCCGCGCAGCCGCCGCAGACCGACTCCCACGAGCGGGAACACCAGCGGGGTCAGCACCAACGCATAGAGCGCGGCACCGACCGTGCGGAGCAGCGCCTGGGTTCCGGTCAGGCTGACATCACCGAGGATGGCGGCCATTGCCGCGTGACCGGCCGTCCCCAGGGCCGAGGCTGCCGCGACCACCACCAGTGGCAGGTATGCCGTGCGTTCAGCCTCGTCAGAGGCCAGTCCCACGCCGTACCCGACCAAGCAGAAAATCATCGTGGTCTGTCCGAGGACATGAGTCGAGAGCAGGTCGGCGACCAGCCCGACGACGAAACCGACGATCACTCCGAACAGCCGTCCCTCCACGAGCGCCGCGCAGGCCAGCATGATCAGAACGATGTCGGGAGGGCCGAGCGGCAGGTCGAGGGCGGCAACGACCGACAGCTGTAGCACGATCGCGACGACCATCGTGACGATGGCCATCGCGACGCTCCTGCCCCGAACCTCGGCCTCACGCGTCCCCGCGTCCCACATGGCCGCGCCTCAACCGGTGCCGGCGGTCGCCGCGGGGGCGAGCGCCGGTACCGGAGAGATCTGGGCGGGTCCCGAGGGTCCGGCCTGCGACGGAGCCGGGGATGGAGCCTGCGACGGAGCCGCCGAGGACGGAGCCGGTGACGGCGGTGCGGGAAGCGGTGTCAGCACCCGGTCGCCGGGGTCGCTCACGGGTTTGCCGACGATGACGCCGACCATGTCCAGCGACCCCATCGAGGCGAACGTGGTGATCTCGACCGAACGCGAGAGACCCCCGCCCGCGTCGAGAACCTTCGCGACGACACCGATCGGTACCCCGGCGGCATAGTCCAGACTGCCGAACGTGACCAACCTGTCTCCCACCTTCATCTGATGGGATGCGTCGTAGAGGGTGAACGTGAGGACGTCGGGACCACCACCGCCGGAGACCGCGCCGAGCAGCCGGGTGCTCTCCAAGCGGGCGCCGATGTGGCTCGCGGGATCGCAGGCAAGCCGGACCACCGAGGTGTGGGCTGTCACGGAAAGCACCGTGCCCACCAGCCCGTCACTATTGATCACCAACTTGTCCGGTGCGACCCCGTTGTCGCTACCCGCGTTGACCGTGACGGTCCAGTCGGTGCCGGTGACGTCCCCGACCGCGATGACCCTGGCGGGTACGATCATGTACTGCCCCTTGTCCGCGAGCAGCCGCAGGCTGACCAGCGCGGCGGCTTGGCGGCGCACCTCGGCATCGTCTGCGACCTGACGCCGCAGCTGCGCGTTTTCCGCCGCGAGCGCGTCCGCGCGCTGCCGGTAGCGGTTGGGGTGGGTGAGCGACGACACCGTACGCCCGATCGGGCGGGTGACCGTGCTCACCGCGTCCTCGACCCCGCCGAACGCGCCACGCAACATACCCCGGGCACCGGACGAACTGTCGCTGGAACGATAGTCGACTGTGATCAGGATGAAGGCGACCACGAGCAGCACGAGGACGACGATGCGGGAGCGCCGGGTGTCACGTCCCACCACAGGCCTCCGTACCTGACGCCTCCGTACCTGACGCCTCCGCAGCCGGCATCCCCGTGCCCGGCAAGGGTCAGCGACGGGGCTCGGAGATGAGCACCTGTTGAAGCGCTTCGAACTCCTCGACGCACTTGCCGGAGCCCATCGCGACCGAGTGCAGCGGGTTGTCCGCGATGTGGATCGGCATGCCGGTCTCGTGACGCAGGCGTTCGTCCAGGCCCCGCAGCAGCGCTCCCCCGCCGGTCAGGACGATCCCGCGGTCCATGATGTCGCCGGACAGTTCCGGCGGGCACTTGTCGAGGGTGACCTTGACCGCGTCGATGACCGCGTTCACCGGCTCCTCCACCGCCTTACGGATCTCCTCGGCGGTGACGACGATCGTCTTGGGCAGGCCGGAGACCAGGTCACGGCCGCGGATCTCGGCGCTGGGCTCATCGGACATCTTGTGCGCGGAGCCGATAGCCATCTTGATCTCCTCCGCCGTCCGCTCCCCGAGCATGAGCGAGTACTCCTTCTTGACATAGGAGATGATCGCCGTGTCAAGTTCGTCCCCGGCGGTCCGGATGGACTGGCTGGTCACGATCCCGCCCAGCGAGATCACCGCTACCTCGGTGGTTCCGCCGCCGATGTCGACCACCATGTTGCCGGTGGGTTCATGGACGGGCATCCCGGCTCCGATGGCTGCGGCCATCGGCTCCTCGATGATGTAGACCTTGCGTGCGCCGGCCTGATAGCCGGCGTCCTTGACGGCTCGTTGCTCAACCCCGGTGATACCGGACGGGACGCACACGACCAGCCGCGGTTTGGCGAAGTGCCGTCGCCGGTGAACCTTCTGGATGAAGTAGCGCAACATGCGCTCGGTGGTGTCGAAGTCGGCGATCACACCGTCCTTGAGGGGACGGACCGCGACAACGTTGCCGGGAGTGCGGCCGATCATCCTCTTGGCCTCGGTACCAACCGCGAGAATCCCTGTCGTGGTGGTATTGATCGCGACCACGCTCGGTTCATTCAGCACGATCCCCCGACCACGCACGTAGACGAGGGTGTTGGCGGTGCCAAGGTCGACGGCCATGTCACGGCCTAGGAACGACAACGAACTGGACATCGTCGGATGCCGGCCTTCCCGGGTGTGCGGTTTGGTTGCGCACGCAGGGCGTGCTGGGGTTGTAGGGCAGGCGGTGTCCGTAACGAGGGCATATCCACTGCTTCTTCGACGTGCCCCATCCAGTAGTCCAGTAACTCAGTAGAGACGCTGTAGCGGACACCAAAGCCTAGACCGGGCCCCTCGAGCTGCCGTCCGTGTAAGGGATACCTGACGCGTGACGGTCCACGCGACACGCCGGGCCATCCGGCCTGCCGGCCCCTACCCGTCCGACCAGTTCTAACACCCGGAGTCACAAGGATGCTACCTGAGGCAACCAGTGGAGACACCTGGAGCGACAATATTCCCCAACCTGGGCAGACCCGCCACAATCGACGACCATGACGTATCCACCCAGGCGCAGACCTTCGCGGGCCTCAGCTGAGCCCGGGGAAGAACAGGTCGATCTCGCGCTTGGCCGACTCCGGTGAGTCGGAACCATGAACGAGGTTCTGCCCGATCTCCAGGGCATGGTCACCCCGCAGTGACCCTGGGGCGGCCTTGACCGGATCGGTAGCGCCGATCAGGCCGCGCACCGCCTCGATCGCCCGCGGGCCCTGGACCACCAGCGCGACCAGCGGACCGGAAACGATGAAGTCGACCAGCTCACCGAAGAACGGCTTGGCGGCGTGCTCGCCGTAGTGGGTCTCGGCGACCGATCGCTCCAGCGTGCGCAGCTCGAGCGCGACAAGGGTGAGACCCTTGCGTTCCAGCCGGCCGACGACCTCGCCAACGAGGCCACGGCTCACGCCGTCGGGCTTGACCAGGACGAGGGTACGTTCGACGGACACAGAACTCCTTCTTCTGCTCACTCACACGGACAGTCGCAGCATTCCGCAACTGTTGTTGCCTCTTCGAGGCCTCCGGTGGCGCAGGAAAAACCATGATCGCGCCACCTTCGGCACAGCGACCTCTCGAAGGCCTCCGGTGGCGCAGGAAAAACCATGATCGCGCCACCTTCGGCACAGTAGCAACCTACCCGTCAGCGACGCAGAAGGTGCCGGGCCTCCCCCACCGTCACAAGCGACCCGGTCACCAGCACCCCGGCACCGCCGAGCTCCGCCTCCTGCTCGGCGAGACGCACACCGGCGTCGAGCGCGTCGTCAAGCCGAGCGGCGACCTCCACCCGGTCGTCACCGAAGATGTCCACCGCGATCTGCGCAAGGTCGTCAACAGGAATTGCCCGCGGCGAACTGCTCTGGGTGACGACCACCGCATGCAAAACCGGCTCGAGCACGGCCAGGATGCCGACGGCGTCCTTTTCGGCGAGTATTCCCACGACACCGACCAGGTGATCGAATCTGAACGCCTCGTCCAACGCGGTGGCCAGCGCCTGGGCGCCTGCCAGGTTGTGGGCTCCGTCCAGCAGGACCGTGGGTGAGCGCCGGACCACCTCCAGGCGGCCCGGGGACTCTGCTCGGGCGAACCCCGCCCGAACGGCGTCGATGTCCAGCAGGTCACGGCCGCCACCGAGGAACGCTTCGACCGCCACGAGCGCGCACGCGGCGTTGTGTGCCTGGTGCGGTCCGTGCAGGGACAGGAAGAGATTCTCGTAGACGCCGCCCAACCCCTGGATGGTGACCAGCTGCCCGCCGACGGCGACGCTGCGGGCGAGGACCCCGAACTCCAGCCCCTCCCGGGCCACCGTGGCGCCGACCTCGGCGCACCGGCGCAACAGGACCTCCGCCGCTGCCGGCGGCTGTTGGGCGAGCACCGCAAGCGCACCCGGGTGGATGACGCCGGCCTTCTCCGCAGCCACCGTCTCGGGCGAGTCCCCAAGCTCCGGATGATCGAGGGAAATCGGGGTCACAACCGCCACGGCCGCGTCAACGACATTGGTCGCGTCCCAGCTCCCGCCCATGCCGACCTCGATGATCCCGACATCGACCGGCGCGTCCGAGAACGCCGAGAAGGCCATCGCGGTCAACAGCTCGAAGAACGTGACCCGCTCGGGATGCCGGCCGTCGACAAGCTCCACGCAGGCGATGACGTCGTCGTAGGCCTGGGTGAAGGCGGCTGCGTCCACGGGCCGTCCGTCCACGCTGATGCGCTCGGTGACGTTCTCAAGATGCGGAGAGGTGTAACGGCCGGGCCTGATCCCGAAGGCGCGCAGCAGCTCGTCCACCATGCGGGCCGTCGAGGTCTTGCCGTTGGTCCCGGTCAGATGGATCGACGGGTAGGAACGCTGTGGCTGCCCCAGCAGGTCGACCAAGTCCCGCATGCGTTCCAGGTCGGGCAGCATGCGGTGCGGAAACCGGCCGGCAAGGGCCTTCTCCACCCGGGCGAGACCAGCCGCGTCGACACCAGAATCTCCCACGCTGTCCAGTCTAGTGCCGCATCAGGCCGACTTCTCCTGGCGCGGGGTCCGCTTGGATGCGGCGACATCGCGTGGGACCAACGTGGGGTTGACGTGTTCGAGGACGACCTCACGGGTCACGACCGCCCGGGCGACGTCCTTACGGCTCGGGATGTCGTACATGACCGACAGCAGGACCTCCTCCATGATTGCCCGCAGCCCGCGCGCGCCGGTACCGCGCAAGATGGCCTGGTCCGCAATCGCGTCCAGGGCGTCAGCGGTGAAATCAAGGTCGACGTTGTCCAGTTCGAACAGTTTCCTGTACTGCCTGACCAGGGCGTTCTTCGGCTCGGTAAGAATGCGGATGAGCGCTTCCCGATCGAGGTTCGACACACTTGTGATCACCGGTAGGCGCCCGATGAACTCGGGAATCATCCCGTACTTGAGCAGGTCCTCCGGCATGACGTCGCTGAAGACGCTCGCCGCCTCCGGATCGTCCTTCCCGTGCAGGACCGCCCGGAATCCCAGCGACTTCTTACCGATCCGCGAGTCGATGATCCGGTCCAACCCGGCAAAGGCCCCACCAACGATGAACAGGACGTTCGTGGTGTCGATCTGGATGAACTCCTGGTGCGGATGCTTGCGACCGCCCTGCGGTGGAACGCTTGCGGTCGTCCCCTCCAGTATCTTCAGCAGGGCCTGCTGGACGCCCTCGCCGGAGACGTCCCGGGTGATGCTGGGGTTCTCCGACTTACGCGCGATCTTGTCGACCTCGTCAATGTAGATGATGCCGGTTTCGGCCTTCTTGACGTCGTAGTCGGCAGCCTGGATGAGCTTGAGTAGAATGTTCTCGACGTCCTCACCGACATAACCGGCCTCGGTGAGCGCGGTCGCGTCGGCGATCGCGAACGGGACGTTGAGCATTCGGGCGAGGGTCTGCGCCAGCAGCGTCTTGCCGCACCCGGTGGGCCCCAGCAGAAGAATGTTACTCTTCGCCAGTTCGACATCACCCTTGGTGTCGCCACCGGCTCCACCGCCGGCCTGAACCCGCTTGTAATGGTTGTAGACAGCAACCGACAAGGTCTTCTTGGCCTGTTCCTGGCCGACGACGTAACCGTCCAGGAACTCATAGATCTCGCGAGGCTTCGGCAGTTCGTCCCACTTGAGATCCGAGGACTCCGACAGCTCCTCTTCGATGATCTCGTTACAAAGGTCGATGCACTCGTCGCAGATGTAGACGCCGGGCCCGGCGATGAGCTTCTTCACCTGCTTCTGGGACTTGCCGCAGAACGAGCACTTGAGCAGGTCACCGCCATCACCTATGCGTGCCACCGAGGACTCAGTCCCTTCGTCCAGACGATGGTGTCGCCTGCGTGTCAGGGGCGGCCACGCCACCCGGTCATCGCTTGCCTGTTACCGTCCTGCCCTCCGCCACCGGCGACTTCGCCACGACGCCAACGGCTTTGGTGGGCTACCTGTCGCGTCCACGTGGGGACCGTACCCCCTACAGCCGCCCGGTGAGAGCCCTATCGCGCGGCTCGTGTAGGTCAAGCCTACGGTCATCTGCCGTGTCCTCGCCCGTCCACGCCGTCCGGTAGAACCTTCGAACGGCGTGGACGGGGCAACCGTCCCGGCGATGTGCCCGACGGCGCGGCCCGACCCTAACGGCCGGCTGGCGTCGCCGATGTCAGCCGGGAGGACTTACGGGTCGAGATGACCTCGTCGATCAGGCCGTAATCCCGGGCCCCGGCCGCGGTGAAGTACTTGTCGCGCTCGATGTCGCGGCGGATCTGCTCTTCGGTGTGGCCGGTGTGAGTGGCCAGCATCCGCTCCAGCAGCGAGCGCATCCGCAGGATCTCCCGGGCCTGGATCTCGATGTCGCTGGACTGCCCCTCGCCCTGCGACGAGGGCTGGTGCAGCAGAACGCTGCTGTTCTCCAGAGCGAAACGCTTGCCCGGAGTGCCGGCCGTGAGCAGCACCGCCGCGGCGGAAGCCGCCTGGCCCATGCAGATCGTCTGGATGTCGGGCCGGACGAACTGCATCGTGTCGTAAATGGCGGTCAGCGAGGTGAACGACCCCCCCGGCGAATTGATGTAGATGGAGACGTCGCGGTCAGGGTCCTCGGACTCCAGGAAGAGCAACTGCGCCATGACGTCGTTGGCGGACGTGTCGTCGATCGGCGCACCCAGGAAGATGATCCGCTCCCGCAGCAGCTTCTCGTAGGGGTTGAGGACGATATCGCCCCGACTGGTCTTCTCGATGACCTGCGGCAGGACGTATCGGCCGGTGGGCTGACCGCTCGGGCTCTTACCGATGATCGGCTGGTACATGATGGGTACCTCCGCGAGGAGCGTGTGGTGGTCGGTTGCCGGATGTCGACGCCGGGGTCGTCAGCTGACCGGTCCCTCGCTGGGGACCTGGCGGGCCTGGGCGACGACATGGTCGACGAACCCGTAGTCCTTGGCCTCCACCGCGGTGAACCAGCGGTCACGATCGGAGTCCCGCTCGATCTGCTCGATCGGCTGGCCGGTGTGGAACGCGATCCGTTCCTGCATCATCCGCTTGGTGTAAAGCATCTGCTCGGCCTGGATCGCGATGTCGGATGCGGTACCGCCGATGCCACCGGACGGCTGGTGCATCATGATCTTCGCGTGCGGAAGCGAGTACCGCTTACCGGACGCGCCCGCGCACAGCAGGAACTGGCCCATGGAGGCGGCGAGACCGAGAGCAACCGTCGCCACGTCGTTCTCCACGTACTGCATCGTGTCGTAGATCGCCATACCGGCGCTGACGGACCCGCCCGGAGAGTTGATGTAGAGGAAGATGTCCCGATTCGGATCCTCGGCGTTGAGCAGCAGCAGCTGGGCGCAGATCGCGTTGGCGATCTGGTCCTCCACCACCGAACCCAGGAAAATGATCCGTTCGCGGAGCAGGCGGTTGAAGACCTGCTCGTCGAAACCAATCCCACCCTGCCCCGGCGAACGCAACTGTGGGACGGCCAGGCTCGGGGCTGCGATGTTACTCACGGTTAGCTCCTCGGCTTCCTCGCGCTGGCGACGGTTGATCTGACCGGCTCGACACTATCTGTGACCCGCGCCGGTTCCAGGACTTCACGCTCGATGTTCGCGCTGGGCGTGAGGACGAGGCGGTTCAGGATCCGTCAATCCTTACATTTCGGATAACCGGGATGCGCGAACCACCCACACGCAACGACCCCCGGACAGTCATGTCCGGGGGTCGCGGGCCATCCCGTCGTCGACGGTGGGCGATCAGGCGCCGGGTTGATCCGAGCTGTCGCCCGTCTCCGCCTCGATGTCCCTCTCGTCCACCCTGTCCGTCTCGTCGACTTCATCGAGTTCGTCGACTTCGTCCTCGGCCGCCGGCTCCGGCCGGCGCGCCAGCGCCAGCTCGACCGGATTGCCGTCCGGGTCGACGACGGTCGCCTGCTCCAACAGGAAGTTGAGGGCCTTGCCACGCAGGGCGTCCGCCATGATCGAAGCCAGCCCGTCCCCCTGCGTCAACTGCTGGGCGAAGAGCTCCGGGCTCACGCCGAAACGCTGCGCACGGCCGATCACCTGCTCCATCAGCTCGCCCTGGTCGATACCGATCTGCTCGGCATCGATCACGGCGTCCAGGACGAACTGCGACTTCAGGGCCTTTGCGGCAAGCTGGCGCACCTCGTCGAGGTACTCCTGCTCGGTCTGGCCGAGCGACTCCAGGTAGGAGTCGCGGTCGGCGCCCATCCGCTCGAGGTCGTGGCTCAGACGGTGCTCGCGTGCCTCGACCTCGCTGTCGAGAACCGAATCCGGCACGGGTACGTCGACCCGCTCGATCAGAGCGTCCAGAACACGCTCCCGAGCCTGTGTGAGCTGGTTCTGCTCGGCGCCGCGGCCGAGACGCTCACGGACGTCCGCCAGCAGCTCGTCCAGCGAGTCGAACTCGCTGGCGGTCGTGGCGAAGTCGTCGTCCAGCTCGGGAAGCTCGCGTTCCTTGACGCCGCGGACCGTGGCGGTGACCTCCGCCGAGCTGCCCGCGTACTCGCCCGCGAGCAGCTCGGTCTCGAACGTCCGGCTCTCCCCCTCGGAGGCGCCCGTGACCGCCTCGTCCAGACCGTCGATCAGCGTGTCGCTACCGACCTCGTAGGACATGCCGGCGGCCTCGGCGCCCTCGACGGCCTCGCCGTCGACGGTCGCGGACAGGTCCAGCGAGATGAAGTCGCCGGTCTGCACCGCACGCTCCACCGGCTTGAGGACGGCGAACCGCTCCCGCATGGTCGTCAGCTGCGACTCCAGCTGTTCGTCGGTCACCTCGGCCGCGTCGACGGTGATCTCAAGACCGTCGTAGTCCGGCAGCGTGATGTCCGGCCGGACGTCCACCTCAGCGGTGAACACGAGCGGCGCCCCGTCCTCGAACGAGCTGATGCCGACCTCGGGGCGGGACAGGACGTCGACTTCCTCCTGTTGCACGGCATCGCTGTAGAACCGTGGCAGGGCGTCCTGGATGGCCTCCTCGAGGATCGTCCCTCGACCGAGGCGCTGGTCGAGGATGCGTGGAGGTACCTTGCCCGGCCGGAAGCCCGAGACGCGGACCTCCCGCGCGAGCTTGCGGTAGGCGGCGTCGACGGATGGCTTGAGCTCGTCGAAGGGCACCTCGACGGTCAGCTTGACCCGGGTGGGGCTAAGGGTCTCCTTGGTGGCCTTCACGGCGCGGCTAACTCCTGATGCGGCGGTGGATCGGATGGACGCGCCGAGATTACCGGTCGGGGCGGGGAGACTCGAACTCCCGATCTCCTGCACCCAAAGCAGGCGCGCTAGCCACTACGCTACGCCCCGTGGCGTTGCTCCTCCATCCTACGGGGTAGGCTGAGTGACGCTCCGCGGGTGTAGCTCAATGGTAGAGCCCCAGCCTTCCAAGCTGGCCATGCCGGTTCGATCCCGGTCACCCGCTCCACGGCTCAGCGGCCCGACGCCGGGCACGGGCGAGCCCCAGCCGGCCCGCCCGTGCCACCCACGTGCCAGATCACCCCTCGGCCCGTCCGCCGTCAGGTCGACGGCACGAGAGTCGTCAGGCAGAACGGGTGTCCCTCCGGGTCGAGGAGCACACGCCATCGGTCCGGGGACGGCTGCTCGTCGGCGGGTCGTGCGCCGATGGCAATCGCCTGAGCCTGTGCCGCGTCGAGATCCTCGACCGCGAACTCGATGTGCACCTGTTGCGGGATACCGCCCGTGGGCCACGTCGGGGGTCGATGGTCCGGGACCCGTTGCGCGGTGATCCAGACGGCTGGCCCTTTGACCGCGACGAAGTTCTCACTGCTGAAGGCGATCTCGCCGCCGGTCAACTCGGCGTAGAACCGGGCCAGCGGATGGGGCTCGGAGCAGTCCAGCGAGATTGCTGCCAGGCGTGCGATACCAGCCACCACTTTTCTCCTTACTGATTGTGACATGCCGTTGCATTCGGCGTGACGGATGCGCAAACGCTACCGTCGGCCACCGACAGAAAACGTCAAAGTCGGATGACCACGGCCGGAGGCGGACCGTCCTGACCGGATTCGTTCAGCGGTGCCGGTAACGTTCGTCTGTGAGCGCCACACTCGTCGCCAAGGACCTCG
>NZ_CADDZT010000031.1:100586-101885 GCF_902812655.1 Candidatus Frankia meridionalis | reverse complement strand
ATGACGGCCCTGTCCGGCGGCCAGGCGGCCCGGGCCGGGTTGGCCGCCCTGCTGCTGAGCAGGTTCGACGTCTTCCTGCTCGACGAACCCACCAACGACCTCGACCTGGACGGCCTGGCCCGCCTCGAGGAGTTCGTCACGGGACTTCGGGCCGGTGTCGTGGTGGTCAGCCACGATCGGGAGTTCCTCGCCCGCACCGTCACCGGCGTCCTCGAACTAGACCTCGCGCAACAGCAGGTTGGCTTCTTCGACGGCGGCTACCAGGCCTATCTGGACGAGCGTGAGGTGGCCCGGCGGCACGCCCGCGAAGCCTACGAGCAGTACGCCGACCGGCGCGGCTCGCTGACCGAACGGGCGCAGACCCAGCGGACCTGGATGGACAAGGGTGTGCGCAACGCCCGGCGCAAGTCCACCGACAACGACAAGATCGGCCGAAAGCTCCGCGCCGAGGCGTCCGAGAAGCAGGCGGCGAAGGTCCGCCAGACCGAACGCATGATCGAACGCCTGGATGTGGTCGCCGAACCACGCAAGGAGTGGGAGCTGCGGATGCAGATCGCCGCGGCCCCGCGGGCCGGCGCCGTTGTCGCGGTGCTCACCGACATGGTCGTCCACCGCCCCGGGTTCACCTTGGGCCCGGTGACCGCGCAGCTCGACCGGGCCGACCGGGTCGCCATCACCGGGCCGAACGGGTCCGGCAAGTCCACGCTGCTCGCGGCGATGCTCGGCCGGCTGCCGCTCGACGCGGGCCGGGCGTCACTCGGACCGGGGGTCATGGTCGGCGAGGTCGACCAGGCCCGCGGGCTGTTCGCGGGAGAAGGCACGGTGCTGGACGTCTTCGCCCGGCTGCTGCCCGATCTGGTCACCGCCGACCTGCGCACCCTGCTGGCCAAGTTCGGGCTTCGCTCGGACCACGTGGGGCGGGCCGCGTCCACCCTGTCGCCCGGTGAACGCACCCGGGCGGCGCTGGCCCTGCTGCAGGCACGCGGGGTCAACCTGCTGGTGCTGGACGAACCGACGAACCATCTCGACCTGCCCGCGATCGAACAGCTGGAGGCCGCCCTGGCCGACTACACCGGGACGCTGGTCCTGGTCACCCACGACCGGCGGATGCTGACGGCGGTCCACACCACCCGCCGGTGGCGGGTCGATGCCGGTCAGGTCACCGAAGCGGGCTGACCGGGCGCCACGCCACGGTCAGGCGATCTGTCAGGCACCATCGGACCTACCATGACGCTCGCCGACCTGCTGCCCGAAAAGCCCGAACCCGACGATCTCTTCGACGCCTTCACCGCCTGGGCC
>NZ_CADDZT010000031.1:96934-100283 GCF_902812655.1 Candidatus Frankia meridionalis | reverse complement strand
GGCCCAGCAGGAGGCGCTGATCGAGGTGGTGTCCGGTTCCAACGTCATCCTCGCCACCCCGACCGGTTCCGGGAAGAGCCTCGTGGCGACCGGCGCCCATTTCGCCGCCATGGCTCACGGACAGCGCAGCTTCTACACCGCGCCCATCAAGGCGCTGGTGTCGGAGAAGTTCTTCGCCCTGTGCGCGACGTTCGGCGCGGGACGCGTCGGGATGATGACCGGGGACGCGAGCGTCAACGAGACCGCCCCGGTCATCTGCTGCACCGCCGAGATCCTCGCCAACATCGCCCTGCGGGACGGAGCCGGCGCCGACGTCGGCCAGGTGGTGATGGACGAGTTCCACTTCTACGCCGAGCCGGACCGTGGCTGGGCATGGCAGGTGCCGCTACTGGAACTCCCCCGCGCACAGTTCGTTCTCATGTCGGCGACCCTGGGTGACGTACGCCGGTTCGAGGAGGACCTGACCCGGCGGACCGGCCGTTCCACCGCGGTCGTCCGCTCCGCCGAGCGCCCGGTGCCGCTGTTCCACCATTACGTGACCACCCCGCTGCACGAAACGCTGGAGGAGCTTCTCACCACCCACCAGGCGCCCATCTACGTCGTCCACTTCACCCAGGCGTCGGCGTTGGAACGGGCGCAGTCGCTCATGAGCATCAACGTGTGCAGCCGTGCGGAGAAGGACGCCATCGCCGAGATGATCGGCGGTTTCCGGTTCACCGCCGGGTTCGGTCGGACCCTGTCCCGTCTGGTCCGCCACGGCATCGGCGTCCACCACGCCGGGATGCTGCCCAAGTACCGGCGGCTGGTGGAACTACTCGCCCAGGAAGGCCTCCTGAAGATCATCTGTGGCACCGATACCCTCGGGGTCGGGATCAACGTGCCGATCCGCACGGTCGTGTTCACCGCCCTGTCCAAGTACGACGGAACCCGGACCCGTCACCTCAGCGCCCGGGAGTTCCACCAGATCGCCGGCCGGGCCGGCCGGGCCGGTTACGACACGGTCGGCACCGTCGTCGTGCAGGCGCCCGAGCACACGGTGGAGAACGAACGCGCGCTGGCCAAGGCCGGCGACGACCCGAAGAAGCGGCGAAAGATCGTCCGCAGGAAGCCCCCGGAGGGGTTCGTGTCCTGGGGCACGCCGACGTTCGAGCGGCTCGTCGCCGCCGAACCCGAACCACTGACATCGAGCTTCACCGTCAGTCACTCCATGCTGCTCAATGTGATCAACCGGCCCGGTAACGCCTTCGCCGGCATGCGCCACCTGCTCACGGACAACCACGAGGACCGTCCGGCCCAGCGCCGCCACATCCGCCGGGCCATCGCCATCTACCGGGCGCTGCTGGCCGCCGGAGTCGTGGAGAAACTTCCGGTCCCGGACGAGGCGGGACGCAGCGTGCGGGTAACCGTCGACCTGCAGTTCAACTTCGCCCTCAACCAGCCGTTGTCGCCCTTCGCCCTCGCCGCGCTCGAGCTCCTCGACCGGAACGCGCCCGGCTACCCACTGGACGCCCTGTCGGTCATCGAGGCCACGCTGGACAACCCGCGCCAGGTTCTGTCCGCGCAGCAGTTCAAGGCCCGCGGTGAGGCCGTCGCCCAGATGAAGGCCGACGGCGTCGAATACGAGCGGCGTCTGGAACTGCTCGACGAGGTCACCTACCCCAAGCCCCTGGACGAACTGCTCAGCGCCGCCCTCGCGATATACCGGCGGGGCCATCCGTGGGTCGACGACCACGAGCTCGCTCCCAAATCGGTGGCCCGGGACATGTACGAGCGGGCCATGACCTTCGTCGAGTACATCGGCTTCTACGGCCTGGCCCGCTCCGAGGGCCTGCTGCTGCGTTACCTGGCCGACGCCTACAAGGCGCTACGACACACCGTGCCCGAGGACGCCCGGACGGAGGAGCTGGCCGACCTGACCGAATGGCTCGGGGAACTGGTCCGCCAGGTCGACTCGAGCCTGCTGGACGAGTGGGAGCAGCTACGCAACCCGACACCGGACGCGGCGACCGCCGCGATCGCCGAACAGCCGCCCGCGGTGACCGCCAACACCCGCGCGTTCCGGGTACTCGTCCGCAACGCGCTGTTCCGCCGAGTGGAGTTGGCAGCCCTGCGACGCTACGACGATCTCGGTGCACTCGACGCCGACGCGGGCTGGGACGCCGACCGATGGGCCGACGCCCTCGAGCCGTACTTCGACCTCCACGGCGAGATCGGCACCGGCCCGGACGCCCGCGGCCCGGGACTGCTCATCATCAAGGTCGAACCCGGGCGCTGGACCCTGCGTCAGATCTTCGACGATCCGGCCGGCGACCACGACTGGGGTATCAGCGCCGAGGTCGACCTCGGCGCCTGCGACGAGGCCGGAACCGCCGTCCTGCACGTCACCGCCGTCGACCAGTTGTGAGTCGACCAATTGTGAGTCGACCAGTTGTGAGATGTGAGCTACCCGGGCAGGTGAACGACCGCGACCGGGCAGGCCGCATGCCGGACGCACTGGTCGCCCACGGAACCGAGGAGCAGCTCGGCGAAGCCACCGTGACCACGTGCGCCGACCACCACCAACTGTGACGTCGTGGACTCCAGCAGCAGTGCCCGGGCAGCGGAGTCGACCACCACCTCGCTGCTGACACACAGCTGCCGCGGAGCGTCACGCAGGCCCGCGGCCAGCGCGTCGTCGAGCACGTCGTTCGCGTGGTCGACCAGAGCCGGACCGACCAGGGCGAGAAAGTCCGGATAGGGCGTTGCCGCGACCGCCAGCGCGTGCACGACGCGCAACGGCACGTCCCGGTACACCGCCTCGCGAGCCGCCCAACGCAGGGCGGCGACGGACGAGGCCGACCCGTCCACCCCGACGGTCACCGGACGGCGATCGCCCGCAACGCCGAAACCCCGTCCGCGTACGGCGACGACCGGGACCGGAGCATGGTGGACGACGGCATGGCCCACCACCCCGCCGAGCGCCCGGCGGGACATGGCGTTGTCCCGCGCGCCCACCACGACCATCAGCGCGCAGCGCGACTCCTGGAGCAGGGCGAGCACGGCCGGTCCGTGGACCACCCGCCGGACGACCTCGCCCTGCGGGTGGAAAACCGGGACACCGGCCACCACCGACTCCAGGACCTCGGCCGCGGCCGCGGTCAGCCCGTCACGATCGATGGCGTGGGCCCGGCGGTGGACGAGTCCGGGTTGGCCGTCCGCGGTCCATGCCAGCACGGCTGTCACCGACCGCCCGTGCAGGGCAGCGGCGTGCCGGGCCCACCGCAACGCCTCGACGGAACCGGGCGAACCGTCCACCCCCACGACGATCCCCGGCGGCACGGCGCCGTCCGTCATCGCGGCTCTCCTGATT
>NZ_CADDZT010000031.1:88765-96580 GCF_902812655.1 Candidatus Frankia meridionalis | reverse complement strand
TTGCCGGTCCACCCGTTCCGATCTTCGCGCCGTGGAGCGGTCCCGCGTGGGGAGGATCAGTGCAGTGTCGGGGTGATGTTCGACTCCCGTGCGGCGGCCCCGTCACCGAACGGTCGGGCCTCACCTCCCACAACGTTCCCACCGGCCGGACCACGCTGGCCGTCGCGGATTGGGTCAACGGCGGGTCGCCGCGGGCGCCGCGGGCGCCGCGGGCGCGGAGGGCGGGCAGGTTCAGATGCGACAGGATTTTCTCCTACCGAGGGTAGGAAAACGGCCACGATCTGCAAATCGCACGACAGCTGCATCTGTGAAACCTTCGTCAGTCAGACCCTTGACGGTCTCGCTCCGGGCGTTCGGCGCGCTGCCGATCTTCGGCGACGGTATCTCCCGGAAGGTGGCATTCCGCTCGAGTCGAGCCGGTCAACAACAGTCCGTTTGGGGACACCACCCGCCACCGGTCGCCGCGGGGCGCGACTAACGTCTCGTGGTGTGCGACTGGCGACATGGAACATCAACTCGGCGAAGGCGCGGCAGGCCCGTCTGATCGAATGGCTGGACCGGGTCCAGCCGGACGTTGTCTGCCTGCAGGAGACCAAACTGTCCGACGACGCCTTCCTCGAGCTCTTCGACGAGGACCTCTTCCGGCGCGGCTACACCGTCGCCCACCACGGCGACGGACGCTGGAACGGCGTCGCGATCCTGTCCCGGACCGGGCTCGACGACGTGGAACGGGGGCTGGTGGACGGTCCGGGGTTCCCCGAACCGGAGCCGCGGGCGCTCGCCGCGACCTGCGCCGGCATCCGGGTCTGGTCGCTGTACGTCCCGAACGGACGCGCCGTCGACGACCCGCACTACGCCTACAAACTCACCTGGCTCGCCGCGCTGCGCACCTGCCTGGAGGAGGCGTTAACGACCGTACCCGTGCTCGCCTGCGGCGACTTCAACATCGCTCCCACCGATGCCGACGTCTGGGACCCGGCCGACTTCGTCGGCGCTACCCACGTCACCGACGCCGAACGGCAGGAACTGCGGGAGCTGTACGACCTCGGCCTGGTGGATGTCATGCGCGAGCGTTGGCCCGACGAGCAGGTCTACACCTACTGGGACTACCGGGCACTGATGTTCCCGAAGAACATGGGCCTGCGCATCGACCTCACCCTGGCCAGCGCTCCCGTGGCCGAACGGGTACGGGCGGTGTGGGTGGACCGCCAGGCACGCAAGGGCACGGGCACCTCCGACCACGCGCCGGTGGTCGTCGACCTCGACCAGGCACCGGACGGCGACATCGGCCCGATGGTCCCTCCACCGTCGACTCCCCGGCCCACCGCCCGGGGGCGCAGGGCGGGCACCGCCAAGACAGCGGAGGCGAAGCCGGGCGGCTGACGAACGGACCTCCTTCACCGGTGGTTGTGTCCCCGGACAGCGCCGGGGACACAACCACCTCGGGGATCAGTGAGCCGGGTTCCCCTCCACCGCCGGCGCCTGACCGGCCGCCGGCGCAGCGGCATCCGACGACCCGGAGCCCTCCAGGACCGCGGGTGCGCCAGGGGCCACCGGGATGCGGGCGCCGCGTCCGGCCGCTATCGCACCGGCAAGCCGCAGCGACAGGACACCGTGGTCGTAGGTCGCCGAGATCTGGTCGGCGCCCACCCCGTCCGGCAGGCTGAACTCACGGTGGAACACGCCGTGTCGACGTTCCCGCAGGACGATGCCATGGCTGTCGTCCTGGCGGGTTCCGGTGCGCTCCCCGCGAACGACGAGCCGACCGCGCTCCAGTTCGACGGCGACGTCTTTCTCCACGTCGACACCGGGAAGCTCGAGGTGGACAACGATGTCATCCCCCTCGGTGACCACATCGGCCGGCGGGGCGAAACCCACGCGGACCGTTCGGGCCCGGTCACGGCCACCCCAGGAACGACGGACGATCTCGTCGAACTCCCGGTCCAGACGCCCGAACGCGGCAAACGGGTCCCACAGGTAGGTGCTCATGGCTACTCCCTTCGGGTGCGATCCCCACCCCGGCCGATTCTGTCGAATCTCGACACCGCTGGGTTTGGATCACCTCATGGTTATTGAGTCTAGCAAGCTCAGACTTATGAACGGCAATAGAAGCAGTCCGGTTCCCGCCACGGCCGGCACGAACCCGGATCCCGCCTGCCTCGGGCATGCAGGAGCGGGCCTGCGCGACGTCCACGTGCTCGACGGTGGCCTCACCGCCTGGACTCGGCGAGGCGGAGCGCTCGCGCGCGAAGCCGGATCACCCTCCCCGGGCGATGTGACCGTCCGACCCGGCGGCATGCCCACCGGCGGACGTCGTCGGCGCCCGAACGACCGCACGTAGCGGCATCCCGCTCGACGCACCCGTGGCCGAGCGACCGGCGGTCAGGCCCGAAGCGACCGGCGGTCAGGCCCGAAGCGACCGGTCGTCAGGCATCGCGCAGGACCATCGACCAGAAAGCGAGGAGCAACGCGACCACCGCGTAGACACCGAGGACCGCGACGCTGGCCCCGGCGGACAGGCTCATCGACGGGGGACTCACGGTAATGATCGAGACCGCCATCGTCCCGGGCAGGTACGGCACGACACGCTCCTGCAGATCCACCGGAAAGAACTGGGTCACGATCTGCAGCACGACCATGAGGCCGAACAGGACGCCGAGGGCTCCGGCGGTATGGCGGATCAGCCCCCCGAGCCCGAGGGCGATCAGTCCGATCAGGGTGAGGTAGGCGGTGGCACCGAGGATGATTCGGATCATCCCGGCGTCGCCCAGGGACGCCTGCCGGCCGGTCGGGCTCAGCAACCACTGACCGAGCACGAAGGCGGCCAGGCAGGCGACGAACGAGCCCACCGTCACCACGAACGCGAAGATCACGGCCTTGGCCGCAAGCACGACCAGACGGTCCGGTACAGCGGCGAAGGTCGTCCGGATCATCCCGCTGCCGTACTCGGAGCTGATCACAAGGACACCGAGAACCCCCACCGCGATCTGGGCCATGAAGATGCCGGTGAGGCTCATTGCGGCCGGCTCTCCGCCGATGTCCCCGTGTTCCCTCGCGGTCATGGCGCACACGAGCGCCGCCAGGCCGATCGTGATGACGAAGGCGGCGGTGAGGGTCCAGTACGTCGACCGGACAGTCCAGAGTTTGGTCCACTCGGACCGCACCGCGTTGCCGAAGGCGTCCACGGCCGGGCGGCCGAACCATCGGCCGCCCGCAACGGTAGGCGAGGAGGTCTGCTCGACCGGGACACCGGCGACCGGGCCGCTGTCCGCCGGGACATCTTCGATTGGGTCCGGCTCGGGCTGCAGGGACATGGGTCAGATCCTCGGTTCGACGGTCGCGGGCTCGGTCCGGTAATCGACCGCATCCCGGGTCAGGTCCATGAAGGCCTCCTCCAGGGACGCCCGCTGGGAGGACAGTTCGTGCAGGACGACTCCTGCCGCCGCGGCAAGCTCCCCCACCGCGGGCGCGTCCATGCCCAGGACCTCCAGGGCACCGTCCGGCCCGAGCTGCACGCTCGCGTTGCCCTGCCGCAGCAGCACCGACAGCTGCTCCGCCTGCGGGGAACGTACCCGGACCCGGTTGCGTGAGCTGGTGGACAGAAGATCGGAGACGCTTGCGTCCGCGACGAGCCGGCCCCGCCCGATCACCACAAGGTGGTCCGCGGTCAGGGCCATCTCGCTCATCAGGTGGCTGGAGACCAGGACGGTCCGTCCTTCGGACGCCAGCTGTTTCATCAGGGCTCGGATCCACCGGATACCTTCGGGATCAAGGCCGTTCACCGGTTCGTCGAACAGGAGTACACCCGGATTGCCGAGCAGCGCGGCGGCGACACCGAGGCGCTGGAACATTCCGAGCGAGAATGTCCGGACCCGTCGCCCCGCGACACCCGTCAGCCCCACCGTCTCCAGGACGGCACCCACCCGGGACGCGGCGATACCGTTGCTGCGCGCGATACACAGTAGATGGTTAAAGGCGCTCCGACCACCGTGCACGGCACGCGCGTCGAGCAGCGCGCCGACCTCGAGCAGCGGACGGCGGATCGAACCGTAGGGCCGGCCGTTCACCCTGATCTCACCCGCTGTCGGCCGGTCCAGGCCGATGACAGCCCGCATCGTCGTCGACTTTCCCGCGCCGTTCGGCCCCAGAAAACCGGTGACCCGGCCGGGAAGGACCCGAAACGAGAGGTCGGCCACGGCGACAGTCGAACCGTAGCGCTTTGTCAGTCGATCGACTTCGATCATCTGTCTCCATCCAGACCGCCCGCCGCAAGACCGGCGCCACCTTCGGTCTCCCTTTCCTACACGAGACCCCCACACCCCGGGCGACCGCAATGATGCCCATAGTGGCAATGGTCACACAGGCTGCTCACCATCACCCCGGACACCACACGATTGAACGGACAACGCCGCCGCAACCACCGACGACGCCGACCCCTCCGGGTGACCTTACCGAGATGACCTGTTTCGACAGGTTTAAGATACTTTCGACATCATGGTCGAATGCTGAACCATGACCATCGCCAGCAGAAGGTGGTCAAGCATGCACGAAAGATCGGTTCTTTCAGCTCCGCCCGATACATCCCCCACCGTCGAAGCGACACCGGGTCTCGGTTGGATCGAACAACTGGTCCTACGAGGTGACGGCCTGACCACAACGGCATTGGAGATCCTCACCGTCCGAGTCCGCCGGCAACAGCGGATCCCGCTGGACCCGTCGGCCGATCAGGACCGCGCTGCAGGAGACCCGTCCCACCCCGACCTCGCGTTCGGGGACACCGAGACGTACTCGGATATCGGGATACGCGACCTCGACTGCGAGACCGGGGACGACCTGTTGATCCGCGAGGTGCTGCTGACTGGTGACGACGGCGTCACCTACGGCACGGCGAGCGTCCTCGCGGTGGTCAACAGACTTCCGGTCGACGTCACCCGCGGGCTCGCGGAGACCGAGGAGCCCATCGGCAAACTGCTCGTCCGAGCCGCCCTACCGGTCGTTCGCGAGCTGCGGGCCTGGGGGCTGCTCCCGGCGGGGGACTTCGCCGCCCATCTCGGCCCGGGTATCGACGGACAGTCGCGGGTGCCGGCCCGGACCTACCGGATGCGTGGGATGTTGACCGGACGCCCCCTGACGCTGATCACCGAATGGTTCGCTCCCCGGCTGTTCACCGAAAAGCCCGGTGGACCCGACCTGCAGGCTGCCCGCAGCCATCATTTCGCGTCCTCGTAGGTGATGTTGATGATCGTGAAACCGAGCGCGCCGAACAGCCCTCGCAGCATGCTGGCGGTGTTGCGTTCGGCGAGGGTCAGGACGGAGCCGTCGGCCTGCGCGGCCTGCGTCATCCTGCCCGCGGCAACCACGTAGAGCTGCTGGTCATCGCTTTCGCTACCGGTGAGAAAACCGCCGATGCGGTCCAGCACGCCTTTCTGCCGCGCAACGACATAACTGTGCTTCGGGTCGATCACCGGTTCGGACAGGACGGGCTTGGGGAGACGGACGGACACCGTCCGCCTGTCCTGCGAAACGGTGACCGCACCGGAGTTGAGCTTTCCGAAATCAACCACCGAATCAACGGCGCCGACACCGACGAACAACGTCCGCTCACCACGCAGCGCCGACGGAATGAACCTGGTGTCGTCCTCGAGATCAACGACGACCTCGAAATGAGCACTGGCCGCATGGTAGGCACTGAGGTCCTCCAGCGAGCGCAGCACAGCGGGTGAACTGCGGTCCACCGTTTCCTTGCCGAAGGGATTGGACAACGAGGGCCGCCAGCCGCCGACCAGTCCGACGACAGCGAGAACGAGCACCAGGCCGACAACGATGAGGACCAGCCGTCCGATACCGGAACGGGCACGGATTCGACCGACGATGCCGGATCTTTCGCTCATGACGGCCTTCATACCCGAAAAAATCCACGAGCACGCGCCAGCCGGATGGAGACGAGCACCGTCACAGCTGCCTGCTGCCCGCTGTTACCCGGACCAGCTTCCGGCCGTCCGCGCGAGGATGATCGCGGTACGGTCGTCGCTCGGACGTCCGGGCGCATGCGCGCGGACCGCATCGAAGACGCCGTCGAGAAGCTCGGCGGGCTCCCGTGTGTGGTCCCGCAGGATCTCCGCGACCAGCCTGTCCTCGCCGAACTGCTCGCCTCTGTCGTTGCGGGCCTCGGTCAGGCCGTCGGTGTAGATGAACAACACGTCGCCGTGACGCAGCTGTACCGTCGCGGTCGACCAGGCACCGGGAGCCGCCAGGAGACTGGACACCAGCGGCCCGGTGGCGGCCAGCGTGACGACGTCCGCACCACGTCCCGGACTCCTCTGCGATCCGATCGCCCGCGCCAGCGGCACCGCGGGCGGCGCGGGCACCACAGGCGGCGCGGGCGGCGCGCCACCGCCGTGCCCGGAAACACGGGCGGCACCGGCGGTCGCCTCCAGGTTCAGGCCAGGCCGCACGGCGACCCCGGTACCCGGGGAGGATCCGGAGCGCCGCAGCAGCAGCCCGTCCGGGTGACCGGCGTTGGCGTAGTGGACCGTCCCGCTGCTGGGGTCGACCACGACGACCATCGCCGTCGCGAAGACCTCGTCGGTCTCACCGAGACTGTCCACGACCCACGCGATGGCCTCGCCGGGGTCGAGCACCCCTCCGGTCAGGGCGGCTCCCAGCAGCTGCTTGAGCCGCAGCGCGTACACACCAGCCGCCGACCCATGACCGGAGACGTCACCGACCACCACTCCGACCCGGCCACCTGGAAGATCCACGGAGTCGAACCAGTCACCGGCCAGCTCTCCTTCGGCCGGATCGACCCGACCCCGCACGACCAGCCCGGACGCGTGCAGGGTGGACGGGGTCAATGCGTCACGCAGGGCGACCACAGCAGGCCCCTCCTGGGCGAGGGCCTCCCACGACCGGTCGTTCTGGCGGACAAGGCGTACCAACTGCGCCCGCATCGCCTCCACGTTGGCGGCGAGCTCGACGAGCTCCTTGGGTCCCACCGCCGGGATGCGGGTGTCGTAGCGCCCGGCTGCCACCGCGTTGACCGCGCGGCGCAGCGACGCGATCGGCCGCAGGAGCCAGCGGCGGACGGCGATACTAAGAATGATCATGATGACCGCTACCAGGAACACCGCCGTACCCAGCGAACTGAGCAACAGGTCCTGGGCACTGGCGACCCGGCCCGACGTGGACATCTGCGCCTGGGAGATCGCCACCTCGAGGTTGGTCATGCGCGAGCGCAGCGTGCTGAACCGGGCATGCGCGGTCCCGGACTGCTCCACGGCTCGGGCCGTGGCCACGTCGCCGTGCTGCATGGCCGCAAGCTCCGGCCATACGACCGTCGACAGCCACGCGCCATGTGCCTGGTCGACCTCGCGCATTTCGGCCAGCAGGGCAGCCTGGCCGCGTAGCAGCTCCTCCAGGCGTGCGTAGTGGTCCGGGATGACCGTCCCGGCCGCCGTGAACGGTTCGAGCAGCGAGAGGTCCGAAGTGATCAGGTAACCGCGGACACTGCTCTCCTGATCGACGTAGTCGGCCAGGAGCATGGCGGCGGTGGTCGCCGCCGGGTCCAACCGGGTGCCCCGCTCGGCGCTGGCGTTGTTGGCCCGGACCGCGGAGTACACGGCAACCCCCAGCGTGGCGAGGGCGACCAGGCAGGCAAGGGTCGCCAAGGCCCTGATACCACGGCGCAAACCCGCCACCTCGGCCACCGTGACTCCCTCCGATCACCGAAGCCCTGCCGCCTCGAGGTGGGGCTCCCTGCATTGTCGCCCAACGGGACGCGGTGCCCACCTCGGCCGGTCGCGGCCCACCTCCACC
>NZ_CADDZT010000031.1:86226-88494 GCF_902812655.1 Candidatus Frankia meridionalis | reverse complement strand
GGTCGCGGCCGGCCGCAACCCGCTACGCGGGCCGGTCTCGTTAGCAGGACGTACGGGGGATGTCAAGGTCAGGCACGGCTCCGTTCGCGATATCACCTCAAAGCGACGGCGGCCGGAGTAACCGCAACTTCACGTAATTACCTTCGGCCACTAGCTTGTAACTACAGGCAATGAACCGGCAACCGCGAATTCGTTACCCATGCCACGACGATCACAGCTCGAGCGTTGCCACCTGAGTAAACCCGTGCGAGCGAATGCCACAGAAGATCAATTCGGATTGGAACTACCGACAGTCACTATTCACCACCTGCTTCCATCCGTTACGCTCTGCTTGGTCAATGCCAGCACAACCGCGTGGCCACATCTCTGGGATCAGGCCACGCCGATCACGCCACGAAGATCCGAGTTCGGATATCAAGGAGGCAACCAGGTAATGGCGGCGGAGACTCCGGCACGGCGACCACGAGCAGAAGGCAGACCGAGGCAGGAGGCTGACGCAGGCTCGCAGGAGCCGCCGGCCGACGCCGCCATTTGGAGCGAAGGGCTCACCAAGCAGTACGGCACCCGACGCTCCGTGGACCGGATCAACCTCCACGTTCCCGTCGGGGCGCTGTCCGGCTTCGTCGGACCCAACGGGGCCGGCAAGACGACGACCTTGCGGATGCTTCTCGGGCTGATTCGGCCCACCGAGGGGCGCGGCTTCGTCCTCGGACACCGCATCGACGCCCCGGCTCGTTACCTGGCCCGGGTCGGAGCGATGATCGAAGGCCCGACCTTCCACCCAGGTCTGACCGGGCGGGCCAACCTGCACCTGCTGGCGCGCCTACGCCGGCTCGGCCCGGACCGCGTCGCCGAGACGCTGGACATGGTGGGGCTCACCAGTCGGGCCGACGACCGGTTCACCTCCTACTCCCTCGGGATGAAGCAGCGCCTGGGGATCGCAGCCGCCCTGTTGCCCGGCCCCGAGCTGCTCGTTCTGGACGAGCCGACCAACGGGCTCGACCCGGCGGGGATCCGCGAGATCAGGAGCCTGCTGAAGGACCTCGCCGCGACGCGGATGACGGTGTTCGTGTCCAGCCATCTGCTGTCCGAGGTCGAACAGATCTGCGACCACCTGGTGATGATCCGCGGTGGACGGCTGCTCTTCCAGGGCCACGTGACCGAACTGCTCGCCGCCGAGGATCCGCGGCTCGTCCTGACCCCCGAACACCGCGGGGACGTGCACCGGTTGGCGGTCCTGCTCCGTGACCACGGCCTGCGCGTGGATCCGGTGCGGGAGTCCGCGAGCGGGACGGTGCGGGTGCACGCCCCTGAAGGTGTCGCCGCGAGCCTCAACAAGATCGCGATGACGGCAGGCATCACGCTGCGGGCGCTGACCGCCTGCCGGCCCACACTTGAGGAGACCTTCCTGATGGCCACCGGAGGTGTCGACGGGGACCTGATCCCACGCAGCCGCACCGCCCCGGACGCGACCGTCGGGTCCGGTGCCTCGGGGACGGCCGTGTCGGACATCTCCGGGCAGGCGTCATGACCGCGATATTTCGGGCGGAGTGGGTCAAGCTCGGCCGCCGGCGGTTCTTCGCCGGCACACTCGCGGCCGTCACCGCCGTGGCCGCACTCGGCGCGGTACTGACCATGCTGTCGGTCGGGCGCAGTGACTACGACGGCATACCCGTCACCGCGACCGCGATGTCCGCTCCGAACGGGGTCATGCAGGGGCTGGAGGCCGTCAGCATCCTGCTCGGGGTGGTCGCCCTGGCCGTCACGGCCACCGTGATCGGCGGCGACTACGCCCATGGAACCCTGCGCAACCAGCTCATCGCCCACCCGCACCGGCTTCGCCTGCTCGTGGGGAAGTGCCTGGCCCTGGCCGCGTTCGTCGCGGTGCTCGTCGCCGCCGCCACCGTGGTCGCCGCCGCCGGATCGTTCGCGATGGCGCCCGTGACCGGTGTGCACACCGGTGCCTGGCACAGTGCGGCCGGCCTGCTCGAAATCGGCAAGGGCTATGTGAACGTGCTCACGGCATCCCTGGGATACGCGACCCTCGGTGTCCTCGTCGCGGTCGTGTTCCGCTCCCCCGCCGCCGCGGTGTCGGTCGGACTAGCCTACGCCCTGCCGCTGGAGATGCTCGTGTCGCGGATCTGGAGTCCGGCCGCGAACTGGCTGCCCGCGCGGCTCATGGACGCCTTCGCCTCAGGCACGCACGGTTATCACGTCGCCTATCAGGCTGCCGGTATCCGGCTTGCCGTCTTCTGCGCGGTCGCGGCG
>NZ_CADDZT010000031.1:81476-85712 GCF_902812655.1 Candidatus Frankia meridionalis | reverse complement strand
GCCGCGACATGACGTCCTGACCGGCGGCTCCGATCAGGCAAGCACGGCCCGCAGATCGATCCGCATCAGCCACTGGTCCAGTTTGAACGGCGGATACGGCCAGGCTATGGAGTCAAGCACCAGTTGGTTGACGGGCAGCCACATCACCCGACGGTCGACGTCAACGGCACCCCGCCGGACACCGATGTAACGGGTGGACGGCCCGCGCAGCCGCCCCAGTCCGATGTCGATCGGCCGGCCGGCAGCGAAGGTCATGTCCGCGCCCCGCCCGGACGGCCGGACCACCTGCACCGTCCCGTCAAGCCCGGCGAGCATGACTGCCCCGCTGTCCGGATCGACGACGATGCTGCGGACCAGGCCGCCCCGGTCGGTGCCTGCGACGAGGTAGTCGGGCGGGTTCACCGCTCCCCAACCGCCTACCGGCCAGCCGTCGGTGGTCGGCGTCCGGGTGACCAGGCCCCGCTCGGAACCAATCTTGGGATAGACCGCGAGCGCCGCGGCACGCAGCCCGTCCGCCCTCGTACGGGCGACGTACAGCGTGCCGTTCGCGTCAAAGCAGGCGGTCTCCATCCGGGAGTCGTCCGCCGAGGCACGCACCGGATTACTACGTGGAGTGATTGTTCCGGTCGTTCGGTTCCCCGTGCCCACGGAGTAGGAGAACTCCTGGATGGGGAAGGACACCACCCGGTCGTCCAGGGTCCGACAGTCGCTGATCAGCACGAAACGCTCATCACCTGCCGTGCTCGTGGGATCGGCGACGACCTCGCGAGGGCTCACCACCACCGGCATACCGAAGACCCGGACCTCGGGGTACTGCCAGCTCGCCCGCACCCGTCCCGCGGTGTCCACGACGAGAAGGGATCCCTGGTCGGTTCCAAGACTTCCCGCGCCGAAATACTGCGCGATCACCAGATGCCCGCTGCGCGGCAACCTGGTGATCGCGGCCGGGCCACGTGACCACCGCGGTTCACCCGGGCGTTCGACCGGGAAGGCGGACGCCGAGACCCCGGGCGGCGCGGACGCCGCCAGCTGGTCCGTCGTCCACGACCTCGTCGGATCATAACGCCACGGCCGTCCCGGAGCGGGGCGGCGGACCTGCCCGAGTACCGGAAGCCGCCCGTAGACCGTCGTGTCCCAGCCGAAGTACGACATGGCCGAGACGAACACCACCCGCTCGTCGAGACCTGAACCGATCACCGTGACGTCCGCGATGTCAGCCCCGCCGACGCCGCGGTACCACGGCTCGGACCGGGGCAGCTCCGTCCGCCCGGTGCTGGACGGGACGACCAGCCGGGTGAAACGGAGCGGACCGGGCTCGAAAACCGCGAGCTCCATCCCGGTCCCCGTCGGCTGTGCCTGGTTGTCCGAGAACGGCGTGGTCGCGGTGAACACGGTTCCGTCGGAGGTCACGGTCGACGCATAGGCGGCCTGGCCCGGACCGAACCCCCAGCCCGGCACATCCACTGTGCTGATTGAGGTGCCCCCGGTATGTTCCCCGAAACTGCCGGGCGCGCCGAACAGCACCAGGGCATCCCGGTGGACGCCTCTCGACGACCCGATCAGCCGCCTTGCCACACCGGTGGCGACGAGTGCGCCGAGACCCGTCACGGCCGCGCCGGCCACCACCCGACGGCGGGTCGCCCCTCGGCGTCTCGCCGGCGGCACGTCGTGGCCCACGTCCGGCGGCGTGGGCGAGACCGTCCCGGCAGCCCCCGACGCATCCTGGTCGGGCTGGGACTGGGGCTGTGCCGGAACCCGTCCCGGGGAAGCGGTGACCAGACCCTGCTGGCCGGCCGCCTGTTCGGGGCCGCCGCCGGGACCGGTGTCACCGGACGCGTCAACGGATGCCAGCGGATGGTCCCCCGGTGCGAAATCCCGACGCATGACTCCTAGTCTCCGATGAAGGCGGTGACCGCTCAGGATCGAAGACCATCGGGGTGACCTACCTATCGGTCGACGGCTGTGGCCGGTTGCCGGCCAGGCTCAACGGCCATACCGCGGCAACGAGGTCGCAACAACCGGTTGCAGCTGACGACCGGCCGACCGGTCGGGGTCACCGGCCTGCTCGGGTGCGTCGAAGCCGACCGGTTCCGTCGCCGCGACCGACCCGCCGAGCACGACCGGCGAGTGCGCCCGGAACACCATGAAGCCAGCCATGAAGGCGGTCACCGCCTGGCAGACGAGACCAACCACCCCGGTGGCGACCAGATTACCACCAGCTATAAAGAGACCACCTGCGGTAAGCGCCGTCCCGGCCATGAGCACTCCCACCACCCCCCGCCGGCCCACACCGAGCAGGTAGTTGGTGAACAGCAGCGTCACGGCAAGGCAGGTCATGGCAAGCGCCAGCACCGGCAGTGCCGACGCGCCCGCGGCCAGGCGCGGGCCGAAAACAGCGGAGAGCAGAGGTCGCGCGGCCACCGCGCCGATCCCCACGAGCAGCAGCCCGGGGGTGACCACCCACGCGACAGCCGCGAGCAGCGCCGCGGTGGCCGGACGCCCCTCATACCGGCGCCGGGCCGCCTCCGGCAACAGGAAGTTGGCCACCGCCAGACCGATGAACACCGGCACCTTGCAGGCCGTGGCAATAGCCCCGTACGCCCCGACCTCGCCGGGGTTCAGCCAGCCGACGATGACCACGTCCATGTTCTGTAGCAGCGCGAGGGGCACCAGTGCGCCGAGCGCAGTTGTCGTGTCGTGCCGGAGAGCGTGACGGGTCCGCACCCTCGGCGTGGACCGGATGGGCATCGGCCCCCAGGAATCGATGCCGTTCGGACCTGTCCCGTCGAGGCCTGTCCCGTCGAGGCGCCGCCCGGGCCCTGCCGCAGCGCCGCCGCCGGCGCGAGCAGGCGCCGGCCGCAGCCGCGACAAGGTCGGCGCGGTCCGCCCCACGCTCCGTCGGGCGTCCTCGGTGGCGAGCAGGACACCGACGATCAGACCGAGACCCGCGCCGTTCACACCGAACCCGGCGAACACGAGGCCGATCGTGACAGCGATCCGGCCGACGCCCTCGAGGACGAAGTTGCGGGCAAGGTCCTGGTAGGCATGGCGAGCCTGCAGCAGGCCGCGCTCGACCGACAGCGAGACCCACATCGCCGCGGCCGCGATCGCCTCGGCAATCGCCAACGGGTGCGGATAGGACAGCATCGCCGCCGCCGGGCCGCACACCACCAGCCCGAGGACGCAGGTGACTACCGCCACGACCGTGCAGCCGCCTCGCAGCCGGCGAACCCACCACCCCCGGTCATGCCGGGATGTGCCGGTACCGGAGGTGTCCCGCTGTACCACCGCGACCTGGAGAGCGGAACCGCCCATCGACAGAATCAGGAAAATGCCGGTCTGGACGACCAGGGCACCATAACCCGTAGCATTGAGTGTCCGTGCAAGCACAAGATTGGCCAGGAGGTTACCGCCGTTGACTGCGATCCCGGCGACCGCGAGCGACCCCGGACCCTGGAGAACTCGCGCAAACAGCTCACGCCGACCGGCGGAGCCACTGAGGTTCGCCATCCAGATCCCTTCCGAACGCCCGCCTGTCCACAGGCGCGCCCTGCTTTATCGTTTTTTGCCGGACGCCGCCTGCCAACGGTAGGCCAGCGTCGAAGCCGGCCGATGTCGGGTGCCCGCAATCTGGCACCATCGGCACGCGGCCAAAGGTAGCGGGCTGTGGCGAAAACAACAGGCGAGCCTTGCCGGAAACGACAGAACTGTGCCGGGAACAACACCGGCCAAGGGGCCACGATGAAAGGATCCAGTCAGGTGCCGGTGAACGTGCCGCCCGCGGGTGGCGTGAACAGGCAACTCAAGGCGCTCGCCGGGCGCCGAGTGGTGTTCCTCAACTGGCGTGATCTGGATCACCCACAGGCCGGCGGCGCCGAGCTCTACTGTCAGTCGGTTGCCGAACGCTTCGCCGCGGCCGGCGCACAGGTGAGTCTGCTCACGGCCCGCCCGCCCGGTCGCCCACGTTCGCAGAACGTCCGCGGGGTCGACGTCCGCCGTTGCGGTGGCACCTTCGGGGTGTACCCGGCGACGCTCGCCCGCCTGCTGCGCGACCGCCGCGGTATCGACGCGGTGGTGGACTGCCAGAACGGTATCCCGTTCTTCAGCCCGCTGGTGCTACCCGCCGCCACCCCCGTGATCCAGGTTCTGCACCACGTCCACCAGCGGCAGTTCCCGCTGTACTTCCCGGGGCCCATGGCCAGGATCGGGCAGCTGCTGGAAGCTCCGGGCAGCCGC
>NZ_CADDZT010000031.1:72332-81451 GCF_902812655.1 Candidatus Frankia meridionalis | reverse complement strand
ATGGGCGACGACCGGTGGCGGTGGTGTCGCCATCCACCCGGGACGAGGCCCTCGACGTCCTGAACCTGCCCGGCCCGCGGTTCGTCGTGCCGAACGGCGTCCAGCTTCCCCCACCAGAGCTACCGGACCGGCCGACGCAGCGCCCGACGATCGTCTGCGTCGGCCGACTCGTGCCCCACAAGCGCCTGCACCTGCTGTTCGACGCGCTGCCGGCACTGCGCACGTCCCATCCCGGACTGGTCGTCGATGTCGTCGGGGACGGACCTGACCGTGAACGGCTCACCCGGCATGCCGCCGGGCTCGGGCTCGGCGAGGACGTCCTGCGATGGCACGGCTATGTCGATGCGGCTGAGCGTGACCGGCTGCTGGCGACGGCCTGGCTGACGGTGAACCCGTCCCACGGGGAGGGCTGGGGGCTGTCCGTACTGGAGGCGAACGCCCATGGCGTGCCGGCGGTGGCCTTCGCGGTCCCGGGGCTGCGCGACGCAGTCCGTCACGGCCACACCGGTTGGCTCGTAGACGAGACCGGCGGGACCGGCGGGACCGGTGCGCTCGGGTCCACGGTCGACGCGGCTCTGAGCACCCTCGCGGACCCGGTCGCGGCGGCGCGCCTGCGCGAGCAGGCCCGAGCGTGGGCGGCGTGCTTCTCCTGGGACGCCACCGCCGAGCTGCTGGCCCGGGTGGTGACGGCGGAGATGGACCGGCTGAGCGCAAGCTCCCGGGGCGGGAAGGCACACGAGCCACGCCGCCCGGACGCCTTCGTCACCCGGGCGGAGTTCCCGCTGCCGCCCGGCCAGGAGCTACCGGCCCTGCGCCGTACCGACCTGGTGTACCGGGAAGCCGGCTCAGGACGCGCGGTCGCGGTGCTCTACGGCGCACGGCCCGCCGATGCACGTGCCGCACTCGTGCGGGCAGGTGTCGCCGGCCCGATCGAGGTGCGGGCCGCGGCCGGTGAGGATCTGCTGGTCGCAGCCGTCCGCTCCACGATGCCCGACGATGTGTTCCCCGCCACCAGGGCGACGGGCCGGGCTACGACGCCCGCGGCCCGTTGAACCCGCGGCCCCTCAGAGCGCAGCCTGGCGGGTCAGCTCGTCCAGTGCCGCCCGGAACAGCTGCGCGAAACAGCTCGCCGCCGTCGGATCGAACAGATCACGGTGATAGCAGAATGTCAGATGCAGTTCGTCGCCGTAACCGACCGCCGCGATCACAAGCCCCTGCGGCGGGCCGGCGAACGCCGCGAAGTGAAGCGATGTGATCATCTGGTCGGAAAACCTGTCAGAAAGCCGACCCAGGTTCGTCATGCTGGTCGTCGGCATCAGTACGGGCCGGGCGGCGGTCACGGCAAGGCGCAGTAACGCGTGGCGGACAGGTGCGGGCAGCCGGGCCACCCCGCCGACAGCGTCCCCGGTGCCCGGCGGCGGCCCGCCCGCCTTGCTCGCCGCTGTCTGCCCGCACACCACCGCGAGCAGGGTGGCAGGGTCGCGCCGGTCGGACGGCCCAGTGGTGATCAGCGCCTCGCCGGTGTGGTTACCGATGGCGGACTCCTCACCCCGCTGACGCAGGCTGATCGGCATCCGCACCCGCAGCTGTCGGGTGGCCTGCCCCGCCATGGTGTTCCAACGCTCCACCGCCATCTGAGCGGCCGCGAGCAAAAGATCGTTTATGGTGACCGTGGCCCCGCCCGCGACAGGACGACCGGGTTTCGGGACGGGCACCGCGTCGCAGTGCACACCGTAGCCGGGCCCCCACCGGTCAGCAGGCATGCCTCGGCGACCACCTCGACCGGGCATACCTCGACCGGTCGAGACCGCGACCCGACTGGGAGTGGTCTGCCACAGCGCTGACAGGTCGGGTAGGAGCCGGCGGGTCGGACGGCTGGCGTGGATCACGCCGGCCGGGTTCGTCTCCGTGTGGCCAGGCTCCGGCCGCCGCGGTCTCGTGGTCGCTCGCATCCGGCCATGCACCGTGGACGATTCGAGCTCCGTCGCACCGTCAGAGGCGCAGCGTTCCAGGATCGCCTGCAGCAGCATCGCCACGCTCAGCCCGTCCAGGGCGACATGATGCGCGGCGAGCGCCACGGCATCGCCCGCGGGCAACCGGATGTGCAGAACCCGCAGCGGAGGCGACGACGTCAGATCGAACGGTTGTGAGCACAGCGCCGCGAACGCCGCCCACAGGTCGGGTTCGTCGGCCCCCTCGGTGGAGGTGAGCAGGATATCATCCGCCACGTCCGGGAACCACCACCGCCGACCGAACAGACCGGTGCGCATCCGCGCACGGGCCATCGGATTGCCCGCAAGCACAGCCTGTACAGCACCTTGAAGCGCTGAGGCGTCGATAACCCTGCTGGTACGGGCGACCATTCCGACCGTGACCGGGGCAGGCCGACGATCGGATGCCATGATCATGTCTTCGAGTACGGAGAAGGGTCGCTGCTGGGAAGCCGGGGCCCGCTCGACCCCTCCGGGCTGTGCGGACGGAGCAGGATGCACGGCCGACTGCGGATGCACGGCCGGTTGCGGGAACAACGCCGGCGACCGAACCTCGCGGGAGTAAATGCCTGTACCTTCCTTCGACTTGCCCGGCGACTCCGTCCGAAAGGACGGTCCAACGGTGAAATATCGTCGTACAGGCAAGTTTCGGGTCCACTCACGCGCTTCATGGAAAATGGACTCACAACAGTGGCGCACACCTCAACCGCTCACCTGGGATCCACCGGTCGGGGCGCAGAGCGAACCGCCGTGGAGGCGAGCACGCACGCGAACGCGACTGCGCCGCACAGCTGAACCTGCCAGCCGAAGGCCCCCCGGCCGGACCCGGGGAGGCTGTCCGGGGTGAACGCCACCACCATCCCGGCGATGCTCACGCAGCCGGCGGCGATCCAGGAAAGTACCACCGGCGAACGCGCAGCGAGCACGGCGAACACCGGAACGACAAGTGCGACCGGACCAGCGACCAGCGCCACCACACACATACCGGACGTGACGGCAGCCCACCGCAACCGTACGGCCCCGCGACCCGAGCGGCCGCGCAGGCCCGAAACCCACCAGCCACGTACCCGTTGACCGCGGCCGCGCACCCGCCGCTGCGCCCACCGCTCACGCATCCGAAGACCACGCATCCGAAGACCCCGGGCACGTCCCCACCGGTATCGGTTCCACACGCCGGGCGGAACCACCGTGAGCGCCACCAGCCCCGCGACCATCGTGGCTCCGAGGGCGATGTTGCGACGGTAGGCCTGCCCCGGTCGATTCTCGATCATGATCGTGCCGGCCGCGCCAGCCGGGATGATCCATCCCTGCTGCCAGCCGTCCAACCGGATCACGCGCAGCGGCTTCCCGTTCAGGGACGCGGTCCAGGACGCGTTGGCGTTCTCCCGGACGGCGAGGAAACCGCGCTCCCCTGCCGCGATCTCGACCGTGCGCCGCTCCGGCGTCCATCCGGTGATCCGGGTCGCCCGGGGGGCCGCGGGCTCGGCCTGCGCCGCCGCATCCGTCAACGTGAGCGAGTCGACGGCGAACGGCGCGGAGCCCGGTTCGGTCATCAACAGGTGCGGGCCGGAACCGAGGGTAATCTGCCCGTTGTCGTCGCATACACTCATCGTGATCGGGCTCAGTGCCCTCGCATCCTCCTCGACACCGTCGAGCCGGGTAGCGTACCGCCGCCCGTCCACCCGCACGAACGGGCCGGACCCGCACGGTAGCGACAGCGTCCGCGCCGATGTCGATGTCGATGTCGTGTCCTGGTCATCCCCGGTGGCCGGGCTACTGACGGGCAGGCCACCGACGGTAAGGGCACCGGGAAGCCGGACGGCGGTTCCGCGGACGATGAGAACGACCGGTCGCGGCACGTCGAACCGCCGGTCGAGCTGCCGCTCCTCGTCGTCACCGAACGGCAGGGAGGGGTCGACCCTGTTACGCGCGAACATGTAGACAACCGGGCCCGAGCCGGCCGCGGCGAACAACGGTGTCAGGTCGGACGGAGTCTGGAGGTACCGCTGGAACGTGACGCCCGGAACCGTCAGTTCACGGATGCCCGCGCCCAGGAAGGGGTTGTCCTCACCGCTCAGGTGCTCGAAGCCGACCCGGAAGAACCGGGTGGGGCCGGGCGGTACGGTCAACCGCTGGGGGGATTCAACCGGTTCGACCGGTGTGACCACAGATCCGGTCTCAGTGGTCACACGCAGCGCATGGACGGCCGGCCGCAAACGGCTTTCCTCGAGAAGTCGCACCGTCAGCGACGGGACTTCGATCTCGTGTCCGACGTCGACCTGTAGCCACTGCCCGGTGGATCCCCGGTCGGTTCTGGCGTCCTGCCACGCGGTGTCGGGATCACCGTCCACGGCGTTGGCCGGTTGCAGGTCCGGCGCGGGCGCCAGCTCGAAACCGTACGACGACGCGGTGACTGCCATCCCACCGACATAGCCGGCGGTCGTCTGATGCCCGGCCACCGGCCGGTCGGTCCACTGCGCCGGCGGTCCGGTCGCACCCGCCGCACCTTCGGTCGGCCCGAGGACGTAGGAACGGTCGCCGTGGACGAGACCGAAACTGTTGTCACGGCGGGCGAAGGTGTCGGTCACCACCAAGGTCGTCCGTGGACCGATGACATCGGCCGCGGCGGGATCGTCCGGGCCGGCCAGGTCACCCGCCAGTACGACCGCCTGGTCGGGCAGCATCCCGGCGGCCGCCATCTGCACGGTTGCCTCGGCACCACCGGAGACGACCATGGCGGTGTCGGCCGGATACGCCTGCACCTGGCGGGCCCCGTCCGGCACCACCCACACTTCCAGGGCCGGCACCTGCTCCTTCGGATTACGCAACGCCGGGACGAGCCTGTCCTTGGCCGCGGAACGAGCGGCCACCATCGGGCCGAACGCCACCGTCCGTCGCAGACCGGAGCCACGCAACGCACGGTAGATCTGCTCCGTCGACGGCGGCACGTCCCAGTCCTTGTTCTGCAGGTCGTTGCGGATGAGCACCTGCCCGACCCCGGCCCGGGTCAGGGCGTCGGCGAGCCCCGGCGCCGAGCCGAGCGCGAGCTGTTGCTCGATCCCGTCCATCCATCGGGCCACGCCGACGCCCCCGAGCGGGACCAGGCTGCGGACCCCCCAGGGTGTCCGCGCGAGCCACTGCATCGGCTCGTCCAACGGCCGGCCCCAGTCGTACTCGCCGAACGCCGTCCCCGGCAGCAGCAGTGTCCGGCCACCGGCCGGATTGGCCTCGAGCCAGCCCGCGGCCTGCCGCCAGTAGTCCGGCACCTTGCCGAACGCGCCGGCCGGGGTCATCTTGCCCGCGAGCGCCGGCGTCATCCCCGCGATCACCGCGGCTGCCACCGCAAGGGCGACCGGAACCTGGCCGCGCACCGACCGGCCCCAGGGAGGTGGGCCTGGTACCCACCCGGTGCCGGTACCGGGGGCTACGCGTCGTCGCCGGGAGCCCGCGACGGCGAGGGTGTGAGCGACCCCGAGCGCCATCGGCAGTCGAACCACCGGTTGGAACTTGTAGACGTTGCGCAGGAAACCGAACGGGCTACCCAGCAGGTCACGGATGACCCCCGCGAGTGGGCTTCCCGGCTGCCCAGGGTAGGCGGCGCAGACCGCGAGGATCCCGATCCCGAACGTGACCACGAGGAAACGCCGGGCCGGCAGGTCGGTGCGGGCAAGCCCCCAGACTCCCAGCGCCGCGACAACGGCCGACCCGACCACCGCGGCCGGCGTCGCGACATACTGCTCTGCGGCAGGCAGCCACGGGCTGGGCAGGCGCAGATAGGCCATCCAGTCGCTGGCGCCCCGCAGCGCCTCGCTGACGGACGTCGTGGTGGTCGTGATGTCGGCGGTCTCGGTGAAGGGCAGGAAGTTCAGCCCGTACCGGCTCTGGATGAGCAGCGCCAGAATCCACCACGCGGTCGCGAACACCACCGACACGACCCACCAGCCCCGCAGCGCCCAGGTTCGCCGGCCGGCCCCCGCGAACACCAGCAGCACCGCCGGGCACAGCAGGACGTCCAGGGTGACGCTGGCGTTGACGCCGCCGGTCGTGAAGACCGCAAGACCGGACAGGGCCGCGGCCCGCCGCGGCGCCAGCAGCCCGGACGTGCCACCAGCGCGCGGGGCCGTCGCCAGCACGAGCGGAAGGACGATCCAGGGCAGCATCGCGCTCGCGGTCAACGCGATGGAGTTGGAACCGATCTTTCCCAGCACGAACGGGGATGTGGAGTAGACGAGACCGGCAACCACCCGTCCCGGCCGACTACCGACATGCAGCGCGTCCGCGAGCCGGATCACCCCCCAGGACGCCACACCGAGTAGCAGGGCCATCCACAGCCGCTGGATTACCCAGGGTGGCAGGCCTAGGGCGTTCCCGGTGAGGAAGAACGATCCCATCGGGAACAGGTATCCGATGCGCTGGTTGGGAAGCAGCCCGAAGTCCGAGTCCGAACTCCACAGATGGGTACCCCCGGCGAGAAAACGCGTCGGGTTCAGCGCCACGTCGATCTTGGTGTCCGCGGCGAGCCGGCCGGGTGCCTGCAACAGGCACAGCAGGACGAAGCCGGAAGCCAACACGACAATGGGCCACCAGGGCGTCCGGTCGGGACGACCTTGAACCCCCACGGGCCCATCATCGGGGTCGCCGCGCCGCGGCCACTGATCCACCGACCCGAGGCTGTCCTGCTCCTGCAGCGAAACCGGTCCACCAACGTTCATACGACCTCACGCGGAGCCGACTGCAGGCCGGTGTCCCGTCCACCTCCGATCCTGCCCGCCGCCCCCGCGGGGATGTCCGAGCCACCGCCTACCGCCAGCACGCCCGCACCCATACTGATCACCTTGGCGACCGGGGCCGGCTGCAGGACCAGGGCTGGCTGTGCCTCGACGGTCCGCAGGTGCAGTGGCGCGGACGCGACCCGCCGCCGGTAACGCCGGGCCCGCAACACGTCGACCAGCATCGCCGGAGTGTGCCGGGTGACCCGGAACGTCCCGCCGGCCACTTCCGACCAGTGGACCGGCACCTCCGCGATCCGGTAGCCCATGGACCGCGCTATCGAGAGGACCTCCACGTCGAAGCCGAAGCCGGTGGACCGCGACAGGCTGAACAGCATTTTCGCCTCGGCGTGTCGGAACGCCTTGAACCCGCACTGGGTGTCGGCGACATCGAGCGCCGCCAACGTCCGGGTGACCTGGTTGAACGCCCAGCTTCCCATCCGCCGGCCGTTTGTACGGACCGCGTTGTCGCCGATCCGGCGCGACCCCAGCGCCACTTCGGCGTTCTGGAGAGCGGCCAGCAGCAACGGAAGATCGTTGACGTCCGAAGCCATGTCTGCGTCCATGAAGACGATCGACGCGCCACGGGCCATCGCGACCCCGGCCCTCACTGCCGTGCCCTTGCCGGAGTTCCAGGGCAGTCGCACGACCCGCGCTCTGGGCAGTACGTTCAGCAACCGCTCGGCGACCTCGGCCGTGCGGTCGGTACTGCCGTCGTCAACAACGATCACCTCTGCACCGGCAAGCTTGCCCACCACGGCCACCAGACGGGGCAGTGACTCGGGGAGCCGGCGCGCCTCGTTGAAAGCGGGGATGACGATACTGACGGGAACGTGGTCCAAGAGTCACTCCCAAGCTGCGTCGGCAACGATGAAGGCAGTTGCGGTCATCTGCCGATCTCGAAGCATTTCGTGACGTCCTATTTGGTTCGGCCGAGGTCTCGATGCGACATCGCCGAGCCGTAAAGATCCGAGATTTCATGTCAGTGTGCACTCGACAAAAACCAGTCGATCATGAAATCATTCGACTGGTGACCGCTTGCCTGCGGCTTCCTGCCATGCATGGCAGCGGCCAGGATCCATACATGCGCCCACCCTCCATCGATAGTCGGCACACCGGTTCACGGCCAGCCGAACCCGATCATCCACCGGCGGTGGTCTGAATTCCGCCGGACCCCCAACGAACACCGCTCCCACGACCTCACTCTCGGTAGTCATCGTGAGCACGGTTCCCGAGACAACGACCCGCGAAGCACGACTCCCCACTGATCGGCACCGCTTGATACACGCGTACCCACGACATCCTCTCGCAGGCACGATGTCCCCCTTCGCCCGCCACCGGGACATCACCCCGACGCACATCCGACAGTCGGTGTTTGGTCACACGGCCCTGCCCTGCGGACCGGACGGACAGCCCCGCCGTCCGGTCCGCAACGGCTTCCATACGCAGCTCATATGTATGGAGGCGGCTCCAGCTGCCGCCGGGTTCGGCAGGTGCCCGGCCCTGACGGGACAGCCCCGCGTGTCGCGGACGACACGTCCGGCCGCAGACACCGCCAGATTCGATCATGCCGTGTCGCCGCCGGCATCCGAGCCGGCCGAACCTCACCCCCAACGGTCGAGGAATCCATCCCGGCCCACCCGGCCGGCGCCCGTCCCGACCGGGTGCCGGCCATGATCTCCGTTCGCCGGTGGCGGACCGTTCCATCTACCGAGCACGGGTGCCTCCAACAACGATCGGCTGAAAGACAACCGGACCAGGTTGGTGTCCGGGGTTTTTCGCCCAGCTGGAACGGCTCCTGAAACACTTACGCCCGCCCTTTGCGAACCAGATTCCTCACAGCGGGTCCACCTCGTCGTTCCGCACTGAAACATACCCCGTCCGGGAATGGCGGAACCCTGGGTCTTTCTTCGACGGTCGGGTCGGTGTGGTTCTGCCGGTAACGTCCCACCGGTTACGCCAGTGCATTTCAACCAGGGACGTCCGGACGCGGAAGTCAGCCCGAATCCCGCGCTACGCCCGAAGCTCACCCATAAACGTTCGCCGGTCTTCGGGACCGCCCGTTCCGCCGCACGAGAACACACGGACGGCATCCAGGCGGACCCCGGAACGGAGCATCACCACGAGTAACCATGACACGATGGTGCGGCACCCTGGACCGGTGAATGTCCGCTGGGTGTCCGCGCCGGGCGGGCATTCGACGGTCAGTCAGCCAAAGGTTACACGATCATGAAACTTCTCGCGCGGCCGAAAGCACCGAGGAACCCTAGGAGATCAATCCATGACCCAAAGTCACCGGGACGCCGATAAACCAGAACCCGACGATGCGCGGTCGATCACGCCGGCCGAGCCGGACCCG
>NZ_CADDZT010000031.1:68551-71729 GCF_902812655.1 Candidatus Frankia meridionalis | reverse complement strand
GGCCGGCGGCCAGCACGACAGGTCGGGGCGTCGGCGGGAGACAGGCGATCCCGGCCTGCGTGCCCTGGTGGGCGAGGGCCGGTCCCGGCTGCCTCCGGGGACGGCGATGCGGGCCCGCGACGTCGCCCGTCCGAGCATCGACGACCTGGCCGAGGCAGAACGAAACGTCGTCCTTCGCAGACGGCCGTGGACGGACTCCGCCCCTACCACCGCAGTCCCCATCACCACCCGCAGGCAGCACGGCCGTTAGGGCGTGCTGCCTATCCTGGGTCCGTCCGGCTCGGGCTGCCCGGGAATCATGAGATCACGGCGTGAGCGGCGCCGACGGCGCCGGGACCGTGCCGGAACGCTCATACGCCGCGAGCATGCTGATCCGCCGGACGTGGCGTTGTTCAGCGCTGAACGGCGTCCCGAGGAACACCTCGACGAGGCCGACCGCCTCCGAGACCGTGTGCATACGGGCACCGACGCTGATCACGTTCGCGTCGTTGTGCAGCCGGCCGAGGCGGGCGGTTTCGACGTTCCAGGCCAGAGCCGCGCGCACGCCGGCGACCTTGTTCGCCGCGATGGCCTCGCCGTTGCCGGATCCGCCGATGACCACGCCGAGGCTGCCCGGCTCGCCCGCCACCGCGGCAGCGGCCGCGATCACGTACGGAGGGTAGTCATCATCCGGATCGTAGGCGGCGGGGCCGTGGTCAACCGGCGAGTGGCCCAGTTGGGTCAGCCGAGTGATCAGCGAGGCCTTCAGTTGGAAGCCGGCGTGGTCTGAGCCGAGGTGGACGCGCATGGGACGAAATGATGCCTGTCCCCGGCGGCTCTCACCGTCACCCAGACCGATGACCTAGGAAAATCGTACCCAATGGGGGATACCAAGGCGCGTTTTCCCGAATTGTCCCCACCGGATGGCCCTTGACCGGAAGGCTCCGACCTGGACGTCCCTCAGTCGAACACGGGTCCGCGGTCCCGGGTGCGCTTGAGTTCGTAGAAGCCAGGGGTGCCCGCGACGAGCAGCACACCGTCCCAGAGCCTGCCCGCGGCCTCGCCCTTCGGCGCCGGGGTGACAACCGGGCCGAAGAACGCGGTGTCCCCTACCGCGATCACCGGCGTGCCGACGTCCATGCCCACCCGGTCCATCCCGTCGTGGTGGCTCGCCCGCAGCGCCTCGTCGAGTTCGCCCGCTGTCGCCGCATCGGCAAGATCCGCGGGCAGTCCGACCTCGGCCAGCGCAGACCCGAAGGTCTCGGCGTTCCACTCGGCCTTCTCCAGATGACGACGTCTACCCAACGCCGTGTACAGCGGGAGCAGCACCTCGTCGCCGTGCTGCTGCGCGGCGGCGATGCAGATCCGTACCGGGCCCCACGCGCGCTTGATGGTCTGAGCATACTGGGGAGAAAGATCCCGGCCCTCGTTGAGGACCGCAAGGCTCATCACATGCCAGCGGAACCGCACCGGACGAACCTGCTCGACGTTCAGCGCCCAACGCGAGGCCAGCCATGCCCACGGGCAGCTCGGATCGAACCAGAATCCGGCCTGCGTGATCGGGGCGGGTGGCCCCGGGTCCACGGCGGGCGACTGCGATGGCTGCGAGACGACGGTTGGCGTGGTCACAAATCACTCCTGGTCACCAAGTGGCGAAGTATGTGTCCAGGTCAACCATCGGGAGCGGGTGACTCCTTCCCGGATCGGGCAAGATAGCCCGCCACCCGGTTGACCACGGCCACGAACGGGACGGCAGCGATCGCGCCGGGGATGCCGGCGAGCACACCGCCCGCGGCGAGCGAGATGACTATCGCGAGGGGATGCAGGCGCACGGCCCGCCGCATCACCAGCGGCTGCAGCAGATGGCCCTCGATCTGCTGCACGGCGAGCACCACGCCGAGGATGACCAGGGCGGGCACCAGACCGTTGGAGACGAGCGTCACCAGGACCGCGGCCACGCCGGCCACGGTCGCTCCGACGATCGGGATGAACCCACCCAGGAAGGTCAGCAGGGCCAGCGGCGCGACAAGCGGCACTCCGACAGCCACCAGTCCGACGGTGATGCTGACCGCGTCCACCAACGCGACGATCACCGTACCTCGGATGTAGCCGGTGAGCGTCGACCACGCCTCCCGACCGGCGCCACGCACCTGGTCCTCACCCCCGGCCGGGAACCGGGTCACGATCCAGTCCCAGATGCGGTCACCGTCGTGGACGAAGAAGAACGTCGCGAACAGGGTGAACAGGATGCTGGTGACCACCTCGGCGGCGACCGTCGCACCGGAGAGCAGGCTGGAAACCAGCCTCCCCCGGTTGCTCGCCAGGCTGTTGGTGATGCCGTTCGCCAGGTCGTCGAGCTGTTTCTGCGACAGGTGCAGCGGCCCGTCCTGCAGGTAGTCACGTACCTGCACCACGCCCTTGCTGACCTGGTCGGACAGGGTGGGTAGCTCGTTGGCCGCGTTGAACCCGACGCCCACCCCGGCACCCGCTATTATGATCACGAATCCGAACACGGCGACGAAGGACGACGCCAGCCTCGGCACTCCGTGGTGGCGCAGGCCCGTGGCGATCGGACGGATCAGCGCACTGATGAGCAGACCGGCGATCACCGGGATCACGACGATGCGGACCCGCCCGACCGCCATCAGGGTGGCGTAGATCGCGACGGCGACGACGAGCAGGCGCCACGACCACCCGGCAGCTACCCGCAGCGCGGCGGGGACGTGTGCCTCGCGCGGGTCGGCCGGGTCGGCCAACTCCCGGGGCTGGGACACAGCGGCCCGGCCATCCGAGGTCGAAGCGGTGCGACCGTCGACAGGACCGGCAGCGCCGGCAGCGCCGTCCGGTGCGCTGCGGTCCGGATGGGCACGCCGTCCAAGGCCGGCAACACGCCTCACCGGCGTTCCCCCTTCAGCGTCGCTGCGGCTGTTGCACTCGAACCGGTTGTTCCACCCGTCCCATTCCAATACCGCATCAAACCCGACGACAGGTGCGCCGCGTCGCAGTATCGCCGCGCCGGGGCACGCCCGGGTGGAGCCGGAACGGTCAACACCGCAGGCGTGGGACACTGGGGACCCTCCGTCGCGCCAGTCGAATCGCCCGGCCGGGACGTCCGACACCCTGACCCGGGCCGGGCACCACCCGTCCGACCGTCCCGAAAGGACCTGTGTGTCCGCCAACAACCTCACCCGCGATGAGG
>NZ_CADDZT010000031.1:57110-68204 GCF_902812655.1 Candidatus Frankia meridionalis | reverse complement strand
AGCCGGGCGCTGCCACCTTCATCGAAATGATCGCCCCCACGGTCCGCACGGTGACACTGAACGGGCGGGCCCTGGACCCGGCCGAGGTGTACGACGGTAACCGGATCACCCTGACGGATCTGCGGGAGGTCAACGAGCTGGAGGTGGTGGCCGACTGCGCGTACTCGAAGACGGGCGAGGGCCTGCACCGGTTCGTCGACCCGGTCGACGGCGCCGTCTACCTGTACACACAGTTCGAGACCTACGACGCCCACCGGATGTACGCCTGCTTCGACCAGCCCGACCTGAAGGCGGTCTTCGGACTGTCGGTGGTCGCGCCCGCGGAGTGGACCTGCATCTCGGGCGGTCGGCGTCTGGAGACCACCGACGCTGGAGCCGGGAAGACCTTCTGGCTGTTCCAGCCGACGCCGGTGATGTCGACCTACATCACGGCACTGGTCGCCGGCCCTTACCACGAGGTCCGCGACCATCATGA
Organism: Candidatus Frankia meridionalis; assembly: GCF_902812655.1. GTDB lineage: Bacteria > Actinomycetota > Actinomycetes > Frankiales > Frankiaceae > Protofrankia > Protofrankia meridionalis. Next base: position 67,729 of record NZ_CADDZT010000031.1, on the reverse strand, counting down.
CGGGATCGACCTCGGCCTGTACTGCCGGCGGTCGTTGGCCGAGTTCCTCGACCCGGACGAGATCTTCGCCATCACCAGGGCCGGGTTCGACTTCTACCACCGGGTGTTCGACTACCGGTACCCGTTCGGCAAGTACGACCAGCTCTTCGTCCCCGAGTTCAACGCGGGCGCGATGGAGAACGCCGGCTGCGTGACCTTCCTGGAGGACTACGTCTTTCGCGCGAAGGTGACCGAGGCGCGGCGGGAACGGCGGGCCGAGACGATCCTGCACGAGATGGCGCACATGTGGTTCGGCGACCTCGTGACGATGCGCTGGTGGGACGACCTGTGGCTCAACGAGTCGTTCGCGACGTTCATGTCGGTGCTGGCGCAGGTCTCCGCGACCCGGTTCACCAACGGCTGGACAACCTTCGCGAACGCGGAGAAGGGCTGGGCGTACCGGCAGGACCAGCTGTCCTCCACCCACCCGATCGTCGCCGACGCGGGTGACATGGAGGCTGTGCGCACCAACTTCGACGGCATCACCTACGCCAAGGGCGCGTCCGTCCTCAAGCAGCTCGTCGCCTGGGTGGGCCAGGAGGAGTTCCTGGCGGGGCTACGCTCCTACTTCCGTCGCTACGAGTACGCCAACACCTCGCTGCGGGACCTGCTCGACGAGTTGGAGAACGCCAGCGGGCGGGACCTGAGCGTGTGGTCCGCGGACTGGCTGGAGACCACCGGGGCCAACACCCTGCGTCCCCGGTTCGAAACCGACTCGTCCGGTCTGTTCACCGCCTTCGACGTGGTGCAGGAGCCGGCGTCCTCACCACCGACTGCGAGCACGACGCTGCGGCCGCACCGGGTCGCGATCGGTCTGTACGACCGTGTCTCCGACGGGTCGCTGATGCGCCGCGAACGCATCGAGCTCGACGTGGTCGGCGAACTGACCGAGGTGCCCAAGCTTGTCGGCGCCCGCCGACCCGACCTGATCCTGGTCAACGACAACGATCTCACCTACGCCAAGATCCGCCTGGACGACCGGTCCCTGACGACGCTGATCGACTCGATCGGGACGATCCGCGAGTCGCTCCCCCGGACTCTGTGCTGGGCTGCGGCCTGGGACATGACCCGCGACGCCGAACTCGCCGCCCGCGACTACGTCAAGCTGGTGCTGTCCGGGGTGGACGCCGAGGACGACATCGGTGTCGTGCAGTCGCTGCTGGCAAAGGCGCAGCTCACCATCGACACGTACGGGGATCCGGCGAACCGGTCGGGCCTGCTTCGGGAACTGTCCGCGCGGGCCGAGGATCTGCTGCGCGCGGCCGCGCCCGGCAGCGACCTGCAGCTGGTCCACGCGACCGCGTTCGCCCACGCCGAAGACCCCGACCAGGTCGAACGGATCCGTGCGATCTTCGAGGGAGCCGACGTCATCGACGGGCTCGTGCTGGACACCGAGCTGCGGTGGACGCTGCTGATCCAGCTGGTCGCGCGGGGTGTCTACGGCATGGACGAGATCGAGGCCGAACTCGCCCGGGACCGGACCGCGACCGGCGAGAAGCGGGCGGCCACCGCCCGGTCGGCCCGCCCGACCCCCGAGGCGAAGGCTGCCGCCTGGGCGGCGGTGATGGACTCGGACACGCTGTCGAACCATCTGCTCGTGGCGACCATGGGCGGCTTCTGGATAGCCGACCAGGATGACCTCACCCGGCCGTACGTGGACCGGTTCTTCGCCGAGATCGCCGACATCTGGCGGACCCGGACCTTCGACACCGCTCAGACGATCACGCAGATGCTCTTCCCGTATGCGATCATCGAGCCGGCCACGGTGGCGGCGGTGGACGCCTACCTCGCCGGACAGGACCCCGGGCCTGCGCTACGGCGGGCCCTGGTCGAGGGCCGCGACGGTCTCGTCCGCGCCCTGCGCGCCCGCGCCAAGGACGCCGAGGACGCCGAGGACGCCGAGGCGGGCACTGCCGGCTCCTGACCCGCCGACACCGGCCCAGCGGAAAAGTGGAGGCCCCGACCCTCCAGATGATGGGTACGGGGCCTCCCCCGCCGTCCACGCACATGATTTATGCTCAGCTTATGAGCTTCAAGCGGATCACTATCAGTGTTCCCGAAGAGATCGCGACGAAGGCGCAGCGGGCCGCCGACGCCGGTCAGGTGGAGTCGGTGTCGGCCTACTTCGCCGGGCTGGCTGCCGCCGAGCCCGACTGGGCGCAGGCTCAGGCGATTCTGGATCAGATGATCACAGAGGCCGGTGGGCTGGACGACGCCGCGCACGACTGGGCCCGGTCGACGCTGGATGCCGACGACATCGGTGTGGCCGGGGCCGCGTGAGAACGGTCGTTCTCGACGCGGGCGCGCTCATCGCACTGGAGCGTCGTGACACCCGGATGCTCGCACTGGCCGCGGATCTGGTCGCCATGAAGGTAGCGGCACACCTACCGACAGGAGTCCTCGCTCAGGTCTGGCGTGGGTCGCCGCGTCAGCATGCCGTCATGAAGCTGGTGCGGACGGGCGCGCTGCGTGTCGAGCCACTGTCAGAGGAGATCGCTGTCCGTATCGGATTGCTGCTCGCGGCATCAGGAACGAGCGATGTTGTCGATGCTCACGTCGCGTTGCTGGGACGGAAACTCCACGCCACCGTGGTCACCTCCGATCCGCACGACCTGCACACATTGGACCCTGCGCTCGACCTTGCCGTGATCTGACGGCATCGTGATCTGACGGCCCCGCCTGTCGGCCGGGATCGTCGCGCGAAGGAGTCGTTGCTCCCGAGACAGGGGCGTGCGACGTGACGCCTGTTCGAGGCGTGGGATGCGAGTACCCGCCCATGGTGGCCGCCGCGAAGGGACCTGCGCGCTACGTTCCATGGTCAACCGCGGAGAGTGATGACATCCCAACGGATCTTCAGACTCGTCCGAGCCCCGGTGAGCACCCCACCGCTGCCTGCGGGTCAGACGTCGAGGCCGAACTCGCGGGCGATCCCGGTCAGCCCGCCCAGCCTGGGCTGTCAGGTCATAGCGGGCGATCTCGTCGCCGGAGGTCGCATCTACGACGCGGAGGTAGGCGTTGCGCACGTCGCCGAAGCTTTGCCGCCGATACACCGCATCGTAGATGGTCACCTCGACGTGGGTTTCGTCCACGAGCCGGCGGATCTCATCAACGCAACTGTGAGTCCCATGGACACCGGACGCCTCGCCCTGGAAGGAGGACGGAAGGTGGACGCCGCAAAATTCACGGCATCGGGTTGGAACGGATTACACTTCATGGCAAGCTCACAGTCTCGCGCGACGACGCCGGGGTAACAGTCCGTTACAGGAGGCCGGGTGAGCAGGCAGTTCGACCTCGTCGTTGTCGGTGGAGGGATCATCGGTTGCGCAGTCGCCTACCAGGCTCGCTCCCTATTCGAACGGATTGCGATTGTAGATCAAGCCCGTTCGCTCGGCGCGATGGCCTCGTCCGCGGCTATAGGAGGGATTACGCCGCAGAGTGACGATATCTGCGGAACAAGCCTCAGTCTTCTTGCAGATCAGAGTCGCGCGCTTTATCCGGCCTGGTTGCGGGAAATCGAGAACGAAGCCGCCGTGTCAATACCTTTACATACCGCAGGTCTGCTCCAGGTGGCGCTGTCGGGCGCCGAACTCGACCGGCTCGGCTGCGTGCTGGTTCCGGAATGGATCTCACATGGCTTCGAGGTCGTACCGTGCTCCCCGGACGATCTCCAGGATATGGAGCCGCTGCTCACTCGGCGGGCGAAGGGTGCCTTCCTGCTGCCGCGGGAGGCGTCCTTGGAGCCCACTCGCCTGCTTTCCGCGCTCGATTCCGTGCTGCGACGAGATGCTCGTGTCACCGTCCTCACCGGGGCGACGGTGGAGGAGATGAGAAGCACACAGAACAACATAATGATCAGCATAAAGAACGGAAAAACGCTCAGCTGTCATCATGCCGTGCTCGCGGCAGGGCTGGGTAGCGGCCGGTTACTGCCGGCCCGCAACGTCGATCCGATGTTTCCCGTCAAAGGACAGGCAATGGAGTTCCAGGTACCTGGGGCGGTGGGTTACCCCCTTCGTTTCCAGTTGTACGCCAAGGTCGCGGCGAAGGAGGGAACCAAGTCGTCCTACCTTGTCCCGCGCGGGGACGGACGGGTGGCCGCGGGTGTGACGTACGAGTACGGAACATCGGACAGCATTCCCTCCAGGGCGGGCTACGAGTCGGTGCTCACGGGAGTCACCGCGCTTGTCCCGGCCGCTCGTTCCTGGCCGATACAGCGCCATTGGTCCGGCGTCCGACCAGCCACCCTGGACGAGCGTCCGATCATCGGCCCCGTGACGGAGGATGCACGAGTGATCGCAGCCACAGGCCACTTCGGCCTCGGGGTGACGCTCGCTCCCGCCACCGCCGAGCTGGTCTGCTCGCTCCTCGGAGGGCGTGGCCTCACCGTCGAGCAGCAGGACACTCTTGATCTGTGCAAGCCGGCGAGGTTCATCCGCGACCATCTGGCGCAGGTGGTTCAATATCTACCGTCCCATGTGCAATGACGGTCATCCCGGTTATGTCCCCATGTGTCCGACTCGCTAGGTTCAAGGTGTGAAGTCCAGTGGGCAGCAGAGGTAGCGGAGGTCGGCGCTTGCGGCCACTGGCCGAGCCGACTCCTGGGCGACTCCCGGGCGGCCGCGCGACGATCCGGGCAGCACGGTCAGCGCGGGCGTCTCGGGTCGACCATGATCGCCCATCGTGATCGAAAACGTCGATGGTGCTGCTACTCGGCTGATTCACCAAGCCCCTGGACCCCGCCTGCGGTCCAATCCACCCGCATGGTCACCATTCGCGTTTACACTCGGCTCGGGGGCGTGCGGGCCGCGCCGAAGGGAATGGTCGTCATGACAAAGGTCGGCGGTGTTTCTGGTACATTGCGGGTGCACCTGTACCGTTACGGAACTGTGCAGTCCATCCGCAGCAGCCTGAGTATAATGCCTCAAACTCCTTCTGGATGGCTACGGTGAGGATCCAGCCAAGGCAACATATTCTTGACATCTGGCGCGCGGTGTTGGCGACCTCCTACCAGGACGGAACCTGGGTCTGGGGCGGGAGGGACGAGTCCAACTCAATCAGCGATGCCGAGCAGCTTCTGTGCATCCTCTATCCGGCGACCACGATCGAAAACCTGGCGCTCGACCGCCCGGATACCATCGCTGACGACGTGCGAACCGCCTTGAAGCCGTTGGGCGACAGTAACCGCATACCTCGGGTCATCATCGACGTACTTGGTGACTACATCGACAGGTACTCGGACGAGAACGGGGAGCCCGTCTTCACCGGCGGCTGCTACCTCCGGCGGGAGGCGAGCGGGACACAGTCTCCGGCCACAGCCGAACAGCTCGAGCTCGACATCGTCGACGCCTATTCGATGTCGGTGACCTTGTGCCTTGCCGCATTGGGTTTCATCAACGTCTACAAGCCGGTTGTCCAGCGCCGCTCCGAGCTGAGACGGAAGGTCGCCGAGATCGAGTCGTCGACGAACCGCCGACTCACCGCGGCGATGCTGGGGCTCCTGCGTAGTTTCGTAGTGAACACCGCTGAACCGGAGGATCCGTCCGGCCGCGCGATGCTCCACATGATGAACACGGCGGGAGTCTCGGAACGCATAGTGATCCAGGAGCTGCGGAACAGTCTCTCCCGGGTTCGTGCCAGGCTTCGGGACGACGTCCGGATCGGGGTGGGTTCCGATGTCGCACTCGACAACGACAATCTGCTGTTCGAGTGCGGGTGGGCCTGGGGAATCGCAGACAACGCCGCGCGGATCGACTTCGTGAGTGAGGATTTCCAGCAACGTTCCGGTGTTGCCGAGGCCAGACCTTATCTGTATTTCACGGTTGTGGCGCTCGACGGTATCAACGACCTGCTCTCGCCCCGGACCCGCGAACTAGGCCTGCTCAACGAGGAGCAGCGGCGTCTGGCCGAGGCGTTGCAGATCCGCTGGGACCTCACTCAACGATACTGGTCCACTGTCGCCCGCTTCGGTGGTCAGGCGTGGCCGCTGGAGAACATCCCGTGGCAGACCTCCGACGGCAAGGAGTCGGATTACTACAGCCTGCTCGTCTCCTCCGTACTCGTGCAGGACCTCGTCAACCGGCGGGCGACCGACGACGATCTCACCCGCGCGGTATGGGTGTTCGAGGAACTGGCTCGCCGCGGCCGAATCACCAGTCGAGTGACGAAGAACGATCCCGCCGTGGCACTGCACACGCCCGGCGTACAAATGACGCTTAACGGCAGTGAGCAACTTGGCCCGCAGATCTACTGGAGTGCCGCCGATTTCGCGCCGCTGCTCCTCAAACGTACGTTGCAGGCCGCGAAGCTGTCCGCGAACGTCACCGCCCGCGACCGTCTCATGGTAGTCGCCGAGGCCACGATGGACCATCTCGCCCGCCGCCGGTTGCGCGAAGGTCCAGGGGCAGGGCTGTGGGACGACCCGGTTGAGGTTCTCTTCTCCGCGGGGGGTTCCGCCGACAGCAGGCCGTCGTGGTATCTGACCGAGCGCGTGATCGAGGGACTCGTCACCGCGGCCAGCACCTACGAGGAGACGCCGCTGCGCACCACGCACATGGTGGACAACGCCCTTGAGCTGCTCAGCGAGGCGGACCATCTACTGAATCAGGAAATCCTGCAGGCCGATGCCAATGATCGATCCGAGTTGAACACGGGTCTCCTGGAGATCGAGGCCACGCTGACACGGGCGCGCAAGATTCTCAATGAGCGGCCGTCGTCGGCCAGTGCTCTGGCCATGGAGGCGCTTCGCAAACTCGACGAACTGACTGTCGCGCGCATCGACGCAGCGAGGAGCATCTAGCCATGCTGGTGTTCGCCGCTTCGGACAAGGGCGGAACGGGCCGGTCGGTGACGAGTTGCAACATCGCCTACCGGTTGTCGCTCGCGGGCAACGATGTCGCCTACCTCGACTTCGACTTCGGATCCCCCACAGCCGGGTCGATCTTCGAGATCTCGAAGATCGACCGTGGTGCGGACCATGGCCTCCACTCCTATATCGGAGGCACGATCAGCAGCCCGCACCAGGTCGACGTCCGCACCGCCTCCGACCGCCCGGGTCTTCGCATGCTGCACGCCAAGGCGGGCCGGCTGGCGTTGTTCGCCGGCGACCGGGACGGGGCGGAATTCTCCAGCACCGCCGAGAAAGTGCGCCGCTGCATCGAACTTTTCCGGCGGCTGGACCAGGAATTCCAGGTATGTGTAGTCGATCTCAGCGCCGGCCGGTCGCACGCTCTGCACATGGCGCTGAACGCGACGGCAGCTCCGGAAATCCGCTCGGCTCCCGTCCGCTGGCTGGTATTCCACCGTTGGACCAGACAGCATATCGTCGCGGCCCACGGTCTCGTCCACGGCAACGACGGACTCCTCGACGAGGGAGTTCGGGCCGGTCACGAACGTGAGGCGCTGCAGGACTCGATCCGGTTCGTCCGTACCGCGGTACCCGCCCTCAACTCGCCGCTTGCCGCAGACCGGCCCGCGCAGGCGAAGTGGCTGCGTACCTGCAACGATGAACTCAAACAACTGGCGCTGCGGAACAGGCTCGGGCATAGCGCGACGCTGGGCGAGACGCCGGTCGAGCCGGTGCTGCAGTGGCGGGAACAGGTCATCTCAGATGCGGATGTCTCCGGGAACATCGCCAACGCCGCGACCGTGAAAGCCTTTGACGAGTTGGCCCGTAATCTGACCGACGACAGCGTGTGGGAAGGGCTGTGACCACCTTGGAAGTCGTCGCCTACAGTGAAGCCAGCAACCAGGACAATGTTCGCGGCATGCCGTTGTCTCATCTTTCAATTGAAGTGGGTCATTTCTACATGGAGGACCTGCTCAACGGCGAGGAACGGATACGTCACCAATTTCAGCGGCTCGCGCCGTGGGTCACGGCCGCCGAAAAGACCGTCGCCGCCGATCGACCCCGGATAAGCACCTGTTTTCTGATCGACGATTATTTCTATAATAGTACGAATCCGAAAGAAATATTGCGGAAACTCATTACGATCGGGGACGAATGCGGCGTACCGATCGACTACATCGCGCGCGAGGCGGGTTGCTGTGTGGCGGACGGTGTGCCGCTCGCCGAACTCGTCGCGGCCCGCCTGCTTCCCGAGCCCGCTCCGGGCACGAACGGTTCCCGCCCGCCGACCCATCAGTCGGGCTGGCTCTGCAACGGCGAACGGTCTCCCGAGACCGGCACCGACCAGGCCATGCACACCCGGCCGTGGGAGCCGCCGCAGGAGTTCGGCAAGCGCGACCACTCCATCTTCCTCGACGTCGAGTTGTGGAAAGAGATCGAGGATCGGGTCGACGGCGAGACCATGATCCAGCGGACCTGGTCGTGTCCCTTTCTGGCGTCGATCTGGCACTTGCTCCGGCTGGGGATGCTGCGCCATTTCGGCGAGCCGGTCGCGCAGCCGCACCGGGTGATACTTGAGACCGACGAGATACCCGAGACCTGGACCGAACTACCCGCGGTGATGCAGGTGAACCCACGTGCAGCACCCTTCAGCGCCTACCGGTCGGTCTCCATCCTTCCGCAGCGATACCTGCCGATCGAAAACGCGATCAAACTCATCCTCAGCCATCTCAGCCTTGACGAACCCGTCACCGGCCAAGTAATCGAACGTGGGGCGAGAGAAGGTCTGAAGATACCGCGTAAGGTCATTGACCGCATTTCACACGTCTTCATCGAAGGATCATGAAAAGCGATGCTGATCCTCGGTGAGGTCCGAACCTGTCTTCTGCACAACACGGCGCCGCTTCCCGCTCCGCTCGTGGCCCAGATCCTCGGGACGGTGCCGGGGCGCCGCGTGTTGTGCACCGAACGCCCCATCGCTCACGCCGTCTCACCGGAGCTGGTGACCGGGATCGACTGCAAGCTCGCGACCTCGAGCCGGGTCCGCGCCCGGGGAATCGGCACGGTCACCTCTCGCGCTATGATCACTTCCGGTCTGGTGCTGCAGGGTTCGGCGAGCGCCTACCTCCGGCGCGCGACGGGCCCCAGCCGTCTCGCGTGGTCACACTACGCCGACCAATTGGGCGTGGTCGAAGTCATCAGCCTGGCGGATGCCGCCGGGCTCGCCGAGGGGTACCTGGCCGACTCCACACCGACATCCACCATCGACCTGGGCTCGGTCAGTGAACGCCTGATCAGTGATATCCAGAGTCATGCGCAGCTCGATCATGTCACCTCCGTACGGTCGCGGCCGACCTGTGTACGCTGGGCCGCCCGGATCGGCGACCACGACGGTCCCGTCGCGCGGGTCCGTACCGAAGACGATGTCGTGCGCACCATCGAGCTGATAGTGGACGAAAGCCAGCTCGGAATCGCCGCGCGCTTCTGCGAGGATTTCGCGTTGCACGACTGGTTGCTCACCACGCTCACCCAGATCATCGAACAGACCGACCGGTTGAAGGCGCTGGGACGGGAGGCGCTCGACATCCTCACGACCGCTGTCGAGCGGCTGTTCCACGTATGGATGCCCGGAGCGCGGGTGGACCCGGTACTGTCGCCGCTCTGGGATGCGCTGGAACGGCGCCCCGGATTCAGCCGCCAGTGGAACGCGCAGGTCTCGCGGATTCGGGACCAGATTGCCCTGCAGACGCTGCAGGCACTCGAACAGGCGCGACGAGGCAGCGCGGACTGGTAGACCGGCACACTCATGCCGATCACCTCATAGCCGGAACCACCGCCGTACCAGCAGGGCGAAGAACACACTCAACGACACCGCCCCCGCGTAGGACTCGATGACGAGCAGGACCCAGGCGCCATGGGGCAGGCCGTCGATATCGCCGAATCCCAGCGGGTTGAGGTAGTTGATGAGTGCCATGTGCATGCTGGTGACCAGCGAGGCGCCGAAGAAGATCGTCAGAATGAGAATCAGCGCCACGAGCTGGACGACCACCCAGCCGAGCAGGCGGTAGGGCTGGTAACCGTAGCCACATAGCAGATTCGAGATCGTCTCCAGGATCCTGCGCAAGCCCCGGCCGCGGGCCAGGTGGCGGGCCCGATGCGCCGAAAGCAGGCATCTGTCCCGGGCGAGATGGTTTTCCACCTGTAGATACAGGCCTCCGGCTCGGTCGAAAGAAAACGCGGCATGCAGCGGTAGCCCGGCCCGCGCAAGGCGGAGGCCCAGGCGTTCGAGGATCTCGGCCAGGCGCAGGGTCTGTACCGGGGTGAGCCGCAGCGGACCACGGACCTCGACCTCCGCGGCCAGCAACGCCGCGATGGTGGAATGTTCGCTGTCCTCGGCTGGGGCGAGTACCTGACTGTACAGATGGGAGAAAACAAGGCTGTCGCGATTACGGGGACCAGGTGGGATATAACGGTCGAGAACATCGGCGGCGTATCTTTCGAACCGATCGAGAAGGTTCGGCTCCGCAACCCGCAGGATGCCGTCCATGCGTGCCTCGTCCAGCATCTCGACATATCTGTCCGCTCGGCGGACGATCGCGGTTGAGATCGATCCGACGAACTCCGACAGTTGCCCGGACATCGCGGATGCCCGGTCAGGAGTTACGACCGGCTCGGCTGACCGGTAACGGCATACATATCGCAGGACGCCTGGACAGGTTCGAAGAGTAACCCATGA
>NZ_CADDZT010000031.1:55692-57041 GCF_902812655.1 Candidatus Frankia meridionalis | reverse complement strand
ACGGCCTCGACGATGGGCTGGAGCTCGCCTCGATCAGCCCCGGGCAGGCCGCCGGGGGTTGATTCATCCCCGGTCGGTTCATTCACCGTGGTAGAGGCGGTCGAGGTCGACGAGGACGACACCGGGGTCGGCCGTGGCGCGTGCGCGTAGGTCGTCGCTACCCGCGCAGACCGGCCCCGCCGTTCGAGCTGCGCGAACACGGGGCGCATCAGAGCGTGGTAGAAGGCGACCAGCGGCTCGGCGATCCGCCATACCGGCCGGCGGTTGCGCAGGATGTCGTCCGCGCGGACAAGGAACCCGGCATCGGTGAGGACGGTCAGCGGGTGCGCGAGATCCGCACTCGTACGACCGACCTGGGAGGCGATCCCACCCCGGGTGGTAGCACCGCCGGCGACAGCGGCCAGCACGGAGCTGTACAGCGCGCTGTCACGCAGGGCCGGTTCTTCGCTGAGCAGGTAGCGGGCCTCGCGGAACAGTGGCGATGCCGGGTCCTGAACCGCCCACTCGTCGAAGCTTTCAGCGGTCGCGGGCGCATCCATGCTCCGACAGCCGTGTACCGAAGAAGCGGAGCGACTCGGCGACGGTCGCTTCGGTCGCTTCGGTCGCTTCGGTCGCTTCGGTCGCTTCGGTCGCTTCGGTCGCTTCGGTCGCTTCGGTCGCTTCGGTCGCTTCGGTCGCTTCGGTCGCTTCGGTCGCCTGGAAGTAGAACCCACCGGTCTGTTCGCAGGCAGCCTCCAGCAGGAAGGACTTGCCTTGTCTGCGGCGAGCGGTGACCACGCCGAGCGTCGCGCCGGGTGCGTCGTCACCGCAGAACTTCGACAGGCCGGCCCATTGCGCCTCGCGGTCGAACATGTCGTCGGGCCGTCGCAGGCCTCTCCCATCGACCACACTCGGCCGTCTAGTGGAACCATACTTATAGTAAGTACGGTTCCACTAGATGGGAGCGATCGGGAGCCGAGCCGCTGGCGGGGGTCGGGTAACGGTGGCCGTTGCGAGCCCGCGGCCCGCCCCCGCCGGATGCGGCATCAGCGCGTCCCGGTGGGCTCCGTCGGGGCCGGCGGGACGGGCGGGGCGACAACATGCGGTGACGCCGGTGCCGGTGGGCCCGCCGCGTCCGCGAGCTGGCGCAACCCGTTGACGATCCCACCGACGAGATCGCCGAGCGCAAAGCTGGACGTCATCGTGAGAACAGCGAGCCCGGCGGCCTGGTCGGTGATCCGGCTCTTCGCGCCCAGCGTCGTCATGATCTGGGTGAACCGCTGACCGGGAGAGACCAGCACGAGCACAGCCGGGTTACGTGGAAGGTCCACCAGGTTGGCCAGCGCCTCCTCGGCGAACCGGTCCGCGTC
>NZ_CADDZT010000031.1:40821-55398 GCF_902812655.1 Candidatus Frankia meridionalis | reverse complement strand
GACGCGGACGGCGAACCGGACGCCGGTCTGGATTTCGGCAGCCACCCGCGCCCGGTCGAGCCTGTCCAGCTGGTCGTGGGTGAACGCCTCACCACGTACCACTGGCACCGCCCGCGCCGGGAGCAGCCACATGCGGACGCTCGCCTTCGGCGACCGTGGGAGGATCGCCGATCCAGACCTCCTCATGCTGCCAGGGGCGTCCCGGGCGGTACCGCGACGGACCACTGTCCCGGGTCGACAGCAACGTCAGGACGAGCGCCACAAGGAACCCGCCGGCGATCGTCCCGCCGTAGACGGCCCATGCCTGCAGCGCGGTGAGCGGGTCCGGGCTGTAACTGTCTCCGATGTCCTGTGCCAGGGCGACCGAGGAGAGCGCCGGAACCGCAAGGAAGGCCAGCGCCGCGACGGTGAGTACGCGGCGGGCAGTGTGCCGAGGACGTCGACGAGTCACGTTGCGAAGGTTACCGGGTGGTTGGCCCGAGGTCGTCTGGAAGGGCCTCCTGGCGACACGACAGGACCGAATGACCCGTGAGGTCGGGCCATCCGACACACGACAAACACGACAGCACGCCGACAGGTCCACGAATAGTCACCGACAGTCGCCAGGCTGGTCCCGGACGCACGCGAGAAGCCGCGCAAGGCGACGAACCCTCGGGTCGACCCGCAGCCGCTCGATGGTGACCGGCCGGCCGTCCGCGTCGGTCACCGGAAGCTTCCAGTTCGGATACGAGTCCACGGTGCCGGGCAGGTTCGGCTGGCGCAGGTCACCCATGGCGTCACCGGGCGCCGCCAGCACGATCCGGGACGGCGACCGGGCAAGCAGACCGTGCAGGGCCACCGCCGCCTCGCCGCTCGCGGCGAATTCAAGATCAGAAACGTCGCCGGACGAGGTCGGGTCGGCGGGATCGCCCGCACCCGGATCCGCCAGCAGTCCCTCGTCCCGCAGAAGGGCGATCAGCCCGTCCCGCTCCTCGCGCCAGGCCGCGAGTTCGGCCTCCTCCGACCGTCGTAGCAGACCGCGACGGGCCCGCACCCGCACATGCTCACCCGTGAGATACCCGGCGACGGTGGGCAGGTCGTGGGTCGTGACGCTCGCCATGGCCAGTTCCCGCCAGCGGTGCGGCCGTACCGGCGCACCTGCCGCGTCACGTTCGAACCACACGACGGTCGACCCGAGCACCCCGGAGCCGGCCAGCATCGTCGCCACCGACGGTTCGACCGTGCCGAGATCCTCACCGACGACGAGCGCCCCGGCCCTGGTCGCTTCAAGCGCGAGGATGCCGAGCATCGCGTCAGCGTCATAGCGGACGTAGGTGCCGGCCGAGGCGGGGTTTCCGCCGGGGATCCACCACAGCCGGAACAATCCGAGGATGTGGTCGACCCGCAGACCGCCGCCGCGGCGCAGGACGGCGGTGACCATCTGCCGGAACGGCGCGTAGCCGATCTCGGCCAGCCGGTCGGGCCGCCACGGCGGCAGCGCCCAGTCCTGGCCCTGTTGGTTGAACCCGTCCGGGGGTGCACCGATGGTCGCGCCGGTCGCGAAGACGTCCCGCAGCGCCCAGGCGTCCGCCCCGCCGGGGTCCACCCCGACCGCAAGATCATGAACGACGCCGACGGCCATTCCGCCATCGCGGGCCGCGGCCTGCGCGGCGGCGAGCTGGGCGTCGCAGCTGCGTTGCAACCAGATGTGGAAGGCGATCTGGGTACGCAGCTCGGCACGGGCGGCGCCAACCCCCCGACCGTGCGGGTCCTGCAGGTCGGCGGGCCATGCCCGCCAGTCCCGACCGTGCAGGTCGGCAAGGGCACACCACGTCGCGAAGTCGATGAGGCCGTCGTCGGTGTCGGTGCCGGTGCCGGTGCCGGTGCCGGTGCCGGTGCCGGTGCCGGTGTCCCACGATGTGGTGGCCGCGACCGTCCCCTCATCGCAGGCCCCGTCGCCGGCTGCGGTGAACAGAAGCTCCAGAGCGGCGCGTTTCGCCCGCCACACCGTGTCCCGGTCGATCAGGTCGGCCCCGGTCCCGGCACGGGCCGCGGCGGCCAGCTGATCGACACGCGCCCGGATGGCCGCGTCCGCACGCCCGTATTCGGGAAGGTCCTCGGGGCGCAGGTACAGCGCGGAGGCGAACCGCCTGCTGGCCGGGTAGTACGGGGACGGTTCGACCGGAATCGTCGGCGCGATCGCGTGTACCGGGTTGACCAGCAGCACATCGGCTCGCCGGCCCTCCACCGAGCCGGACCACGACGCAAGCGCCGCAAGATCGGCATAGTCACCGATCCCCCAGGAACCTGCCGACCGCAGCGCGTACAGCTGGACCATCCAGCCCCAGGCACGGGCGGCGCCGGAAGGAGCCGGCCCGGAGGATGTTGGCACCGCCGGGACCTCGTCCGGCGCGACGATGAGCTTTGTCTCGGCCGACACGGTGCCGGCCCGTACCCGCAGAATATGATCACCGAGTGGCAGACCCGCGGGCAGGGCCAGCCGGACGCCGAGCAGGTCCCGGCCGTCCGCCGTGCGGTGTTCGGCCGGCTCCCCCGGCACGTCGTTCCCCGGCACGTCGTCCCCCGGCGCCGTGACCACCAGCCGCCCGCCGCTTTCGAACTCCAGCTCCGCGACCGGGACCGTGCCGACGGGCACCCGCAGCACCACCGGCGCGGGCGCGGACCGTCGCACAACCACACAGACGGGCGACAAACGCCGCCATGGCGCGTCGCGGGCGGCGGCAAGGGCCGCAACCGGGTTTGTGGTGTCGACGTCGAGCAGGCCAAGCACGGCCCGCACGACGTCGGGGGCGACGGTCACCTCCCGGTCGTCGGCGCCGATGTACCGGGTGGCGACACCATGGACGGCGGCGAGCTGCGACAGGACCGGGTCCAGGGCCGTACCCGGTCCGGCATCCGGTCCGGCATCCGGTCCGGCATCCGGTCCGGTGCCGCCGGCGTCCGAGCTGAAGTCAGATATCTCGTCGGTGGTCACGACCGGATCCTCTCGTCCGCCAGGACCGGCGGTCAGCGGGCCGGGTGAACCATGACGGGGTCGAGGCCGGTGCGGCAAGCTCGTCCCGCCCGCCGGGAACACAATCCGACTCGTTCGGCAGGAGCTGGTCCGGCCAGGCCGAGGACGGCGCCGACCACAGTACGTCACGGGGAACCGGGAGCGACAGCCGTAGCCTTCCGCCGCCGCGCGGGCCTTCCTCCGCCCGCACGCTCCCGCCGTGCACAGCCGCGGCATCCGCGACGATGGCGAGGCCGAGCCCGGAACCGGGCAGCCCACGCGCGGACGCCGCCCGGTAGAAGCGGTTGAAAACCTGGGGCCGGTCCTCGGGCGCGATCCCGGGACCCTCGTCGGTGACGAGGACCTCCCCGACGCTGACGCTCACCTCGACCTGTCCCTGGGAAGGGGAGAACTTCACCGCGTTGTCGAGCAGGTTCGTCACCGCTCGTTCCAGCATGTGCGGGCGTCCGTCCACCGGTGAGGGTGCCGCGGTCACCACGATCTGGACGTCCTTCGCCTTGGCGCGACGACGTACCCGCGCGGCCGCCGCATGGACGATCTCGGTCAGGTCGACGCGTTCGACGTCCTCTGTGGGCGCCTCGTCCCGGGCGAGTTCGACCAGTTCGCTGACCAGTCCACTCAGTTCACGGATCTGCGCGTCGACATCACGCAGCAACGCGTCCCGGTCCTCCGCGGGCAGCGCACGCTGCGGGTTGGCCTCGGCCCGCAGCAGCAGCTCGATGTTGGTCCGAAGGCTCGTCAGCGGGGTCCGCAGTTCGTGGCTCGCGTCGTCGACGAGCTGCCGCTGCCGCACACGGGACGCCTCCAGTGCCCGCAGCATGCTGTTCAGGCTGCCTGCGAGCCGGGCGATCTCGTCGGTACCGGTGACCGGGATCAGCGCGGACAGGTCCTGGGTACGGGCCACCTCCTCGGCGGCCGCGGCCGCGGCATCCAGCGGTTTGAGCGACGCGCGCGCGATCAGCCGGCCGAGCAGCACCGATCCGGCCACCCCGGCCACCCCGACGGCGAGCAGGATCAGGCCGAGGTCGCGCAGTGTCTGGTCCACGTCCGACATGTCCCTGGCCAGCTGTAGAGCGCCGAGAGTGCCGCCGGGAAAGCGGATGGGAACGGTCGCGACCCGGTACCGCTGACCATCAATAGTGACAGTGCGTAGTTGCTGGTCGGCCATCCCCTGTGCCACGGCCTCGTCGGTCGGGGTCACCGGCAGGACGACAACCTGGTTCTGCCAGGTAGCCGTGTCACCGTCGGCAAAGATGACCTGTGCGGGCAGGCCGAAATTGGAGCCGGTCAGCCTTCCACCGGCCCGGAAGTCCGGTTTGATCGTGGAAGCCGCCACCCCGGCCTGCTGGATCAGCTGATCGTCGATCGAGTTGTTGAGCACGATCCCGGTCGAGGCGAGCGCCACACCCGCCACCACGGCCACGGTGGCGGTCACCGCAACGCCGATCAGCAACGCCATCCGGTTACGCAGCGCAAGACGACGCAGAGAAAGACCACGCGGGGAAGGACGACGCCACCGAGGGAACCGGCCTCTTGTCAGCTCCCTCGGCGCCTCCGCCGGCACCTCGCCCGACGCCTCCGCCGACGGTTCCCAGATCGGGTGTCGCGCTGTCATCCCGGAAAACTCATAACGGGCACACGCCCGGCTCACCGGGCACAACCACCGCGCCCGCCCCCGTCACGACTGTTTCCGTCACGAGGCTGCCTCCCGCAGGACGTAGCCGACCCCGCGAACCGTGTGGAGCAGCCGAGGCTCGCCACCCGACTCAAGCTTGCGGCGAAGATAGCTGACGAACACCTCCAGCGAGTTCGACGACGGGCCGAAGTCGTATCCCCACACCCGCTCCATGATCATAGATCGCGACAGGACCTGGCGCTGGTGCAGGAGGAACAGCTCCAGCAGGTCGAACTCGGTCTTGGTGAGAGTCAGCTCCCGGTCCCCACGGGTCACCTGCCGACTGCCCGGGTCCAGACGGACATCGGAGAAGGTCAGCGCCGGCGGTACGCCGGGCAACCCTGCCGGCGCGGCCCCGGGGGTGCCGGGGGTGCCCGCCACGGCCGCAGCCCTGGCGGACAGCGACGCCCTGCGGGTCAGGGCACGCAGCCGAGCGAACAGTTCCTCCAGCGCGAACGGCTTGACGAGATAGTCGTCGGCCCCGACGTCCAGCCCGTTCACCCGGTCGGCAAGACCATCACGGGCAGTAAGCATCAGGACGGGAAGATCGTCACCACGCCCACGCAGCCTGCGACAGGCCTCCAAGCCGTCCACCCGTGGCATCATCACGTCGAGGACCACGATGTCCGGCCGGTCACGGGCAACCACGTCCAATGCCTCGGCCCCGTCCCGGGCGGAACTGACCTCGTAACCTTCAAACCGCAGCGAACGCTCCAGGGACTCCCGGACCGCCGGCTCGTCGTCAACCACCAGTACTCGCACGCCACCCAGTCTGCCCGGTGGGTCACAGTGCGCGAGCCGTCCGGAGCAACTCTCAGCATCGTCTAGCGGGATCCTTATACCCGGTTCAGCTCCGCGACCGAAATGATCAACGGGAGCCGGACGCCGGGCCGGACGACCGACCGACGGGAGACGCCGCGGGCGGGTCGAGCTCGGCGGTGGGACGGCTCTCGGTCCCGTGTCCGAAACCCCGGGTGTCCTCGCCGTCCTCCTCGTCGTCCTGCCCTGCCTGGGCGTCCTCCTCATCATTGTCGATCATGACGACCTCGCTGCGCTGGACGCTGCCGAGTTCGATGCCCTCGGCGTTCAGCGCAGCCCGGATGCGCTCGCGCAGGGCCCGCGCGACGTCCCACTGTTTGAGCGGTTGGGTCTTGGCGACGACGCGCAGTGCATAGCCGTCCGCGGTCATCGATTCCATCCCCCACACCTCGGGTTCGGCGATGATGGCGGTGGCGAAATCCGGTTCCGCCCAGAGATCGTCCGCGGTGCGTTTGAGGATCCCCTTGGCCCTGACCACGTCGGTGTCATAGTCCAACGGCACGTCGAGCACTGTCCGTGCCCACTGCTGGCCCTTGTTCCCCACCCGCGCGATCTCGCCGTTACGGACGTACCAGACGGTGCCCTCGACATCCCGCAGCCGGGTGACCCGCAGGCTGACCGCCTCGACGTTTCCACTGACCGGTCCGACGTCGATGACGTCGCCCACACCGTACTGGTCCTCCAGCAACATGAACATGCCGGACAGGAAGTCCCGGACAAGATTCTGCGCGCCGAAACCGACGGCGACACCGACCACCCCGGCGCTCGCGACGATCGGCGCGAGGTTGATGTCCAGCTCGCCGAGGACCGTCACAAAGGCGATCCCGAAAACAATGATGGACGTGATGCTGCGCAGCAACGAACCGACGGTCTCGGCACGCTGCCGCCGTCGTTCCAGCAACACGGTGGGATCACCGAAGGCGCCGAGAAGCACCGCCCGGCCGGATCGGAACAGCCCGTTCGACCCGCTGCCGGCGGCGGCCCGCCCGGTCGTCCGGGTGATGAACCGGTGCAGCAGTGACCGGATGACGAACGCGATCAGCAGGATCAGCAGGATCCTCAGGGGCGTACCGAGGAACACGTCGGCGCCGCCGGCAAGATAGTTACTATGGGTAACATCAAAGACCGTTTGACACAACACCCCGGGCTTTGCTCCGCACGCGTTCTGCAGCGCGCCGAAGATCTGGTCGAGGCTGGGTGTGATCGGGTTTTCCGACGGACTCGGCGACGGGGCGGGCGTGGGTGTCCCGGGCAGCGCCACGGACGCGGCTGCCGTGAGCGTGTTCGACGCCCCGGCCGCCGAGGCCAGTAACGCCGCGAACGGCTGGGCAAGCAGGGACACAGAATCTGCCACGGCCTCCAGTCAGCTCCTCACACATATTCGATCTTGCTGGACCATGCTCTTCAGGATCTCCGGGCCGCCGGGCAGACACCCGAGGACCTTCGACGGCGCCCAGTCTCGCCCATGCCGGTCGGCTCCAGAGCAAGGGGTCGACGTCTCGCAATAACACACAGACAGCAACCCGACACGCAAAGCGTGTCGAAAGCAGGCGAAAGCATGTAGTGTGTCAACGATTACCCGACCACAATCACAAACCCGCTCGCATTCGAGGCTCGAAGGCGGTTGACTGTCTCAGTGTCACCGGTGGCTAGCTTGTGATGGCCGCCACCAGGTACGGCGAGGAGGTCGGCGCGTGACAGAAGCGCTGGTTCTCAATGCCACGTATGAACCGTTATGCGTGGTCTCACAGAGGCGTGCGCTGGTGCTCGTGCTCACCGAGAAGGCAGTCATGGTCGAGGCCGGAGGCCGCGTTCTCCACTCGGCGACGTATGCGGTAGAGGTACCCGTGGTGGTACGGCTTGCCCGATTTGTTCGGGTACCGTACCGCTCGCAGGTGCCGCTCACCCGCAAGGGGGTGCTGGCCCGCGACCACCATCGCTGCGTGTACTGCGGCGCTCCGGCGACCTCGCTGGATCACGTCATCCCCCGCTCCCGCGGGGGCGCGCATGTATGGGAGAACGTGGTGGCGGCCTGCGGCCGCTGCAATCATCTCAAAGCCGACCGAGCGGTCGCCGATCTTGGCTGGCGGCTTCGCACGGCTCCCAGAGCGCCGAGCGGAGCCGCTTGGCGCATTCTGGGGAGCCGCCGGATGGACCCACGCTGGTCGCGCTACCTCAGCTCCGAGAGCGACGAGGCCGCATCCGCCTGACCCCGCGGACGGGCACCTGCACGTCGTGCCCGAGGGCGCCTGACGACGACATCGCACCCGTTTCCGACCACGGCGACATCCTCACCTTTATCACGTTCGATTTTCGATGTCACCGGTATGTGTGAAATCAAAAAGACGACATATGAATACAGTGCCGGGAACGGTACATCGAGTGCGCCGGTTCTGGTGATGAGTACCTGCTCCCGGTCGACGAGGCGGAATGCCGCGGAGCAGGCGTGATCCTGACCGGCCCGGAGATCAGGTCGGCCGCTCCCGGTCCTGGTTCCCGTCCGGCGGGATCATCAGGTCGAACCACACCCGTTTCCCGTCCGGGATCGTTTCCACGCCCCAGCCGTGCGCAAGCGCGTCCACCAGCAGTAGACCCCAACCGGACTCCTTGTCCTCCCTGCTTGGCTGTCGACGGGGCATGGTGCCGCCTTCACGGTCGTCGACGCTGATCCGCAGTCGGCCGCCTTCCCGGTGCACGCACAGGACGAGATCGCTACGGGCATGCCGCACGGCATTGGTCACCACCTCGCTGACGAGAAGCAGGACATCATCGGCGATGGAGTCCAGATGCTCGGCCGACAACATGCCTTCGAGGGCGCAGCGGGCCCGTACGGCCGACTTCGCTTCGCCGGGCAGCGCCAGCTCGACCAGCGCCGGCCGGGACGGGTGGGTGGTCATCACCAGCAGGGCCGTGTCGTCGTCCGTCTGCACGGTCAACCCGGATGCGGACAGGCAGCGTTGCAGCAGCGCGCGGGCCGAGCCGCCCGAGCCGGCCGAGGACACCCTTTCCCCTTCCGGTATCGCCCTTGGCGTCCCCGGGTTGTCCGGGGTCCTGCTCAGGCCACGGCGCAGCCGGTCCATGCCGTCTTCGAGCGGATGCCGACGGGACTCGACGAGACCGTCGGTGTAAAGGACGATCCCGGAACCCGGCGGCAGTTCCAGCGACGTCTCCGAGAACTCCCCGACGTCGCCGACACCGAGCGGCAGGCCCGGGTCGAGCACCAGGTAGTCGGGTTCCTCATCCGGCATTACCAGCAGCGGCGGCAGATGGCCGGCGTTGGACACCGTCGCCCGACAGCTCGCCGGGTCGTAGACGATATACATGCAGGTCGCCAGGTGCAGACCGGGTAGCGAGCCGACGACCCGGTCGAGCCGGGCCAGCAGTTCGGCGGGACCCCAGTCCTCCAACGCGTACGCGCGCAGCGCCGCCCGCAGCTGCCCCATCACCGCGGCGGCCTGCAGACCGCGTCCCATGACGTCCCCGATCGCGATCCCCACCCGGTCGTCGGGCAGGAGAATCACGTCGTAGAGGTCCCCGCCGACCTCGGTCCCGGCCGTTCCCGGACGGTAGTCCATCGCAACCTCGACCCCGCCGAGCGCGGGCGGGTTCTCCGGCAGGAGCGACCGTTGCAGGGTGAGCGCGGACTCCTGTTCGACGCTGTAGAGCTGCGCGTTCTCAAGGGCTGCCGCACCCCTGCGGACGAGGTGTTCGGCGAGGCTGATGTCAACGGATGTATACCTACCCGAGCCGCGGACGAGCGTGACAGCACCGAGTATCCGGCCCCGCCCCGGCATCGGCACGATGATCGTCGGACCTTCCAGGAGCTGGTGGTACGGGCCTGCGGCCGTGTCCCGCATGGACATCCGCCCCACGAGCTCATCGGTGAAGTACGGCAGATACCAGGTCTGGCCGGTCCGCAGGACCAGTCCGGCACCGAAGTCGTTGTCCAGCTTCGGCGGGTGGGTTGCGACGAGGTCACGCAGGTACTCGGCAACCCGACCATCGCGGTGCACGATCGCGCCGAGGCGCACGTCGTCCCCGTCCCGAAGGAAGACGATGGCGCCGTCCCCGAGCCGCGGTACCGCCAGCGACGCGATCATGTCGACAATCCGTTGCGGGACGAGGGAGCCCGACAGCACCAGACCCGCCTCCGAGAGGAACCCCAGATGTTCGAGGGCGACCCGCTCCGCGACGCGCTCCCGTGGACCACCCACAATCTGGCGCAGCGCCCACGCCCCCCGGCCGAGTTCCGCCAGCACGGATCCGAGCCGGCTGGACACGATCTCGGTGAGGGTCGTCTCCCCGTCTGCGTCACCCCCGATGACATGGTCGAGGCAGGCGGCTCCCCCATCCAGGACCCGTTGGACAATCCCTAACCGGCTACGTGCACCTCTCGAAGTCGACCGATAGCGTGCCGTCACCGCCTCCACGCGACGAAGTCTAGTTCGGATAACGGATATCGCGCTTGGCGACGAGCTTGCGACCTGCCTCAGCTTCGCCGATCGCCCGGAAGGTTCGATGCCGGCGACCGGACGGCGGCGGGCGAGCCAGGCTTGGATGGGTGTCATGCATCGCTGGTGGCTTGACGCCGTGCTGTACGAGGTTTACATCCGCAGCTTCGCCGACTCCGGCCACGACGGGGTGGGGGATCTCACCGGCGTCTCCTCCCGCCTTCCCCACCTGCACGAACTTGGCGTGGACGGAATCTGGATCACTCCGTTCTACCGCTCCCCCATGGCCGACCACGGCTACGACGTCGCCGACCACCGTGACGTCGACCCGTTGTTCGGCGATCTGGCCGCCTTCGACGCCCTGCTCACCGAGGCCCACCGGTACGGGCTGAAGGTGCTCGTCGATCTCGTGCCGAACCACTCCAGCAACGCGCATCCCGCCTTTCGCGCCGCGCTGGCCGCCGGCCCCGGCTCCCCCGAGCGGGATCTGTACATCTTCCGGGACGGACATGGTGAAAACGGACAGCTACCACCCAACAACTGGGTGTCGGTATTCGGTGGACCAGCCTGGACCCGGGTGGCTGACGGCCAGTGGTACCTGCACCTGTTCGCACCGGAACAGCCCGACTGGGACTGGCGGCACCCCGAGGTACGAGCCGACCACGAGGCCACCGTCCGTTTCTGGCTCGACCATGGCGTCGACGGCTTCCGTATCGACGTCACCCACGGCCTGGTCAAGAACTCCGTCCTGCCGGACAACCCGCAACCGCCGGCCGGGGATATCGCGTTCTTCCGCGAGCGGGCCGAACCCCACAGCTGGGACCAGGACGGGGTCCACGAGATCTACCAACGCTGGCGGACGATCGTCGAGGAGTACTCCCGGCACGACGGCCGGGCCAGGGTGCTGGTCGGCGAGACCTGGGTGGCCGACCCACACCGGCTGGCCCGTTACGTCCGTCCGGACGAACTTCACCTGACATTCGCGTTCGCGCTGCTGACCGCCCCGTGGTCGGCCGCGGCCTGGCGCACGGCTATCACCGACGACCTCGCCGCGACCGCGGAGGTGGGCGCTCCCGCCACCTGGGTGCTGGCCAACCACGACGTGGTCCGGCCGGCGAGCCGCTACGGCGACGGTGCGACCGGCCTGCGTCGGGCCCGCGCCGCGCTGCTGACCCTGCTCGCCCTGCCCGGACCGGTGTTTCTCTACCAGGGCGACGAACTCGGCCTCCCGCAGGTGGACGTCCCACCCGACGCCCGCCAGGACCCCGTCTGGGAACGGTCCGGCCGGCAGTCCCCCGGCCGGGATGGCGCTCGGGTACCGCTGCCCTGGTCAGGCCTTCGGTCGCCGTATGGATTCAGCGCGGACGCGGCGACACCCTGGCTGCCGCAGCCGGAGGGCTTCGCCGACCTGACCGTTGACGCCCAGGCGTCCGACCCGATGTCGACGCTGGTGCTGGTGCGCAGCGCCCTGGCCCTGCGGCGGGCGCTGCCCGCGCTCGGCGGCGGTCCGCTGCGCTGGCGGGACGACGCCGCGCCCGGGTGCCTCGCCTTCGACCGCCCCGCCGTCGGCCGCCTGCCCGACATGCCTGACGCACCCGATCTGACCTGTGTGATGTCGACCACCGACACCGACGTGACGCTCGCGATACCCGGCCGCCTGGTGCTGGCCAGCAACCCGGTCGGCTACGACGGGATCACCCTCACGCTCCCGCCGGACACCACGGTGTGGTTGGCGCCGAGATGATCCGAACGGATGCCGTTCGCCGCATCACTCCGATTGCCCGCGATCCGTCGAGCACAATAGTCGGTGTGACTCAGCGACCGTCCATGGCCCGTCCGACGGACACCTTCTACGACGCGGTCGGCGGTGAGGAGACATTCCGCCGGCTGGTGGCCCACTTCTACGCAGGCATCGCCGAGGACCCGCTGCTGCGTCCGCTCTACCCGGAGGGGGACCTGTCGGGCGCCGAGGAACGGCTGCGGATGTTCCTCGTCCAGTACTGGGGTGGGCCGTCGGCCTACAGCGACCAGCGCGGGCACCCACGGCTGCGACTGCGGCACGCGCCGTTCGCGATCGGCCCCGCCCAGCGGGACGCCTGGCTGGTCCGCATGCGTGCCGCCGTCGATGGGCTAAACCTGCCCCCGGAGCACTTCGAGCCGTTGTGGGACTACCTGACGATGGCAGCCAACTCACTGGTCAACCGACCGGAGTGAGCGTTCGGGCGCGCGAAATCCCGAGACGAAGGGAACGACCTCGATCGCCAGGTAGCCTGCCTGCACCAGCGGGTCCGCCTCGGCCGCCGCACGGGCCTCGTCGAGCGAACCGGTCCGGAACAGCAACGCCGCCCGCAACGCCGTGTCGGGTTCGTCCGACCCGCCGTAGAGCACCAGCGATCCGCCGGCGCGCAGCGACTCCAGGTACTGGAGGTGCTCGACCTGCCGACGGTCGTAGTCGGCGTCCTCCCCACGCGCGGGATGCGGTCGTCCCTGCCTGAGAACGACCAGCTCGTAGCGGTTCAGATCGGCCATGGATCACTCACCTTCACGTGACGGGCGGGTTGAGCGAAAAGTACCCGCCCGCCGCAGGCGTACCGCGGTCATCTTGTACTCGGGGCAGCCGGTGACGGTGTCAGTGACCGACGAGGTCAGCAGGTTGGTCCAGGTGAGTTACTAATCCCGGGTGAGTTTGCGGTAGGTCACCCGGTGGGGACGGGCTGCCTCGACACCCAGCCTTTCGATCTTGTTAGCCTCGTAGTCGGCGAAGT
The DNA here is from genome assembly GCF_902812655.1 of Candidatus Frankia meridionalis. Classification (GTDB taxonomy): domain Bacteria; phylum Actinomycetota; class Actinomycetes; order Frankiales; family Frankiaceae; genus Protofrankia; species Protofrankia meridionalis. Next base: position 42,675 of record NZ_CADDZT010000031.1, on the reverse strand, counting down.
TCCCCTCGAACCAGAACCAGCGAGCCGGGTCGGAATCCGTGCCCTCCCAGGCGAGCGTGTGGGTGGTGACGCGGTCGAGGAACCACCGGTCGTGCGAGATCACCACCGCGCAGCCCGGGAACTCTGCGAGCGCGTCCTCCAGGGACCGCAGTGTCTCGACGTCCAGGTCGTTGGTGGGTTCGTCCAGCAACAGCAGGTTGCCGCCCCGCTTGAGGGTGAGCGCGAGGTTCAGCCGGTTACGTTCGCCACCGGACAGGACACCGACCGGCTTCTGCTGGTCCGGCCCCTTGAAACCGAAGGACGACACGTAGGCACGGCTCGGTAGGTCGACCTTGCCCACGATGATGTGGTCAAGTCCGTCGGAGACGACCTCCCAGACGTTCTTCTTCGGGTCGAGGCCGGCACGGCTCTGGTCCACATAGGCGATGTCGACCGTCTCTCCGATGACCAGCTCACCGGCGTCGGGCTCGGCCAGGCCGGTCAGCATGGTGAACAGGGTGGTCTTCCCGACACCGTTCGGACCGATGACACCGACGATCCCACCCCGGGGCAGCGAGAACGACAGGTCGTCGATGAGAAGCCGGTCGCCGAAGCCCTTGCGCAGCTTCTTCGCCTCGATGACGACGCTCCCCAGCCGTGGGCCCGGCGGGATCTGGATCTCCTCGAAGTCACGGGGACGCGTCTTGTCGGCCTCGGCGGCGAGCTCCTCGTACCGGGCGAGGCGTGCCTTGCTCTTGGCCTGGCGGGCCTTCGGGTTCGACCGTACCCATTCCAGCTCCTGGGCGAGGACGCGCTTGCGCTTGGCGTCCTTACCGCCCTCGACCTTGAGCCGGGCGGCCTTCGTCTCCAGATAGGTGGTGTAGTTGCCCTCGTACGGGTAGGCATGGCCGCGGTCGAGCTCGAGGATCCAGCCTGCGACGTTGTCGAGGAAGTACCGGTCGTGGGTGACAGCGAGCACCGCTCCGGCATACCGGGCCAGATGCTGCTCCAGCCAGGCAACGCTCTCGGCGTCGAGGTGGTTGGTGGGCTCGTCCAACAGCAGGAGGTCAGGTGCCTGCAACAGCAGTTTGCACAACGCGACACGGCGGCGCTCACCGCCGGAGAGCTGGCTCACCTCGGCGTCGCCGGCCGGCAGCCGCAACGCGTCCATCGCCTGGTCGAGCTGGCTGTCGAGTTCCCAGGCGTTCGCTGCCTCGATCTTGTCGATGAGAGCCGCCTGCTCCGCGAGAAGCGTGTCGAAATCCGCGTCGGGCGCGGCCATCTTCTCGTTGATCTCCTCATAGCGGGCGAGGACCTCGCGGATCTCCCGGGCACCATCCTCCACGTTGCCCCGGACGTCCTTCGTCTCGTCCAGCGTCGGCTCCTGCGCGAGCATGCCCACGGTGAAACCGGGACTCAAGGTCGCGTCGCCGTTGCTGGGCTGGTCAAGACCTGCCATGAGTTTGAGCAGCGACGACTTGCCCGCGCCGTTCGGACCGACGACACCGATCTTCGCGCCGGGCAGGAACGACAGGGTGACATCGTCGAGAACGACCTTGTCACCGTGGGCTTTGCGCACTTTGCGCATCTGAAAGACGTACTGCGCCATGCGGTCAACCTTACGAGTCGGACGGCCCGGCGAGTCGGGGGGTCCCCGACGCGTCCCGTCAGTCCACGTGTAGCCGGATGGTCGGGGTGGTCCCGGATCCCACCATTCCCACCTGGCTGTCCGGTGCCAGGACGCTGACCGTCGCATGCTCGGAGCCCCCGGAATCGACCTGGACGGGCAGGACCTGCCAGTCCAGGAACCGCTCACGGCCACCGGATGACGGCGTGTAGAACAACCTGAGCGTCACGGAATGGTCCTCGGTCGCG
>NZ_CADDZT010000031.1:38663-40282 GCF_902812655.1 Candidatus Frankia meridionalis | reverse complement strand
CGCGACCGCCCCTTCCGGGCCGATGGTGAGCCTTGCGGACAGCGGCCGGCCCGGGTCGACGAGGAAGGACGTCACATGTCCGTCGCCGGTCACCTCGAGGCGGGCCCCGCGGGCATCGTCGGGGACCGCTGCGCTGACGTCGACCCCGACGCTTGCACCGGCGACGACCCGCAGGCGTTCCAGCCGGGCCGCGGACGGCGATTCGAGCAGCCGGTTGTAACCGTTGGCCAGCCGCAGCAGGTACGCCGACCGATCCGGATGATCAGCAATCACGGAGAAGTCGACGTCCCCGGTCGACACCGCGTACAACACGCGATCGTCCAGTCCCGGTGAGTTGGACACCACCGAGGTGGGATGCATGAGGAAGGCGGGCTCGGCCGACACCATGACCAGCACACGACCGGGCTGTGCGGTGACCATGTTCGTCAGATCGCGGTCGTGTCGGGTGAAGGACATGTCGGCCTGGACCGCGTAGATGAGGACGAACGCGCTGAGCCCAAGACCCACGATCCCGGCGAAGCCGGCCGAACGCGACCGCGCCTGGGCAAGGTCGACCAGTCCGCGTGCGCCGAACAGGACGAGCGGTAGCAGCATCGGCATGACGTAGAACGGGCCGACATAACGGATGCCGCCCCACAGTTCGGCCGCGTTCCAGGCACCCCAGAAGGCGATATACCCGACGATCAGCAGCACCGCGCCGATCCCGACGGCGAGCGCCTGCGCGGACAGCCTGCGGCGAACGACGGCCGCAATGGACAGAGCCGTGAGGAGCACGCCGCCACACGCCCAACCACCGAGCAGCCACAGGTGGTCACCAATCGCGGTAAGCCCTTCCGCCAGGCTGAAATGGTGCGCGATGTCAGTGGGAAAGAGCCGCCGAACCCCGAAACCCAGCCTGTCGTCGGGTTCGAGCAAGGCGAACGGCAGCTGGAACGGGTCACCCGTCGCCGCCGCGTCATAGCTGAGCAGCAGGGCCACTGGGACGACCAGCCCCGTACCGAGCCAGCGTAGGACCCACCACCGCCGTTCACACGCACCTCGCCACACCGCCCACACCGCGAGCGGGCCAAGCACCAGCACCGTGTCGTACGGACGCACCGCCACCACGAGCCCCAGCGCCAACCCTGCTCCTACGAGCGGCATCCCACGATCGGTACGCAGGCCGCGCAGCAGCCCGAGGACCACGCATTCGAACAGGACGAGAACCGGCAAATAGGGCAGGAGCATGGCGCTTTGCAGGATGACCAGCGGTGACAGCGCCAGAAGCCAGGCTGCGACAGCGGCGACACGCCGGTCACCGAACAGTTCGATCCCGACGTGGTAGGTCGCGCCCACCGCAGCAGCCGCGACGACCGCGAGTGCCGCGGATATCCCCCCGGTGAGCACGAGGCTCAGGGCAAGGAGCCCTGCGATCACCGGGGTGTACTTCAGCACGTAGTGGTGGTCGACCACCGCAGCCAGCCACGGCGCGTAGGACCCGGCCGGCGGTGGCGCCGGCGGAAACAGGTGACCTCCCGCCAGTGTCTGCGCCTGCAGTCGGTATAGCGCCTCGTCATTGTTGATCGACAGGAAGGGAAACAGATGTTGATTGATCAGGACGGCCGCGGTCGCACTGAGCA
>NZ_CADDZT010000031.1:31462-38601 GCF_902812655.1 Candidatus Frankia meridionalis | reverse complement strand
GCCGTGATCGCAGAACTGCCGGTGGACGGGTCCACGATGGCCGCCCGCCCTCATCTGCCCCAGGGGTTCCCACACGCCTGTGCAACACCTGGGTGGACGTCGGTGCGTCAACACCTCGTGGGCTGCTCACGGCCCGACGCTACCCACCGACCCGGGCGGGATCGGAGAGAGGCCCGTAGCAAGCCCGGGCCGGCCTCGGCGAATGGGAGAACAGGTCCCTGACCGGACGTCGACCGGGCTTGTGACGTCACGCCGACCTTCACACCGTCGCAGGCCGCTGGGCCGGGATGGTGTGGCGTCCGGTGTCGAACCCGGCGTCCGGGGCCACGCCATCAGCTGTCGACCGGCTGAGTGGATTGTCCGCGCCTGCATCGGTGAGGCCCCCGTCGTGGTACTCGGCACCGCCTTCGAAGCGGGTCTGGCCATTGTGCATGGCGGGACTGTCGTGGTCGGGGACGGACTCGGAACCGCCGGCCGGGCCGTCGCCCTCCGTCTGGGAGCGGACAACCCGCCGGACCTCGGCGGACTGACGGGTAAGATCGACTCCGATCGCGTCGGCGTCCACCTCGTAGACAACCCGACGACTGCCGTCCTGCGTCTCGAACGACCGCTGACGCAACCGCCCGATCACGAGGGTCCTGTCGCCCTTGTGCAACGATGCGCCCACGTTCTCGGCAAGCTGCCGCCAGCAGGTGACCGTCACGAAGACGGTGTTGCTGTCCACCCAGCGGTTCTGCGTGCGGTCGAACCGGCGCGACGTGCAGGCCAGGCGCAGCGAGCAGACGAAGTTCCCGTTCTGGGTGCATCGCAGCTCAGGGTCGTCGACGAGGTTTCCGAGCAGCGTGAGCGATGCTTCGATCATGGTTCCTCCCGGATCATGGGGTAACCGGCCTGGTTTCGTGACGGACGGTCGTCCTGGCAGAACCGCCGTATCGTCCCGGGTCACACTCTGGACGTCCGTCGCGGACTCGACACCTCTATGCGACCGGCTGTGGACAGCCGCCCGTTGTCCACAGCTACCGAGGCCAACAGATGCACGTTCCATCCGAAGATGTCATCCTCAGACTTTTGAATCGGTATACCGTCTATCTCCGGATTGATCGGGTGGAACAGACCCGGCGCAGCCGTCTCGGCCCTGACCGACGCTCCAGGAGCTTGCCGTTGACATAGCACGCACAGTGACCGACCATGCCCACGTGACCAGCGGTACGGACCGTGCTTCACGCTCGCGCCGAGCAGCAAGCACAATAGACGGCAAGCGCCCGTAGCTCAGCGGATAGAGCAAGTGCCTTCTAAGCACTTGGTCGCAGGTTCGATCCCTGCCGGGCGCACCCAGGGATCAAGCCCACATGCTGCGCCTTTCGATCCCCTCGTCATGTCTGCCGAGGGGGCCGAGCCACCCCGGAACCCCCCACGTATAGCAACGGGTGCAGCAACGGTTGTCAGGGTCGGGGCTCGGTCAGGTGGCTGTCGAGCTTGCCCAGCGCACGCCGCTTCTCCCCCATCGACGCATGCGCGTAGATCGTCATCGTGACCTCGATCGCCGAGTGGCCCACGATGTCCCGGACGATGTGCGGCGGCACACCAAGATCCAGCAGTAGCTGGACGCAGGTATGGCGCAATCCGTGGAACACCACGCCGTCGAGACCGGCCGCGCACCGTAGCGGCATCCAGAACCGCCGCAGGTTGTCGGGTTCGATCGGTGTCCCGATCTTCGTCGTGAACACGTGGTCCGTCGTGACCTATCGTTCGCCGACCGCTGCCGTCAGTAGTGGTAGCGAACCTGAATGACGACCAGGTCGTCCCCACGCACCTGGTAGACCAGACGGTGCTCGTCGGTGATTCGCCGTGACCAGTATCCCGACAGGTTCTGGGACAACGGTTCTGGCTTGCCGATCCCGACGGCCAGGTCGCGTGCCGATTCCTCGATCAGACGGTTGATCCGGCGGAGCATCGTCCGGTCGTCGACCCACGACGTGTAGTCAGCCCAGGCACGCGAGGTGAACACGATCCTCATCAGGTCAGTAGTTCGTGTTCCTCGGCTTCGCCGACGTCAGCTTCGGCGATGCTGGCCGCCAGGTGCGCGGCGTTGGCAGGCGACCGCTGCAGATAGGCAGTCTCCTGCATGGACCGGAACTGAGCCTCGGACACCAGGTAAGCCGAACCGTGCTTGGACAGGATCTCAACCGGTTCCTGGTCGGCGTTGACCTGCTCGATCAGCGGGAACAGGCGCTTGCGCGCCTCGCTGGCGGTGACAGCCATGACAACCTCCAAAGTGGTACAGGATATCGTACCACTTAGACCGGCGCCTCCCGCTTGAATGATCATAGCCTGCACCCCCGGGTAAGCGCGCTCAGCGCCCCCCGGTCGCGCAGCACGGCGGAGACCGCGCCGACCGGCAACCCGCACACCGGGCAAGCCGGAACCGCACATCATCTGGCTGTGCCGGTTCTCCTCTACGAAGCCATCTGGTTGTGCCACATGCCGTGCCGGTCGTGGATGCCGATGTACCAACCGAACTCGGGATCAGCCCAGATGGCCGTGGAGGCATCGAGATCATCTTTGGGTGCGTAGTCGGAAACCCAACCCCCGGTAGGTGCCGACGTCCCTCGTCGGCAGGGGTGTTGAGATCGGACCGGACCGTGCACCAACCCACCTGACGAGACCCACCCGACGGCTCGCGACCCTCGACGGGTTGTATGCCAGCGTCGGCATCGACACCAGAGGACGTGCCCACAGCAATGGTCCGGCGCGGTTACGCCGACCGTCCCAGTGGACGCACCCGGTGGACGCACCCGGTTGCCGTAAGGTTTCGACGCTCATGGAGCATCGACCCGTGATCCGGCTGTGTGTTAGAGCTCAGGTACCTTCCCGGAACGGGAGCATCCGTCCTGTCTCGCCGAGACGTTCGTCCTTTCCTTCTCCAGGCATTAGGTGCGGCTTCGCGGCCCATGTCGACGAACGGGCCCCGACAACCGTACGGCCCGCGTTTCGGCAGGGTTAGAACCCTATGACGGGAAAGCACCCGATACTCCGGACGACAGAAACAGGTACCAGGTTCATGGCTGCCGCGAAGCCGGTCCGCGCGGCATCCCCGGAGGATTCCTCCGACATCCTCCGGACAGACCGCGGATGTCCCTGAGTAGCGACAGCACAGTCGATCAACACCCCGACCTGCGACTTCGGGGATCCGTTGACAGCTGCCGCGGTCAACAGTCCCCGATCGTCCACGCGACCGCGAGGAGGATCGACCGACGTTTCGGCCTCCGTCGGCGGACAGTCGGCGGACAGTCGGCGGACGCGGGTATTTCGACCCATGGGCCTTCTACCCACAATGCCCGGGGCGGGGTTTTTGCCGACGGCTTCAGAACACGGCCAGCGACCGACAACCGGCGCCCTCATCGATAGAATCGACTGGGCAGCTACAACGAATGCGAGGTGTGATGTGGCAAGCGAAAAGCGTCGGCTTCCCATGAACGCCGAGGGACCGTTCTTCGTCGACTCGGAGTGTACTGACTGCGAAAACTGCCGGGGCGTTGCCCCGGACTTCTTCAAGCACGACGAAGAGAACGAGGTCCATTACATCTGCCGGCAGCCGTCGAACGAGGAAGAGGAGGAGATGCTGCTGCAGGCCCTCGAGTTCTGTCCCGCGGAGGCGATCGGGCGAGTGGCGGCATAGCCGATCCGACAGGCCCCTGAACGGCAGGGGCGCAGGTGGGCGCAAGGCGCGTCCCGCGCCCTGCCCCCACGATCAGGTCCCCGGGTGTCCCGCCCCGAACGGGAAAGCCGGACCGGCGTACGCGCCCATACCGGGTACAGGCGTACGCCGGTTGGGCTCAGCCCCATCTGGTCACGGCCAGTAAGCCAACCGGCACAAACAATCCGTAGAACGTTATTCACCATAGCGTAACCATGCATGCGAACGCACACGACAGTCTGGTTACGATTACCCAAAAACGACATGATCGCCTAAAGAAACCCCGTAACATCAGGCCCCTCAGCTTCACGAGGAGGGGTGTTGCCGAGTACTCCACAGCAGTTGCCCACGTTCAAGCCCCCCCTTGCCTCGACAGGACCATTCGACCGGCTGCTAAGCAGGCCGCTGGGCCCCTTGGCCGAGCTCGCGCGGCTGCGGTACACGCATCCCATGGTCGACTCGATTGTCGACGAGATCGACGGACGACGGATTCGTATCGGCGATCACTGGTTGTCCGACTTCGCGTCCTGCAACTACCTCGGATTCGATCTGAATCCAGAGATCATCGCAGCGGTTCCGGAGTACCTCGCCAGATGGGGCACCCATCCCAGCTGGTCACGGCTGATCGCCTCTCCACGGTTATTCACAGAAATCGAGGATGAACTCACCGACCTCCTCGGCGCCGAGGACAGCCTGGTGATTCCTACGATCACACACATCCACCTGTCAATTATTCCGGCACTGGCTGGGAAGGGAGCAATCTTCGTCGACCGGCAGGCGCACCGCACGATCCAAGAAGGCTGTCTCATGGCCCGGGCGCAGGGTGCGACCGTGCAACGTTTCGACGACAGCAACCCGGCCCAGCTGGAGGAGCTGCTACGCGCCTGTCCCACCCACCCTCGGCTGGTGTGTATCGACGGGGTGAACAGCATGACCGGCAACACGCCGCCCCTGGCGGAGCTCGCGAGCGTCTGCCGTACCAACGACGCGATCCTCTACGTCGACGATGCGCACGGCTTCGGCGTCATCGGTGAGCGGGATGTGTGCGAACCGAACCCATACGGGATGCGCGGCAACAGCCTCGTCCGCCATATCGGGGAGAACTACGACGGGATCATCCTGGTCGGGGGTTTCTCCAAGGCGTACTCGTCACTGCTGGCCTTTGTCGCCTGCCCGACCGAGGTGAAGAACTATCTCAAGATCACCGCATCGCCCTACACCTTCTCCGGACCGTCCCCGGTGGCCTCGCTCGCCACCGTGCAGGCCGGCCTGCGACTCAACGCCAAACAGGGCGACGCCATCCGAACCGGCCTTCATCATAAGACCGCCCGCATTCTGGACGAAATGGTACGGATCGGGCTGCGTACACTGAACCGGTCAGGTCTACCGATCATCGAAGTACCGATCGGTAGACCTGAGGACGTCGACGCCCTGGGAAAACACCTGTTCAAACGCGGGATCTACGTCACCCTGGCGCCGTACCCGGTGGTGCCTCGCGGCAACGTGGGGTTCCGCGTCCAGGTCACCGCGGCCAACACCGACGAGGAGATCACCCACCTGATCTCCGTGCTCGACGAGGTTGCCGGCATGTTCCCGCCGGCCGCCGAACACGAATAGCACGAACAGCACGAACAGCACAGGCCCCGGGACGACATCGGGTTCCCTTCGGACCTCCTCAGGACGTTCCTGCCTCCGACTGCACCAACCGGGATACGGGCAGGCGGTCGCAGACGAGCCGCAACTCGGCGTCGCGAGCCTCGCGCAGGATCGTCAGGAAACTCCGCCGGGGTATCTCGACCGCACCCATGGACCTCGTATGCGCGGTGACGATCTGCACGTCGATGAGCCGACCGCCGGCCTGTCCGAAGCGCGCGTCACAGTCGACCATGGCGACCTTGGATGCGTCGGTGTGCGTGTGGAACATGGATTCGGCCATGCACACACCGCCGACGAACACGCCGAACAGCCCACCGACAAGCTCATCGCCGTCCCACACCTCGATGCTGTGGGCCCAGCCCAGCAGATGCAGCTCGACGTAGGCATCCACGAGCCCTGGTGTGATCCAGGCATACTCGTCGTCGCGGTGACAGCCTCGGACGACCTCGGAGAAGGCCTGGTCCACCGTGGTGGTCCAGCCGCACGTGCGCAGTCGTTTGCGCAGCGAGCGTGACATGTGGACCGCACCGACCGGCAGCACACCGCGAGGGTCCGGGCACCACCAGGGCAGGTCGAGTGTTGCCGGACGGTCCGGGGAAAGGTTGGGGATGCGTCCATCGGCAACCGCCGCGCCGAAACGTCGGCTCATGTCCCGGGCTACGACCGGATCTCCGGCCGGCCAGGGGAAGATCCCCCGCCGGTAGGCACCGACGAGTGTTGCCGGGATGAGGTCCCCCCCAACCGCGACAGGCGACACCTCAACGACAGGCGACACCTCAACAACAGGCGACACGGTCGGATCGTCGGGATCGGTTTCCGGCAGGCTGTCCCATGACGACGGGCCTGCCTGCTCGGGTAGCCGGGTCAGGGCCACGTACGGCTCGCGGACGCGGGTTTGATCCGTTCCAGCCCCGCCGTCACCATCCGGTCCTCCGCCGGTACCGACCCGGCCGAGCAACGTTGGTTCCAACGGTGCCACAGCAAGGGAGTCAGTTCCTCCGCGGGCTGTGGGGAACCCAGGTAGTAACCCTGCGCAAAATCGCAGCCGTAGTCGGTCAGCCGACGCATCGCAGTCTCGCTCTCGACTCCCTCGACCACGATCCGCAGGCCGAGAGAATGCGCGAGCCCGATGGTGGACTGCACGATCGCCGCCGCCCCCGGGTCGGAGTCGAGGTGCATGACGAAGGACTTGTCCAACTTCAGTATGTCGACCGGCAGCTCCCGTAGGTAGGCCAGGGACGAGTAGCCGGTGCCGTAGTCATCGACGGCGATGCGTATGCCCATGTCCCGCAGGCTGTCGAGCACGGCGGCGGTCCGGATCCGGTCGAGCATCAGGGTCGTCTCGGTAATCTCCAGTTCGAGGGCCCGCGCCGGCACCCCGTTGGCCGCGAGCAGGTCGGCGACCTTGGCCGGAAGCCCCTTGTCGAGAAGGTTGGACGCGGAGAGGTTGACCGCGACACCGATCTCCAGGCCGACGTTCCACCACCGGCGGCACTGCCCCAGAGCAAGCTCGAGCACCTCCAGCGTCAGCGTGCGCATCAAACCGGTGTGCTCGGCCAGAGGCAGAAACACGTCGGGCTGGAGCAGACCCCTGGTCGGATGCTCCCAGCGGACGAGTGCCTCCACCGCCTGGCAGCCGCCCGTCCGCAGGTCGATCTTCATCTGGTAGTACACGCGCAGCTGGTTCTGGCCGAGTCCGGCGCGCAGGGCTTCGATGACATCGAGCCGGTCCAGGGTGTGCACGTCAGCGCCGGGTCGGTAGTACTCCACCCCGGAGCGGGCGGAC
>NZ_CADDZT010000031.1:27475-30979 GCF_902812655.1 Candidatus Frankia meridionalis | reverse complement strand
GTCCGCCCGCTGCAGCAGGACGCTCGCGGTGGCAGCGTCGTCCGGGTAGAGCGCAGCCCCGATGCTGGCATCGACGTGCAGCGTGACCCCGCCGACGTCGAACGGCTGGTCAAGGGCGCCAAGGACCCGCTCGGCAACCGTCCTCGCCACCGCCGAGTCCGCGTCGTGCAGCAGCACGGCGAACTCATCCCCGCCAAGCCGGGCCAGTAGGTCCTCCGGCCGCAGCGCCGCGGCGATCCGGCGCCCGACCAGCTTCAGCAGGTCATCACCAGCGGGATGCCCGAGAGAATCGTTGATCTCCTTGAAGCGGTCCAGATCCAGCACCAGCAGCGCAGACCGGCCGGTGTCAGGGTTGCCGCCGTCCACCTTGTTCACCCGTTCGAAGAATCCACGGCGGTTGGCGAGCCCGGTCAGTTCATCGGTCCGGGCCTGCAGCTTGGACTCCGCGAGCTGGCGGACCTCGGCGAAGGTCATCCCGGTTCGCACGAGCGCGACCAGAACCGTGGCGGCGGCGAGCGCAACGGTCACCACCGGCAGTTTCACCACCGCACCGAACACCAGCAGGCCGATGGCGGCAACCGCGAAGAGAGCCGGGATGGCCAGCACACCCCAGCCGGCGAGCCCCTCCGCCATCTCCCGCTGTGGCCGTTGGAAAGCGGCGTATGCCGGCAGCACCAGCGCCAGTACCCAGAGAACCTCGACCGGGCCACCCGGGGAGTACCGACCGGTCGCGACCTCACCAACGACAATCGTGTCAGCGACGGCGAAAATGACGAGCGCGCCACCGAGCAGGCACCAGACCCGCTCCACCCGCCAGCCCAGCAGCCCGAACACGCTGACCACGACCACCAGCAGCATCAGGTCGGCAAGCGGGTAGGCGAGGTTCAGCCCGACGGTCGACAGACTGGTCGTGCGTACCTTCCCGATGGCGGCGGCGGCAAGCCCGCTGGCCAGTGCGGCCACGCCGAGAGCACCGATCAGAGCGTCAAGCCAGACACTGGGATGGAACCGTGACACCCGTTTGCGTAACAACAGGATCACGGAAACGTATGTCGCGACATAGAACGCGAGCCAGCCCACATCAGCAAGCGACGGAGACGGCATCGGAACCCGATCCGCAACCTCGGCGGAGAAGTACGTGGTACCCGCGCCATAACAGAAAAGACCGATTCCGAGCGCGGCCCATGCCGCCCGTTCACCGCGGACCAGAAGCGCGCGCGCCACGCACGTCGCTCCAGCACCGATGCTCAGAAAATTACCGAGCCATCGGTCGATGCTGTTGATCGCGGGCGACCCGTCACGTATACCGGTCAGTGTCGTGACCGCGAAGACTGCGGCTGCGGCCAGGAGCACGACTCGTCCCAATCGGACCAGCCGCAACCGGCGGACGGCATGAGCTGAGGTCGACAAGCGGTTATCCCCCCACGATCAGGTCGGCGGGGGACATTCTGACACCTTGAGGTCTATTCGCCTTCAGTGCCTGTCCTGTAAGGGGCAAACCGCTGACGCGCGAAGGCCCGCCAGAACCATGATCTTAGATGGCAGCTACTTCTCCGTGGAAGAGTTCTGTACCCACAGTCCAACACCTTCCTGCCGCGGCGGCATGCCGAGATCCCGATTTCCGGTCACACCCGGCCAGGATTTGTTTCGCCGGTGCCGCCCCGTCACCGACCGACGCGCATTCAGAGGGCGACGGGAACGCTGAGGCCACCATCGATGACAACCGTCTGACCGGTGATCCAGGCGGCGTCATCCGAGAGGAGAAAGGCAACGACACCAGCGATGTCCGGCGGCAACCCAAGCCGCTTGAGCGGGTAGGCCAACGCCGACTGCTCCTCCCTGCCCTCGAACAGCGCGGTCGCGAACTGAGTCTTCACCACGGCGGGTGCGACGGCGTTGACGCGGATGCCCGGACCGAGCTCCACTGCGAGTTCAAGCGTCAGGCGGATCAGAGCCGCCTTGCTCACTCCGTAGATCCCGATGCCCGGAGCGGTCCGCAGACCCGCGATCGACGCGATGTTGACGATCGCGCCACCGTGCTCCCCCATCCACGCGTCGCGCACGAGGCGGGTCCACCCCAGGGGTGCCAGCACGTTGACGCCGAAGACCTTTGCCGCGACCGCGGGATCAACGTCGAGCACCGGCCCGTAGACCGGGTTGATGCCGGTGTTGTTCACCAGCATGTCGATGCGTCCGAAGGCGTCGATGGTCTGATGGACGGCATCCTGTTGGTGTGCCGGGTCCTCGGACCTGCCGGGCACCGCGATCGCCACCTCGGATCCCCCGAGATCCTTCACCGCCTCCTCCAGCGGCTCGGGCTTGCGCGCGGTGACACACACCTTCGCGCCCCGCCGGACAAGCTCACGGGCGATCGCCAGCCCGATCCCCCGGCTCGCCCCTGTCACGACGGCAACCCGGTCCGTTAACAAGGTCACTGCTCTCCGACCTCCTCGGATGACACTTCCGACCGCATCTCGCCTATGTTTTGCGTCACTGTGACAGGATTGCGAGGCGGACGCACGGTGTCGCCCGGTTCAGTGCGCCCGTGGCGGTTCAGCTCGCGCGGACGTTCAGCTCGCGCGGTGGGGCATGAGCGCGTTCGTCGGGATGACACCGAGACGTCCGGCCTGGTAGTCCGCTACCGCCTGGCGCAGCTCATCCCGGGTGTTCATCACGAACGGGCCGTACATCTCGACGGGCTCCCGGATCGGGCGACCACCGAGCAGCAGAACCTCCAGCGCGGGGCTCCCCTCGGACTGCCGGTCGTCGGCCGCGAGCGTCAGGTGGTCGCCAGGCCCGAACACGGCGAGCTGCCCGGTGCGGACCGGCCGGCCCTCACCGCCCACCCGTCCCGAACCCGCGAGGACGTAGGCGAGCGCGTTGAACTCCGGGTTCCAGGGGAGCGCGAGGCGTGCGCCCGGGGCCAGGGTCGCGTGCGCCAGGGCAATCGGGGTGTGGGTCGAGCCCGGACCACGCTGGCCTGCGAGGTCCCCGGCGATGAGCCGCACCAGCGCACCGGCGTCGGACGACGAGACCAACCGGACCTGGTCGCCCTCGATGCTCTGGTAGCGCGGGGGGCTGAACTTGTCCTTCGCGGGCAGGTTGACCCACAGCTGGATGCCGTGGAAAAGCCCACCGCTGATCACCAGACGCTCCGGCGGGGTCTCGATGTGCAGGATCCCCGCGCCGGCGGTCATCCACTGGGTCGCCCCGTCCGAGATGATCCCGCCTCCGCCATGGGAGTCCTGGTGCTGGAACGTTCCGTCGATCATGTAGGTGACGGTCTCGAAACCCCGGTGCGGATGCCAGGGGGTGCCTTTGGGCTCGCCCGGCGCGTAGTCGACCTCGCCCATCTGGTCCATGTGAACGAAGGGATCAAGATCGGCAATGCTGGTACCGGCAAAGGCACGCCGGACCGGAAATCCCTCGCCCTCGCGGCCGGACGGCGCGGTCGTGACCGACCGGATCGGACGCTCCACCTGGCCGGGCAGAGGCTCCGACAGG
>NZ_CADDZT010000031.1:25291-27346 GCF_902812655.1 Candidatus Frankia meridionalis | reverse complement strand
TCCTCGTCCCGCTTCATGATCTCGGCGAGGTCGAGAGTGGACAGGTCGAGGACACCCATCCGCTCGTAGGTCTCCTGGACCTTCTCGCCCCACAGGCCGATGTCCTTCACGCACGGCACGATCCGGCTGAACAGCAGCTTGCGGAAGGCCCGCATGTAGGCGGACGTCTCGACCGCGGCGAGGCACTCGTCCACGTCGAAGCCGAGGTTCTCCCACACCTCGACGGCGCGTAGCCGGTTGCGCATCAACCAGCAGCTCTCGACGACAAACTCCTCGCGTTCCGCACGCTCCCGACTACTCAATTGCGCATAGTAGTCACGCAGGACCAAACGTCCGAACGCCACGTGCCGGGCCTCGTCCTGCATCACATAGGAGAGGATCTGCTTCGGCAGCGGAGCGGGGGTGACGTCACGCAGCACGCCGAAGGCAGCCAGGGCAAGCCCCTCGATCAGCACCTGCATGCCCAGATAGGGCATGTCCCACCGGCTGTCGGTGAGCGTCGAGTCGAGCAGCGACCGCAGCTCATGATTGATCGGGTACATCATCCCGATCTTCTCGTCCAGGAAGCGTGCGTAGGTTTCCGCGTGCCGGGCCTCGTCTATCGCCTGGGTCGCGGCGTAGAACTTCGCGTCCATGTCCGGCACGGATTCGACGATCCGGGCACCACAGATCATCGCACCCTGTTCGCCGTGCAGGAACTGGCTGAACTGCCAGGCGACCAGGTGCTGGCTCAGTTCGTCCCGTTCACGCCGGCCGAGCTTCTCCCACACCGGAAGGCCGTGGATCGGAACCGTCTCGTCCGGCAACTCAAGCGCACGAAACGGATTCACCTCCAGTGACCAGTCGATCCGGGTCGCCGCATCCCACTGCTTGTCCTTGCCCTTCTGGTAAAGCGCGAGCAGGCGGGCCCGGCCGTCGTCGTACTCCCAGGAGAAACGCGCATGGCCGACCATCGGAACGTCCCAGGTGGAGTGACCCGCCGGCATGACGTAGCGGTCATGTGTGCTCACTGGTGCCTGACCTCCGCAGTTCACCTGACAGGTAAGGACGACACCGGCAGAACGTCATCCGACACGATGCACCGACCGCAAGGTGTCGGACATGCCCACACTCTCAGAGCCGCGCGCCCTGTCAAGCAATCACCCGGACGGACCAAGCCGACCGCCCCGGTCACCGGTAACCGCCCGCTCACCCTGCCGACCGACCGCGGAAGGCCATCCGACGGAAAACACAGGTCGGTTCCGTTCGCGTCGCCGACCGTGCATCCGGTCAGCGACGTCCAGGAGGTTCTGGACCTCATGGTCGAACCGGCGGCCACCCCGAGCCGTTCCCAGGGGGTGTCGTCGGCGCCCGACACGCCGCCGGTAAAGTTAAGGATTTGTGACATCCGGCCCCGCCGGCCATCTGGACCGCTACCGTCGGGGCCGTGGACCGCAGCTGCAGTCGACCGGATTTCCTGCGGCAAGAGCGCCTGCGAGTAGCAGGCCGGCTCCGAAGCCGTCAACGTCCCCGCGACACCCATGGCCGCCGTCGGGTGGCGGCCCGTCCACCGGGGCACCCCGCCCGGCGCCGCTGACCACCCGGCGCACCCACGCCCGGGAGCTGATCGTCGAGGCCTGGAAGACGCTCGCCGAACCGCCTCCCGAGCCCGGCGCAGCGACGATCGCCTGTCCCCGCGGCTCCTACCAGGTGTCGCCACGGCGGGCGGCGACGCGACCGCCGAGGGTACGTACAGCGTGCGCGCGGACAAACATTCCAACAACCGGTCCCATGTCAGCGATAAGGTCAGGTGGTTACTAATCGGGCAGATGGACGGAAAGGGTGCACCGGCCTGTGGGACTGCTGAGGCGGGGTGGGCTCGGCGTCTTGATGTTCGTGGCCGCCCTCGCGCTCATGCCGCTGTTGGTGACGTCCTATCATGATCAGCCGGATCCCTCGGCGGACAGCCCGAGGCTCACCTCCACCCAGCCGGGTAAGGCCCCGATTACCGCAACCGGGACCGCCGGCGAGCCTTCGCCCCTCCCCGCGCCGGGACCTTCGGCCACGGCCCCGCCC
>NZ_CADDZT010000031.1:23115-24659 GCF_902812655.1 Candidatus Frankia meridionalis | reverse complement strand
CCCCGGCGGAGAGCACCACCACACCGGCACTTCTGGGCTTCGTAGGCGTCATCCCCAATGACACCGTCCACGGAACCGTCCAGATCGAGCTGTCCGTTCGGGGATCACCCGGCCCCGTCCTGTTCACCCTGACCGGGCCCAAAACCGTTTCGTACACGGACAACGGGCCGATATTCGTCTTCACGCCCGTCAACGACGCTCCATGGGACACGACAACGTGCCCGAACGGGTCGTACGTTCTGACCGCTCGTGCCACGCGCCTGAACCTGCTGCCGCTGTCGGTGACGTTCCACATCCTCAACACGGGCACTACCACGCCGGTCGGGTCCGCCCGTGGCTGACCCGGTCAGCCTGCCCGGTCCGCCACGAGTATCTCCGGACGGACAACTGCGGCTCCAAGTCGGACCTCCGCGTGACGTCTCGACCCCGAGACCCTAAGGTCAACGAGATATGGATCGCCTCGTCTGGATCGACTGTGAGATGACCGGGCTCAGCGCCGCCTCCGATCTTCTGCTGGAGGTTGCCTGTCTCGTGACTGATAGTGAACTCAATATTCTCGGAAACGGTGTGGACGTGGTCGTGTCCGCGCCGGAGACCGCCCTCGCCGAGATGGACGCCGTGGTCCAGGAGATGCACGCCACCTCGGGTCTGACCGAGGCCGTGCGGGCGTCGACAGTGACCCTGGCCGAGGCCGAGCGGCAGGTACTCGACTACATCCGAGCTCAGGTACCGGACGCGGGCAAGGCTCCGCTGTGTGGCAACTCGATCGCCACCGACCGCAACTTCCTCGCCCGGTACATGCCGGAACTCGACGGCTACCTGCACTACCGGATGGTCGACGTGTCGACCGTGAAGGAGCTGGCCCGCCGCTGGTACCCCCGCGCCTACTATGCGGCACCGACCAAACGCGGTGGCCACCGCGCGTTGGCCGACATCCGGGAGAGCATCGACGAACTGCGGTACTACCGGAAAGCAATCTTCGTGCCGCATCCGGGACCGACCAGCGAGTTCGCCCGGGAGGTGGCCCGGGAGATCCGCTCGGACAGTACGGACACCGCGGACGCTCCCCCGGCCGCCGTCTGAGTGCTGCCCGAGCGCTACCGGAACGCCCCGGGCAAACACCGGAAACCTCGTGGCCAGAAGGAAGGATCGACCGGTAGTATGAGCAACGCCTGAGCAGCTGGGCCGCTCAGCCCCGGTGACCCGATCACACGTGATGATACGATCATGGTGAAACGGCCGTCGGGCGACACCACGGTTAGGTGACAACGCCGTGGACGGGTCCACTCTCAGGGTGCGGTTTCGGTACGTGGTGGGTGTAGCTCAGCTGGTAGAGCACCGGGTTGTGGTCCCGGGTGTCGCGGGTTCAAGTCCCGTCACTCACCCCAATAGTTCCAGGGGTTTTGCAACATCACGAGACGAGAACTTGATCTCCTGGGAGCAGGGTGGGAGCAAACGTTTCGAAGGGGAGCACGGAGTCGAGGACAACCAAGATCCGTCGATCGAAGTCGGGGAGCAGATGGCCGTACAGCGAATAGGTGGTG
>NZ_CADDZT010000031.1:15865-23045 GCF_902812655.1 Candidatus Frankia meridionalis | reverse complement strand
GGTGATCGGCACACCACCAGCGAGCTGTAACGAGACGTAGCTATGCCTCAGATCGTGAACACGGGGGGTGACACCAATTTTTGATCGTCCAACGGCCGGATGCCACACCCGGCGGCCGAAGTTGTTCCGCCGGGGACGGTATCCACGCGGGGTCAGGAACACGGGTTCGGTCTTCTCCCGCCCGCGGATGAGCGCGGCGAGGATCGCGACCAGGGTTTCGTTGAGGGGCACCACCCGCTTGGAGCGTTTCGTCTTAGGGGTGTCCTCCTCGAGATGTCCGTTGACCTCGTCGAGGTCCCGCACGATCCGGACGGTGCCGGCGGCGAGGTTGACGTCGTCGACGTGGAGACCGCAGGCCTCACCCCAGCGGATCCCGGTGCCGAACAGCAGTGCGATGAGGGACCGCCAGGCCTTCGGGACCGCCTCATACAGGACTGCGAACTGCTCTCCGGTGAGGCACACCATCTCGTACCCCTCGTCATCGGGGAGGTACCGGCTGGTATCCCGGCACGGGTTGACCCTCAGCCGTGCCGGGGTGTCCTCCACCGCGCCCTGTAGCGCCGCGTAGAGGAGGCCATGGGCGTTGCGAACGGTTTTCGGCGCACGTAACGTTTTGAGGATGCCGATCCACTGGCCGATGATCGTCGGTGAGATGGAGGATAACGGCACTAGGCCCAGTTCGATGCGAGTCCTGCCGTCCTTCGAGGTGAGCAGCGGTGTGATGAGGTTGGTGACGCGGCCGGTGTCGGTCGCCAACGTTGATCGTTTCAGTCCGCCTCGGCCGGACTCCCAGATCGAGAACCAGTCCGTGAGGGTGATCCGGCCGGCGCGCGGGTCCGTGTAGGTGCCACGCTCAAGATCGGCGACAAGTGCCGCTAGCGCCGCTTTCGCCTCGCTTTTCAGCCGGCAGGGATCCGTGTCGTAGATCTTGCCGAGGTGGCGATGTCGGCCCCGGTAGCCGTTCCCGTGTTTCTCAACCCAACCCATTTATGATCCCTTCCGTGCCCGTCATGACGGTGTCGGTGATGAGGATGGTGCCTGCGACGAGGTCAGTGAGGATCCGGCTGAGGAGGCGGCACGCCTCGCGTCGGTCGTCGAACGCCCGTGGTGTGATCCCGATGGTGATGACCCCGTCGCGTTCGACGATGCCGGCGGCGTCCGTGCCGTCGGGGAAGTCGTCCGGGGCGTCGACGAGAACCTGTCTGATTTGGATCTTCATGTAGGTTTGACCCTCCATACATTATGAGGGCGCGATCGTCTACCTACGGTGTCGATGGGTGTCTCGTCCGGCCCCCCCTAGGGCTTATTGCTGGGGGCAAGTTTCTACGCGCAGAGTGCACGAGTCTCTACCGTTGCGCGAACCCTGGGCATTTCAGGTTAATTCGTTGCGAATTCTTCGTAGCATCTCGAGCACAGGTCGCAACCGTTCCGCTTCGGTACGACCGATCAGCGCCGCAAGTTCGATGGTCTCCCCGAGGATCCCGGCCTCGGCGACCACGCGTCGGCGGTACATCTGCTGCGCATCCTCCGGGACCTCCCGGCCGAGCTGCCTGTACACCTCGTCCGGGGTGAGTCCGAGTCCGAAGGCGATTGCGATCAGGTTCTTGTCATCGAAGGTCGCAGTGCCCTTTTCGGCGGTTCGCCACCATCCCTCGGAGCGTCTTGCGCGTTCTGCCGCGGTTCGCTGGCTGAGGCTAGGCGACTGCCGCTCTCGCGTCATACGCACCCAGTGACCGAATGTGATCTCAGCGTTGCGAGAGCCCTCCATGTCTCACAAGGATATGGCGATGTGCGTACTTCTCGCACCACAGCGGCAAGATGTCCCGGTATGAGGCCCACAACGGGACCACGACATCTATGGAGATGTTGCGTAATACGCGTACTGCGCGTATAATCTGGACCATGATCGCGTTGACCGTCGACATGGAAGC
Source organism: Candidatus Frankia meridionalis (assembly GCF_902812655.1). Lineage (GTDB taxonomy): Bacteria > Actinomycetota > Actinomycetes > Frankiales > Frankiaceae > Protofrankia > Protofrankia meridionalis. The sequence goes on along the minus strand of NZ_CADDZT010000031.1, from coordinate 21,114 downwards.
GGACATCGACCCGGAGCGAATCCCCGAGGCTGCACAGATCCTCGGATGCACCCCAGAGACCCTCCGTCATCTCCTGGTGTCGGTTCCTCGGCTCTACCGGGTAACCGATGTAGCGGAACGAACCGGGCTGTCAAAGCGGTGGCTGCAAGATGCACTCGCCGCGCGCCGGTATGACTGTTACCAGTTGCCGGCCAGCCCGGGGCGGTCCCAAATGACCAGCCCCTACTTCCTCGACCATGATCAGATTCAGGCAATTGTGGACTCTATGCGGGTTCCCGCACGGTCAGCATGATCGTTGTGGAGAGCGCCGGCGTCGCCGCTCCCACCCTCACCGACGACGAGTCAACCCTAGCGTTCCGGCTAGGAATGATCGGTCCGGTGGATCTCGCGGACCTCGGCGAGTTATTCGCTCCGGTCGTGATGGGGGTCACCCGCGGGGTGAGACTGTCGGTGGTGACCACGACGAGCGGGATCCAACGCGCGGGCGCATGGGTCCCGGCCTATGACACCGTGGCACTCGTGCTCCGCACCGGGGTCATGGCGCCGGTTGATCTAGCCGCGCTGCGGCTACGGCTCGTCGGACTTCGTCTCGAATGTCACCGTCGGTACGGCGGGACGAGCGATCCGTAGACCGCATGGTAGGTGGCGAGTGCGGCGTTTCGTGCGGCTAGCTGTGCCGCTCGGTTCTCATCATCGGGGGGTAGGAACGCGGGGAGCCAGTCCCGGGGGACCTCGACCATCGCACGAGGATCATCGAAGATCTCCATCCGGACGGACTCCCAGGAGTCATCGAGGATGTCGACGATCCGTTTCATGGTGACTACGTCTGTGGCGTAGGCACCTTCGATCCACTTGCCGAGGTATGCGGGTTCCGTTCCGAGTGCGAGCGCCATCGCCCGTGCTGATCGGTACCTATTCCGACGGGATTGGAGATATTCAGCCCATGACATGGAGGTCATGATATCGACGCGGGCGGGTCGACCGCCCGGAACTTCCCACAGGCGGGATCGGGCATCCGATGTTCAGGAGGTGGACGACCGTTGTCGATCTGTTGCTCAAGATCGTGGTGTGATGCACGAATAGCCGGTACGGCGTGACATGAAGTACATCACACCACGCCGTACCGGCGGTCACCCCGGGCCACTAGTGACCCGTGTTCCTCACGACCTATGCGATTGGAGGGGGTGGATCACGCGAGGCTCAGTGCGTGTCACAAGCACGCACTAACACACACAAACTCAACAACGAGGATGAGATTAGCACAGTGTCACTGAACTCGGCAAACTTCGCGCAGGTTTTTTTTGATGTCACCGGTCGTGCACGATGAGGATCATCCGTGTAGCGGCCGGTGCGTTCACATCGGTCCCGAACAGCGCGGCCCGCGATAACCGCCTGTCATGGGCGGCACGGGGGATCCTCCTCTACCTCCTCTCCCACCGGAACGGCTATCCGATGGACGCGGACCGCATCGTCTCCGCGGGACCCGGCGGCGACGGGCGCGGGAACGGACGCTCCGCGGTCCTCGCCCGCCTCCGCGAACTTGAGGACAACGGCTATGTCAGCCGGCGCCGGGTGCAACAGTCCGACGGGACGTGGATCACGACGTTCGAAGTGTCGGACACACCTCGAGGTGCGTCCGACTGGTCAGACGGGTCGATCGAGATGCCATCGGCGTATCCGCAGGTCAGACCGACGGTTGGTGAGCCAACGCCGGTTATCCCTACGCCTCTCTGTAGAGAGAAGACCATAGAAGAACATCAAGAACTCTCTCTGCGCATGCCACAAAGAGTAGTCGAACAGACACGAAAAACGGGGGACGTGGAACGTGCGCCGCTCCCCCCCGACTGGACCCCCCCACCCGACCTCCTCGCCTGGGCACGCAACCTCGGGATCGCAGACGAGGACATCACTGACGAGACCACCCGGTTCACCGCCTGGTACGCGGACCGCACCGAACCTGCGGAACGGTGGATCGCACGGTGGAAGGTCTGGATTCACCGTGGGACGACCCGCCGGAAGCCCCGACCCCACACGACGGATCAACCACGGCGTTCCGGCGGCCCCCGCGTCGTCCTAGACGCCGCCGCGGCCCGCCTGGTCGCGGCTGGCCCACCGGCCGATCCGGCCGATCCGGCGATGACGGAACTCCGCGCCGTCGAGGCACTCCGGATCGTCCTCGACTACGCACCGTCGTTCCCCGTTGCGGACACGACCCCGTCGACCTGGTGGCATGGCCTGTCCGATCTCCCCTACCCGGACGTACTCGCGGCGATCCATCGACACGGGCGGACCGCACCGGACCGGCAGTGGCCGACCCCGATGGGGATCCGCCAGCAGGTGATCTCCGCCGCGGGTGATGTCCGGGACCGCGTCGGGCTGGATGAGGGGGCCGCGTTTCGGCAGGCCGTGCGCTACAACCGGTGGCTAGCGCTCCGACGGTTGAACGAGGCCGAACCGGTGATGGATTCGATTGCGGCGTCGGCGGCACGAGAGATCGGCTGGTCGATGTTTGACGGCCCTGAGCGGGACGTACGGACGGCATTCGGTGCGGCGTGGCGTCGGCGGGTGGAGGAACACGAAATGGCGGCCCGCGGTCGGGGAAAGACTGCGCCGGTGGCGGATGAATCGTCCGGAACGGATGTTTGCATAATGTAAAAATCGTCCTAAAGTACGTATCTTAGAATTGCCCTTGCATGTGTAATGTTGGACATGTAAGTTCGTGATGTGAGCAACGAGCAAGGACCGCCGGGAATGCCCGGTATCGGGCAGGACATGGCACTCGCACTGCTACTAGCGAATCACCGAGTCCGCCATAAGGTGCACGGCTTCCGAACAGCGGGTGTCGCGAAGGCGATAGGCGCCCGGCGAGGAACCCCCACCTCCGTCATGAAAGTTCAACCCGTACTGGACGGGTTGAACGCGCAGGGCCTTATGAGCAAGGAAGACCACCGCAACCCGGACGGACGAATATTCCACTACTACCGTCTGACCGACTGGGGACAGGAAAGGCTACGGGAAGTAGCCACGGGACCCGATGTGGCGGAACCCACCCTCGGGAACGTCCATGACGACGTCCTACTCACGGCTATCGGCCGCTCCAGCGGCGGGTACAAGGCCGTGCTGGGCGAAGTGACGCGACACCTCGAAATACTCATCGGGGTGCATCCGCATATCGAATCGCTTAAACGGCGCATCGCCGGACTGGTAGCACGAAACTTAGTATCGACCTTGGACGGTCGATACCAGCTAACGGACAAGGCGCGGGAAGCACTGCGCCAAAGAAAGGCGCACATAACATGACCACGACGGATGCGGCCCGCCGGGCACCGACCCTCGTTCTTCCCCTCGGCGCACGGCGGCCGGAATGGCTCGCGGAACGCCAGGTCGGAATTGGCAGTTCCGACATCGCCGCGATCCTCGGTCTCTCCCCCTGGGCGTCCCCCTACAGCCTGTGGGTGGACAAGACCATGCCGATCGAGGACAACAACCCCACGGACGGTCCGCTCTACTGGGGAAACCTCCTAGAGGCACCGGTCGCGGACGCATTCCAGGACCGGCATCCCGAACTCGGCGTGTTCCCCTGCGGCATGTACGCCCATGCGGACCATCCGTGGGCGCGGGCGAACCCCGACCGGCTCCTCTACCCGTCCGACCGGACGATGCGGAACCTCGGAGACCCCGTCGAAGTCTTGGAGATCAAGACGATCGGCGGGTACCCCAACCAGGCATGGAACGGGGATGATGATGAGGGAGAACCGGAGGTCCCGGAGCACGTCATCCTTCAACACCAATGGCAGATGGAGGTCATGGACCTCCCCGGCGGCTACATCGCCGGCCTTTACATCGGCGGCTACACCCGGGGGAGCCGCCTGAAAATTGTGTACTACGAGCGGGACCGGGAACTCGGCGCGATGCTCCTAGCCGAGGCCCGAGCGTTCCTCCGCCTCGTCCACACCGGTACCCCGCCGGAGACCGATGGGACCGCGGCGACGACCGCCGCGCTCAAACGGCTCTGGGATGTCACACCCGAAAAGACCGTTACGGTCAGCGGGATAACCACGGCGAGGCATCTCACGGACCGCGCCGAGGCGATGCGGGAAATGATCAAGGCGCGGGAGAAGAAGGCGCGAGCCGAAAATGCGCTGAAAGCGCTTCTCGGAGACGGTGAAATTGCCGTCGACACGGACGGGAAAAAGCTGTACACGTGGAAAGAGAGCGAACGGCGGGGACACACCGTCGCCGCGACGACGTACCGGCGGTTCGCCGTCGCCCCGGCACCGAAGACCCGGCCGGCGAAAGCGGCGGCGTGATGGCTGCGGGCACCGCGCGGCTCCGTGAGAAAGTCGGGGAACGGCCGACGTCCGGGAACGGCAGTCCCAGTGGGGAACTTGCCCCGATCAGCGACATGATCGGACGGGTAAACGGGATCGCTGACGAATTCAGGAAGGCGATCCCGGGGAACCTCGGCCTCGACCCGTCCCGGTTCATCCGGATCGCAATCACAACAATCCGGGAAACCCGAGGACTCGCAGCTTGCGACCCGCTCACCGTGCTGGGTGCGCTGATGACCAGCGCACAGCTAGGCCTCGAACCCGGCGGACCGCTCGGACAAGCCTACCTAATCCCCTTCAAAGACGAAGATCGGCCGCGTAAAGTCTGCACCTTCGTGATGGGCTACAAGGGGTTCGTCAACCTCGCCCACCGAAGCGGACAAGTCCTCGACATCACCGCGCACAACGTGTATGCAAACGAATTCACACAGAGACGAATCCGGGTCCGGCAGGGGACCGGCGGAGACGTTATCGAACACGACCCGATCGTGTGGGAGGACCCCGGCCCGCACATCGGCTGCTACGCCGTCATCCGCTACAAAAACGGCGGCTCCAATGCCACCACCCTCAACCTGGCGCAGATCGAGAAAATCCGGCAGGCCGCACCATCCCGGAACAGCCCCGCCTGGCGGAACCACTACCAGCAGATGTCCCTCGCGAAAGTGATCAAACAGCTCGGCCGGTACACCCCGCTGAGCAGTGAGGCCCTAGGCCAGGCTATCGCCGTGGATGAATCCGTGCGAACAGATCTCAACCAGGACGGTATCGACGGGTCAAAGGTGATCGAGGTTGACCCGGACACCGGCGCCGTGGTCCGCGAGGGCAACACCACCCGACCCACACCCACACCCACACCGGAACGGGAACGGGAACGGATCAACGTCCCGACACAGCCGTCACCCGCACCCCCGCGGGGAA
>NZ_CADDZT010000031.1:6858-15490 GCF_902812655.1 Candidatus Frankia meridionalis | reverse complement strand
TCCCCGCGGACGAGTTCGATGCCCGTCGGGCGGCCGGGGAGGAATTCCCACCCGACACGGTGATCGTCATCCCGTCGGGGGTCCTCATCGCCGCCGCCGACGTTCAGGACACCCCCGCCGGCAGCCCGGACGCGGAGATATTCCCCGACCGGCAGTGGCCGCCGGCGACGCAACCCGGCACGGGACGGCCCCACCCATGACAACCCCGACCGTCGAGGACATCGCCCATGCGCCCGTCGGCTCCGGACGACCCCCGATGTGGGATGAGGAGCGCCCCTACCGGCGGGCCGGTCCGGACCGGGACCCGTGAGCCGGCATCGGCGGAGACACCTCCTCCGTCATTCCCGCGGGAACCCAGTCGATACCGACACGGTCCCGATCCCCCGGGTCGAACGGCTCAACCTCGCCCACGTCATGGAGGCGTGGGCGAGGACAACCCCGGGTCCGTGGACGGCCGCCGACGGACGGGTCATGTCCACGACAACGAAACAGATCGTGATCCACCCGTCGGAACATCAACAATCTGATGATCTTACGTTTGTTGCGGCAGCGCACTTCTGGATCCCGATGCTCGTCGCGGAACTCCACAAGCACCGCACCACGTAGGGATCATCCCGCAGACCCCCGCACCGGGAACGCCGATTGGAGGATGGGCGGTTTCCCGGTGCGGGACCCCACACGAAAGATCGGGAGCATCAACACATGCCCACTTTGATGGAGCGGCGTTTCCTCCCCGTCGTGAACGGCGGGATATCCACGCCGAGATCCCGATGAGAACGTTCACCCGATGGCGGGCGTGCAGTCACCTGCCTGGCGATAATCGCTGCCCCGACTGCCATCTGAACGGAACCCCGCTCGGCGAGTTCCTCCGCGAGGAGGTCGGACGGGAACTCGACGACGCCGGTATCCCCGCGGGGAACGTTGTCCTCCACACCTGCCCCCACTGCAAGATCATATGGGGTGGGTGGGGAACATGAACGGAGATCTCTACGCACTCCCGAACGATGATCGGATCCGCTGGCTGCTCTACCACCTCCGCGCGAACGGTGAGCGTACCGGCAACCCGCACCAAGTCGATCATCCCCGGGTATGAATCGGCCAGGTATCCCGGTCGGTAGCGGCCTACACAGCCGACGACAGACACGACCAAAGCCGCGTCTCACGACGACCGAACGACTACTACGCCGTCCGGTCCGGCGGTGTCATCCGTCGGCAGCTCACCACCCACACGGATGCGATCGCCGTCGCCCGCTTCGAATAGGAAGGAACCCCACCCCCATGACCACAACAGTAGACGACATCCGTCACAGGCTCCGCCGGGTCCGGATACAGCAGGGACTATCCCTCGTACAGGCCGCGGGTAAGTCGGAAGGCCGGTACAAGGTTTCGGCGATCGGTAGCTACGAGCGCGGCGACCGGGCGCTCACCCTCGACCGCCTCGCCGGCCTCGCCGACCTCTACGGGGTCCCGATCGAGGCCATCATCGGTGACCGGACCACCGATCGGGTCCCCCGACCGTCCACACGGATCGTGGTCAACCTTGTCCGTCTCGGACGACTCGGAGGCGACGCCGGTGACACCGCCGCACCGGTCCGCCGCTGGGTCGAACATATCCAGCGTGTCCGAGACGACTACGCCAACAACATCATCAGCATTCGGGGGGATGACCTCCCCCCCCTCGCCGTCGCCCTCGGGGTCACTCCCGGGCAGCTCCGCACGATGATGAATGACTGGGGACTCATCGACCCCCGCGGACGCGACCAGCTCACCCCACCACTCGCGCTCTGCACCTGCACCTTCCGCTGGACCCCGGGCCTCAACCCGGTCTGCTGGTCCAGTCCGGCGACCGGGCCATGCCCGGTCCACACGCAGACGACGACCACCAATGCGTAAAGATCTTCCTGGGCGGCGTGTGGCGGTGGTTTCGGGATCGTTCGTCCTCCCCGGCCGCCGGCTATGGCTCCGCCCCCTCCTCCTCCTCTTCGGCACCGGCGTGATCTTTCTCTGTGCTGTGTTCATCCCGCGGAGCGCACGGCCGGTCGAGCACCGGCCGGTCATCTACCCATCCACATGCACGTCGACGCAGGCTGTCCCGTCGATCCTCACCTCGGGCGGTCGTCTCTACCCGACGTCACGGCAGGCGTTGCCGGTCGCTATCCCGACCCTGGCGAGGAAAAACAGCGATGGATGATCAGAAGAAGATAGATGAAATGGTGACGGCGGCGCTTCGGCGCGCGACCCCAGACCCGATCACCGGACATCAGGTCGTCATCTTCGGCTCCGTACGAGGTTTCTCCTGGCGCTGCGGAAACGGCTGCACCTGGCCCGGACAACACACACCATCCGTCAGCCAGGCAATACACGAACATCGCGAGGTGGCGTGGCAGACCATCGTGAAGAACGCGAGCGTTCAGTGAGATACGGGTGGAGGAGCCGGCCGCCGCGCCCCCCACGCCGACGGACCCACACCACCCTCGCCACGCATGGGACCGGGTGATGGCCGAACGACGCGGCGCGGACGCTGTCACCTTCGACCTCCGCGTGACCGCGCTCTACGGAGACCCCGAGATGACAACCGGCGGGCTACAGTTCGGCCTAGCCCTCGCCTGGGTCATGTACCACGATCCGTCAATGAGCGGCGAAGCGTGGACGGTGACCGACGTCGCCGCGCTCGCCGTCAAAATCGGCAATCAGGAAGCGCGACGGCAGTGGGTGATCCGTATCCTCCGCGCGGATGTGCCCCGGTACCGGGTACCCAACAGTCCCCGCCGCTGCCGGGCACTCACCGGGAACGGCCGAGCCTGCGACACGAACTTCACACACGGATTCCACTACATTGCGTGGTCATGGGTAGACGGAACCGCAACCGTTCATGATTACTGCCCCCGGCATCGAGAGAACGGAATCCACGCCCGCGCCGAATACCTCAGGACCGTCACCGGGTTTCGGAAAGCCCGGCCGACACCGGCGGCGAACTCCGGCGGGGTCCTCGCCCGGCACTTCCCCACCGTCGACTGGAACATCATTTACCGGTGGGTATCCCCCGGGTGGAAACCCACCGGCCCACCACCGGAACGATCGGACGTCCCCCACCTCACCCTCGTCACTGGCGACGGGGAAACCGGCGACGAGATCCGGATACGTCCGGCACTCGTCGTCGTCCTCAACCAAAAGGAACATTGGGTGTAATATAGGGTTGCCGTACCCTCCTTGATCGGTTACCGTTTGATGACGGTAGTCCGAAATAGGTAGAGGGGTAGGCGATGACGCGAATCACGATACATACACGGCGACGCGTCCCACCGTCGTCCTACCCCGTCCGGAAAACCCTCTGCGGACTCCCCGGCTGCACCTGCACCCACACAGTCTGTGATTACGGATGGGTGGATGCGCACCCCACCGCGGAAACCCCCCGCGGGGGCCTATCCGCGAACGCGGTCAAACGCTGCTGGCAATGCCGCTACACCAGCAACTTGTACCTTTCGGGGGGTTGACGCCGGTCTCAACCGATCGGCGTCAACCCCCACTCCACCACAGAGCAACACATCAAACCATTTCCCGGCCGGGCCTAGTCGCACGCATCCGGCACAGATACGGTTCGTACATAAACATGTCGATCGGAGAAGATAACCGCCTATGGCCAGAATCGGCGAGCCCCGACGCATCACCGAGGAACCTCACGACAACCCGGAAGAGATCATCATCATGCCGGAAACAACACCGGTCCCCGCACCGATTCCGGTTCCGGTTCCGGCGTGAGCCTCACCGGATTCCGCCTCTGGCATGCCTCCGACGGCGGGCTCCGATCCCTGGGCGGCTGGACATACATAATCCCCTGGAGCGGCCAAACAGTACAGGAGTCGGCCTGGTGCGGCGTAGACAAACGACACGTCGCACCGGACTTCGACTGCAACTGCGGTCTCTACGCGTGGTTCCGTCCACCCACCGACCGCATGATGCGGATGGAGGGTGTATCCGTCTCCGGAGTCGTCCGGCTCTCCGGCCACGTCATCTGGCACGACACCGGCTGGCGCGCACAGCACATGCGGATCGTCGCACTCGCGGACCCCAATAGCCTGGTCGACCGTGCTCGGTACCCGAGCATTCCGATCTACCGGACCATGGATGGGATGCTCGCCGAATGGGATCCGGACCCGGCCGGCGGCACTGCCGTCGACGGCGGCGTTGCCGCCCGTCGCATTCAACTCACCGGACTTCCCGCCGGGCACTGCCTCTCCTGCCGCGAACTCCCGAAACCCGGCAGCACGATCGAGTTTCCTCCACCGCACATCTACGGAGACGATCATCCCGGAGTTTTCCACAATAGCTACGGATGCGTATATGCTCGTCCTCATTCCGCGTCCGAATATGACTATGATCGTTACATTGTCGAGGGTCTAAAGCCCTACCTGTCCTGCCCGGAAATCGTCGTCCAACACAAACCGTTCTATGGCGACCGGTGCACCTCATCGGAATGCCTTGGCGTTCAGGTCCCAGCGATCTATTCTTGCATCAAACACGTAAAGGTCAGATGCGAACTCGCAACCTGCATAAAATGCCGAAACGTAAACAAATTCATGTCCCATAATCGGCATTACATACTAGAGAAAACCGGATCGATATGCTACTCCACATACTACTTCGTGTGAGGAACAATTGATACGAATGTTTCGGCGACGACAACGACACAGCGAACCCGTCACTTTCGTCCGGTCCACACGCGGCAGAGACAGCGCGCTTTACCTATCCGCCGCAGACCTCATCGAAGCGATTTTCACCGCAGCGGATACCCTCCCCGCGGACGCCAATGCGGCCTTCGTTCTCCGCGACCTCGCCACACACCTCGCCGACTACACCCTCCTCTACACCCAGGAAAACGATTGATCGTTCTCGTCGCCGGGTTCAGTACAGGCCCGGACCGCCGTTGACAGCACCTCAGCGCACCCATATCGCACTGCCACAGAGGAGACCGTAGCGATGTCGGAGGATGAGGCAGACAAGGACTGGCACCAGAACATCACCGACAGAATCGAACGCATCAAAAGACGACGCCGAATACCACTAAGTAAACCACTCCGTCCACCCCGCAACCGATTCGATCAACCCGGCTGCGGCGTCACCGGATGCCCCTGCCACCACACCCCCTACCGGGGATGCGACCGCGGCGACATCCACACCACCAGCGGAACCGGCCCCGACCAACACGAAACCACACGCAGATGCCCCACCTGCCAGCAGTACGCACAGCATAAACAACGAGAAAAAAAGATGCAGGAGTCCCCTGGATAATATCCGCATCCCGACCGAGGCGGTTGACACGGTCGTAGACCGGCTGAACGACCACGCACAACACCCTCCCCACCGATCGAACACGCCACGGCGGAAACCGTAGAGGAAACACATCATGGATGACCTGAACGGCGTCTACGATCTTGAAGACCCGCCGGACGTCCGGCACGTTACCGCCACTCCGACCACAGCCACCATGCGCATCCGCGAACTGGAAACACAGCTACGCGCCGCGCAGGACGCCGAACTCCGTCGACGCGCACGACATGCCGGCATCCACTGGTGTGATAACGGCGGCTACGGCCGCCGATACGACGCCGGCGAGACCTGCCCGGAAATAACGATCCTCGACGAAGGAGAAATACGCTGACCGCCACCCCGCAACCCGGCGACCGGGTACGCGCCGTCGTCGAGGGCACCGTCAGCGCAGTAGGCACAGAGGTGACAGTCTGATGCGCGAACTTGACTTCGCCGCCCTCGTCCTGGCCAAGGGCGGACATAACTCCTGGGAGACGGGGGCCTGCCTACTGGAGGCCTCGCGAGCGGCACTGGTTCTGCGCAGTGACGGCGTCCCCAAAGCCGGGACGCCCCCTTTCGCCCGACTCTGGGGTCGCTGCACTCTTAACGCGGCCAGCGGATGCTGGGAGTTCACCGGACGCCTCAACGCCGACGGCTACGGCTCGTTGAGGTTCGCGGATCGCATGGAGAAGGCACACCGAGTCGCCTGGTGGCTCACCCACGGCCACCCCGGCGATCTACATGTCTGCCACCAGCGCGACAACCCGCCGTGCTGCAACCCGGCGCACCTCTTCCTGGGAACGAACCGGGACAACATGATCGACCGGCAAAGCAAGGGCCGCACCAAGAATCTCGATCTTGGTCGTGCCGTTCTGGCAGTCAAGGCCGCCGCTGTCACGCACTGCCCGCAGGGCCACCCCTACGCCGGGGACAACGTCCGTTACCGCCAGAACGGCGCCCGTCGCTGCGCGGCCTGCTACCGCAATCGCGACCGTGCCCGCCGTGCCCGAAAGGTGATCAGCAATGGTGCGTGAGATCCCTGCCGATGTCAGGCTTGCCAAAGGGGGCCACGAAAGCATCGAGTCGGGCGCCTGCCTGCTAGAGATGGCCTCCTATCTGGCAGGCGAGCCCTGGTCAGACCACCCCGAGTGCGTCTCGCCCGTGCTCGGCGCGTTCGGCCGAAACCTGAACGACATCCTCCCTGACGACAAGCGGCAGGAACTCATTCCATACGTCCCTCGACTGCTGAACACCGTCAGTGACGGCCTGGACGAAGCCCGGGGATACCTGGCGCTGGACTGGCTGATCCGCGTGTACGTGCCGGCGTGGCTACGGCTGGTCCCGGCGCTCACGGCGGACGCCGATCTGCTCGCCGATCACCGGCCGATCGCATCCCTGGAGGATGCGGCGGCGATCGGCGACGTCGTCCGGGAGGCAGCGTCGCACGCCGCGTCCGCTCGGGCCGCCGCTTGGGCCGCCGTCGAGGACGGCGCTCGGGACGCCGCTTGGGCCGCCGCTTGGGACGCCGCTCGGGACGCCGCTGGGGACGCCGCTTGGGACGCCGCTGGGGACGCCGCTCGGGCCGCCGCTGGGGACGCCGCTCGGGACGCCGCTCGGGACGCCGCTCGGGCCGCCGCTCGGGCCGGCGGTTGGGGTGCCGCTGGGGACGCCGCTCGGGCCGGCGGTTGGGGTGCCGCTGGGGACGCCGCTTGGGACGCCGCTGGGGACGCCGCTCGGGCTGTCGCACGTGAGTACCTCGCTCCCACAGTGAGTGATCTCCAGACGGCCGCCATCGCCCTGTTCGGGCAGATGATCCAGCCGAAGCCGGCGGCGGCGACGGGGTGAGCCACTTTTCAGTCCTGGTCATCGGCAATGACGTCGCCGGTCAGCTTGCCCCCTACGACGAGAACCTCGAAGTCGAGCGGTACGTCGAAGTCAAGGAGCCCGGTAACCACTGGTTCGCCGCCGACGCTCGCAAGTCACTCGGACTCGACGAGGACGCGCCGGTCACGGCGGAGCAGGTCGTCGCTTACCACAACGGCCAATATGCCAACGAAGCCTCGCTGTTCGTGCACGAGGGTCAAGTCGGCAAGTGGTCGACCCGAAACCCGAAAAGCAAGTGGGACTACTGGCGTGAGGGTGGCCGCTGGCACGGCTTCTGGCTGCTGAACGCCGAGGGTGCCGAGACGCTGGCGCTGGCGGCACACGTCGAAGCCGCCCGCTACGAGGCTCTGAAGGCGACCGCCGAGTACAGCGAGTTCGCGGCGATACTCTCTCGTCTGGGCGGTAAAGACTGGGACCCGCCCAATAGCAAGCGCGGCGTCAGGGCCAACTCGGCTATCAAACGCCATGTCGACCTCGCCGGAATGCGCGCCGAGGCGGAAGACGACGCTCGCAAGCAGTGGACTGTCTATGTCGCCGCCGTCTGCGATGCGGTCCGTGAGCACGGCATGGGTGAGCCATGGTCACAGATCTACGAGCGTGCCATGGGCTCCCCGATCGACGCCCCCGACTTGCCCAACCATGACGCCATCAACCGGGCCCGCCATGAATGGCGCGTCCAGCCGTACATCCGCGCACTGTGCAGCCACCACGATCTTTGGTGGATCAATGACCCACACGGTTATTTCGGCCCTGACCTTGACGAGCATAGCTGCGACGCTTTTGTAAAGCGGGCAGGCGATTGTGCGTTCGCGCCATACGCCGTCGTGAAGGACGGCGAGTGGGCCGCGAAGGGCCGAATGGGCTGGTTCGGCATGTCCGATGAGCAGGTCTCCCAGACCGGCTGGAACGACCGGGTGGCCGCACTGATCGAGTCACTGAAGCCGAACGCCCGGCTCACGATCGTGGACTGCCACATATGACCGCCACCCCGCAACCCGGCGACCGGGTACGCGTCACCGGCGTCCACGAAGGCGTGTTGAACGAAGATGGCAGATTGGTCATGGACGGCGGGAAAACAATCAGGTTCAATGCCGGCCCGACCGTCACGATCGAGATCATCGCCCCGGTCGAGAGCTGGAAGCCGGGTGACGTCGTCCGGTCGGCCACAGATCCGGACGACGACCAGGCGTGGGTGTACGCCCCGCGGTTTAACGATCCGGACCCGTGGCTCCTCCTTGGTGTCATGCAGGCCGGCTATCAGTGCCGGTTCTCCCGCGACGAACTCCCCGCCCGTCTCACGCTCCTCGTCTCCAGCGGCCGACTCGTCCTGCCCGAGGTGAGCGAGGAAGACGTCGATGTCGTGCGGGCTGGATGTGCAACGAGGCGTACAGATGTGGGTAAGTGGTCCGCCGCGCTGGACGCCTACCGCACCCGACTCCTC
>NZ_CADDZT010000031.1:0-6623 GCF_902812655.1 Candidatus Frankia meridionalis | reverse complement strand
GGCGGCGCCCGGTGAACGCAGAGGAGCCGGAGAAGACCATCCGCGCCGCCTACCACGCCTATCAAGAGCGGGTCCGTGCCACTGCGGTGCCGGCGGAGGACATGGACGGGCTGCTGGCGTGGGTGGAGGTGGCGTGACGTCAGCCCTGGTCGGACTCGGCCTGCCGTTTGGAGACCACTGTGGCCTCACGCAGCGGCGGAAGCCCCGCCTTGCGCGCAATCTGCCGTACGGCCTCGCCGGTCAGTCCGGTCGTGCGGATGACGTCGCGCGGCCTGGCTCCTTCACGAAGCGCCTTGACGATCGCCTCGTGAGCTTCGATGCGGCTCTCGTCTGCTGCGGCCAGGCGCCGCGCGTGCCGTCGCCAGACGATTTCCAGCTCGGCCATTGCGTCGGTTCCTCCCTCGTCCACGTACACCAGTTTTCCACACCGCGGTTGCACAACCGGGTGTGGCAGTGGGGCATCGGTCCACCCGTGATCCCGCGTGCATGCACGATGCGCAAGATGCTATACCAAGCTACTATCGCAAGTGACTTGTGGTAGAGTCAGTGCACAGACGTTCGACAAGTGGGGAGGTCGGGTGACCGAACGTCGCAGGTTCAACGGCCGCGAGCGGGCCGCGCTCTACCTCGCGGCCGACGGTCGGTGCTCCAGGTGCGGTGTTGAGTTGGAACCCGGATGGCACGCCGACCACGTCGATCCGTACTCCCACGGCGGCGTCACTGACGTCATCAACGGGCAGGCGCTCTGCCCGACCTGCAACCTGATCAAGGGAGATCGAATGAGCGTTCCGCGCGGCTGGCAGGCCGAGGCCCTGGACAAGTACCTGGTAGAGGGGCGCCACGACTGGCTTGCCTGCGCAACGCCCGGCGCAGGCAAGACCCGGTTCGCACTCTTCGTCGCAGAGGCGCTCCGCCCGGCGACGATCCGTCAGATCGCCATAGTCGTGCCGTCCGACGCTCTACGTGACCAGTGGTGCGACGAAGCCGCCGAGGTCGGCATCCACCTCCGCCCGGTCAAGGATCCGGCGGACGATATCGGCAAGGCCGGCTACGACGGCTTCGTCGTCACCTACGCACAGGTGATGAAAGGGGCCACGCAGGACCTCGCCCGGCGCGCGGCTGGACGCACTCCGACCCTTGCCGTCTTCGACGAGATCCACCACGCGGGTGATAGCCGGTCCTGGGGCGATGGGCTCCGGTATGCGTTCGAACCCGCCACGCGTCGCCTCGCGCTGACTGGCACGCCGTGGCGGTCGGACCCGAACCCGATCCCATTCGTCACCTACCACCCGGCCGACGCGACCGGGAAGCAGCGAGTCAAGGTCGATTACGAGTACGGCTATGGCCGTGCGGTGAACGACGGCGTCTGCCGCAGCGTCGTTTTCCACGCCTACGACGGCGACGCCCGATGGATCGACTGCGGCAAGGTCGAGTCCGGCACGCTCACTGATGAGGCGACCGCCGCCGCGACTCTCGATGTCGCGCTCCGGGCCGGTAGCGACTGGATGCTGTCTCTCCTGCGGATCGGCGCCGCCGAACTCGACCAGATCCGTAGCGACATCCCCGATGCGGGCGGGCTGGTCGTGGCGGAGGACCGCGCCGCCGCGAACGCCTGGGCCGCCACACTGGAGACAATCACCGGCGAACCACCAGTGATTGTGCACGGCGACATCGATGGGGCACGCGACGAGATCGTCCGCTTCCGCAAGGGGCGGATGCGGTGGATCGTCGCCGTACAGATGGTCTCCGAAGGTGTCGACATCAAGCGCCTCGCGGTCGTCGTCTATGCCACGAAGAAGGCGACGCCGCTGTTCTTCCGCCAGGTCGTCGGCCGCGTCGTCCGGGTCCGACCAGACGAGGAGCTGACCGCGACGGTCCTCCTGCCCGCCGTATCGACCCTCACGACGCATGCCCGGCAGATCGAGCAGGAGCTACGCCATGAGGTCGAGGAGGCTCGTAAGGAGTATGAGCGGACCGGCGGTGGCGGCCAGGATGGCTTCGATTTCCGTGAGCCGCTGTCGACGTCGGAGACCGAGTTCGAAGAGTCGATCTATGGCGGTGAGGGGTTCAGCGCTGCGGCGATGGACGAGGCCACCCGCGAGTGCGCGACCTACGGGTTCAGCGCACGCGACGCGGCGAAGATGGCGCGGCTCCTCGCGGATAAGCGCCGCGCAGCGGGCGAGCAGGAGGCCCCGACTGAGCCGAAAGCCCGTGTGGCGGAGCCGAAGCACCGCTACGAGAAGCGGCTGCGGGACGAGGTCGAGCGCCTCGCTCGTAAGGTCGCACACCGCGGCGGGGTCGACATGGAGTCCATAAACAAGGACCTGAAGCGGCGGTTCGGGGCACGTGGCCAGATGTCGGTCGAGCAGCTGGCGGGTCTGCGCGACACGCTTGCGGGCTGGCTCGGTGAGATGTGACCGGGCCAAATCTTGCCGCGCGCGGTACGCGGATCGGGGCGATCGGCTCGGCGTTGCAGTCGACGGATACCCGGCTGTCAACGGTGGTCGATGGCATCAAGGGTGTGTTGGCGGATGGGTCGTGGCGGGAGTTCGTGACCTCGCGCGGCGAGCACGTCCAGCACGATCGGTTCGCGGAGTTCGTCACCACGTCGATGCTGAGCGGCCTGGGTGTGAGCCTGGACCTCATCGAGCGCGTCATTGCGGACGACGACGACGCGCTCGATCTCTTGTATGCCGCACTCGGCGAGAAGAGAAGGCCGCGGTCCGATCGGGTAGAGATCGCCGCTAACCCTGACATTGTCAGTATTAACGACGATCAAGATAAGCCTGATGGGAACAGCAAGCGGCACGCGCTCGAACGCCTCCGCAAGGAAGCCGACGCGGGCAACGAGCAGGCCGCCACCCTGCGCGCCGAAGTTCTCGCCGGACGCCTGTCCGCGCATCAGGCAATGGTCAGCGCCGGGTACCGGCCGAAAACCGTCACCGTTCCGCCCGGCCGCCCCGAATCGGTCGCGCGAACCCTGCGCAAGCACATGAGCCCCGAAGACCTCGCCCGTCTTGTCGCCCTACTCGTCCAGGAGCCCGCCGATGAATGACGACCTGCGCATGAAAGCCGAGCTACTCGTGACTCTCGGCGCCGAGGTTCGTGACACGGTTGCCGAGATCTCCCGTCAGGTTGTACCCACACCGCCGCTCCCCGCAGTGGCAGCCTCGCCCTCGACGGTCGAGACCAAGTCCAGCAAGCCGGCCGCGCCCGATGTCTCGGACCTGATGCCGGACGCCCGGACCGATATTCCCGCGCTACTCGACGAAGTGGAACGTCTACAGGCAAAGATTGAGGCCGTCGCCACGGCAGACGACGATCACATGCCGGATATACCAACAGAGACCGCCATCGATTTCGTCACCCGAGTCGAGCGGGCAACCACCGCATGGCTGGCAGCACCACCGATAGGCACCGCGATCTCTGAGACCCTCCGGGCGTATGTCCGTGACGCCATGCGGGACGCACTCACCGCCGCCGGCATACCCACGCTCATCCACGTGCTCGCAGCATTGCGCGAGCGTGCAGAGCTTGCCGAGCAGATCGCCCAGGCTCGGGATGACCTGCTCGGCGAATGGCTGGCCAAGGTCGAGCAGGCGGCCGAACTCGAACGCCGCATGATCGCACTGGCCGACGAACTGGAAGTCGAGGCTGCTCGATACGACCGCACCCCCTACCCGCATGAGGCCGGGCATGTCAGCGGCATTCTCAGCGCCGCATACCGCATCCGCGAGGCACTGGGCGTGCAGGCCAATGCGACGACTGGCGCCGAGAAGCGCGCGAGAAGCGAAGCCGACGATCACGCGCCGGATATACCAGCGGATATACCAGCGGATATACCACCTGTAATCGCTGCGGACGGTGAGAAACGCAAGCCCTCAGCGTGCCTTCCGATGAGTTACTGGCCGCCGAGCCGCGATGACGTCACTGCCGACCGACTCGCCCGCGTCATCACCATCAGCGGCCCCACCGTCGCCGGCTCGCTCGCCGTCGCCGTCGCCGACGGTAGCGGCACCGTGCACATCGCCGCGCTCGCCGGCAGTCTCGCCTACCGTGCCGCCACTGTCACCCTGCTCCGAGAGATCCAGCGCTACCTGCCTGCGGCGATCGCTGATGATATTGCACAGCAGGTCTGGGACGAGATCGAACTTGGCGAGTGCGAGGAGTCGTTCGCCTTCTGGATGGCCGAGTACGCCGCAGCCGACAAGGATTCGATCATCACTGATGACTGACCTGCCTAAGCCTGTCGTCTGCCACGCATGGGCGCACAGCGGTGACCAGGCGATCACCTGCGACATCCCGCTACGCACCACCACCGCCTACGGCAAGACGATCATCCTTGCCCATCCGGGCGAACACCGCGCCGCCGAGTGGACCTGGCGTCAACGCGCCTACCCCATCCCGAGGGCAGGTGCAGGCGTTGGCGCGGGCGTTCGACTACGGGAATTGTCGGACCTCACTGCTATCCTGGTTCCCGTGCCCCGGCTGGTCGATCTGTCTCACTCCGCGATCAACCTGCGTCAACTCGTCGCCGCCAGTACGTCGGAGACGGTAAACGCCCGTGGAGGCGACCGTAAGACCCGCGCAAGCGGGCAGGTGGCAGTGAAGCGGGAACCCGGCACCGCGCGAGCGGGTCAGACCGGGAGTGCCTCACCGAGAGGTGAGGCGGCATGAGCGGCGCTATCCAGCGCTCTCACGCAACGGAAACCCGCGAGGTCCTGCGCGCCTACCGTGTCACTCTCGATCCCACCCCGGATCAGGAGTCGATGCTGGCCCAGCACGCGGGCGCGGCGCGGTGGGCGTTCAACCATGCGCTGGCCGCGAAGGTCGACGCGCATGAGCGGTGGAAGACCGCGGTTGCCGAGTTGGTAGCGGCGGGCGTCCCTGAAGAGGCCGCCCGCAAGAAGATCAAAGTGCTGGTGCCGGGCAAGCAGGTCATTCAGAAGGCGTTGAACGCGGTCAAGGGTGACGACCGGAAGGGCATCGACGGGGCATGCCCCTGGTGGCACACGGTTTCCACCTACGCCTTCCAATCGGCGTTCCTCGACGCGGACATGGCCTGGAAAGCGTGGCTGGACTCGCTGACCGGGCGGCGTAAGGGACGTCGGGTCGGCTATCCCCGGTTCAAGAAGAAGGGTCGCTCACGAGACAGCTTCCGGCTCCACCACGACGTGAAGAGGCCGACGATCCGACCGGCGACCACCCGACGGCTGCTGCTGCCACGGATCGGCGAGGTTCGCACTCATGACAGCCTGAAACGGTTGAAGGCCGCGCTCGGCCGCCGGTCCGGTGTCATCCAGTCGGTGACGATCGCGCGGGGTGGGCATCGCTGGTACGCCAGCGTTCTGGTCCGCGAGCAGATGCTGATGCCGGCCCCGACCCGCGCCCAGCAGGCCGCCGGCACGGTCGGGGTGGACCTGGGCGTGCACTCCATGGCCGCACTGTCGACCGGTGAGATCATCCCCAACCCGAGGGTGAAGGCTAGGCACGCACCTGCGCTGGCAAAAGCGTCCCGCGCTTACGCCCGCACGGTGAAAGGCTCCCGACGTCGGGAGCAGGCGCGGCGCAGACTGGCACGCCTGCACCACAGGGAAGCCACTCGTCGATCGACCGGTCTGCACCATCTGACGAAACGGCTGGCGACCGGCTGGGCTGTGGTCGCCGTGGAAGACCTGGACGTAGCCGGCCTGATCCGGTCGGCGAAAGGAACCGTCGACAAGCCTGGCCGGCGGGTTCGGCAGAAGTCCGGGCTGAACCGCTCCATACTCGATGTCTCGCCCGGTGAGGTCCGCCGGCAACTCGACTACAAAACCGGCTGGTACGGAAGCACGATCGCCATACTTGATCGTTTCTACCCGTCGAGCAAGACCTGTTCCGGTTGCGGTGGGCGAAAGCCAAACCTGACGCTTTCGGAGCGTGTTTTCATCTGTACTATCTGTGGGCTGTCGATGGATTGTGACGTGAACGCTGCGGTCAACATCGCCCGGTTCGCTGTCGCCTCTGATAGGGGGGAGACATTAAACGCTCGCGGAGCATCCGTAAGACCGAGCCACCTTCAGGTGGGGAGGCCGGATGCGTTGATGCGAGAAGACCCGCCGGAAGGCGGGCCACCCCAGCACAGTGATGCGCTGGCATCCTCCACACCTACATAAGCCCAGGTCGAAAAGTGTCCGACCCAGGCGTGTGGGGGATGATCGTTGACCGGGTCGAGGACCTGGATCGGCGCGCTGTCCGACCCAGGCGTGTGGGGGATGATCGAGGTCGCGAAGGTCGGGCTCCTGACGTGCCCGGTCCGACCCAGGCGTGTGGGGGATGATCCGGACGCCGAGGGTCACGCGGCGCAGCTTGTAGGTCCGACCCAGGCGCGCGGGGGATGATCGTTTCATGCGAGTGCCCGCTAGCGCCCGCCGCGGTCCGACCCGGGCGTGCGGGGGATGATCGTCATGCGTCTGCGCCTGTACGCGGCCGGTGAGGTCCGACCCGAGCGCGCGGGGGATGATCGTGATGGTGGGTAGGGGTTTGCCCCGCCAATTCCACGCGATAGCGTGAGATATGGCATACAGGATTACTATTTACAGTGACGTTGCGGAGTCGAAACACGCAACCCCACCCCCACCCCC
>NZ_CADDZT010000030.1:2469-3168 GCF_902812655.1 Candidatus Frankia meridionalis | reverse complement strand
TGGCGACTTTGCGGATTTCGGATGTGGCCGGGCTGCTTGGTGTCAGTGACGACACGGTGCGACGGTGGGCGGACGCCGGCCGGCTGCCGCTGGTCCGGGACGAAAGCGGTCGGCAGGCTGTCGACGGTGCGGTTCTGGCCCGGTTCAGCCAGGAGCTGGCGGCCTCGTCGGACCGGCCGCCGGCCGCGGATGCGGCGGTGGTGGGTGAGTCGGCCCGTAACCGGTTCCCGGGGATCGTGACCCGGGTGGTGCGTGACGGTGTGATGGCTCAGGTGGAGATCCAGGCCGGTCCGCACCGGGTCGTGTCGTTGATGAGCCGTGAGTCCGCGGACGAGCTCGGTCTGGAGCCGGGTGTGGTCGCGGTGGCGTCGGTGAAGTCGACCAACGTGGTGATGGAGCTTCCTCAGCAGCGTCGCTGAACCACTTTTCGCCGGTGCGTCGGTGCCGGCGGATGTTCTTCGTTGAGGGGGATGCGTGAGAACGCGATCGAAGTTCTGGGCGCTGTGCGCGTTGGTGTGCGCGGTTCTGGTGGGATGCGGTTCGAGCACGACCGGTTCCAAGGCGGCGCCGCCGTTGGTGGCGCCGGCGACGACCCAGCCGGTGACCGGGACGATCATCGTGTTCGCCGCCGCGTCGCTGACCGAGTCGTTCACCGAGATCGGTAAGCAGTTCGAGGCGGCGCATCCCGGGACGACCGTG
>NZ_CADDZT010000030.1:744-2428 GCF_902812655.1 Candidatus Frankia meridionalis | reverse complement strand
CCACGGTCGTGGACGCCGGGCAGGCGTCGAACCCGACGACGTTCGCGAAGAACACGATGGAGATCGTCGTCCCGCCGAACAACCCGGCGAACATCGCGGCCGTCGCGGACCTGGCGAAGCCGGGGGTGAAGGTCGCGCTCTGCCAGGTGCAGGTCCCGTGCGGTGCGACCGCGGCGAAGGTCTTCTCCAACGCGGGTGTCACGGTCACGCCGAAGACCTACGGCGCGGACGTGAAGGCGGTGCTGACCACCGTGGAACTCGGTGAGGTCGACGCGGGCATGGTGTACGTCACCGACGCGCAGGCCGCCGGTGTGAAGGTGAAGGGGATCGCGATCCCCGCGGCGCAGAACGCCTCCACCTCCTATCCGATCGCGGTGTTGACCAAAGCCCCGAACCCGGCCGCGGCGCAGGCGTTCGTCGCGTTCGTGTTGTCGAGTAGCGGGCAGGCGGTGCTGGCCAAGGCCGGCTTCTCTCCCGGCTCGTGAGCCTGGTCCAGTTCCTGGATTGTGCGGGTCGTGCGGGTCGGTCCCGCCCCGGACACCGGTCGGTGTCCGCCGGACGGGTACCGGCTCCGCTCGCGGTCGCGGCCACGGTCGCCATCGGGTTCCTGCTGTTCCCACTGGTCGGCCTGCTGGTACGGGCGCCCTGGCGCCACCTGCCTGATCTGCTGACCAGACCCGCGGTGGGGGAGGCGCTGCGGCTGTCCCTGGTGACGGCGACGATTGCGACCGCATTGTCGCTGGTGGTCGGGGTGCCGCTGGCCTGGCTGCTGGCCCGGGGGAGCTTTCCCGGCCGGGCGCTGCTGCGGGCGATGATCACCGTGCCGCTGGTGCTGCCGCCGGTGGTCGGTGGGGTGGCGTTGCTGCTCGCGTTCGGCCGGCGGGGGATCCTCGGGCGGTATCTGGACGTCTGGTTCGGGGTCACGCTGCCGTTCACCACCGCCGGCGTGGTGGTGGCGGAGGCGTTCGTGGCGATGCCGTTTCTGATCGTGACGGTTGAGGGGGCGTTACGATCGACGGACCGCCGTTTCGAGGACGCGGCCGCCACCCTGGGGGCGAGCCGGTGGGTGACCTTCCGCCGGGTCACCCTCCCGATGATCGCGCCGTCACTCGGCGCGGGCGGGGTGCTGTGCTGGGCACGGGCTCTCGGCGAGTTCGGCGCCACGATCACGTTCGCGGGCAACTATCCGGGTACGACCCAGACCATGCCGCTCGCGGTCTACCTCGCGCTGGAGACCGACCCGGATGCGGCGATCGCCCTGTCCCTGGTACTGCTCGCCGTCGCCGTGGGTGTTCTCGTGCTGCTGCGGGAGCGATGGCTGCGCCCGGGGACCACACTGTGAGCGATGGTGCGCTGAATGCGCGGGTGCGGGTGGAGCGTGCGAGCGGTTTCACCCTCGACGTGGCCCTGACCGTGGCGACCGGGACGGCCGTCGCCGTCCTCGGCCCGAACGGGTCGGGTAAGACCACGCTGTTACGGGTGCTCGCCGGCCTGCTGCCGGTCGACGGGGGCCGGGTCAGCCTCGGCGGCGAGGTCGTGGACGACCCGGCCTTCGGGATCTTCGTCCCGGCGCAGCGCCGCGCGATCGGGATGGTCTTCCAGGACTATCTGCTGTTCCCGCACCTGTCCGCCCGGGACAACGTCGCCTTCGGCCTGCGCGCCCGGGGGATGCCCCGGGCCGCCG
>NZ_CADDZT010000030.1:0-385 GCF_902812655.1 Candidatus Frankia meridionalis | reverse complement strand
GGCACCTCACCGGTTTTGCGGGCCCGTCGGTGCTGGTGACCCATGACCCGATCGAGGCGATGGTGCTGGCCGACGATATCATGATCATCGAGGCGGGGCGGGTCGTGCAGCAGGGGCCGCCGGCCGAGGTGGCACGCAGGCCCCGCACCGACTACGTGGCCCGGCTTGTCGGGCTGAATCTCTACCGCGGGCAGGCCCGTGCCGGCAGTGTGCGACTGGCCGGTGGCGGCATGCTGACCATCGCGGACACGGCGATCGCCGGGCCGGTGCTGGCCGCGCTGCGGCCGTCCGCCGTCGTCCTCGGCGTCGTCGAGCCGCACGGCAGCGCCCGCAACACCCTCGCCGGCAGGGTCGCCGGCCTGGAACTGCTGGGCGACCGGGCCCG
>NZ_CADDZT010000029.1:96907-112930 GCF_902812655.1 Candidatus Frankia meridionalis | reverse complement strand
CCCCCACCCCCACCCGCGGTCGTCCTCGCGCAGGCCATCATCGATGCCTCCAGCGTCATGATCCGAGTCGCTGGGCGCGTCCTCGAGCAGACCGCGCCCGTCGGGATTACGTCGGGACAGTTCGCGATGATCGACATTCTTGTCAGTCGCGGTCCCCTTCGATCCGGCGCGCTCGCTCGCGTGCTCGATGTCGCGCCGTCCTCCGTCACCCGGATGAGTACGCGTCTCGCGGCGGCCGGCATCGTTGATCGGCACGTCGACGGCCGGGAGGTCATCATTAGCCTCACCTCGCGAGGTGAGGCGGTCGCGGCGGACATCACCTCGCGGCGTTTCGCCTATGTTCTCTCCATCATTGAGTCGATCAACCCATCACCGGAGGATCATCAGGTGGTGGTTGCGTTCGTGCGCGCTTTCCGCGCCGCAGGCATAGCACCAATGTGATCCGAAACACTGATGTAGGACATGCCGGGAAAATGGTTGACAAGATGGTGATTGTGCGGGTTGATAGCCGCGTCCTGCCCGGCATACATAATTGGCATTCCGTAGACATTAGAAATGCCTCCAAAAATGGTTAGGAAATAGCAATGATTATTAGTGGTGAGATTGTTGCACATAATGTGGGACCCCGCGATCTCGCTACCGGAACAACCACCACATGGGAAACAATCACCCTCGGATTCCTCGTCCAACACACGGCATCCACCCGAGCCAGCTACGCCAACGACCTCCGCCTCTACACCCGCTGGTGCCACGAACACAACATCGACCCAGTCTCCATCACCCGCGCCGAAATAAACGTTTACGTCCGATACATGGAAGAAATACTCAAATACACCCGTTCCACCATCGCCCGGAAACTCTCCACCCTCTCCAGCACCTACGGCTACGCCGTCGAGGAAGACCACATCACCGCAAGCCCCGTACAACGGGTCAAACGCCCGAAAGTACCCAGCGACAGCCCCCGCACCGGCCCCACCAAAGACGAAGTCAAACGACTCCTCTACGCCGCCCGGGAACACAGCCCCCGCGCCTACGCACTCCTCAACGTCCTCATCCACAACGGCCTCCGCGTCTCCGAAGCCTGCGGCATCAACATCGAACACATGCGATACGAACGCGGCCACCGCACCCTCACCATCTACGGGAAGGGCGGCACGATCAAAACTGCCCCGCTCACCCCCACAACGGTCGACGCATTCACCCGCTACCACGGCAACCGAAACCACGGACCCCTCTTCCTCAGCGACGGCGGGAAACGCCTCACCCGCCAGGCCGCATGGTCCATCGTCCGCACCCTCGGACGCACCGCCGTAATCCCCGACCATCTCACACCCCACGCACTCCGCCACTCCGCCATTACCGGAGCACTCGACGCCGGAGTCCCCCTCCGCGACGTCCAGGCATTCGCACGGCACAAAGACCCGCGGACCACCCAGCGATATGATGACGCGCGAGAATCCCTCGACAGACATCCGGCGTATACCCTCGCCGCACATTTTGCCATCAACCCGGAAGGCGTAGATGCCGACGACAACCCATGACCGGACAGGCATCATCAGTCGTACCACGGAGACAGCAACCGGCATCCGGACATTGGTGGAGACCGCTAGCCGCGCCCACGGATGGTGGACCGCCCGGACCGTCTACAAACTCGCCGTCGGCGGACACGACCCGATCTACCGCTCTGTCCACCAATGGGTCATCGGTCTACTCCCCGACACCGAAAAACGTGCGGTCAAAGTCGTGTCGGTGTTCCCCGTCACAACATGGGTCGGAGGCACGCAGATAATCCGGTCGCTCGCAGCACCCCGCCTCAGCACCGTATACGACGACCGACGTGACCACCCGATCGTCATCGACGGCCATCGAATCCTCATCCGTTTCTCC
Source organism: Candidatus Frankia meridionalis (assembly GCF_902812655.1). Lineage (GTDB taxonomy): Bacteria > Actinomycetota > Actinomycetes > Frankiales > Frankiaceae > Protofrankia > Protofrankia meridionalis. Next base: position 111,043 of record NZ_CADDZT010000029.1, on the reverse strand, counting down.
CCCGCGGTCGATGCGGCCGGGTCCAACCATGACGACCCGGACCGCAACGAGGACCGGATCATGTTCACCGCATCGAGTCGCGCTGGCCGTGACGCGGTCCTCACCGGCCTCCAACAGGTCCTCGAACGGCAGGTCAAGAACCGGAAACCCTCCCTATGGCTCATGGACACCGACGGCGACTGGAACCGCCGACCCGACCTCCCCCCACGGCCCCTCTCCTCCGTCATCCTCCGCGCAGGCCAGGCCGAAAGTCTCTCCCACGACCTCGGCCGGTTCCTCGCCTCCGAAACGGAATACACGACACGGGGCCTCCCCTGGCATCGCGGCTACCTCCTCCACGGCCCCCCGGGCACAGGGAAAACGAGCATCGTCCGCGCGCTCGCCGCCGAACACGGCCTCGACATCTGGTACGCCCCCCTCGGCGACGTCCGCGGCGACGCGACCCTCCAGAAACTCCTCGACAAGGTCCAACCGAAATCGGTGGTACTCCTCGAGGACATCGACGTGTTCGAGGCTGCACGGAACCGCGACATTGCCGGCGGCAGCGGGATATCCCTCTCCGGATTCCTGAACGTTCTCGACGGCGTCGCGACACCACACGGCATGGTCGTTTTCCTCACGACAAATGACCGGTCGGTCCTCGACCCGGCGCTCCTCCGACCCGGCCGCATCGACCGCGTCGAACACATCGGACTCCCCGACACCGAACAGACCGACCGGCTCTTCCGGGCCTTCTACAGGCGCCCACCGTTTCGACCCATCGACCCCGCCGGCCAGACCCCCGCGGACCTCGTCGAAACATTCAAACGGCACATGCACGACCCCGACGCCGCCGAACAGGAACTCCACAACATCGCGTTTCGGCATGGCCACGGCAACACTACGCTCGAGGCGATCGCATGATCGCCACATGTGTGAACTACGGGGATCGTGATCTCGCCCTCGGCAACGAGATCATCCGTACGCTGGTCGGATCCACCGTCCACGGCCTCGCCATCGACGGCCAGGACGACCGCGACGAGACCGGAATCTACATACCACCCGCCACATATCTCTGCGGCCTGGAACGGCCCGAGACCTACATTTGGCGAACCCAACCGGAGGGGGCACGGTCGGGACCCGGTGACATCGACCTCGTCATCTACACGCTCCGCCGGTGGATGGAACTCGCGGTTGCTGGTAACCCGTCGATCCTCACCCTGCTGTTCGTCCCCGACGATGCGCTGATCGTCCGCTCCGAACTCGGGGATCGTCTCCGCGCGCTCGCACCATCGATCCTCTCCCGGCAGGCCGGGCATCGGTTCCTCGGCTATCTCCATGGGCAGCGACAGCGGCTCCTCGGCGGCGGAAAACAAAACCGGGTACCGAAACGCCCCGAACTCATCGAAAAGTATGGATTCGACGTAAAGTATGCGGGTCATGCGCTCCGCCTCGGCCTACAAGGTGTCGAGCTGATGCGAACCGGACGCATCACACTACCGATGCCTAAATCGGACCGCAGCACAGTCCTCGCCGTCCGCCGTGGCGAACGGCCATTCACGGAAACACTCACATTGATCGACGAGGCGGCCCATACGCTATCCGCACTGGTAGCGGACGTTTCCCGATCGCCGCTCCGCGAACGCCCCGACATGACCGCGGTAAACCGGTTCCTCGTCGAGGCACACCGCGGATGGTGGGCGTGGTCGTCCGATCAACATGACGAAAGGACGATCCATGGCGGAACTCATCCCCCGACCTGAGGCGATCGACCGTATCGCCGATCACCTCCGCGACCGGACGGACTATGTGATCGCGATACCCCCGCACAGTCCGATCAACTGGCTACGAACCCTCACCGCCTGGCGTTGCTACCTCGACAAAGGCGCCGATCGCATCCTCGCGTTCGGCCCGGCATCGACAGCACAACCCGGCCGGCTCCCGCCGATTCTCGCGGCAACAGCCATGCTCGTCCGTACCGAACTCTCCATGATCGTCGCATTGTCGAAGGCGGTCACCCCCGCACGAACCCTCCGAAGCCTCATCAGCCCGGAGATCCCCGACGACGGATCCCGGGACCTCATCATCCTCGGCGCCGAATCGGCGAAACGTATGACCGTCCCCGCGCTCCTCGTCGCCGCCATCGGGAAAGTTGACCCACGCGCCGCCGCGACGATCATCGCGAACCAGGTCGGCCTGCTCTCTTAAAGCAGATCGGGGCCGGTGCCTCGCGCGCGCGGGGGATGATCCGAATGCGGAGCCGGACCCCCAATAGGTCCGGCCGCCGCCGACAACTACATCAACTGGGGGCTATCATACCTCACGATCATGTTCGATCCGGGCGTGCGCGGGGGATGACCGACCGCAGCTCTCCTAGCTCCCTCGTGGATCGCACAACCCAGGTGTTGCGGGCGATCGTGGTCCCGTCCCGGTCGAGACCGATGACGGTCACCCCACCCGGAACGCGATCATGGGAATGGTCGTGGTAATGCCCATGCACTATGAGACGGGCTCCGGTCCCGTCGACCGCCTGCTGGATGAGTTCCCGATGCCCATCAGCCTCAGCCAACACGTCCGCGGGCCACAGATGCCGGGTAGCCTCCAACGCGGGCAACGGTGCGCCCGACGGCCGGTCGTGGCAGACGAGGACATCGACCGGGCCGGCATCGACGAGACGACGAACATCACCGTAAGTGACCCGTTCCTGCGGCCACCAGTCCACCCCCTCCATTCGGCTATGCCGATCCACCGACACCGCCCCACCGAACGCGGCGAACCGCACCCCGGACCACGCCCACCGGTAGCCGCGGGGCAGGTAGACAATCCGTGACGGAGTCAACGCCGATAGCCCGAGGCGGACCAGTCCGAAACCACGCCGGAGGGATATCTGGTCGAGATAGTTCCAGTATTCATGATTCCCCGGGACAACCCCGAGGGTTATGTCACAGTGGATCAGGGCGTTGTTGACAAGACGCAGGTAGTTATGTCCCTGTGGTCCCGGCCATATCCCGAAATCGCCACAGTGAACGATCACCCGTACACCCTTCTCCGCGAGCGCGACGATCGTGTCAACGGCCCAGAGGGTGTTGCCGTGCCAGTCTCCCGCGAACGCGACCGGACCACTGCCCGGATCGGCGAACATCACAGGTCCTCCAACAGCCCGAGGAGGATTCCCCGACGGCGGAGACGCATCGGATGATGGATGGTCAACCATGGCGGCGGCCGACCCGGAACCGTTTTCGTTTCACCGATCCGACCCGCAACGCCTGACCGGAAACCCGGAAAATCCGATTTCGACCATTCGTCGATTCCTTCCCATTTATGAGTACATGCTCAGCGTAGTACATATTGCCGGACAGCAAAAAGCATCAAACAATCAACACCGACACGCCAGAATAACACCAGCGGTGCATACAAATGACACCGGTCACATCCGCGCACGATCCGACCGGAAAACCTTGACACAAACCCCCACACCCCATAGCGTCAACTACGACATCGGGCCGAACGACACCGGTTACCACACCGTTAATGTGACTGACACCGGCGTCGACATCATGACCGATGTCATCTAAACTCCACAGCGCACACAAAACAACCGGCGGGCCGCCGCAGACACGTTATCCGATTAAAGGTTCGAATCCTTTCCATCACCCCCGCGGCGATGGTCGCTCAATTGGTAGAGCAGGGGGCGCAAGCCCCCGTTGGAACACACACGTGTCCGCATCCCATGACCGCCGGCTCCATCAACCGCGCTGTGGCCACAGCGACGTTCCCGCGCCGGAAAGTCCCAATATCCCCCCGATGCTTGGGCCTTTTCGGATCCTGTTCCCCACCGGCGCGGGAACGTCTACATACCGACGGCCTCGACGGGCCGAACCGAACGTGTTCTCTGGTGAAAGCAACAGGCCGTCGGTTCAAATCCGACGCACCCCGTTAGAGTGGGTGCTGGCGCAGTCTGGTCGCCGGAATCCCCGGGCTCAACGTCGTGACCGCCGCCGTCCTCGCGCAACTCGCGTTCACCGCGACCGGCACAACCCTCGCGGACTCCACCGACGCCGGGATGATCGACATCCCCGGTTTGGACGCGTCCACTCCCGCGATCCTCGCCGAGTTCCTCGGCGGCGCATTGTAAAAAATCCGGTCGATCCCTCTCGATTCCTCGCTTTCCCCACATCCCGCATGTAATGTTGGACATGACAGAAAGGGGTGGAGAGAACGTGGAAACGATAGACCTGAGCACCGTCACCACAGGCGAGTTCCGCGCGGAGATCCGCGGAATCGTCAGCCGTGCAGGCCGCGAACGACGCGGCGTGAATCGGCATTGCGAAGGCATGTATTTCTGGACCGACGAGGAGGCACCGGAGGCATTCGGCTACCACACCGGTGCCCCCTGCTGCCTCCTCGGCGCTTGGCTCCACTACCGGGGAATCACCGCCGAACGATTCTTCACCATCCCGTCGGGCGACGGTGCCTCCCTCAACTACGAGGAGATCAACGAACTCGTAGGACGGGGCGCTATCCGCCTCACCCCCGCCGTCTGCGACCTTGCAACGGAACTCCAGGAGGCGCAGGACCAGCCCCACCGGTGGGGCACGGCAATCGACCGCGTCTTCGGCGACGGCTAACCTCCACTACAAAACGGCAACAATCCTTCTCGGCTGAACGTTCCGCCCACCTCATCCCGGACATGGCGAGGTGGGCGGAACCATATCCCTATAGGATGATCGGGATCGCCCCCACACCCCACCCATAACCGGCACGGGATGAACGGGACGTACCCATGGACGAACCCCTCTGGCTCACCGCCATGTACGGCCACATCCGGGAACTGTGCGACCGGTACGAGGAGGGAAACGTCACCGCACCCGGACTCCTCGACCAACTCAGACACCCCCGAAACCATCTCACCCCCGGCATCACCGGCGGGGAACGCATCACCGGCGGGAAACCCGCATCAAAACCCACCGCGAACATCAACTACATTGACCTGTGGCAGGCAATCCGCTGGGGTGCCCTCGGCTGGGCATGGCAGGCAGGCTGGACCGGATACAACCCCGACACCGCCCTACGAACCCTCCCCGACATCACCGCGAACCTCCTCGACGTCGACAAACGCCTCGCCCGGAACATCGCCTCCTGGATAGCCATCCAGGTCTCCACCGCACGCACCGCCCTCCACTACCAAGATCCGTCCGTGCCCTACCCCGCCGTCCTCTGCCCCCAATGCGACCAGCCGTCGATCCGCTGCCGCATCGCGGAACTCCGCGCCTGGTGCGCGAACGGGGAATGCCCCGGCGACCCGGAAACCGGCGGACGCTACGAACTCTCCCGCATCCAACTCCTCCAACTCCTCCGCACCGAGGAGGAACGTTGAACCATCTACGTCGCTGCACCCACAGCCTGCCCGGCAAAACCCGAGACAATCGACGCCGAGAAGAACACGCCTGGCGTAGAGCAGAAGGACTTCGTTGAACCGTCCCGCCACCGCAGCGCTCAGCCTGCTCCTCGTCGCAGGCTGCACCACACTCCTGAATCCACGGGCCGACCTCCCGGCCCGCCGCACCCCACCCGCTACCCCCGCCTTCCCGGATCATTGCACCGCACAGGACGACGGGCAGCTCCCCGACCCGATGTGCACCCCGGGGGCGACGAATCCGGATGTCACACCGGCCACGATCGGGCAGACGATCTGCCGTCCCGGCTGGGTGGCCACCGTCCGCCCGCCGACCTCGTACACAAGCCCACTCAAACGCTTCATGATCGGCGTCTACGGGGATTACGCCGGGACCGCACCGGCCGGCTACGAACTCGATCATCTCGTGTCGTTGGAGCTCGGGGGGGCACCCCGCGATGTCCGGAACCTCTGGCCGGAGCGCAACTACAACATCAAGGATCAGGTGGAGAACGCGGCCAACCGTGCGGTCTGCGCCGGACGACTCACTCTCCCCGAGGCGCAGCGCGGAATCGCACTGAACTGGATCATCCTCGGTCGTCAGCTTCACGTCCCGGGGGTGCCGGCGTCATGACCGGCATGTGGGATGTGGGATGTGGGATGTGTTTCTAGAGACCGAGCTGAGCGGCTAGCCGTTCCGCCCGATCCATGAGATCGGGTCGGCCCCGGACTTCACTTGCCCGACGCTCGGCCTTGCTAATCGCGCTCGGGCTTACCCTGAGCAGTCGGGCGGCGACGCTCGGCCTGTGTGCGGCGGCTAGGGCGGCGATGGCGAGCGCGCGGGCGTCCGCGGCCGCCTCGCGGATCCCCTCCGGGTCGATCCCTCGTGCCCGTCTGAGGGCTTGTTCTGTTTCCATGGTCCCAGTATAGCACCCATGGGTAAAATATGGGGTTTGATGTTGGACTAATTTTAGCCTAAAGAATCTTGAAACTTTCTCCTGAAATCTTTTGCATATCTTTACCCATGGGTATAGACTGGTGTTACACCAGAGAGAAGGAGAAACAAAATGAAAACAGCCAAGTACAAGATCCCCGCCGAACTGATCCCCCGCACCAAGGACGACGGGGTCGTCCTCCACGAGGGGATCTACGTGGATACGATAGTCTGCCGCAAGTTTTATGAGCCAGCAGATAGCCTCTGCGCCTTCTGTGACGGTGGCCGCCTGGTCACCTGCGCCGCCTGCGAGGGCGACGGAGAGGAGTGCACCACCTGTAGCGAGACGGGGTACACCAAGTGCCCGCAGTCGGAGGCATGGTGGACTCACGAGTAAGAGCCGCACCCAACCCCCACCTAGATCAGGTGGGGGTTTTGTTTTGCTCTCACCCAAAGCTATCTTGTTACTGTTGTTAACTAACTACCCAAACATGCCTCGACACGAGAACGCCAAACTGGGACGACACCGACGATCAGCCGGAGGCCGCCATGACCACCCCTCATGGGATCGTGGACAGCGAAGCTCTACGGGTCTACCTCCACAGCCTGTGGATCGTCCCGCCGCTCTCGTTCGCCCGTTGGATGCGATCCAACAACGTCGAACCCGTCGGCTTCGAACGCCGCGGACGATCCACTGTCGCGCTCTGGGATCTCCGCGGCATCCCCGAACTCGTCGAACGACTTGACAAGACCAGATAACACGTGCGATCGTGATCATCGCTGGCGTAGCCATGCGACGAGACGCCGGGTCCTCGACCGCACTGGCATGAACAGCCAGGCGGGGACAGTGAGGCTAAGGGCTGGAGAGCCCCAAGGGCATCACGCCTTGGGTCGTAACTCACCCGGCGTCATCAACCACACCCCACCGGAAAAACCGGACGAATCGTCCGCTACGCTCCCCTTCGACCAGCCGTCACCATCGGGGGGAACCATGCGGCGTCTCATCCTCACCACCATCACAGCCGGAGCACTGCTCACAGGCTGCAACTCCACCGGCACAGCACCTACACAGGCACCCCTACCCACACTCCCCGCAACGACCCTCGCGGAACTCCACGGCCACTGCCTCAACGCCACCGACACGCAGATAGCCGCGTTCGCGGGATACGGCACCAGCGACCTCGCGAAGTACGGCATCACAATGACCCCAACACAGGTAGCCGACCAAGTCGCCATCGCAGTCTCCGGCGCACAGATCGACTGCCAAGGGGCGTTCGCCGCCTACCTCGTCACAGCCGAAGCAGGGAAAACCCCGACCATAAAGTAGCCGCCGGACACGATGACGTCCGCACCCCATGCGGGATACGGACGTCATCGACCCGCTACGGTGTATGGCCGGCGCAGCAGATGCACGACCATAAGACGGTCGTGACCCTCACACCGCCCGCGGTGAGCATCTCTCCGCAGCACACGCAGGCCTCCCCCGCGAGCTGCTCCGGCTTGAGCCGACACATCTCGGCGAAGTCCTCCACCGTCCGCGCGCGGACGTCTGCCGGTACGTCCGGCTGCCGATCGAGCTGATCTTTGAAGCCCATCGACTTCCTTCCCCCCGTACGTGATACGGCGCGTATGGTACGCACCGCACCACATCCGATCAACGGCCGGGACGTTCCCGTTCAATCTCCGCGACCGCGGCAGCGGCGTCCGCCCGGGCCGCGAGCATGGCACGGAACTGGCTACGGCAGTGATCCACACGAAGCCCCTTCAGCCGCAAGGTCTCACGGGCACTAGCCAGCCGAGACCGGTGAAGACCGGCCTCGACGATATCGGGGTGCTCGTCGAGGTATCGGCAAATCTCCGGTACCAAAACCTCAACACACTTCCGTGAGACACCGTCAGGGGCGTAGGCGGCAGTCCCCCACCGGTAGACGTGAGGCCACGTACATTTCCACGCAGCCCCCTCCCGTACGAAGATGAGATGAAATCCGATCCTCGTACGATTAATCCTGGCCTCGAGGGCCGAGGTGGTACCGCCATCGGAGATGGTGACATCCCCGGTCGACTCCACCGTCAACCTCGCCACCCCCCACGGGGTGGGCGCACTACACGTGCAGACGGACCAGCCTCGTGTCCGTACCTCCACACATTCCCGGTCATGCGGATGGTCCTCCATTCGAACTTCCTTTCCTTGAGCCCATCCCCCACTGAAAATACATACTATTCGACACCCGCAAACCAGTCAAGAAGAATCTTGACCCACCCCCGTAAAAAGGGAAAACCTACAGACCAAGAGCAAACATGCCAGCCTCACGACTCGACCCCCAAACACACCGCACCATCGTCGACGCAATGCGCCTCGGCACCTACCTCGTTACCGCAGCCGAACACGCAGGCATCGCCGAATCCACCATCCGAACCTGGATGACCCGCGGACGAAAAGACCTCGCGACCGGCCGCACCACCATCTATTCCAAACTCGTCCGCGACATCCAACGAGCCGAAGCGCAGGCGGAAGTCCGCATCGTCGGCGTCATCCAACGCACCGCCGTTGCGGGCGACTGGCGAGCCGGCGCATGGTGGCTATCCCACCGCCACCCGTCCCGATGGACCGACCGGGTAGACCAGAACGTGCGGGTCCAGGTGGACGCAGATGAATTCGCCCGGGTCGTCGCCGACCTCGTCGCCCTCGCCGACCCCGACGAGGATCCGGGCGCCGACCCCGACGGGGACCTGTGACCGGCGCCGCCCTCGTCGTCCGCGGCGACGCCCGCACGATCCCCCTCCCCGACGAATCCGTCGACCTGGTCGTCACCTCACCCCCCTACTGGGCCCTACGCATATACACCGACGGGGGTAGCCGCTGCCCGGGGCAGGTCGGTGGGGAAAACCATCCGCGCGCGTTCCTCGCCGCGTTGTGGGCGGCGACCCGGGAAATGATCCGGGTGGTGAAGCCATCGGGGTCGATCTGGGTCAATCTCGGTGACAAGTACGCCGAGAGCGGCGGAGGCGCTTCGGGGGTGCCCGCGAAGTCGCTTATCGGCATTCCGTGGCGGTACGCGATCGGCTGCATCGACGATCTCGGTTTGATCCTCCGCGCCGAAGTGATCTGGAACAAGACCAATGGTCTACCCGAAAGTGTCACGGATAGGCCGCGCAGTTCGCACGAGCAGTGGTTTATGTTCACGCGTCGGCCGCGGTACTTCTCAGCCGTTGACGAGATCCGTGAGGCACACACGGAACCCGACGGGCGTCCGGGATACGGACGGCAAAGGCAACGGCACGCCGGCGGTAACCGTGGCATCAATGTCGGGGCGCGCCCTCACGCGTCGTACCGTGACATGGGCCAGCATCCGTTGGGGAAGGTACCCGGGTCGGTGTGGCCGGTGGCGTCGGGGACGTTCCGGGCGCCCGCACACCTCGGTGTCGATCATTTCGCGACGTTCCCGTCCGCGTTGCCCCGGCGGATCATCCTCGGCTGGTCCCCGTCCGGAATCTGTGTGGAATGCGGGGAGGGCCGACGGCCGGTTATCGCACGTTCAGGGCGTGAACGTGCGGCCGTGACCACCGGGTATGTCTGTGCGTGCCCGGTGCCGTCCGCGGGGACGCGGCCGGCGGTCGTGCTAGACCCGTTCGGGGGTACGGGTACGACCGCGCTCGTCGCATCCGTGTTGGGTCGTGTGGGTGTGTCCCTCGATCTGTCGCATGACTACGGCCGCCTGGCGCGGTGGCGGACGGCCGATCCCGGGCAGCGTGCGAAGGTGGCGCGGACTGCCGGTGTGGGGTCGGGCCTGGTGGGGCAGCTTGATCTGATCGGCGCGTTGACGGACACCGGCTATGGTGACGTTGGGTGATCGCGGTTGGGTCTCGGGCCGGGTCTACCGATAGAACGATCTTCGTTGGTGACTAAAAGTCACCGACGTCCGGTGAGGCTACGGACGTCGGGTCGCACACGGCATACCGCTCGAGGTCATTGTCGGCCGGCCGGGCGTGGAGCTGCGATCGGGACCGTGCACTGGTACGCGGACTGCCTGCCCGGCACACCGTCGCCGGCGGGAGCGGCTCTCACGAGCTGCCGGATGTACCCGCCGTCGACCCACAGGGCCAGCCATCGGTACCACGTCGGCCGCGAGCATCCCAGCTCTGAGCAGATCGTCTTCTCCGGCGCCGACAGCCACCCGTTGTCCGACACGAGCGGGTACAGCGACGCGGCTGCGGCCCACGCGGCCTGCTGCCGCGGCGTCACCTGTCTCTGCCGTACGCGCATCGCCGCAGCCCACTGCCGACGTGTCGCATCGCGCGTCTGCGGCTGTGCTGCCGGCGGGTCATCCGTCGGGGCGTCGGTCACAACGGCCATCCTGCCGCGCCCCCGCAGGCGGTTAGCACAGTAGGTCGGCCCGCGTGAACTCGAGCTCGGCGAGCACCTCATCGAAGGGCACCGCGTCGCCGCCCTCGGCGAGCGCCGCGTCTAGGCACTGCCGGTCGTACTCGTCCTCCTCGTCGGTGGTCTCGTACACGGTGTCGATTACCGGCTCCGACATGCGCTTACCTCCCTCTGCCCGGGGGTGTCATGTCCCGCGCCCCCTGTGCCCGCCCTCGCCAACAACTTCGCACTATACCGTGCGGCATGTGTTGTCAAGTGGGGAAGGTGGGCGGCCGGCGTCCCGGCCGCACTCGGGACTTCCACCCGTACCCGGGGACGCCCCCCCGGTTCGGCCCCGGCTTCTCACCGGGACGGCCGGCTCCGTCCGCCCGGAGCCCCACGCGATGGGGGCGGTGGGAGTCGAACCCACCCGCGCCGGTGATCGCGCCCCCGCCCGGGTGCGAACCGGACGGAGGCTTACCGATCAAATGATCGGCTTCGCCCTTACCGACAACTTCATACTACACGTTGTATGACAGGGTAGCAAGGTGTTTTGGAAAGTCGCGCCCGCCCCGCGATCGGGGCGGGCGCGACCCCTCCTACACGCCCATCCGCACGATCGCTAGTTCGTGACTAGCGAGGCGGATGGCGGCGATGAGGCCGCTACGCAGGCCGTCAATGATGATCACATCTGCGAGGATGTGTCCATCGGCTGCGTGCAGGTGATCGCCGGAAACGATCGCCCATACGGCTTCATCGGTGCTAAGGAGGACTGCCCCGTGGGGCAACTTCGGTAGCTCCATTCTGTTTCACCTCCCTCCGTTTCTCGCCGACAACTACAATCTATACCACGTACATCATGCAAGCAAGTAAAATTCGGAAGAATCTTCAAAGGCAACCGCAGTCACTTTTCACCAAAATCCTTGACTCCACCCTGCGTGTGACATAGTATATAAATGTCAGCGAGGGATGAGGGAAGGAAAAACAAATGAGCCAGATCCAGGTATTCGCCCTACACGAAGAGGCAAGTCGGACCGCAGACCATGTGATCCTTTCCGCGCGACGCGAAAGCGACGCGAAACGGCGGAACGACACAGAAGTACTCGGGGACGCCTTTGACGCCTACCTGGCAGCAGAGGCACGGTTCGGAGACGCCATCCTGGAATTCGGCCAGGCAGTATACGGAGAGAAGGTAGACCCGCGAGGAATCTTCCTCGCGATCCGCCTCATGGCGCTAGCCAGCGCGAAGGCCTAGCAGAAGCTAGATGTGGCCCCGGGCCGATGACCCAGGGCCACATGCCAGGCAACCCGAACGGCTCCACAAGAAAGGACCGGGCATGACCGTAGACGATCATGCCCGGCCGGGGATCGCCCCGGACCTCGCCGATCTCGTCGTCCCGATCGACAGTGTGCGGCCGTTCCCCGGGAACGCCCGTCGCCACAACCTCGAAAAGATCATCGAGTCGTTGCGGGCCAACGGCCAGTACCGGCCGATCGTCGTCAACCGACGCGGCGGGGAAATCCTCGCGGGGAACGGGACGCACGCGGCGGCACAGCAACTCGGATGGGCCGAGATCGCCGTCACCTGGGTTGACGTCGACGACAACACCGCACGGAAAATCGTGCTAGTCGACAACAAGGCCAACGACGACGCCGGCTACGACGATCATCTCCTAGCCGATCTACTGAACCAGGTCGATGACCTCATCGGGACCGGCTACACCCCGGAGGACCTCGACGATCTCGCTACTCGCCTCCTCGACGACCCCGACGAGCCCGACGAGCCCGCAAAACTCTCCGAAGATCCGGTAGAAATGCGGGAAACCTGGCAGGTCATCATCAACTGCCACGATGAGGACCAACAGCAGGCCATATACGAACGACTATCCGCGGAGGGACTCCGATGCCGCGTGTTGTCGCTGTAGGGAGCGTCCCCACGTCCCGCTCGTTCCGCGCGGCGAAAGTTATGGGGATGTTTGACATCCCCGCCGCGGACGAGCAGCGGTTCACCGTTGAGGCCGATCTAGCGCTAGACGGACGCGAATGGCAGGTTGGCGCGATCGTCGGCGGGTCCGGCCGCGGGAAAACGATGCTCGCCCGACAACTGTGGCCGGACGCCTACGTCACCGGCTACAACGACTGGTCCGGACCCTGCATCCTCGACGACTTCCCCGCTCACATGTCCCCGGCGGAGGTCATCGAAGCGCTTACCGCAGTCGGCCTGTCATCCGCACTCGCATGGCTCCGCCCCTACCGCGTCCTCTCGGTAGGACAGCAGTTTCGAGCGGACCTCGCCAAGGCGCTCACGAGTCGCAGCCTCGTCGTTTTCGACGAGTTCACCTCGACGGTAGATCGGGACGTGGCGAAAGCCGCGTCGGTAGCGGTGGCGAAATATGTGCGGAAGGACCCGGGTCGGCAGTTCGTCGCGGTCACCTGCCACCGGGACATCGTCCCCTGGCTATCCGTCGACTGGTGGTACGACATCGACGCAGGCGTCTTCCACTGGGGGCGTCTTCAACGACCCCCAATCCATCTACACATTCGAGCAGGCGTACGTGAAGCCTGACGGCTATTCCGCGGCCACCATTATCTAAGCGCCGACCTCCACCCGGGTTGCCGGGTTTTCCTCGCCTACATCACCCTCGACGGCGTCGAACGGCTCGCCGGTTTCTACTCCACCCTCGCCGTCGCCGGCTACACCGGCTGGCAGCGTGGTCACCGGGCTGTTGTCCTACCCGACCTTCAAGGTCTCGGGATCGGGAATCGGCTGTGTGAGGAGGTAGGCGAATTCCTGTGGACCGGGGAAGGGAGACGGTTGCGATCGGTGGCGTCGGCGCCACCGTACATCCACCATCGGAAGCGGCATCCGGAAATGTGGACGCTCGTCCACGCGGGGATGAAGAGCGTCGCGGGGACGCGTACCGGCCCAGGAAAGGCTCAGGTCACGTCCGCTGGCCGGCTCACCACCTCCTGGGTGTACATCCCCCGGGCCATGCGTGCGGAGGCCGGGGTGTGACCAGCCGTCGGGACCGGTCACACCCCGGCGGGTTTACGCGCCGACGAGCCGGAGGAGCCGGGGCTCGACGTAGAGCCGATCAACGCAGCCCTCCTCTAGGTCGACGGGTTCGTCCCAGACGACGAGGGGGAGGCCCTCGTTGACCGTGTTGTCGTCCCCGAATCGGACGACAGTCCCTTTCACTCCGTTGCAGTCGACACGGACGCCGATACCGATACCGATAATCATCGTGTGCCCTTCGTTCATCTCTCGCTGACAACTACACACTATAGTGCGCACACCAGGGAAGGCAAGGAGATTTTTAAAAATCACACGCTTCAGCTACACACAGCTAGCCGGCCAGGGTCGGGTCCGGGCGGTCACGACTCGACCCGCTTTCCGTCCCGGAGGACAAGCCGAACCTGGCTGCCGATGTCGATCAGAAGCCGAGCCGGCTCCCCGGTCTTGTACCG
>NZ_CADDZT010000029.1:82572-96866 GCF_902812655.1 Candidatus Frankia meridionalis | reverse complement strand
GGACCGGGGTGTCACCGGGAACGTCCGGGTTGTGTTTCGGCAGGGCGGCGCCCAGCGTGGACAGGCCGACATAGTTGACGACCACACGCATGTGCGGGTTGAACAGCGGCGAGACAACGTCGCCGGCGTGCAGGCCACGGGGATCGATACGTCGGCTCACTGGGTTCCTTCCGTTCGCTTCCGCTGACAGATACATACTATTTCATGTGTAGCGATAAGGGCAAGTGGAATCTCGGAGAATCTTCTCGGAAGAATCTTGAACCATTACTTGACGTTCTACCAGGTATACGATAGATTGTCGTTGTCAGCGAAATGGACAACGAAGGAGTCACAATGCCTGCCTACTTCGACAGCGGGTACACCGTGCGAGTCCCCGCCTGGCACAGGCTAGGACTGGTCCTCGACGAGTACCCGGGATCGTGGGGCAAGGCCCGAGAGTACGCGGGGATGTTGTGGGAGCCCACCATGGTCCCCGCCTACGGGTTCGCCGGGATCGACGTGGAGACGAACGAGCCCGTCTACGCGCCCGGTGAGGGCGTCGTCGGGGACTACATCGTCGACAAGGGGTTCTCCCGCGTCGTCCGCTCAGACACCGGGGCCACACTGGCCCACGCCTCCGACACCTACACGCTCATCACCCATGGAGACATGGGGATGGTCGTAGAGGCCATACTCGAAAACCCGAACGCGCGGTACGAAACCGCAGGGGTGCTCGAGGGTGGGAAAGCCGTCTGGGCTCTCGTCCGCCTGGACGAGCCCATCACGATCGACGGGGACACATCCCAGACCCTGCCGTACCTTGCGATCCTGAACCGGCATGACGGAACAGGATCATGCAAGGTCATCTCCACCGCGGTCCGAGTGGTATGTGCTAACACTTTCAAAGCCGCGGAACTCGCGGGTGAGCAGGACGGGACGGTTTACGCGTTCCGTCACCACCAGGGTTGGAAGCAACGCCTCGAGGAGGCGAAGGACGCGATCCGCGGCGTCAAGCAGGCGTTCTCCGAGTATATGGAGATCGCCGAGAGTCTGGCAACGGTCCGTGTCTCCCCGTCACAGACGGAAGGATGGATCGGGGAGATGTTCCCGATTGACGTTGTAACGTCGGATCGAAAGATCCAGAACATCGAGACGGCCCGGCAAGCGGTCCGGGATATTTTGCGGTCGCCGACGACGCGAGATGTCGCGCACACCGCCTACGGCCTGGTGCAGGCCGCAGGTGAATACTATGATCATGTTCGGCGGGCGCATACGCCGGAGACGCGGTTCACCCGGACGATGGTTCGTCCGGAGCCGTACAAACAGCGCGCGATGCGTCTCGCGCTAGCAGCGGCGAATAGCTGACGGATGGTGGGTAGCGGCCGGCGGGGGGTGTCCCTGCCGGCCGTTGTCGTGTTGGGAGTTTCTAGGGGAAGATTCTTCCCGGCTCTCCTTGCCGAACAACTGCATGCGTTATAGTATGTAGTTGTCAGCGAGGAACGTCAACCGAGGAGGCCCCAATGTCCACCACCACCTACCTCATCCAGGCCCTCCGGGCCGAAGGCTGGGAACTGATCGAACGCCGGGCTAGCCGCCAGGCGGCGGGGAGGGTCCTCGACCGTCTCGCCGCCCGCACGGTCGAGCCCGCGAATTACATCGCCGGCCGGATAGTGACGGCGAAAGCCGTCCTGATCGAAATGCAGGCGGTCAACGCACCGGAGCTCGACCTTTCCGAGGCGCAGTGCGAAGCCCTCGCGGACCTCGCAGGTGACGGCGACCTGGTAGCCGAAATCGCGACGGAGGTGAAGCGACGCGCCGAGACGGCGACGGCGACGGCGAAGCGTTCCGGAACCCCACGCGCCCCACGGAAGAATGGCCCCGCCTACACCAGAGGAAACGGCGCAAAGAAGGCGTCGTCGATCCGCTACTACACCGAGGGGCCGCTCGCCGGCCTCCACGCCTCCAGCTCCCAATACGTCGCCTGCCATCGGGTGAACGGCCAGTGGCAGGTCCTCCGCGTGTACGGGGGGAAGAGGCGGGCGATCAACGGCCTCCTCCGTAATCGCACTCCCGCGGTCACCGCGGAGGCGATCTACGCCAAGTCCGGTACCGAAGTGTACACATGGGTCGCCGGGGACGCGCCTATCGTCCTCCGCGCCGCGGTGGACAGCCAGTCCGCATAACCGGCAGCAGGGGTGGTTCCGACCGGAACCACCCCCATTCACAATTCATCGATAGTCGTGGGGGTGTCGCATGCCGGCACCCCCGGCGTTGCGACGGAACCTTGACCGGCGTGCCACGGCTATCCTGGCGGCGCTCCCCCCCGACCTACACGACGCCGCACGCGCCGCCGCACTCGACCACATTCGCGCGCAGCGTGCACGTTCCGGCCCGGAGTCGAAACCGTGGATATGTAACCGGCAGTCCTGTGATGGTGCCGCGCACGGCCCATACGACTATTCGCATGCCCGTACCGCGCAACGCCCTCCCGTCATCGACCACTTCATCTGGTTGATCTTGTCGGGGCGGGGGTGGGGGAAAACCCGCACCGGGTCCGAGACCCTTGCCGACCGGGTCCGCGCGAAACCGTTCGCACCCGACGGGGCGCCTACCGAATGGGCGATCGTCGCGGAAACATTCGGGGACGCCCGATCCATCTGCGTGGAAGGTCCGTCCGGGCTCCTCCGCGTCTTCGACCGGCAGAAGATCCCCTACCGGTACAACAAATCCAACTGGCAGATCCGGCTACCTGACGGCCAGGTCATCCACATGCTCGGCGCCGATGATGCCGACGTCGGCCGCGGGCTGAATCTGTCCGGTGCCTGGTTGGACGAGACTGCGAAGTGGCGGCACGCCCGCGCGTCGTGGATCGAGGGTTTGGCCCCGGCGCTCCGTATAGGTACACCGCAGGTCATCGTTACGACGACGCCGAAGCCGTCGAGCTTGCTAAAGGACTGGATCGGCCGCACCGACGGTAGCGTGATCGTCACCCGCGGTTCAACATTTGACAACGCTGCGAACCTGTCCCCGACCGCGCTCGAGGAACTCCGGAAACGGTATGAGGGAACCCGCCTCGGTCGCCAAGAACTCTACGGCGAGTACCTCGACGACAACCCGGGCGCCTTGTGGACACGGGCGAACATCGACGCCAACCGACGGGCCGCACGACAGCTCCCCGAACTCGTCCGGGTCGTGGTCGCAATCGACCCGGCGGGTACCGCCCACGAAGACTCGGACATGACCGGGATCGTCGTCGCCGGTGTCGACGCCTCCGGACATTACTGGGTCCTCGATGACCTCACGTTGCGCGCATCCCCGGACGGGTGGGCACGTGCCGCGGTAGATGCCTATCGGGCGCACCGGGCCGACCGGATCGTTGCCGAGGTGAACTTCGGCGCGGACATGGTCGAAGCGACGATCCGCCACGTAGACCGGAATGTGCCGTATACGGCGGTGCACGCATCCCGCGGGAAGAAGATCCGCGCGGAACCCGTGTCCGCTCTCTACGAGCAAGGAAGAGTGCACCATCTCGGGGGTCTCCCCGCACTCGAAGACGAGATGATCAGTTGGACGCCGGACGCGGACTGGTCACCCAACCGTGTCGATGCGCTTTGTTGGGCAATCACTGATCTCGCGAACATGTCCGGGATCAACGTGTTCATGAGCGGACTCCTCGCGTCCACACCCGATACGCAGACCGTAACCGAACGAACATCACTCGGGATTAACGACTTCCTACAACTGAAAGGCCCCCCGTGACCGTGCCTACCGACCGGCATCCATCAACCGTCGCGCTCCTCCGCTATATGGAATGTGACCATCTACCGGAACGGCTACAGCGGATCTCCCGTCCATGCCACGACCTAGCCCATGCCATGGTCGAGGCACTGCCGGACGGCCCAGAACTCACCGCAGGGCTACGGAAACTCCTCGAGGCGAAGGACTGCTTCGTCCGCCAGGCCCTCAACGCATGAAGCCCGCGGAGAGGTCCCGGTCGGATGCGCCGAATGTTACGCGGTGCGGGGTGTGTGATGAGCCGGCTGGCCGGCATAGCCACCTCCATCACGCGATGGAGGCGGAACGCACGGCGGCGGATTACACGTCGTGCGGATGCGTATACGCCGGTCAGGTCGGTCCGTGTGTGCGTGGCCGTGGGCACATCGGCCCGTGCACGGTCGAGGACCCGACGACACATGAGGGTTTCGTGATCTACCTGTGTCGCAACGACGACAACGATCCACATGAGGGGTTGGCCGCGGCGTGAACACGTTGACGGTGGTGGGTGTGGCGTTCCGCCGTGCGGTAGCCGAGTTCCCGGCCGGCCGGTCGTTCCCGCCGTATCTCGCGCCGCTTGCAGGACTTCCGTCCCACGTGGCGCCGGGTGGTGTGTCGTGGGGTGGTCGAACCGTGAACTGTGATGTTGATCGGCTGATGCGGGAGTCTCCACGGTCGGGTATCCGTGGCGGGTTCGATCCGGACCTCGACCGCTGAAAATTCGGTGCTGTCCGTGACAATTCGATTGTGTGCTGGGAGGCGACGTGGCGAAACGTCGCCGGAACCGGTCTAACCAGCTCAACAAAAATTTCACGTCCGGTGCGCGGGCAGCAGGGGCGAAAGTCACCTCGGTATCCCCGGAACAGATGAAGCTCATCTCCGGGCAGACCCTGTCCGCCGCCGGTTACGGTGGCCAGTTCGCGGCGATGCCACGGACCGACCCCATGGTCCCGTTTGGCCCCGGTGTCCCGCTCCTCCCCGCCGAAATCGATCCCCTCACCGCTACCGGCCGGGTTGAACCGCGGCAGTGGCAGTACCCGATCACATGGAACCTCCCCGGTTTCGGGGAGCGGTATGTGCCGTGGGAGACGCTGGTCGCGGCGTCCCGTGTCGATATCGTTCACGACTGCATCAAGGTCATCAAAACGGAGCTGACGGGGCTCCGTTGGGCTATCACCGTGTCCGAGGTTGCGATCTCGGACGCGATGGAAACAGCGGGTATTCGGAAGGTGGAGGCGAAGCAGGCCCTCCGCGAGCGGCTACAGTCGGACATCACACGGGCGCGGGAGTTCTGGCAGAACCCGGATGTGGAGAACGGCCGGGACTTCACCTCCTGGTTCTGGCAGGCGATCGATGAGGTTCTGGTTCTCGACGCGCTCGCGATCTACCCGTGTATGACCTACGGTGGCCGTGCGTTTTCGTTGCGGATCCTAGACGGGTCGTCGATCAAACCGTTGATTGATCATCGTGGGGTGCGTCCCGCCGCACCGCAACCGGCGTTCCAGCAGATTTTGCACGGTTTTCCACGTGGCGAGTTCACGGCGTCGATCGGCGTCGATGGGAGTATCGAGGGGTCGTATGCGTCGGATGAGCTCCTCTACTATCGTCGTGAGGTGCGGTCCCGGTCCCCGTACGGTTTCTCACCGGTTGAGGCGGCGTTGTCCCGGGTCAACCTGTGGCTGAAGCGCCTGGACATGATGACGCAGGAGTTCGACGCGTCCGCGCTCCCCATGGCTCTCCTTGAGCTTCCCGCGGATGCGCATATCACACCGCAGGATATGATCCGCTGGCGGGAGGCGATCAACGCGCTGCTGTCCGGGAATCTCGCGGAGCGGCAGCGGATCCAGATTGGTGTACCCGGCGGTAAGCTGACGAAGTTCGCCGATAATGCGGAGTTGTACAAGCCGCACTACGACACGTTCATCGTCAAACTGATCTGTGCGTCGTTCGGGGTCACCCCGGCGGAGATCGGTTTCATCGAGAACGGCGGACTCGGCGGATCCTCCTACCATGAGGGTCAGGAGAACATCCAATACCGCAAGATGATCATGCCGTGGTCGAACTGGTTCGCCAACATCTTCAACATGATCAACCGGCGGTATTTGGGCATCGACCCAGCCATCGAATTCCGCTTCCTCGGGCTAGAGGAAGAGGACGAAGCCGCCGCGGACGCCGTCCTCATGACCCGCGTCCAATCCGGCCGCATGACGATCAACGAGGCCCGGGACCTCCAAGGCCAAGCCCCCTTTGACATGGAGGAGGCCGACGAACCCTACGTCCTCTCCCGCATGGGTCCCACCTTCCTCCGCGGGCTGAAAGAACAGCAGGATGCGCAAGGCCTCGCGCAGAAAGCCGGCGCGCAGGCCGCCGTTCAAGCGCTCGATCCCGGCCAGGAGGCGGCGGAGGCAGACCGGGAGGACCAGGCCGACGAAAAAACCGCCAACGACGAGGAAGGCTCGAAACCCGCCAGCAAACCGGCACCAAAATCGGGGAAGTCTACGGGCACGGACGTGAGTAAGGCTGCGGAACTCGACCAGTTCGCACGCTGGGCAGGGAAAGTCGCCACCACCGGACGAAACCCGAGACGCCCATTCGCCTTCACCACGGTCGACAACCGCACCGCACGGCAACTCAACACCCTCGTCCTCGACGACGCGGCGCAGGAGGCCGCGACCCTCGCGAAAACTGAAGCGGCGACGCTACGGAAGAGCGGTGGTGATGGTTCGGCGGGGCGACCGCATGGCCCGCCGCAGCCGCGAGCGGGCCATGTGGCAGGGGTTCCGGGCACACGACGCGCTAGGGCCGAGGTACTCCCGGCTGGTCTCCCGGGCTGCCCTGCAACTTATTGATGTTTCTGCGGTCGCCGCGGATATCAAACGTCGCTACCCGGCCGGCTCCACCATGGACCCGGGGATCCTCCGCGGTGAGATTCGGGCGATCCTCGCCGAGCATGCCCGGCCGGGTGCGCTCGCATCCGCGTTGGAATTGATCTATCGGGGTGGGTGGGCGGCCGGGGAGCATTCCGCGGCCGAGGCGATCACCCGGCTCGCGCCGAAGTATTGATCATTAAAGTTGTCTGCCGGTTTATCCACTCACCCATTCTGCCGTGGAGGAGTGGCCGTGCCCACACCATCCGCAGGTATCGACTGGGATGCATGGAGACCCGGATCGGAACCGGCCGCGGCACAGGCATCGAATCTGGATCTCCTGCTCGCGCAGGCAGTCGGGGAAAACCCGCGATGGGGTGACCGTGCGGTTGCCCGCGGGTCTCTCCTCGCCTCAATTGAGGATCATCGCCTCGACAAGCTCGCCTCGACGGTATCGGAGGCGGTCGCGCGGGGCGATTCGGTGGACACGCTCGAGCGGACACTGCGTAAGGTCCTGAGCGACACAAGATGGGCGGACATGGTCGCCATCACCGAAATGAACCGGGCCATGACGCAGGCATCCATGGACACCTACCGGCAAAACGGTATAGAAGCCTACGAGTACCTCTCCGCTGAGGATAACCGGGTCTGCGGGCAGTGCTCGGAAAGCGAGGACGACGGCCCGTACGCGCTGAACCAGGTGCCGTCCGGCGGACTTCCCCCGGCGCATCCGCTCTGCCGCTGCTCCATAAGCCCATATTTCGCCACCGGATCCGATCTTTTCCTTTTCAACCCCGAGGACATCGAAGCGGCAGGGGAAGAGGCGGAAGCGTCCGAAGTCGGCTTCGACGAAGAGGAAGGCTTCGACGAAGACGAAGCATCCGGTGAGGACGAAGCATCCGATGAGGAGTCCGCCGAGGAAGATTCCGCAGGCGCCGAACCCGAACCTGAACCCGAACCCGAGATGGTCGAGGAGCCGGCAGAACCGCATGACACCACCGGGTCAACCCGGGAGATCCCGCAATCGGAGACCACGGAAACCACGCCGACGCCAAAGCCGCGCGAGGAACCCGCGGCCGCCATCCACGACACCGCCGGCAGCACCCGCGACGTCGGGCCGGAACCCGCCCGCGGTGAGGACGCTCTACGCGCAACACCGTCGGGGCTAGGACGGCCGGACACCTACGAGAGACTCACCCAAGACGAGATCGACGCGCTACGGCAGTACAAAGGGCAGCTCTACAGCAATCTCAACGAGATCCTCCGCCGGGAACTCGGGCACCTGCCGGACGGATGGGCCTACGGGGGGTACCGCGATGTGGCGAGCGCGATCGACTCGGCGATGGACGGCTCACGGCTCGCCCGGCCGATCGAGGTTGATCGTGCACTGAGGGACGGCCGCGCGGTTTTCGGTGCCGCCTACGACCACTCCCTAGTCGGCGCACAGTGGACCGAGCATTCCTACCTGTCGACCACCGCAGACCCTAAGGTCGTTTCATGGTTCCACGCCAAAAGGGCACCTAACCCGGCAACACTGCATATCCGTGTACCGGCACACACCGGCGCCGTGGAGCTGTCCGGGGCATCCTACGAGTCGGAACTGCTCCTCCAACGCGGCCTACGATTCCGGGTGGTCTCCGACACGGGGCCGAACTCCTCACACCGTGTGATCACAATGGAGGTTGTCCGGTGACCGCACCCGAACCGGACGAGCAGACGGCCGCCGAGCAGCGCAGGCGTGCACGCGAGCGGATGACGATGGACGACCCCGTCACGTTCGAAGTGTTTCCGGATGCGGCGGCCGATGAGGAATCGTCCGGCCAGGACTCAAACCCAGACCGAACCGGCTAAAAACCGGACATTCATACCGGTGATCCTCGTGAACTGTAGTAGGAGGACCCGGTGGGGGAACTCCGACGACGGACACCGCTTACCCGTACCGGACAGCTCTCCCCTACCTCCACCCGTCGACGGGCGGAGAACCGGGAACGCGCCGCCGTCCTAGCCTCCATGACCGAAAACGACCCGTGGTGCACGGTCCGCCTACCCGGTCTGTGTACGGGCCGCGCGGAGGACGGACACGAAATCCTCACCCGCGCCCGCGGTGGATCTATCACCGACCCGGACAACATCATCCTCGTCTGCCGTGCCTGCCACACCTACGTAACCGCGCATCCCGTATGGGCCGACGAGCAGGGCTGGACCCAACCATCCGGGGATGGTGCGGGAGGAGGGATCCGAACCACCTGAGTCGGAGACGCCACCTTTACAGAGTGGTGTAGCACACCGTCACTACCGCTCCCGCATACGGACCTGTACGCCTGGCGGGACTCGAACCCGCGCAACGCCGGGGCCTGGACAACGCGCTTCCCTGCCGGGGGTTAAGGTTCCCCACCCCGGACGGTTACCCGCCCGAGCCCGGTCCCGGTGCATCCGCAACCGTCCCCGGATACCACCCTCCGTTTTAGAGCCGCTCTTCCGTCTGAGCTACAGGCGCATACGAAGATAATCGCATGAGGTTGCCATGTCCTTCCATCCGTTTCTGTTCGACTCCTGGCGTGACCTGGCAACCTACCTCGACAACGCGAACACGCCGACGTACCTGCTCGGCGCGGCCGCCACTACCGCCCTCGCCCGGCTGAACCGGCTGTTTCATCGGAGACGGGACGCCGAACACGCTCGACGGGACGCCGCGCTACACGTCCGGCTCGACGAGCATGCAGCCCGTCATGACGAGCACGCTGCGAAGCTGGACGTGTTGACCGCCGCCGCCGGCCAGATCGGACAGTCGGGCAGGACGGTCACTGTTGATGGTGGGGCGCTGTTCCGCGCGGTCCAGGACGAGGCGTTCCGAAACCAGCGGCGCACCGGGGGCCGGTGAGTGGCTAGCCAGAAAGGGCTATAATCGAACTGACGTTTGAGGGGCCCGACGGAGTTGCGACCTCCGCCGGGCCTGCCGGAACCACCTGGATAAGAGGTGTACCGACATGCCACAGGGTACGTGTGCGCGCGAGGGCTGCGACAAGCCCCGCCGCGGATTGATGGAAGTCTGCGAGCGGCACTACCGGGCCGAGATCCACGCCGGGCATGGCGAGTGCTCGGTAGACGGCTGCACAACCACATGGCAGATCCGAGGCATGTGCCTGAAGCACTACCACCGTTGGCGCCGTTACGGGTCGACCGACGATCCGCGCCCCGAGTCGACCGCGCTGGTTGCCTGTTCAGCGGACGGCTGCGACGAAACGCCGAAATCACGCGGCTTGTGCTCGAAGCACTACCAAGCGGACCAGCGGCTGAAGTACGGTCATTGCAAGGTCGAGGACTGCACGAACCGAGCCACGAACCGGCAGGGCTGGTGCGCGAAGCATTACGGGCGATGGCTGAAGTGGGGCGACCCGCACCACGTGACCGAGCGCCGCAAGATGGCCCTGATCTGCAAGGTCGAGGACTGCGGCAGTCCGACCCGCGCCAAGGGCTACTGCGTTGGCCACCTCGCCAACTTCAACAAGTACGGCGATCCAATGGGCAGGCCGCCGCGTACCACTCGGACGTGCGCTCGGTGCAGGAAAGACTTCCCTGTCGCCGACTTCAACATCAACGAGAGTAAATGTTACCCCTGTTGCGCTCTTCACGAGCAGGACAGGCGCGCGACCCGGCTCAGCCGTGCCCATGGCGTCGTCGTCACTGCGACCGAGCTTCGCGAGCGGCAGGAATCGCGCTGCGCCATCTGCGGCACCCACGAGTCCGAGGCGGGCGGCAACGGTCGCAGACTGCATGTCGACCACGACCACGTGACGAACGAGGTCCGCGGCTTGCTCTGCACCCGCTGTAACACCGGCCTCGGCATGTTCCTGGACGACATCGGGCGGCTTGAGGCCGCCATCACCTACCTGAAAGATCCGCCCGCGCGGTCGCTGTCTCGGCTGTTCTGACTCGGTCGACTCCTCGCGGGATCAACCTTCCCGCGAGGAGTCGCCCCGTGTCCGCAATCGAGCGGCTGGACATCTTCACTCCCTTCCTGGCCAAGGGCCGTGACCCCGAGTCCGGCGTGCTGATGGTCGAGGGTGTGATCACCGGACCCGGCCTGGATAGTGATCTTCAGCGGATGAGTCCGGATTTTCTGTCACGCTCCGTGCCCGCCTGGTACAAGATCGGTAACATCAGGGAGCAGCATCGAGCAGACTCCGCAGTCGGCAAGGCCGTCGAACTCTGGGACACCGACGACGGCAACTGGCACATCCGAGCCAAGATCGTCGACAAGGCCGCCGCGCTCAAGGTGGAGCACGGCGTCTATACCGGGTTCAGCATCGGTATCCAGCGGCCCCGCATCGTCAAGAGCGCCGACGCCTCTGGCGGAATGATCACGGATGGCGAGATCGTCGAGACCTCCATTTGCGACCGAGGGTCTTACCCGGACGCCCGCCTCGCCATCGCGAAGAGCATCAACGGCCAGCCGCTCGACGACGTGGACCAGGTCGAAGAGATCGCGGACGAGGCGTCCGACCTCGCCAAGGCCAGCACCGTCGAAGAGGTGATGGCCGCCGTGGAGTTCCTCGCCAAAACCGCCGAGCCGACCGTCGTGGCCAACCCCGACGACCCGGACGCGGCCGACCCGGAGGCGCTGGCGAAGGCGTTCGGGGACAAGAAGGCGCCACCGTTCGACAAGGACGGGAAGCCGCAGAAGAAGGACGATGCCGAGGACGGCGAGGACTCCGACGACGCGGAGGACGGCGATGGCGGGAAGCCGGCCGGGAAGAAGAAGGCCGCCGAGAAGGCCGCCGCCCTCGACGTCGATGCGGTCGTGAAGGCCGTGCTCGCCGAGCTGGAGAAGCGGCAGTTCACGGCGGCCGAGCGGGACGATGCCGCCGATGCCGGGCACGCCCTTCCCGACGGCTCGTTCCCGATCAAGACCCGGGCTGATCTCAAGAACGCGATCAGCTCCTACGGCCGGGCGAAGGACAAGGACGCCGCGAAGGCACACATCATCGCTCGGGCGAAGGTGCTGGGCGCCGAGGCCGAGCTGCCCGACGGCTGGAAGCCGTCGGCGAGCAAGGCTGCCATCGCGGAGCTGACGAAGGACGACAGCCCGTCCGCCAACGCTGGCGACCTGCAGCTGACCGACGACGACGCAGCCAACGCAGAGATGGACGACATCGCCGCGGCGAAGGCGGTGGTTCAGGGCCTCGCCCATCTGATTTGCAGCGAGGCGATGGGTCTGGCGCTCGGCGACCTGTCCGAGGTCGCCGACATAGCACTTCTTACCCAGTGCGCCGAGCTCGTCAAGTGGTTCATGGAACGCGAGGCCGCGGAGATCAAGCATCTCGTCGAGCCCGCCGACACCGAAGGAGGCGCGCTCGAGATGGCCGCCAACCCCGAACTGATCAAGGCCGCTGAGGATGCCGCCGCGTCGTTCCGCGAGCGGCTCGAGAAGGCCGCCGCGCCGGCCGAGCCCACGCAGGCTTCCGCCGACCAGGCGGAGACCGACACGATCGACGCCAACGTTCTGACGAAGGCCATCACCGGGCAGGTGACCGCCGCCGTCGCCGGGCAGTTCGGGGACGCTCTCACAAAGGCCATGGGGCCGGTCATGGACCGGCTGGCGCAGGTGGAAGCGACCCTTGCCGCGACTCCGCGGGGTGGCGGTCCGGCGGTGACCGCAGTCAGACCGGTAGCGGATCAGGCGGACCTCACGAAGGCCGCGAAGATCATAGGCTGGGAACGTAGTGCGGAACTCGCGGAGGCGAATGGTGAGGCGATTCTCGCCCGCGGCTACCGGGAACGGATCAAGGCGGCGCGTGCGACGTAACCGCATTCCCCGCATCTAACACATCATTCTTTCCGAACCCTGCCGGATATTTATCCCGCGGGGTTTTCGGCATGCCCAGAAACGGGAATATTCATGAGTTTCACACGGGAATTGTTCGGCGACATG
Source organism: Candidatus Frankia meridionalis (assembly GCF_902812655.1). Classification (GTDB taxonomy): domain Bacteria; phylum Actinomycetota; class Actinomycetes; order Frankiales; family Frankiaceae; genus Protofrankia; species Protofrankia meridionalis. Next base: position 84,314 of record NZ_CADDZT010000029.1, on the reverse strand, counting down.
CCGCCGGCTGCGCTCGCCGAACGGGTTGATGAGTATCGGGAGGCGTTCGAGGCCGCCCCGTCAACCCTGAACGGTCAGCGTGAACTGAACGTCACCGCCCGGACGTTGACGAAGGTTGAGGCGCCTCAGCAGGCACTCACCAAAAGTTTCAACGCGTGGGGGCTGTCCGGGGATCAGGTAGCGGCGATCGAGGCCGCGATCGGTTCGACTCTCGGGGACGGTTTCCTACAAAAGGATCTGTCGCCGACGTCGCCACTGTCAACCGGCTACGTCGCCTTCGATCTTGAGGCGCCGGCGAAAATGCTGGTTCCGCGTCCGACGCCGCTCCGGAATCGGCTCCCCCGCCTCCGTGGTGTCGGTCTGGCACACCGCTTCAAGCGGATCACCGGTTTCTCCGGTTCCGGTACCGGTGGTGTCGGCGCGATCAACCCGGGGTTCACCGACGCGACACAGACGAACTTCTCGAACCCCGGTTCCGCGAACGCGCTGTACTTCAACCGCCCCCGCAAAATCTCCTATGCGGGTGATGAGACGATCCTGCCGTATGTGCAGCAAGGCCTATCGGACGAGCTGTCCTGGTGGACCCAGTTCTCTTCGCTGGGGTTCCAGGACAACCGGGCGATCTCCCGATCGTCGACGCTGTACGCGTGCATGCTCGCGGAGGAGAGGGAGATCCTCTACGGCCGTGGGACCCTCACCGGCTATGCCGGTGCCCTCGCCGCGCCGACGGGAACCCCGACCGGTGTAGCGCGGACCGCGGCGACCGGAGAAAGCGTGGTCACCGGCGCGGTCGGTGCGAAGATCTACGTCAAGGTTGTTGCCGAGCTCGGTGACTTCGGCGTCTCACAGGCCGGCACCGTGTCCACCTCGTCCGGTATCGCGGTCACGAACGGCACGCAGGTCGTAGACATCACAATCCCGACTGCGGTGACCGGCGCAACCGGTTACAAAGTGTTCGTCAGCACCGGAACCTCCGACCCCGGTGACGCCTCCCGATGGCTGTACACGGGTGCAGCGTTCCCCAACGGGAAATCCGTGGGCCGTACCCCCACCCTCACCCTGACGATCCAAGGTGCACTCCCCACCTCGGGGCAGTCCGTCGCGGCCTACACCACGATCGATAACACGAGCGTCAACCTCGCCTCCGGTGACGGCCTGTCGGGACGTCCCGACAACTACGACGGGATTTTCACCTGGCTCACGGGCAGCGGCGGATACACCTCCGCGCTGAACGCACCGTTCTCGACCTCCAACGCGGGCGGGGAGTTCCAGACGGTATTCTCCGCGCTGTACGACTCGGTGAAGGCGGACCCGGACGAGGCATGGATGCAGGGCGGCGACCGCAAGCAGTTGTCCGACACCCTCAAAGGGAACTCGTCCTCAAACTACCGGATCACCGTGGCGGAGGACCAGACCGGATCCATCAAACTCGGCGACGTCGTGACCGCAGTGCAGAACGAAGTCACCGGAAAGGTCGTCGAGCTCAACGTCCACCCCTGGCTCCCCCAGGGCAACACGCTGATCCTTTCGAATACCCTCCCCATCCCCGACAGCAATGTGGGGCAGGCGTGGGTACTACACAACGTTCAGGACTATATGGCCGTCGACTGGCCCGTCACGCAGATGTCGTATGACACGTCGGTGTGGTGGTCCGGGACCCTCTCGGCCTACGCCCCCGCCTGGTCCGGTCTCATCACCGGGATTGTTCCCGCCTGACCGGCCGGTCTAACCCCCGCTCGTCC
>NZ_CADDZT010000029.1:76983-81915 GCF_902812655.1 Candidatus Frankia meridionalis | reverse complement strand
CGTGACGGCCTAACATGGCGATCATCTCCTATGTCACCGGGCAGGTGACCGCGAGCGGCGGACTCCTCCCCGGGGATCAGATTGTTCCCGCACCGGGCATTCTCGGCGCGGTGACCATAACCAATGCGTCGACGTCGAATACGGCGACGCTCACCGCCCCCGGTTCCGGTGGTTTCGTTCTCCCGATCGGCGCGACTGTCACCCTCATCCTCGGCGGGGTTCAACTCACGGTGACCGGCACATCCCCACTAGTGTCCTATGCCTATGCGGCGAGGAGTAACTAACACATGACCCGCATGGTGATGCCGGATTCCGCATGCCGTCAGATCGAGGTAGAGGGACCAACCGGCCGGCGATACACCACCGGACGAAACGGGACGTTCACCGTCACGAACCCGACACATGAGCGGCGCCTCCGCGAAATCGGCGCGTTCCCCGCGAACGTCGGTGGAACCCCAACCATGAGCGGTTACCGCTGTACCGCCTGCTCATTCTCCGCATTTTTTACGACCTGTGGCCGCTGTGGGGCCACCTGCGAAAGGGAAACCTCCTGATGGCTGCCGTCTACCGTTTCGCCCGTGTCATCGCACCCGACAACGTGAACCCGCAGCGGTCGAAAGCGCTCACCGCGAAATACCCGGGGACCTCGAACACGGTCACCCTCTACACCGACCCGACCCTCACCGCAGTCCTGTCCTCGGCGGGTGCGTTCTCCACCGACGCTACGGGTTTCGCCGAGTTCTGCACGAACGGTGTGCCCGCGATCGACGTCTACTCCGGGTCCACATTGCTACAGGCGAACATCCCGGTCGGCGCGTACTACAACATCGACGCGCCGCTGACCTCTTCGGCGACGTTGCTACCCGCGTTCGCGGACCCGGTGAACGCGGCCTATGCGGGCGGGGCGACGACCGCGGCGAACCTGCCGCGGACGCTCGCCGCATCCGACCTCGCCGCGCTGACCACGCAGGTCATGACCTCGACGGCGATCTACCTGCCCGCCGGGTTCACCGTCACAAACCTGACCTTCGTGTCCGGTGCGACGGCGGCCGGCACCCCCACCAACTGGTGGTACGCGCTGTACTCGACCGCGGCAACCCCGGCACTCCTCAGTCAGACCGCGGACCAGCTCACCGCCGCCTGGGCCGCGAACACCGCCGTCACCCTCGCACTGACCACCCCCTATGTCATCCCCGCGGCCGGGGTGTACTACGCCGCGGTCGCGGTTAAAGCGACGACGGTGCCGACCCTCGCCGGTGCGACGTCCCGCGTCCCCGTGGTCAGCGGCGCCCTGTCCACGGACAAAACCCTCGCGGTCACCTCCGGGTCCGCGTTGACCGGCACCGCCCCGGCGACGATCGCGACCCCGACCAACGTTGCGACGATCCCCTACGTCGTCGCGAACTAGCGATGGCCATTGCTATCGATGGCTCGACGCCCGCGATCGCCTCCACCACCGCATCACCCCTCACCACCGCCTCATTCACCCCACCATCCGGCTCGCTACTCGTCGCCTGCATCTCCTCCGACTCCAACAGCGGCGTCAACCCGACTATCGGCATCTCGAACTCGGGCACCGCCTTCACCTGGACCGAACAGATACGGGAATCGGCCGCGTCCGGTGGAAACAGCGGCTGCGCGGTGATATTCACGGCGCCGGTCACCGTATCCCAATCCATGACCGTGACCGTAACCTCCACATCCAGCAGCACCGCCATGGATGAGGCGGTACAGGTCTACGTCCTCACCGGCGCCGACACGAGCAGCCCGGTAGGTGCCACCGGCAGCGGATCGTCGGTCGTGAACCACATCACCCCCACCGTTTACACGTCGACCGTCAATAACTCGTGGGGATTCGGCGCATTCACCGACTGGGCCGACCTCGGCGCACCCACTAGCGCCGATGTGGCCGTGACCTTCTCCGGTATCGGAACGGCCGGTGCGGAGATCCGAAAATCCGCGGCAACTACACCGGTGAGCACTGCGGTAACCCTCGACTATGACGCGCCCGGCACCGCCGCAACTGCCCTGAACTGGGTGGCGGTCGAAATCAAACCGGCCGGTACCACCGTCAAAACACCGACCGTCATCAGCCAGTACGGCGGATTTTTCTAACCGAAAGGACGGCCCCCGTGGCCCGCTATCTCGTTACCGCGGAATCGGCGACGGCGATCAACGCCACCGCCCCGACGGGCGCTACCGCAAACCAGTTGTTCGCCGCGATCCCGGTCAGCGCGACCTACAACTACAAGCTGCGCCGCGTGACCCTCGGCGTCCGGGCCGGTACCGGCGCGCCAACCTCACAGCAGCTCACCGTAGCGATGGTCCGGTTCACCGCCCGCGGCACCGCGACCACCACGAACGCGCCCGTCGGCCTCGACCAGCCTGCGGCGACCGCCTCGTTCCCGGGCTGCGACGTCGCATGGTCCACGGTGCCGACTGCGACGTGGACCGCGCCGTACTTCTATGAGGTCAGCTTCAACAGCCAAAGCGGTGTGGATTTGCCGTTCGAACTGCTAGAAGAAATACTCGTCCCGGCCACCGCGTCGAACGCAAAAGGCATTGCGTTCATCAACGTCGGAAACGCACTCCCGACGGCTCACCTCCTGACGCTCTCGGGAGAAGTAGAAGAATGATCTTGAGGGAGGTAGCTGTAGGCGCCGCACTCGCCTGTGTCCTTATGTGGATATCTTTCGGCGCGGATGCGGCGCATGCAGACCTGACTAGCTACAGAATAGTCACGGCACCCAACAACGGGTTATATCCACCGGTTGGCGTGTACTACCCATATGCGGAATGCCCGGTTGGGTACAGCGTCCTCAGTGGAGGATCCGATGCCGGTACGGGCGGATCGGATGGCGTCCATGCGGTCTGGAATGCCATCGTCGCTCCCGCATCAACACAGGATCATCTCACGATCTTGGCGGTCTGCGGAAGCATTTCATAGTCCGGAAGATGCTGGACTACGCTCGCCGTCGCCTATCCGGGGTAGGTTGTGATCCGGCGCTGGCGCGGTGCGTGGCCGCGCCGTGGCAAACGATTCGACCCGCCCATGGGTCAGGCCAACCAGGGGCAGGCATGGCCTACCCCACCGAAACAGGCCGGACCGCGACCGCGATGGTTCCCCCGCCCCCGACGAGGCCGATATTTCGACCCGTGGCCGCAGGGTAACCAAGGCCAGGCATGGCCATCGCTCACCATCCCATCGGGGAACCGCCCCCGATGGGCACCGAAACTCCGCCGGGGACGATTCACCGAGCCGCCGTGGCCGCAGGGTCCGCAGGGCCAGGCATGGCCATCGCTCATGGAACCGGCGGGCAGCCGGCCACGGTGGGCACCGAAACTCCGCCGCCCGAACCGGTTCGATCCGCCGTGGCCGCAGGGTCCGCAGACCGTGTGGATTCCACCGGTTGCGGTCACCCGACGGTCCCCTCCACGGCCAACACGAAGAGGACGGTTCGCCCAACCCGGATGGCCGCAGGCCCAGCAAGGGCAGGCCTATCCGAGTATTTACAGCCAGGCCGGGCCGCGGCCACGATGGGCACCGTCCCGGTTCGCCCGCCGTGGCCGGTACCTCGAACCACCCTGGCCGCAAGGCACCCAAACCATCTGGGTGCCACCGACCGTCATAGCCACCCGACGGGCATCCGCCCGGCCGGTACGACGCGGACAACTCTTCACCATCCCACCGGCGGTACCACCCGGATTCTCCCCGTCGATCATCGAACAGTCGGGATCGAGACCACGATGGGCGCCGAAGCCCCGTCGAGGCCGGACGTTCGAACCGCCATGGCCGGCACTCACCCCACCGACCATGGCCATCTCGAACGTTTCCGCGATCCGTCGAACTCCGTCACGTCCGACCCGCCGGGGACGATTCACCGAGCCGCCGTGGACGCAACCGTCTGCGGCATTCCCACTCCCACTGATCGTCGCGACGCGGCGTGCACCCGCACGACCATCACGTAGAGGTCACTACGCGGAGCCGCCCTGGCCGCAAGCCCAGCAGGGGCAGCCCTACCCCGGCGTCTACGACCAGGCCGGATCGCGGCCCCGTTGGGGTGCGAAACTCCGCCGGGGCCGATATTTCGAACCCGGATGGGGCCAGGGCGCTGCCGGGCAGGCGTTCCCCGGAATTGCCACGCAGGCCGGGGCACACCCGAAATGGCTCCCGCGACCCCGCCGGGGCCACCTGTTCGAACCTCCATGGCCACAGGGGGCTAGCGGTTCGTGGGCGCCGTCGCAGGTCGGTGGTCGTCGTCCCGTCGTACGGATCGTGCGCCGGACGCGGTTCGGTGATGTCCCACCGTCGGTTGTTGTCGTACCGACGGGGCTGATCCGGCCGGCATCACGGCGGACCGCGGGTGTTATCCGCCGCGGACGTTTCCAGTCCGGGCCGTTCGCGGCACCGGTCCCGGGGTTCGCTCCCGGTCCGGTTCGTCCGGCGGTACGGCGTGCGGTTGGCCCGGCCCGTCGAGGCCGTCTGTTCTGGACCCCCCCCGTCGGATTGCCGTCGGTGGTGCCATCGGTGGTGCGTGGTAGTCGACCGCGTCCGCCGATGGTGCGGCGTTCCCGACTGTTCGATCCGCCGTGGCGGCAGGGTCCGCAGACCGTGTGGATTCCACCATCGGTGATCGCCACCCGGCGGGTTCCGTCACGTCCGGTACGTCGGGGCCGGTTCGCACTGCTATCCCTCGTCGGTCCGGCGTGGGGTCACATCACCGGTGTTGACGTTCCCGCGGGGTCTCTCACCGGTACGGATCGCACCGCCGGATCCATAACCGGATCACCCCTCTGACCGATAGGGATCTTGTGAGCGCGACGCCGTATCCATCCGGGCAGACAGTTCGGATTCCCGCCGCTATCACGGATCCGTCGGGTGTGCCGGTTGATCCGGCAACCCTCACGTTGACGATCAAGCTGACCGATGGG
>NZ_CADDZT010000029.1:65100-76958 GCF_902812655.1 Candidatus Frankia meridionalis | reverse complement strand
CCATCGGTCAGCTCGTCCGTGACAGCACCGGGGTCTACCACCTCGACTACATCCCACCGGCCGCCGGGCATTACGCCTACCGGTATTCCGCCACAACGCCGACGTTGGCACTCGAAGGCCAGTTTGATGTTCTGCCGTCGCTACTCAACAGCGATTCGGGGCAGTCGTTCGGCTGGCCCGGCTCCTACCTGACCCTGCCCGAGTTCAAGGCGATGCCGACCGGTGTCGACGTCAACGACCTGATCGCGAACGGTTCGGCTGCGGCAAACGATGCCGAGCTCGCGAACGTGCTCCTGCGCGCGAGCAGGTGGTGTGACAACCACTGCACTATCCAACTCGGCGCGCACTCGGTGCTGTCCGAGCATCAGCGGGTGTGGACACGCCGCGACGGAACGATCATTGTTGCGCCGCGGCAGGTCTCCGGTGGAATTCCGTTGGTCACGATGACCCGGGTTGCCTACGGCTACCCGGGGAACCTGACCACTATCACCCCGTCCCCGGTATGGATTCAGGATGGGACGATCATTGTCCCGTTTGGTGGGGCGATCGGCCCATGGTCAGGTGCGTTGCAGTTCGGGCAGCCGGCTCCGGGCCGGCAGATGTACGTGGAATACGACTACATCGCCGGGTTCCCCATCGCTACCCTCACCGCCGCCGCGACGATCGGGGCGACGTCGCTAGTCGTGCGGGACGCAACCGGAATTCAGCCCGGGCAGATTCTCGCCATCCACGACCCGGGCGTCGAGGAGTCCGTGGTCGTCTCTAGCTCCTACACGGCGGTAACCGGCGCGGCCACCATCACCCTCGCCGTCGGCACCGTCTACGCCCACGGCGCCGGGGCTGGTATCGGAGCGATGCCCGAGGACGTCAAGGAGGCGGTGTGCCAGGTCGCCATCGGCTACCTGCGTCGCTCCACTGACACCGGAAGCGGTGCGTTCAAAAAAAGCCCCGCGTTCGACACTCACGCCGCGGGGGACATGAGGGTCTACGCCGATGCCGCCGCCGAATTGCTCGCCCGGTATGTACGCCACGGAGCCGACTAGTATCCGTCATATAAGTTATACATAACCGTGTATACCTGCGGTCACATCGTTGACTCGGCGGTCTCCCGCTCCACATGCCAACGGTCGTGCGCCTCGATGCCGATCCGGTCAACGGTCGCACCGCACGACCGGCAGCGACTCAACACGACGTCGCTACACCCCACCCCGGGAAGAGCGATCACGTTACGTGCATCCCTGTTGACCGCGCATATGACCTCGTAACGCTCCATGGATCGATAATGCATGGGGAGGCCCCACATGTCCCGGGCATCCGTCCGCGCCGCCGCCGCACTCTACCTCGGCGGACGCCCCCAACCCACCCGGCCCACCATGTACCGGGACTCCGCCGTCACCCTCCTCGGAACCCTGTGGTCCGCGAAAGCCCGCGAGGTCGACGACGACGACTACTGGCCGATGAACGGACAGATTTCCGGCGCGGTCGCGTTCGTTCACCTCGTCGAGTCCATCGAACAGCGCGACTCGTTCGGCGGAGGCGGCGACGGCAACACCCCGCCCGCCGGACTGAAAAAAATCGAATACCGATTCTACCTCGAAGCATTCTTCAAATCGAAACAGCAACGCGGCGAGAACGCGCAGGCCGACTATGACACATTCCTAGACTCGCTCGTAGCCCGCATGCGCGCGGACCGCACCTGGGGAACCGGCGGTCAGACGTACGACACGATATGGGCAGCCGGCGAAAACATTCAGATCGCTACCGGTGAACCCGACTGGTCCGAGCAGCGCTTTTACGCCGAAACCGCCATCATGACAACCATTACCGAATGGGTGCAGTCCTGACATGGCCGGACGCGGTAGTCGAGGACGCGGCGGCCATCGCGGGAAGCGCCACCTGAAACACAAGGTCCATCGGTGCAAAGGCATCATCGGCGGCACGTCAAGCGGCATGTGAAACGTCATCTCACGCATCCGATTCACCGGCGCAAAGGACTCCATCACAAAGGCCACAAAGGCATGTGTCATCCCACGAGGGATCGCACGGACACCGACGCCACAGGAGATGATCGTGGTAGCCGATCCACAGTTCACCGACGAGCAGGCATGGCGACACCATGCCGTCATTCTCGCGCTCACCCTCAACCAGGGCGTACAAATCCTCAACACCGAAGACGTCTGTCACGACGCGGAAATCATAGCCGCCTACATCGCGACTGGCAAGATCATCGTAAAGGCCGGCTGATGCCCACCTACCGGTACATCGGCGACCTAGAACAGTACTACCCGGACCGGGCGCTCACCGTGCAACCGGGGGACACCGCCGAATGGACGCAGGCGCCGGACATCCACTGGGAACCCGCCGCGAACCCGACCGTGACGGAACCCCCTTCCGACCCGGCCATACCAACCGGTTGACCTGACGGGCGGCCTGCGCACGCCCGAGCCCACCCATCCACCCCGACCGGCATCCGGTCGGGGTTTTCTCATGCTGGGAGTACGCCATGGCGGGCACACCGCAGGCCACCCATCTTTCCTACCTCGGCGTCACCCTGGACAAATACCGGTCACTACTGACCGCGTCCGCGGCGGCGTCCGCCACATCGGTCACGGTCGCGAATGCGACGAGCTGGCCAGCCAGCGGCAACATTACGATTTACGATCCGACATCCGGCGGCACAACCACGGAAACCGTGGCCTACTCGGCGGTCAACACCGGCACCGGTGTTGTCACCTGCTCGGCACTGGCAAACGCGCACAGCGCCGGCCTGCTCGTCGTTGTCACCGCGGCAGCGGACGCACCAACCGCCTATATCCCGGTGAAAAAGTTCGAGCCGTACGACAACCTGATGCTGCTCGACGACACAGGCTACCGCGGTTCCGAGGTGACAACATATGGGGTTGTTGCCGGCGTTGAGCATGGCGAGTACGGCACCGAAGGCGACGTGTTCGCGGACACATTCCCGTGGTTTTTGGGTGCACTGTTCGGCGACTACACCACCTCGGGTTCGGGGCCGTACACCCACACTTTTGCAATCAAAAACTCGACAAGTACGAGCTACGGCGGTGGCCAGCCCGAATCGTTGACGCTCGCGGACTTCAACTCGCTCACCACGGGTGGTAAAGCACGCGCCTACCCTGGGATGCTCGTCCACGATCTCACGATCAACTTCAATTCGGAGGGGCTGCTCTCCTACACGGTAAAAATGACCGGATATCCATCCGGTGCTATCACGAAACCGACATCGTCATGGGGTGCCCTGACGCCTATCGCGGTATGGCAGGGCACGGTCACCATCGGCGGGACAAATGTCCTCTACGTCAACTCCGGTGACATTTCGATCAAGCGTGCGGTGAAAGTCCTCCATACCGTTGACGGCGCGCAGGTGCCGTATTCGGTGTGGCTCGGCCCGATCGAGGTAAGCGGAAAAATGACGTTCGTCGCGTCGGATGAAACCGAACTGCTGCGCTACCTGAACAACACCCAGCCCGCGACCGTCTTCAACTGGACGGTAGGTGCCGGAGCGTCCCTGACGCAGCTTCAGATCACCTCAACGAAGACCGCCTACAAGAACACGAAGGTTACGCGTGGCACCGAAAACGCCATGATCGATACGGATTTGGCGATGCAGGCCAATACCACCGACGTTGGCGCGTCCGGTGGATACAGCCCAGTAAAGATCGTCGTCCAGAATGGTCAGAACGGCAGCACCACGCCATACCAGTAAACCCCCGATTCTCCCGGCCTGCCGTCCGCTGTCGCGGCAGGCCGGGTCCAGACAGCACGACAGCAACCAGGAGACATGATGAAACGCATCACCCTCCCCGCAGTGCAGGCGGACGGCACCCCACATTGGGCGGACATCCGTGGTCCGGAAGACCTTTCCGCGGACGACTACCTGGAGTTCACCGCCGCAGCGGCAGGGAGCGATACATCGCAACTCGGCGAGATGACGAAAACCTCGTTGAAGGCGCTGCTGGCTCTCGGTGTCGCAGGCTGGTCCCTCACCGGTCCAAACGGGGATACTCTACCTATCCCCTCCGCCGACCCGACGGTAACCGTGCACATCAAACCGCTCCCGGTCGCAGTCAGCCTGTTCAGCGCCGTCCAGCCGATCATGTCAATGCTGATTGACCGCGTCGAAGATCCAAAAGATCCGGATCCGATGAGCCCTACCGTGCCCTCCGCCGACTAGAACAGATAGCGGAGGGACAACCCCTCAGAGAGAACCAGGCGCCCCTACCAAGCTGGCTCACCCGCGCCGGGTTCTACACCTGGTTCGCGGAACGGTGGGGATGGACCCCCACCCAGGTCGACCAGCAGCCGCTACAGCTCCTCCTCGACATGCGCCGCGCCGCCAACGCCATCGACACCGGGCATCGACGCAGGCAGGAACGAGAGCAACGTGAGGCTGAAAGGGGAAGCCGATGAGCGCCTACATCACCGTCGACCTGACACCGCTCGACAAGGCGCTGAAGGCACTCCCCGAAAAAGCAGAGATCGCCGCAACGCAGGCGGTTGCACAGGCCGCGCATGTCGTCGAGGCCGAAACGAAACGGAACCTCACCCGGTACAGCCACAAAAAGGGAACCCCCACCCCGTCGCCTCCCGGTGAGCCCCCGGCGCTCGTCACCGGAACCCTCCGCCGCTCAATCGAGGTGCGGACATACCCGAACAGGCTCACCCCGTATGCGGAGGTCGGCCCGACCGTCATCTACGGCCGGGCACAGGAACTCGGATATCCGCCGCGGAACCTCCCCGCACGCCCCTACCTGAAACCCGCGGTTCACCTCGCGATCCACTCGGGGAAAGTCCAGGCCGTATTCACCCAGGCGTGGACACGGGCCATTCACGGGTAATTCCCTTACGAGCGGAAAGGCGGCTCGCTCGTGTCCGAATTTTTGGCACCCGTCGTTCAGCGGTTCGTCGCAGACGTCAAAGAATTCGTTGCAGGCAGCACCGAGGCCCTTAAGGCAAATGTAAAATTCGGCGAGTCCGCGACGAAGGCCGGCGAAGCCGCGCAACGGGCATCCCTGGTCGCCGAGTCCGCGGCCCAACGAGTCGCGAAAGCGCAACTTGCGGCAGCGAACGCCGCGGTCAAAGCGGGGGAAGCGCAGGCCCGCACGGCGGAAATATCACAGAAGGTTGCGTCCGGGGAGATGGAAGCGGCGGAGGCCGCCAAACTCGAAACCGCCGCGATGAACGCGCAGACAAAGGCGACGCTCGCCGCGAAGGACGCAGCGCTTGCGAACGAAAGGGCTCAGCTCACGCAGGCGGCTGCTGAGGATAAAGCGGCGGCGGCGTCCTCCGGGTTGGCCGCGAGAGCGGCGACTGTCAGTACGGCACTGACCGGCATGGGCAAAATTTCAACGCTTGCATTCGCCGGAATTGGCTACGAGTCAGTAAAGTCAGCGGCGAAATTTCAGCAGTCGATGACCCAAGTTCACACTCAGGCCGGATATAGCATTGATGAGATTAATCGGCTATCCAAAGCGGTTTTGGATCTCGGTCCGAGGCTTGGTTCGACTCCGGACGAGCTAGCACAATCCCTCTACCATGTGGCGTCGGCGGGTGTTCCCGCATCCGAAGCCATGGATCTGGTTACCAACGCCACGAAACTTGCGAAGATCGGTAATACCGATTTTGACTCGTCAACACAGGCAATGATCGCCGTTGTCGCTTCGGGTATCAAAGGCGTTAACGGATATGCAGATGCTGCCGCGATCCTGAACAAGACGGTTGGCATTGGCGACATGCGTATGTCGCAACTCACCCGCGCCATGTCCTCCGGTATAGTTCCGGCCGCGAAAACCGCCGGATTGTCGATGGAGGATGTTTCCGCGGCGCTGGCTGTCCTCACAGACAATGCCGTTCCAGCGGATGAGGCTGCGACACGTCTTAAGACAACATTCTCTATGATGGAGGCGCCGACCAATAAAGCGATTATCGCCTATCAGAAGATCGGTATGTCGCAGATTTCGCTTGCAAACGACATGAGGAAACCAGACGGGTTTCTCGTCGCCATCCAGGACCTGCACGATCATCTGGAGGCGACCTACCCAGCCGCAGAAAGCGTTAAACTCTCGTCCGACCAGATCAAAACCGCAATGACGAATTACGGATCGTCGTTGAAAGATATGGGACTCGGTCAGGACGAAATTAATAAAAAGATGGCCTCGTTCAAAACGAGTTTGGAGCAGAATGGATCGGCTGCCGTTAAGCAGGGGCAGGCTATTTCGGCAATGTTCGGCGGCGGTCGAATGTCCGCCACTATCCAAACTGAACTCGAGGAACTCGACCGGCTTAAATCGAAATACCCGGCAATTGGTGATGCGACAAAACGTGCGGCCGATCAGCAGGAAGCGTGGCGCGCCACTCAAAAGAATTTTACTTTCCAGATGGATGCGCTAAAAGCGAGCGCCGAAAAACTTGGCATCGAGATCGGCACCAAACTTATTCCCGTCATTCTACGTATCGTCGGCTTCTTCGAACGACACAAGACTGTAACCGGAGATCTCGCGCTGGCACTTCTTGCCCTGATGGGACTTTCTGTTGCAGTCTGGTTTGGAACGCTCGCCGTATCAGTCGGAAATGCGGTCGTAGCTACTGTCAAATTCGGATATACGGTTGGGAGTTTCGTCGTCAAGCAGGTTGCACTTGCAATATGGGAAGTCGGTAAGTTCGTTGTTGAGCTGGCCGTCTCCACGGTAAGGGCAACCGGTCAGGCGGCGCTCGGGGTTGGCCGTCTCGCGTTGTCTATGGGGGGCAGTCTCGTCCGTGGTGCGATCATGGCGGCGCGGGCTATGGCGGTATTCACCGCGTCTCTTCTCACGAATCCGATTTTTCTGATTGTTGCTGCGGTTGTCGCTGTCGCTGTTGCCATCTACGAGCTGTGGAAGCATTGGAACCAGGTGTGGTCGTGGGTCATGCATCACAAGGCGTATGCGGCAATCATCGCCTTCCTGTTTCCCATCGTAATTCCGATTTTCGCTATTGTTGCCGCAGGTAAATACCTTCAGAAGCATTGGGGTGAAATCTGGTCCGAAGTCAAAAGTATTCTTTCCAGCGCATGGTCCTGGATTAAAAGTATTTTCGGTGATTTCGTTGGCGGCATAGAATGGGTTGGCCGAAAAATCGGCGGCCTGCTGTCCGATGTGAATAAGGTTGCTAAAGCGATATCGAATCCGGTCGGTTCGGTCAGTCATCTCCTCGGGTTCGCGGACGGCGGTAGTCCACCGGTCGGCCAGGCCGTGCTTGTCGGCGAACGAGGCCCGGAACTAGCCGTTTTCGGCTCCCCCGCCTATATTCATCCGGCTGGGGAAACCCGGCGAATGATCGCTGGGGGAAAAGCCTCGGGTGGATGGGTGGGATCACCGTCGTCGTGGAGTTCACCGTCCTCGTCCGGTACCACAACGGTGGTCGTGCAGCCACCGCCCGACATCGTCCTCCAGGTCGACGGCCAAACGCTTTTCCGGATCGTGCAACGCGAGGCGCTCCGCAACGGCCGTAGGAACATTGGCACCGGACTGACGTTTAGCTGAGGGTGAGACGGTATGGCCACCTGGCCCACGGTCACGGTCGAGGTCGGATTCGGACTCAACCCGAGCGACATCGCAACATGGCCGATCTTCAACGGGGACAATTCGTCGTTCCAACGACAGATCGGCGACTGGATCACCAGCGGAAACGCATCGGCCGCACTCGCGCCCGGAACGGCCCCGACCGGGCTCCGTAACAGCCTCGGACTCACCTGCACATCCGCAGGCGACATGTACACCTACATCTACCCCGACACGGGCACAGTCCTAGCCAACGTCAGCTACACAGGGTCAGTACAAATCAAGGCGGGCAGTACCGGACGTACAGTCCAGTACATTTGGCAATGGTTCGACGCAACCAACACGATGATCTCCCAGTCCACGGCATCCGGAACCGACACCGCCGGCAGTTGGACCACTATTAACCTGACCGCAACAGCCCCCGCGAACATGTCCTACGTCATAGTCCTCGTCTATGTCGTATCCGCAGCAGTCGGAGAACAGCATTTCATCGCCGATCCGGTAATGGATACAACGACAAGCCGGTGGACAAACATTACCCGGTATGTGCGGAAAATCGGTTTGCAACGGTCGCAGCGGACCTACGAACTGAACCGTTTCGAGTCGGGTACCGCATCGATCACAATCGACAATACCGGCGGCCGATTCGACCCTACGAACAGCAGCGGCCCCTACTGGCCGAACGTCGTCCCGATCGTCCCAATCCGCATCCGCGCCACCTGGAACGGGATCACATATCCACTATGGACCGGGTATGTCGAACGGTGGCCGCAGTCATGGGAAGACCCCGCGCTATCCCTACCCACAATCACCTGCGTCGACTCCATGGCCGTACTGTCACAGCAGGACCTCTCCAGTACATACATACAGCAGGTGATCCTCGACGGCCCCTCGTCGTTCTATCCCTGCACGGAATCCCTCACCGCCGCGGGCGCCGGAAATATGATCGGTACCGATGTCGCCCCGATCGTGTCGTCCCCCTACGGCACCGCCGGAACGGTCCTCGGCGGAACCGCCGTGGTCTACGACGGCAACAGCTCGATCAACTTCAACCCGACACCCGCGGCAACCCACGGCGACTACCTGAATCTGACGAATGCGCCGGGCATGGCGCCGTCGGTCTCGACCGGATGGTCCGTGGACTTCTGGGCAATGCAGGCGAGCGCCACCCCACCGGTACCATCACCCATATTCATGCAGATTTCCGCGACCGCGAACACCGGCTACGAGGTCGTCATATCCCGGGTAACCCTCGGGCATATAAGCCTGTGGGCGGGCGGATCGGTCGTCTACGACTCCGGCAGCTACCTGTGGTTCGACAACAGCCCCAACCATTTCGCCATCACCTACTCGACTAGCGGCGTGACCAAATTTTATGTGAATGGTGCGCAAGTGTACTCCGGCTCCCCGTCTCTCGGAGCGCCACCATTCGCCACCGTTTTTGGTGGAGACTGGCTCGCCGCAACCGGAGTCGGATACAACTATCAGGGCTACGGCGGAATGATCGCCTTCTACAATTATGAATTGAGCGCAGGCCAGGTCAACGCGCATTACGCCGTCGGTGAATTCGGCGGATACACCGAATCGACAGGAGCAAGAGCCGCCAGGATTTTGAGCTATGCGAACTGGCCTAACACACTCCGCTCAATTCAAACGGGGAATTCCACCGCCGGATCAAACGGCGGAATAGGCCTGTCAGGACTCGGCGGAAGTAGTGTGCTGTCCGCGTTGCAGGATGATGCGGACGCCGAGGGGGGTCAGCTCTACGCGGCAGCCGACGCGACAATGATTTTCGAGGCCCGGAACTTCCGAACATCGCAGACCGCGCCGATCAACATATGGGATCCGACCGGTGGACTGCCGTATCAGCTATCCTCGCTTGCCGCAGACTACGACCCCACCTACGTATACAACACGGTGGCACTCACCCGGGATGGCGGGCCGACGCAGACGGTAACGGACAAGCCGTCCGCGAAAAAATATCTCCCCCGCACCTACACCGCCACATTGAAAGTACTGTACGACAGCGATGTGGGCGGCCGGGCGAACCTCATACTTTCCCGCAGCAAAGACCCGCATATTCGGTTTGCCGCATTCGAGTTCATCCCGTCCGCAAACCCGACCGTCCTTTTCCCGATTGCGTTGGGAATGGACATTTCCGACTGGCAGCAGCTCACACACCGGCCAATCGGCGCACCGGCAATCAGTTTCAACGGATATGTTGACTCGCTGTTCCAGGAAATCGTCGTAGAGGACGGCTCGCAGTCCTGGACTGTGCAAATCCTACTGTCCCCACAGATCACACAGTATTGGCAGCTCGCCGCGTTCCACACCACCGTGCACAGCAATGCCTCGTCCGGTGCAACAACCCTCACTCTGGACGCGTTCGGGGATGCGACGACGAATATCGCCTCCGCGTCAATGACGACCGGAACTTATCAGGTGATCCGATCCGGGGCATTCATCGGATCGATTACCGTGACCGCGATCGGCACGACAACCCTAGGCTATACAACATTTACGGTAACGACCACCGCAACCGGGTTTTCAATCAACTCCGGTGATGTTATCTGTTCCCCGCTACCGCCCGGGATCACCGATCCGACAAGGTGGAACATCCGATCGGTGCTCGGCTCCACCACCATCCTCGCCGACTAAGGGGGGCGTATGACCGCCGTGCCGGTCGCCCGGCAGTTCATTGCAGGGGAAACGGAAACCGACAGCTACCTCAACGCCGGAATTCGGACACCCCTACTTTTCACGATGGGGCCGCCACTATGTATTGCTATTCAGACGTCGGCGCAGACGTTCACAACCTCGACGGTCACACCGATCACGTTCAACGTAAACGTGATCGACGCGACTACCATGCATTCCACATCGTCGAACACCAGCCGGTTTAATGCCGTCTATCCGGGTGAATATGATGTGAAATATTCCCTTCCATGGGTTGCGAACGGCACCGGCATACGCGCCGCCTGGATACGGGTTAACGGCTCACTCGACGCAGGCGGATTCGTCCAGGTCGGAGCGAACGCCTCGGACACCTCCGTTGCCGCAGCGGAAACGCTATACCTTCAGGTTGGTGACTACGTCGAGGTCTGCGGCTACCAGACCTCGGGCGGAAACCTCAACTCGGATGCCGGGGTTCACGGCGCGCCGCGTCTCTCGATCCGCTGGGTGTCGCTGTGAACTCGATTCTCGCGGAGACGATCGTCACGGCTGCCGGTCCTGTCATCGTCGGGGGTGGTGTGGCGGTGTGGCGACGTACCCGATCACGTGGGCACATGCTCCGAAGTATGTTTGATCTGCTCGCCGGTATCCCCGCCGATCCTATTAGTGGGCGGCGGGCGATGCCGGGGATCGCGACCCGAGTCATGAGTGTGGAGGCGCAGTTGCATCCGAACGGCGGGCAAAGCCTCGCGGATCAGATTAGCCGGATCGAATCGGGTCAGCGGGCGCTTCGAGAAACGTTGGATTCGCATACCGCGAACCATCCGGGGCCGGGCACATGAGCGGCCGGTCGGGACCGTCGGTGCTCGCGTTGTGTTCGTGGGCGGCGGTGTCCATGGGGATGTGGATTTTCTTCATATGGGCGCTTTTTCGTGTAGTTGGCTGAGGGGGTTCTGGTGGGTATCGCCTGCTATCAGGGGTTGCCCGCGGAGGTGCGGCCGACGCTTGTCGTGCCGTCCGTGGACATGTTGCGTGCCGCGACGGCGGTTCCCGGGGATGCCCTGTGGTATCCGGGTGCGGTCCGCCGGCCACTTCCCGATGGGATCGGGGTTGGGGGAACGCTGGCCTCGAGTCGAGGTCTCGTTCTACATGTTCAGGATGGCCGGGGGTCCCTCTACGACTGGTTTGGTCGTGCGACGACGAAGGCTTCGGCGCATTGGTGGATCTCCGCGGCGGGTGTGGTGGAGCAGTATGAGCCGGCGTCGCGTATCACCTGGGCCGAGGTGGCCGGGAACGCATCCTGGCATTCAGTGGAGACTGAGGGATATCCGGGTGAGCCGCTGACGGTCGGGCAGGTTACGGCGCTTGCCGGCCTGTACCGGTGGGGTTCGGCCCGGTGGGGATGGCCGTTGCGGTTGGCGGAGACGCCGGGGCAGGTCGGGTTCGGCTGGCATGGCATGGGTGGTGATGCGTGGGGTGGCCATCCGGACTGTCCGGGGGATGTGCGTCGGGGGCAGCGTGCGGTGGTCCTCGCCGCGGTTATCGGTACTGGGGTTCCCCCATCGGTTGACGCGGCGCTAGTTCGCGGGTTGCAAACTGCGGTGCATGTGATGCCGGATGGGGTGT
>NZ_CADDZT010000029.1:63626-64469 GCF_902812655.1 Candidatus Frankia meridionalis | reverse complement strand
ACCCAACGTTCCGCCTCGGTCTACGCCCGGCCGTCCCACGCCGGTCCCTCACCCTCGGCCCCTACCTCACCGGACGCGTCCCGGACCATCCGATCACCGCCGATCATCTCCGCGTAACCGGCTACGACGCATACGGGAACAACCAGTGGGGTGACTGCGGCCCCGCCGCAGTAGCGAACCTCCGCCGTCTCCTCACCGCCGGACTCACCGGAACCATGACCGCCCCGACGCAGGACGACGTGTACGACCTCTACCGCCGCTCCGGTAACCCCGGATTCGACCCCACCCTCCCCCCCGACGACCCGCAGCAGCAGGACAGCGGGGTCGAGATGCAGACGATGCTCGACGCCGTCACCTCCACCGGTATCAGCGGGGTGAAAGCGCTCGGGTTCGCGAAAGTCGACGTCAACTCCGATGAGCAGCTCACCGCAGCAATCGCACTGTTCGGCGGCATCCTCTGGGGTGTTGATCTCGAAGTTGCGCAGCAGACGCAGACAGATACCGGCATCTGGTCCTACTCGACATCCCCGGACTGGGGTGGACATGCGGTCCTCGTCGGCGCCTACGAAACCGGCAATCTTGAGGATGTCATCACATGGGGAACGCGAGTCCGGACCACGGGGACGTTCCGTAGGCAGCAGCTCCAGGAGGCATGGGTTGTTATCTTCCCGGAGCACCTGACACACCCCGACTTCCTCGCCGGTGTCGACCTGCCCGCGTTCGCGGAGGACTACCAGGAGCTGACCGGCCGTCCCTTTCCCGCAGCGGTCCCGCCGTCTCCGGCACCGTCGCCGGGTACGGATCCCGATCCCGACCGCACACTCTGGACCGATGTCGGCTCAT
>NZ_CADDZT010000029.1:57158-63552 GCF_902812655.1 Candidatus Frankia meridionalis | reverse complement strand
GGGCGCACAGCCCTCACATCGGCCCGAACAAGACCACCGCAGCATCGCTGAAGGCCTGGGCTGCCACTAAGGGCTACGTCTGAAAGCGGGTTCGCATGCCGCTCGTCACTATCCTCCGCGGGCTCCTCCAACAGGTCAGAACCCTCATCCGGGCACTCGAAACCCTCACCGAAAGGATCACTGCTCTTATGGCTACCATCGCCGATCTCACCGCATCCGTCACGTCTGTCTCCTCGGACGACAACGCGCTGACCGCCACCGTCGCCTCCCTCGTCACCGCCGTTGACGGCCTCGTCACGGCACTACAGGGGAAGGGCGGGGCGATTCCCCCGGATGTGCAGGCCGCGATCGACAATGCGGTGTCCACTCTCGGGACCGTCCACGCGGACGAGTCCGCCGCGATCACACAGCTCGCGGACCTCGCGGACCAGGCCAACGCGGCGGTCACTCCGCCCGCACCGGTGCCGCCGGCCGTCTAACCACCACACCCCGAACATGATCTAATCCGTCTCGCCGAACCGCCCGCGTCCCCTCCTCCGGGAGGGGACGCGGGCGGTTTTTTGCGTTACCGGGCGGGGTGGTATCAGACGTCGTCCGTTTTCGGAGCGAACGGGCATTCCTCGTCAACCCATGCTCGCTGCCGACTGTGCCGCATATATAGGCCGGGCTCGGAGCCGCCGGCCGGGTCGGGATGGGATACCCGACCGCCGGTATAATAGCGTGACTCCTCTGACGCCTAGGTCAGGCGCTATATCAAAAGCCGGCGCTCTGTCTACGGGCGGAGTGCCGGCCTTTTGTTGTGTGGGCTACGGTGGATCCCTAGAGGGAGGTGCCTGTGCCGCTCGTCCTGACTCGGCTAGCCATCAACGCCGACCATAGCGCCGCCAGGTCCGATAGAGATATCTACCGGCAGCATCAGCGGGTAGCCGGGCTGTTCTCCGGACTGGTTGGACGTGCGTTGTGGATGCGGCCATCACCCGGAATGCTGGTCGTTCAGGGGCCGGCGCCGATCACAACGGGGATGCTACCGAAAGGGTATGCGCTCGGAGCCGAACACGACGATCTTGAAACGGTCCTTGGCGGCTTTCGAGCCGGGCAGCGAGTGCGGTTCACCACAGTGGTCAACCCGACGAACCGGCCGAAACTCGTCAACGGACAGCCAAACCGTGGCCGCCGGCCAATCCTCGAGACACAGCGTGACAGCTGGTTTCGTGACTATATCGCCCCAGCGGTCATGATCGAACGGCTGTCCGGGCAGGACATCGGCACGGCCCGGGGTAGGAGACAGGCAGGGCCGCCAGTCACCTTGGTGTGGCATCGGTTCGCCGGCGAAGGCCTGATCGCCGACCCGGTAGCCCTCGGCCGATTCATGGTCGACGGAATTGGGCATGGCCGGGCGTTCGGCTGCGGCCTCCTCAACGTCCACGTAACCGCCGAACCCGCAGGCCTGGTCCCGGCACGGACCTGTCCGGCATGCGGCACTCGCATCATCATCCTCGGCGAGATGGAGTGCCCCCGCTGCCATGTCGGCGTGACCGCCACGGATGAGCTGGCCGGGTTCACCATGGCGGCTCTCGACTGGTGGCGACCGGTGCTGGACCGGCAGTGCATCACCAAATGTGGGTTCCGGGACGAGGAGAAGGCCCGGAACTATATGGAGGCCACCATCACACGGCAAGGGCCCCGAGTAAGCGCCGGTACGCCGACGGTGTGGTGCTGCCTGCTGTGCGACCGCTGGCATTGGGGGCACACGCAGCCGCACACGGCGGCGGTTGGCCCTGCCGTGGCCGATGCGTTCCGCGCCTATGTCGCCGAGCGCCGCCGGGAACGGTGGAACCAGGCCGAGCCCGGCCCGGACGGTGCCGCGCGGAGCCTACGGGACGTCCGTCGACAGACCGCCGGAACGTCCCGGTGAGCGGATATGCGTCCGGACCGCGGATGGTGTGGGAGCTCGCCGGCCGGCCCCTGCTGGCAGACCCGGCCGCCGGCCTGTTCGCCGATGTAGAAGGGCTGTGCGCGATGTGCGGCAGCGTCGAGCCGCGGACCGCACCCACGGCGAAGGCGATCGGGGGGAACTTCACCGACCAGTACCTGCTTGCCCGTCCGGACAGCGCACGGATCTGTGAGGGTTGCGTGTGGGTGTGTGCCGGGAAACCGCCGGCCACCGTGCGGATGTGGACGGTGGTGGCACGTCCGGACATGCCCGCTCCGCCGTCAGCCGGGAAATGTGTCCTACCTACCGGCCGGCATGTGCACTACACGTCCCGCGCGGACATGCGGCATGTCGTCGCCACCCTCGCCGAGCCACCCGTCGGGCCATGGCTGGTGTCCGTCGCCGAGTCCGGACAGAAACACCACGTCCCCTACGCCCGGATCAACCACGGTGCAGGTGACTGGGTGGTCCGAATGGACCAAGCTGACATCATCAGCAGCCCCACTCTGTTCCGGCTCGTATTCACACGGGTTGTTCGCCTTCGGCTGGCCGGGTTCACCGCCGCCGAAATCGAAGCCGGGGAACCGTCGGTGGTTCACCTGTCCGCACCGGATGGACTGGAAACGTGGCGCCGGTACGGGGAACCTCTCTGGCCGTACCGGAACAGCCCGTTGCTGCACCTCGCATGCTTTCTCCCTACGAAAGGCCATCTAGATGAGTACGCCCGCACCTACCCGGCCTGACACGGCCCGACTGGACGACCTTGCCGTCCAACTGCTCAACGCCGTGCTCGACAGCGCCGACGTCGACACCATCGGGATGACTAACTGGTGGGGCCGGGCGCGCTCCGCGCTCGAGGTTGGCGCGGCCGGGGCTGTCGACTGGCCGTCCATGGTTTCCGCGGCCTGCAAGCGGATGCAGATCGGTGGTGCTCTCCGTCCCGAGTCGGCCGCTACGGTCGCTGAACTCGGCATGCTGGTCGCGAAAGATCCGGCGATCCTGCCCGCGCTACGGGACCACTGCCGCCGCAACGCCATCTATATCACCGCGCTGGCTCGCATCGTACGCAACAGCCGCGCCGATGAGCGCAAGACCGCTCGCGCCGCGAAACCCACCATCACCGCTCCCGTTGCCGCTGAGGAGATCCTTTTCTGATGGCCGTTACCGCTGCGTCCGAGCTGCTGACCGTTCACATCCCGCTGCGGTTCGCCGCGCTGGACCCGATCCACCATGGTGGCGGCGTGTCCGGGAACGTCAGTATGGTCCGCCGTCAGACCACGGTTGGCACTGATGGCCGGCTCGTTGACGTCCCGTTCGTTTCCGGCAACTCGATCCGCCATCATCTGCGCGCCGCGCTCGCCGCCCACGCCGTCCGCATGCTGGAGGTGCCCGAGCATTCCTTGCCGAAACGGGTTGTAGATCTTCTGTGGTCTGGTGGCGCGCTCACCGAGACCGGTAACCAGATCGATTTGGAGCGGCAGCGGCAGCTTGACGACCTGGCGCCGATGGTGACCTTGCTGGGCTACTCGGCCCGTTCCGACATCGTGTCCGGCCCGTTGCGCGCGGACAACGTCCATGTGGTCTGTGCCGAGAACGCGTGGAGGCTCCCGTCCGACCTTGCCGATCATCCCCACGCTGGCGCATGGGAAGGGCAGACAGTCGGGGAGGAATTCGGCACCCGTCACGATGCCGCTGGCAGCAGCGCGGGACGCTGGATCAGCGTGGACGTAGCCGCCGCGCTGATCCAGGACAAGACCACGCAGATGATCTACGAGATGCAGGTCATTAGGCCCGGCGTCCACCTGTGGTCGACCCTGCATCTAGACAACGCCGCACGCACGCAGGCTGATGCGCTCGCCGTCGCGATCGACGAGGCGTGGCCCCTCGACGGTGACCATCGGATCGCACGGCTCGGCGGCAAGAGCGCGGCCGGGTTCGGCCGATGCCGGCTCGACGTCGACCTGTCACCGCTCGGCGACCTCGCCGAGGCGCGCCGTCGACATGAGGATCTGCTGCGCGGGCACCGGGACGCGGTGCTCGATCTCCTCGCCGCAACGGTCGGCTGATGTTTCGCCTGGATGGTGCCGCCGTCACCGACACGAGCGGTGACGGCGGCTGGGAACCCCTGCGGATCACAGCGATGATGGCGGAGCCGATCGCCGGCTGGGACGCCCACGGCGGCCATCTCGACGGGCCGCTGTCCTGGGGGGCGTTCCTGGCATATGAGGCGACGCACGGCCGTCATAGTCTGCCGGCCATGGGGCCGGACAGCGCGGTCGACTTCGCGCTGCCGCTGGCGACCTGGACCCGGCCGGCACCAGACTCGGTGCATCCGCTGGCCATCAACGCCGCAGAGGAGGTGTGGGGATGGGCCTGCTCGGCGGCCCGGTACGAAACCACCGCAATGACCAAGATTGAGGTGCGTCGGAAACCGGCGGCCGAAGCGATGGCCCGATGGACGAAAGATCGGAAGCATCACATCGCTACCGGGCCGCTGAAGGCCCGCGACGGGGTGGTGCCCGCAATCGTCACCCCTGAGATCGTCTGGTGGGCGCTCGGCGCTCCCGACATGATCCGTGACATCCTCGCCCGGGTCACTCACCTGGGTCGGCACACCCGTCATGGCCACGGCCGGGTCCTGTCCTGGGATGTCACCGTTGACGAGGCCGCCCGTGAACGCTGGCAGCGCCGGGTATGGCCGGACCCGGCTGGCGCCTCGGAGGGGATCCGCGCCCCCTACCACCATCCATCCCGGAAGATGCCGTGCTCGTCGACAGCCCTCGACTGACCCCGGCGGACCGGGCTCGCTGGGCTGAGTTGGAGCACTACGACGATGCCCTCAGCGGGGATCCGGTACTCGGACGGCTGGAGGCCCGTGCCGTCGCCGAGATCGATCGGTTTGCCGCGTGGGGCGACTGCTTCGCCGGGATCTCCTGGGGCAAGGACAGCGTGATCATCGCCCATCTGGTGGCCCTGTCCGGCGTCGCGGTCCCGCTGGTATGGGCGCGGGCCGACCGGGCCGAGAATCCGGAGTGCGAGCGGGTCCGGGACGCGTTCCTCGCCGTACATCCCGATGTCCGCTACGAGGAGCATGTCTATCAGTGGCGGGTGCCGCTGCGCGGCGACCC
This sequence comes from Candidatus Frankia meridionalis, assembly GCF_902812655.1. Lineage (GTDB taxonomy): Bacteria > Actinomycetota > Actinomycetes > Frankiales > Frankiaceae > Protofrankia > Protofrankia meridionalis. The sequence continues at coordinate 58,491 of NZ_CADDZT010000029.1, read as the reverse complement.
GGACTGGCGGGCGGACCAGCCCGGGCAGGACGCGCTCGCTGAAACGCTCGACGGCCGGTACGGGGGCCGGCGGATCACCGGCATTCGTGCGGCCGAGTCCGGCGGCCGGCGCATGTCCGCGAAGGCCCACGGGATCGCCACCGCGGTGTCCTGCCGGCCGATCCTGCACTGGACCGACCAGCAGGTCTTCGCCTACCTGCACCGCGAAGACCTGCCCGTCCACCCGGCGTATGCCATGTCCGGGGGCGGCACCTGGGACCGCGGCCGGCTGCGAGTACATGCGCTACGCACCGAGGTGGGCGATGAGGTGTGGGAGCGCCGCTACTGGCCAGACATGTGGGCGCCCAGTAGCGGCACAGCGGGTCTCAGTCAGGCGTAGGTGACGCACGCTTTTCTCTGCGGCGTCGAGGAGGTCGAGGAGGTCGAGGAGTACCCCAGCAGATACCGAGCTCATCCAGGAGCGCGCGCCGCTGCGGCGGGACATCGCCCAACGTCCGGTAGTACTCGACGTAGTTGCCCAACTTGTAGCCGGTGTCGTCGATGTACGACTGGGGAACGTCAAGATCGCCGTGTTTAGCGTGGTAACGACGCGCCGCCGCCAAGCCGTCATTAAAGCGCGCGTCGTGCCTGTTCCACACCATCCCCAGGCCGTCGAGGACGGCACGCAACTGATCGTCTACGGCCAGCTGGCCGGTGCGCAGGCCAAGCACGCGTGCGCCGAGGCGGTAACCGTCGGGTGTGATGTAGTCCTGTGGGACGCGCAGGTGTCCGTGCTCGGCATGGTAGACGCGTAGATGGCCGAGCAGGATCTGCCGACGATACTCGAGGTCATCCCACACCATTTCGATCTTGTCGAGGGCTTCTCGACGCTCGTCAGGCAGCAGATTCCGGTCACGGAGCCCCCGGGCGTTCGCGATCCACTGTCCGAGGTTGAAACCCGACGAGGTCACATACTTGCTGGCAACCCGCAGGTGACCGTGGGTTTCCTGATAACTGCAGGCATGGCCGTATCCCACCCACCATGAGGATGAACCTGCCTCGATCATCCGCACGGTGAGGTGATGCAGAAACGAGCCGTCCTGGTAGCCATCTGGTAGGTGGACAAGCACCTGCCGCGGCAGGTGCGCGGCGCCTGCGGACAGCATGCTGCGGCGCGCATCCAGCTCGGCTGCGAATGTCTCGTCATGAGCGCGCAAGGCGCGCACGACCTGCCAGAGCGTCTGGTAGTCCCCAGCGTCACCGATGTCGGCCAGGGCGTGCGGGTCGTCGGGTAGCAGAATCGGTACCAAAACCGTGGCCGTTCCTGAACCGTCGCGGTTGCGGCGCAACGCCC
>NZ_CADDZT010000029.1:56065-56767 GCF_902812655.1 Candidatus Frankia meridionalis | reverse complement strand
GACAACGGCGATCCGATAATCGTCAAGCCAGCCTTCAGCGATAGCCCGAGAAAACGGGTAACCGTAAAGGACGGGGCCGAAAACCTCGGTGTCGTCCATCGACGTCACGTTTTCGTCCGTCCGGTTGGAGTTACGGACGAAACCCGCCGACAGTAGCCGGGGTGTAGCGGTCATGTAGAGCCGACGCCTAGCAGGAAAGCTGCGATCATCATGTATCAAGGCGGACTGTTTCGCGGCTGCTCCCGCAAGGTGATGCGCCTCATCGCAAATCAGGAGGTCAGCTGTCATCCCGGCGACGCGCAGGGCCTCACCGAGACGGCCGGCTGACCTGTAGGTGGTCACGATCACCCTGTTGTCGGACGCGAACAGCGAGAGCCATCGGGTGATCGCCTCGACATCGGTTGCGTTCGGACACGGCAGGGACGTGGCATCGATGAAGGCGTCGACGGCGCCATCGTCGAAACAGACGGCCAGCGCCCGGCCGGTGAAACCAGCCGCGCCCCACACGCCGAGCGTCTGACCGACCAGCGCTACGGACGGGCAGGCGACCACAACCAGCCCGTGTGGGACGAGGCGGCGGGCGATGTCGATCGCGACCCGGGTTTTCCCCGTCCCGCACGCCATGTGGATCTGTCCCCGGCCGTCGTCGCGTAGACCCGCTACAGCAGCGGTGGCCGCGTCGACCTGGTAGCGCCGCAGCAC
>NZ_CADDZT010000029.1:53474-55781 GCF_902812655.1 Candidatus Frankia meridionalis | reverse complement strand
AGCCCGTCAAGCTTGGCGTGCTTAAGACCGAACTGGACACGTCGGGCTTTTGGGTCCACGTCATCGACGACCAAGCCACGCATCAGCTCGGTCGACGATGCCCCGCTCACCCCGTCCCGGATGAGGATCTGAAGTGCCGCGTCCAGCAGCTCACGGTCGTCACTGGCGACCTGTGTCACCGCGTCGCCCACCTTGTTCGGGCTGACTCCGATGGCGCGGGCGACCTCGGCGCGACTCTGGCCGGCAGCGACCATCTCGGTGATGGCCTCCCGTCGGACACGGGAGTAGTCGCCGACGAGGCGTCGCGCCTGGCCCGCGAGTTCGTCGGCGATCCGGATGCGCCTCACGAGATCCGGCTCCCCAGCCAGGTCGGCCGGGGAGCAAAGGATGATCCCGTCCATCAGGCGGTTGCCCCGAAGATCTGGGCCTCGATGGCGCCGTAGTCGACGACATCGGATGCGGCCTTCGCGAACTCCTCGGCGTCCCAGTCATCGCCGAGGTCGGTTCCGACAGGGCCGACGACCTCACTGAGGTCGGGTGACCAGTAGCAGCCATCCGGAAGTGCGTCGATGCCGTGCCGATGCGTCGCTTCGATGAGCGCGTCGATCAGCGACTCGTACCGGGGATGGTCAGTGCACTCTGGGGTGTTGGTGTACCCAGCCCAGCCATCAGCGATGTACTGGCGGCCGAGCTCGGATCCACGGGCGAGAACGGTGGTGGTGGTCATTTGGGGCCTCCTGTCGGTTGGTGTTGCTGACAGGACTGACATTACCCCTAGGGGGTGCGAGCGTCAACCCCTAGGGGTAGCCGATAACACAGTGCACCGGACCACGCCGTGTCCCATCACGGCCGCCCCGTAGCCTGATCGTGACGCGCGGTCCACAATAGGTGGGCCGCCTGGACCCGGGAGACGACATGGCACGGGACAAAGGCAGCAAACGGCAGCAGAAACTCGCCGACGCGACCAGTGGACGGAACGGAGCCGCAGGCAAGCCATGCCCGACCTGCGGCGGCGACGGATGGATCACCAGAGATCATCTGGAGCAGGATGAGGACGGCGGATTCGACGGGTCCGGGACCTGGCGATGCGAGCGCTGCAAGGGGAGTGGGACCATTGACAACTGACCGCATGGTCTACGGGATCAACATCCGATGCCGCGAGTGCCGGCGCAGACCAAAACGCCGGGTAGGCAGCCCGAAAGGCTTGCGCCTGCCCGAGAAGCCGTGCCCGCAATGCAGGGAGGTCACCCGCACCGACCTTGGCCTCGACGCCGAGGCCGAGCCGCCGGATGGCGGCCCGTCCTGACATGCCAAGGCCCCGCGTCCTAGGTGGGATGCGGGGCCTCATGGTGTGCGGGTTGACGTCCTCCCCGCCCTGAAGGACGGGGCTCGCGCGCTACGTTCTTTGGTCAGCGGCCGGCTATCCGCCGGATCACCTCCTCCCCGACCTGACAGCCGGAGATCGGCCCGCCTGGGACGGGCACCGGCCGGAGTGCATCCCGCCGGATGCACTCCTCTAACGGGGTGTCCATCCGATGGACGACCATTTTTACGTCACGCCGGATGGCTATCAGCCTCCAACGGTCCACCGGGTCGACGACTACGCGCCACAGCCCATCCCAGTACGGCAAATTGGTGTCGTCAACGATCACGGTGACACCCTGCCGTAGCAGGATCTCGACCAAAGGCACCTGGACGGCGGTCACCCGCTCCTCCGCCTCAGGACCGCCGGTCCAACCGTATCGGAACATGTCCCGGATCCCGTCCCGGGATACGATCGCGCCGGAGGTGTCCGTCAGGTCGAGCCGCTCCAGCTCTTCCACGGCCCAGGTTGTTTTTCCCGACCCGGGCAGGCCGACGGTTAAGGTAAGGGTAGGCATGGAAACGATCTCTTTTCAGACCTGTGTGTACAGCGGGTAGAGAAGTCTACGGAGTTTCCCACTAAGGGGGTTACCTAGGGTGTTTATCGCCAGCTCCCAGACGTAATCATCATACTTAGATGCAAAGTCGAGCAGGTAGTCCGTTCCCGTAAGTTGCCGAAACTCTTTCCGGGTGCGGGCCAGGTCGGCTTCGTCAACCTGACATGTCTCTGCGACCACAGCGAGATTTCCGCCGAGAAGCTGGTAGGCTCTTTTTCCGACGGGAGTGTCGGCCAAGCCACGCTTCATCCCCGTTTTCGCCGCATCGCAGAGCCATGCGGCTAGAATTTCTATCCGATCGTCAACTACGAGCGAAACCCTTTTCGCCTCATCTTTATCGTACATTTCGCCTCTCTCTAAATCCGAGATTTTTGTTAAAGCGCCCTGG
>NZ_CADDZT010000029.1:48934-53122 GCF_902812655.1 Candidatus Frankia meridionalis | reverse complement strand
TACCGAGAACCCCGCCCTTCCTCCCCGCAGAAAAGAAGACCGTCAGTTCTTCCTCGTCGGCTATGCCGAGGAGGAGAAGCGACGCCCCTTCGTCTGTCTCATAGTGGCCCTGGCGGATTTGCCCGCTTCCGGTCGCACAAAAGTCCAGCCGTCCGACCAAAAACGAGTCTCGGGGGTCAGCCGCCCCGTCGCGCGCAACGACCCTAACAAGGGCCGTCATGTTGATCGCGCCATTTGCTGCGACGAGGGGAGAACGGTGTCTAGAAATAGTCATCTGGATGTCTATTTCATGTCCGCTGCCCCTTCCCAAAAGGCTCACCCCATCCTGCGCCACACAAATGGGCGCTGTCCGGGTTCCAACCTGACGGTATATCGCCTCCGCAACAGAGGCGAGACCGTACTCCGGGAGCGAAGCGTACGGTTCCGGCCCGTAGGCCACCGCCCGGCGCACGGCAACCCACTCCTCCCCAATCATCCGGTCCAGGTCCATCAGCTGGGTGATCCCAGCTTGTTGGCAGAATGCCGGGATGGGCTGAATTTCCTCAACCCACGCGGACAGCTCTCCCGGTCGGGCTGCCATCCAGTACGCCGCCGCCGCAGCGGCGGTGATGTCCACAGCAGTGGCGGTGTTCTCGGACATGATGTTCCCCTTTGAATTGCCCACGCCTCCCCACTGGAGGTGTGGTATGAGCGCCCCGTCCGCCCTTTGCGGGCTACGTCCGCGGTGACCGTGGACGAGGCCTAGCTGTGACTACTGAAGGTCAGAACTTGCTCAGCCCGTGGCAGCCCAATCGCTGCCCGTCGGGACCTGTGACCATCCGCCCGGGGACGTACAGGTCCCCGACGTCCCGCCCGGTCCGCTGCGCGGCCTGCGCAGTGGGCACGGAAACGATAAGGGCCGTTCCGCCCTCGGGGTCAGGAAGCCCCTGCGGCTCCCCGAATACCTGCCGGAACACCGGCAGGTCGACCCCGTCCCATGCGATACATCCTGATCGCGCGTCCGTATCCCTCCAGGGATGATGAGTTCCTCAGTAAACCCGTCGGGCGAGTTGCACAGAGCAGGCGTAATACTTGCCTCCACCCCGGTCCCCGTGCGTCACCCTCGTACAGAGGGTAAACCGCTCGCCCGCTACCACGATGCCCCCGTCCGGGGCGACCGAGGCATCGAAGCCGCGCGCGTTGAGCACGGCGACGCCGGCCTTGACCATCTCGGCTTCGTCGTTCTCATCCAGGATTCCGGATGAGTATCCATTCCACACTACATCGCAGGGATGTGGATCTTCCGTATCGTTTTGGCTGTTCATTTTGTCCTCCCTTGTTTGTGGTGTGACGCATCCCTTCAGGGATGATGATCGAGCGCCCCGGACCGGCTGCGAATCAGCCCTGCCGACGGGACGCGGACCGACGCGGCATTGCTAGCGGCGATGCCGCTGGACGAACCGGTGCGGGTGCAGGTGCGGGTTGGGATGCCGTCCATTCCCGCACCCGCTGAAGATCGTTCGTAAGAGTCCCCTGGGTGAGGACACAGAACCCTCGGGTGTCCGTCTCGGGAGTGAGCGTAAGGATGCTCACTCCGAGTGATTCCTGCAGAAACCGCGGCTCCCCCTCAGGGTAGCTACTACCCCGAACCCACCTTGTGTCCGGTATGCAATCCACCGGGATTCGGACCGTGACATCCACCCTCCCCTCGCGAGGGGACGTGGTAAGAAAAACATAACCGGCAGGAAGTCTTTGCAGGCAATCCCCGCGGATGAAATCCACCTCCGCGACCGGCACATTCCGCCGCTGGTAATCGATGTACCTCATCACAGTCCCCCTTCACGCCCGCCCACGGCGGCGGGCTCACCGGCTTCCGATGGATGCGGTCATCGAGTCCGCATCCGCTATCCATCCAGGCAGCAGACCCTTACGCCCGTGACTGACGGACGCGGGCCACAAGCTCTCTCCAGGTGGTGGTCCCGAGGATTTTCGTGGGGATCACCCGGTCCTCGCCGTCGAACCCGATGCCGACCCATTTGCCTTCAAAGATGATGACCAGGTCATCGGCGCCGACGGCGCCATGGACGTTCATGTACGCGACTAGCTCCTCCGCAGAGGAACAGCACGAGTAGCCGCGCTGGGCGTCCACCCACCCAGTGCCATCGCAGGTGTGGCACTCCTCGCCGAGGATGACCCCACCCTTGCATTGGCGAATATCGCAGTCCCATTGATGCGCGCATCGCGCGCATTCCTGCACGTCGGCGGTGCCGGTGCCCTGGCACTGCCCGCAGGCGACCTGCGCCCCGTCCGGGGTGAACTCCGTGCCCCACAGTCCGGACCAGGCGTGCTCCGCGCAGAAGCACGGGGCGTCCGGGTTGCTGTGGAGTCGGAAGTACATGTCGTCCTCCTCGGTATTCCCGGGGCTTCCCTCGGGGTGTGTCACCACACTACACAGTAGTAGGTAGTTACACAAGGGAATTTCATGATTCTTTTGGCAGCGGCTCCGCCATGACCAGGCGCACCGCCTCTGCCGGACTGTCCGTCTCCCCGTGGCAGACGAATCCCTGCTCCGCATCTAGGTGGAGATCCGCCACGCCATACATGTACACGCCTAGGTCCACGCGGACCGCGCGCCGATACCGGCCTGGCGCGTGCGGGTGGACGGTGACATCCTGGCCGTCCTCTGCGTACAGCCGGTAGACGGTGCCGGTCTCCGGCTCGACACGCCATCCCGGCGTGGCGTTTAGGAGCGCGGCCAGCAGGATAGCTGGGCGTATCGCCACCACCAGCGCGTACCGGGTCTGGTCTGCGCATACATCACGTGCGGTAGCGATACACCGGTCCACGCCGCCTACGGCCTCCAGGCCCAACGCGTCCTGCACGGTTGCACGGTTGTACCGTGCGGCTGCTTCAGCGACGGGCAGTGACCGGAAATCCTTTGCCACGCCCATCCACTTGTGTGGGTCTGCGGCACGGTATACCGCCGCCACTTCTTCAATATCATTCATGCTACACACTATACAGTAGTATGCAAGCTGGTTGGTCTAGTGGGACTCGCTACCACGACCCACCCTCTCTGTGAGGGCGGGTCAAGCGCCCCGGACCGGAGTCGAGCCGGCCTAACCTCCCCATCGCTGGGGCGGGGCTACCCTGACGCACCCACAGTCCGCCTATGCGTGACTGCCGCGGTGCCCTGTCGGGTCCGCTCCGAGACCCGGGCGTGGCCCGGGTAGCACGGCAGGATCTGCCAGCCTGACGGCTGGACTTTTTCGATCTCCGCCCCCGCCCGGGTCGGGTGGCCCGTGATGAGCGAGAAGCGGCTGAACGGTGGTGAGCGACGGGGCCGGCGCGCTACGTTTTTGGGTCACTGCGCACCGAAACGTATGTCGAATCGGCCAGTGGTCAGCCACGTCGTGGGGTCCCACCTTGTTCGCGTCGGCAAGTTGGGCATCAACACCCAGGTCTTCGGCGGCGTCAAGAGCAGCCTGTACAGGCTCCCCTTCCGCTCGACTTGCTGCTTTGACCAGCTGGTCAAGGTCGTGCAGTCGGGTAACACCTGCCTCCCGAGCCTTGCTCGGGAGGGTCGCTGGATTGTTGATCCAGCCGTCCTGCTCGATGCGACGTGCATCGAGCAGGACGGCTGCCGCAGTCATGACGGCGTAAATGTCCATGGTGGTTCTTTCGATCACGATGCCCCCTTCGGTTGCCCGCCCATCCCTGACGGATGAGCGGTGTAAGCGCCCCGACTACAGGTACAGCGAATCCAGATAGCACAAAGGATCACTGGTCACGTAGTCTTCTACGCAGTGATTATCCTTCTCCGCATATCGCATTCCGGGCTTGTGCCCGCAATGCTCACACCGGAGCTTCTCAGCCGCGCGAAAGCGGCCCATCCATGCCTCGTGTTCCTCTTCCTTGCTCAACTCTGACATTTTTCTCTCTCTTCAACATTCTCGCACCGAATATGCGAGGACAAGTGCCCTGGGACGGTTCGGACCGTCCGCACGCCCACCGGGTCAGGGATGGGCCGGAGCTTGTGGCGGTGCTACCGCTCGGGCTGGTCGTCTTCCCACCAGTTCCGCAGGTGGGAAACCTTTCCTCTGCGCTCCAGGTACCTGTAGGTACCCAGAATGTCCTCTGGGGATGGGGTGCGGGGTCCCGGCGTTGCCGCGAGACGTAACACCGCGGCAATCCTGTCGTCGAACCCGG
>NZ_CADDZT010000029.1:46173-48423 GCF_902812655.1 Candidatus Frankia meridionalis | reverse complement strand
CACTAATCGCCTCCTCGGCCAAAAGCCGCCACTGGCGGTGGTTGCCCTGCATGAAGCAGAGCTCCGCGCGGCGAAGATCCGCCTCGGAGGCCTGAATCCAGTTCGGGTTTTGGATGGGGATCGAAGGCCCGGTGAAGTAGACGTCCGGGGCATCTCTCCCGTCCTCAACCTCGATCATCCCGCCTACCGATGCTGACCCCTTACGGGGCGGTAGGAGGCGGTGGATCCAGTATGCCGGGTCCCTCATCTCCCTGGGGTGATACAGGTGCGGGTCGTATGCGAGAGTCCACGGGGTGATCCCCGCGATAGCGCACATCGCCCGGATCGGCGAGGTGTTGAGGATCTCGTATTCGGTGACTCGCCGCGTGGTCATCTGCTTTCCTTTCGCTGTCCACCTGTCCCTGACGGACGGGCGGGGTTCCTCGCTGACATTTGCAGACTATAAAACGTAGTCGTCTGCGTCAAGTCTCTTTTTTGATCGCTTCTACTCGCCTGGCATACGCGCCACGCACGCATCTATCCCGGCGTCCCGCATGATCTGCGCGAAGTCCTTCAGCCAGACCAGCGCGGCCCGCCGCGGGTCCTCATCCCGCGGATGCTCATACACGGTCCACACGAACGGCCCGGTGTAGACCGTGTCGTCGGCTACTCCGCGGCGCCACAGCTCGGCCGCTGGCGCCGTCAGGCCGAGGATGCCCCGTTGAGCGTCCTCCCGAGTTCCTGAACCTCGGGGAGTGGTCCGTGGACGATGACGAGGCGATGGTGGAGACGCCGCGCACGATTCGCGACTGCGGCGGATGGCCAGTCCGTGATGATGGTGAGGGCGGTGGTGCCCGCATGTGCGGCGGCTGCGGGGTCGGCCCGGTGGGGATGCTGTGCGTGTGCGTTCGCACGGACGGTCCAGGCGAGTGCCCGTGCCTCGTAGTGGTCCGGTGCCGCGCGATCAAGTGCTTCGATGGCGAGGGGGTCGGCGTCGATGACATTGCCGGCGTCGGAGAGTGCGAGTGCGCTCCATAGCGCAGCCTCTCCATCGTCGAAGATCCCGGCTCCGGGACGTTCCTCGGAGCGGATCAGGTTGGTTTTCATGGCGTCGAGGGCGTCGGCCGCCGCGTTGATGTCGCCTGCGGCGGCGTAGCCGCAGGCGGCGTAGACCGCGAGGCGTGCGCGGACGTAGGGGTCTGCGTGGGGTAGTGCTGTGGCGGCGATGTCGGCGGCGGTGTCGTAGGCGCCGGTCTCGTAGGCCATGCAGGAGCGGAGTCCGGCGATGGAGCCGATGAGGAGCGGGTCGCCGTGGTCCTCTGCGTGTTGGCTGGCGAGGATCGCGAACCGGCGGGCCATGGTGGTGTCACCGGTGTGGTAGCCGAGGCGTCCGAGGTAGTAGGAATATTGGCCTGCGAGTCGGACGAGGCGTCGTTGGGTTGCGATGCGGGTGCGTTGTCCGAGGAGGGTTTCAACCTGCGTCCACCGTTCGACCACATGTTCGATCATTGTGGGGTGGGGGGTGGACCAGTAGTCCCGTGCGACCTGGAGGGAGTCGGCTTCGAGTTCCGCGAGGGTGAGGGGGTCGACGTCGGATGTGTGGAGAGTTCGTGATAGGTCGCCTGCGAAGGTGACGGCGGCGGCTGCTCCGAGTAGCTGTCGGCGGTCCGTGGGGATCGCCTCCTCTCTCCGTGGCTCGGCGATGAAGCCGAGTCGCTGTGCTTCTAAGCGTCGGCGGAGTTGTGTGAGTTCGGTGCCTGTGTTGAAGAAGTGGTCGAGTGCGGCGATGAGGGGTGCGGGTGGTGGTGTGTCCCCTCTTTCCGCTTTGCTGATATGTGACCGGTCATAGTTGATGTTTCTGCCGAGGGCGGAGATGCTGAGCCCCCGTTCCGTACGGAGTTCGCGGATTCGTGCGGCTAGTTTCGGTAGTTCTTCGTTCACGCTATGCCCCCGTGTTGTTACCGATGCGTTGTGCCACCGTGCCGCACGATGGCACAGCTAGTCATCGCGCGACCACCGTAGTGGTATGTGTCCTGTAGGGAACATGCGGCAAAGCACTTCGGAGGATGTCGTGCCGTCCCAATTATCCCCACCTATCCGATGAATACACCGCCAACATGGCAAAGACTCGCGTTCAGTGGGCTACCCACCTGCTCGACTCCCATGACGGATCGTGTCGATGTACGTCGCCTTGCTGGCGCGGCCGTGCCGTACGCACTAGTCACGACCGAGAACGGCGAACCCGCACTGGTGATCATTCTTTTTGCTACA
>NZ_CADDZT010000029.1:39064-45849 GCF_902812655.1 Candidatus Frankia meridionalis | reverse complement strand
AGTACCGGGTCGTACCCGTCGCCTACTCCATCCCCCGCCCGAACTCCGGGCACTAACACGGACTCCTCGCTGACCGCCACCGATGCCGGTCGCGAGGAGTCTGCACGACGCGCGCCGGTTCGGCGTGCCGCCACTCCCCTCCCCACCTCCGAGGGGCGTTGAGTCCGGACCGGCGCGTGCACCAACCCACCCACCACGGAAAGGATCAGCTATGTCCGAAAGCAGCAACCGCACCCATAAGCCCGACCTGGGGCAGTTCTCACCGGTCAACGTTGACTGGCGGACGTCCAGCTTCTCTAACGGTGCCGGGGGAATGTGTGTGGAGGCCGCCGCCTTCGACGGCGGGGTCGTCGTCCGGGACTCCGCGGACCCGGACGGGCCGGTTCTAGCCTTCTCGAAAGCCGAGTGGGCGGCGTTCGTCGACGGTGTCGAGAACGGCGAACTCCGCTTCTGATCTTTGCGTGGTCGTATGACCGTCGGGGCACGTCTCTTCGTAGGGGGAGGCGTGCCCCGACGTGTTCCTAGGCGGTTTTCCATGTCCCGGTCCCCCGGGACGTTCCCGCCGGGTGACCGACGTGCCAGGTGTTGTGGACAGGGCATCGGTAGGTTTTCAGCCATCGGCCGCCCGTTCGGTTCCGGACAGCGATGGCTGCGGATGTCGCCGCGCTCTTCGTCGGATATCCGATCTTGGCGCATTGGCTGTTGCGTTTCATGACATGGCGGCCAAGTGCGTTCGCGGTTTCCGTCGATTTCCGATTTTTATCCTCAAATCATCTCCTTGCTGTGCAATGCGCATTTTGCTTCGATAATACAAGTTTAGTGACTCCTCTGCCGGCTGAAGCCGGCAGCTTCTCAGGAAGCTGTCGCTGCCTGAAGGGCGAGCCCCGCCCTGAGAATGTTGATCGCCGCGTTCACGTCGGCATGCGCAGCATGCCCGCACGTCACGCACAGGAACTTGGCCTGGGTCAGCCGGTTCTCCTTCGCGACGTGCCCGCACTCAGCACAGCGCTGGGAGGTGTAGCGGGCGTTCACTTCAACGACCGTCCGTCTCTACTTGATCTCGAATTCCTCGCGGCAGTGAGGGCACCTGACCCCACCGAAGTGATCGGCGTGGACGACAAGGCGCAGGTTTTCGATGCGGTTGTCGTGCTTGATCCCGTTCCGGTGGTGGACGTCCTCGTTCGCCTCAAGGTAGCGGCCGAGGTGGGCCTCCATCACCAGCCGGTGCTCGGCGATGTACCTGGTCGACTTCGCCGCGATGGACGGGTGGTCTGGAGCGAGCCTGTAGATGTAGTAGCCGCCACCATTGGCCTTGACTCGCTTGATGCCGCCGCTCCAGCCTGGGTTTTTCTTCCCTGCCTGCGCTGTGCGCATCCTCTCGCGACTTTCGGAAGAGTGACGCCGGCCGGTCATGGGAGGGGCCTTTCCTGCCGCCCACGCAGCCTTGGACGCCGCGCTGATGCGAGCCCTGCCCTCGGCCGATGGCGTCGACTGACGGAGCACCACCCCGTGACGCCTGAGCGCTGCGGTAATCGTCTTTGGGCTGCATCCCATCTGTTCCGCCAGATCAGCTGTCTTCCGCCCGGTCTTGTAAGCGGCGACGGCATCAAGTTCCTGCTCGGCGGTAAGTGCGCGAGGTCTAGGCATGAGACAAGCGTACGCGATGGGCGTCTCACCGGCCTTCACCCGGCGGAAGAACGCCTGGAAAGCGAGGTTGAGTCGTCGCAGGGTGGCCTGCTGGGAGGAGAACGACCAGCGGACCTGGTCCGGGTCGAATGCCCGGATCTCCTTCAACTGCGCCGACTGGTCCCCGTACCTGATCTGCGTCTTCGACGGGTGTGCGTAGGCGTCGCGGCGCTCCTGCAACGCCGCGTTGTAGAGCGCCCGGTGGTCCCGCAGCATCGTCGTCAGCGCAGCGGTTTGCTGCCCGGTAGGGCGCAGGAGGAACTTGTACGTTCGCCTCATCGGGCCACGCTCTTGCGCCATGGCCGTTCGTTTTGCGTGTCGATGTACCGGCGCACCGTCTCAGCTGAGACCGCGCCGACAGTGGCTACGAAATATGACCGGGACCAGAGCGTGGGCAGCCGGGACCGCAGGTGGCCGAACTCACCGCGCAGTTCGTGCGACGTGAAGCCCTTCAACTGGTTCGCGATGTACGACGGCGGGTGTTTCGGATGAGCCTTCACGAACAGGTGCACGTGGTCGGGTTCGATCTCCAGCGCGACGACCGTCCAGTCGTGCTCGGCGCACTTCGCGCGCAACAATTCTTCCAGCCGGTCACGGACCGGGCCGGTGAGCACAGGGCGGCGGTATTTCGGGCACCACACGACGTGGTAGCCGAGGTCGTAGACCCCGCCCGCACCTTTGGCCACCTGCCGTCCCACGGCATCGACTATACCAGCATGACTGGTCTAACAGTCGCAGCCCGTACCGGATTCCCCTGTCGCCTGAAGGCGACAGTCCCCTCCGGAGGTATCTGATGGTGGGCATGCAAGAGTGGATACGGGTGTCGTTGGACGTGCGTCAAACGTGGATCCGCGATCGACGTATGCTCATCCGGGGGCGTGGAGCGGAGTCGGCACACTCGGTGCGTCCTCCCTCCGGACGTGTCGGCTCCGCGAACCCCGCGCGCGCTTGCTTTAGATGTCTAGGCGTTGGAGTGGGTGGTCGAGGGGGACGGCGAGAGCATGGTCACCGTACGGCTGGCCGAACGGACGGCCGGCGGGTGCGAGGGTGGCGGGACTCCCCCGGCCGTGGTCCGGCGGCGTCAGGCCGCACACCAGGTGGTGTGGCCCAGCTCACATTGTCGTATCCCTCAACGCCGGGGTTACACTGGCATCGCCCTGACGTTGAGGCGGGTCTTTTCCTCCTTTCGTTCCTCGCTGACACTTGTGAACCCCGTCAGGGTTCGCGGCCCGATCTCCCCTTGGGGGGTCGGGCCGTTTCCCTTTCCCGACCTTGACTAAATAACCGACTACATTTAGTCTGTATATACCAACTTGGGAAGGAGGGCCATGGCACGGCAGAAAATAACTGGTGATCAGGTGGGAAAACTCCGCAGTTTTGATCTCGATGAGGCTGTTTTTATCGAAGAGATCGCGAAACGGCTGACCGATGTCGGCTACCCGATAAAGGTACCGTCGATCGTGCAGGCCCGTACCCGCGGGCAGTTCATCGACGACGCCCGTGTTCACATGGGTGGACGGCAGGGGCGACAGCCCATGTACCGGTGGGGTGACGTCGTCGACTGGTATGCCGCCGCTGCGGCGCGGTGGAGCGAGGATGCCGTGGATCGGTGGGAGCGGCAGCGGGAGACCACTCCCCCGACGGAACGCATCGAGCTGACAGTTCCGAGATCGATGATGGTCATGGTTCGTGCGGAGGGGGAACGGTCGGACCGTCGCCCCTCGAGGGTCATTGCGGATCTGGTGATGGCGCGGAGCGCGGCACCTTGACACCGCGGACGCTGCCGCCTGAATCGGCGGAGGACCTTCTCCGACGGTTCAGCGGGGATGAACGGGTCACGATCGAGAAAATCGCCAGAAGGATGACCGAATGTGGTTATCCAGTTACGATGATGGCAATCTATAAGGCGCGGTCGCAAGGCCGTTTCGTGGATCCGTCCCGCGTCGTCCTCGGCGGACCCGACGGCCGACAACCCACCTACCTCTGGGCGGACGTCGTCGAACATTTCCGTCGTGCGGACGTGCGGCATCGTGCGGGCATCGAACGGCGGGTGGGCCGTGCGCGGGAGGCTGCGGCGTCCCGGGGTGCGATGGAGAGGGTCGGTGTGTCCGTCCCGGAGTCGGGTATGGCCTGGCTCCGCGCGGAGGCCGGGCGGCGTGGGACGTCGGTCCCGGATGTTGTGCGGGGTCTGTTGGCCGACGCGTTCGGGTCGGATGGTTGAGCGGTGTTCGGCCGGGCCGGTGGTAACTGTGCGTTGAACTGTCCGGGGGATTGTCCGGGGTGGATGATCGTCCGGATGGTGGGGTCGTTTTACGCGCAGGCGGGCGCGCGCGCACGTAGGGATGATCTTTTGGACGGTTTTCGGATGTCCGCCGGATGATCGCCCGGACAGTTTTCGGTTACTTTCCGTGAACTGTCCGGGCGTAGATCCCATGCCCGATTCGTTCGACATACCCCGCTTTTACCCACCGGGCGAGAAGATCATGCAGTGTGGAGCGGGGGATCCCGGACGATCCCATCATCGCCTTCACCCGGATCCCGCCCACGCCGGCATCCTCGAGAGCTTTCCATAGGCCGACGGCACGCGAGTCATCATCCGCCGGTGCCGGTTCCTCGACGTCCAGCGTCCCCGTGAGCATGTCCGCAGACCCCTCCGGGGTGTTGTCGTCGGGGACGACCGGACGAGGGATCTCCGGTCTGTGTGGCGCCCACTGCTCGGCGATGCCGCGGACCGTACCGATGTCGTCGAGGAGGTAGCCGCGCCCGACCACCGGGCGAACGGAACCCTGCCGGACGAGGATCTTCCCAGGTGCGTCGAGCGCGGACAACGGAACGTCTTTCCAGTCGTCGGGGAGGATTTCCCGGGCATCCTGCGGCTCATTGACCGGGAGGAGGATGCGGGTTCTGAGATTGGTTTTCAACCGGCCGGACCCGAGGACCTCGAGCGTCGTTTTCTGCGCGAGGAGGACGAGGCTGATCGCAGCGGCGCGGGCAAGTTCGGACAGGTCGATCACGAATGCGAGACAGACCGGATCCTCGAGGACTTTCGCCGCGTCGTCGATCGCGACCACGATCTGCGGCTCGTCGGCGGTCGGGTTGACTTTGGAGCGTCGTCCGGCGCCTTCCGCAGATCGGTACCGCTGCCACTCCACGGCCTCGGCGAGGAGCGCACGGGCCTCGCCGAGGGTTGTGGCGATCCGTCCGGCGGACGGCGCCCAGGGGAGTGCGGCTGCGCCGTCCTTCCCCACGTCGACGATCCAAAGGTCGGCGTCGGGCATCGCGGCCACCGATGCGGCAATGACGTTGAGGAGGACCGTTTTCCCGTCACCGGTCGGCCCGCCGATGAGGACGTGGGTTTCCCGGAGGTTGAGGAGGATCAGCGATCCGTCGGCGTAGAGGCCGATCGGGAACGGCCGCCGGATCGTGTCCACGGTCGGGCCGGGCCATGGGATCGGCGCGGCGAGGGGATCGGTGACGGTGATGTGCGCGATCGCGTCCGCCGCGGTGGCCGCTACGGGTTCCACGGTGATACCCCCGGCGGGGATGTTGAGGTCACGGGCGAGGGAAGGGCCTTTGCGTTGCAGGGTGCTGACGGTCTCCGCGGTGCCGTCGAGGCGGAGGCGTGTCACGAGTCCGTGCGGGGTGTGCGTCACGGACCGCACGGCGACGCCGGGGGCGTTACGTGCGATGGCGTAGGGCAGCCGGTGTTCGACGCGGACGGTGCGGCTGCGTGCGCGTATGCGGCGGTGGCGGCGCCATGGGATATCCGCGGCGGCGGTGACCGCTATGCCGGTCCAGGCGAGGTGTGCGCTCATCCCGGCGAGGGCGACGGTGTCCGCCCAGAGCGCGGCGGCGGTGATGATCGCGACCGCATAGCGGCGTTCGATCGTGCGGTCGAGCGTGTGACCGGCGTAGGCGATGAGCCACAGGGTGATGCAGATCGTGCCGAGGAGTGTCCATGCCGGGTTGATCTGTGCGTGGGCGTAGAGCGCGACGGTGGTGATCGTGGCGGCGGTGTAGCGGGGTGCGTGGATCGTGCGGCGGCGGCGGAGCCAGCGGTACAGGTCGCGGATTCCGTCGGTCCGGTTGGTGTGGCTGTCGGGCTGTTCGAGGAGGCCTGTGCGCCGGCCGCTATGTGCGTTACGCGTCCGCATCGTCGAACCAGCTTCGTCCCTGGTCGGGTTGGCTGACGGGTGCCTGTGCGGCGACGATGTGCATCTCGTAGAGGCGGTCGGCGGCGGTGATGGCCGCACGTAGCGCTTCGGGTGCGGCGGCGCCGAGCATGTCGGCGGTGATGTGGAGGTGTGCGACGACCCGGTCGTCGACTCGTTCGGCTGCGACGTTGTCCGCCCAGTCGGAGATGCCGTCCGCTACGACCGCGAGCGCGGCGGCGAGGTCATGCGTCTGCTCCCGCCACACCTGATATGAGGCGGGGTTCATGTCGCCGCATGCGATGCCTGCGCGGGCGAGGATCAGGCCGGCAGTGAGTGGCCCGGACGTGGGTATGTGGATGGGGCGCACGGTCCGTGCGGGGGGTGTGCGCACGGACCGCACGCTTCCCGCACGCTGTTGCGTCCGCGGGTGGGCATGGGGGGTGAGGGTGGCGGGCCGGGGGGTGCGGATGGTGTCGGCGAGTCCGGTGCCGAGCCATCGTCCGACGGCCGTGGGTGTGGGGACGCGACGGCGAGCACCGGTGGTCGGGTCGGGTCGTCGTATCCCGCTCATCCCGGCGGCTGCGAGGACTGCGATCAGGAGGATGATCGTCATGCTTTCCGACGGAGTTCAGTCGACATCGGTCGTCTCCTCGTCAAGGCTGACGATCATGTGGGCGGCGGCGGTTTCGTGGGCGTCGCGCATCGCCGCGTACGACGGGTACAAGTCGAGTCCTTCGCAAACGTCCCGGATTGCCCAAAATGGGAGGGTGTTGGTCATCGCGAGGACACGGACACGCAGGTTGGAAATCCCTTCCTGCGCGACGTAGCCACGGCAAGGGGAATCGTCCTGGTCGTGGTGGCATGCCATGATCGGACGAAAATCGTCGCCGGGACCGGCCGTAGTCGCGAGGCCGCGCATCAGTTCCAGGCTGTAGCCGGGGATGT
>NZ_CADDZT010000029.1:35396-38870 GCF_902812655.1 Candidatus Frankia meridionalis | reverse complement strand
ATGCCGCACGGGGCGATCGGGCTGTGACGGAGGAATGGGCGGAAGGTGGCCCGATGAGTGGGTGATGTGTCGGCGAGTTCGTCGTGCAGGTCCGGTTCAGGCGTCGGCACGGGTGGCCTTCCTGTGGCTCTCACGTTGCGATGAAGAGCTATGGCCAAGAAGACGTGCGGTGTGGTCCCGTTTCATCCGCGCTGGTGCCGTTGAGGCCCTGGCTGACCCGCTCGCGGATGCCCTCCGTGAGCTCACGGAGGCAGGCTCCCGCGCCGCTGGCTGCATCGATCTCATCGACGAAGTCGAGCACTGCGGTGAGGGCGGCGGCTAGCCGTTCAGCGCCGGGGTCGGTGACACCGTAGTCGTCGGCGCTGTCGTTGACGAGTTCGGAGATCTTGATGTTCAGTGCTGCGGTCTTCCCGCAGGTATCACAGGTCGTCTCGGGCAGGTGACTCGTAGGGCAGGGGAGGAACGCTGGTTTGTTCAAGGTGTATCTCCTTTCCTGGCTCGTGAGTAGCCTCAAGGGCGTCTTCTTGCGAATGCTGCGCGCTACGTATTCTGATCAGCCTGTGGCGCTTCGTATGGTGTTGAGGTATTTCCGTGCGGTGGAGTCGGCGGGCGGGCGGGGGTCGTCCCGGAACCATGATCGGACGTCTGCGGGTGTGACCTGGCCGCCGTCGGCGATCGTCTGTGCGATGCGGGTGTGTGCGTATGCGCGTTGTCGTGCGGCCCGCGCGGTGTCGGTTTCTCCGTCGGGGGGCAGCGGTGCCCGGTCGTCCCCGATCCGCGGGTCGTCTGCGGTGATGCCGGTGATGCCGGTGATGCCGGTGAGTGCGGGGGCTGCCCATCGGCGGACGAGGGCCTGGAGGTGGATGATGACCGCCCCTGCGACGGGGGGGACCGCGTCCACTACGACGGCGACCCCGGCGGGGATCGCGAGGTGTCCGTTGTGGGCGTAGGCGCGGAAGGCGTTCCCGCAGGCGCTGAGGAGGACGAACCCGACGCTGATGAGGAGGGGGACGCGTCGGATGCGCCAGGGTGCGTGTTGGAGGCGGATGGAGGCACGCCAGGCGGCGGCAGCGAGTGCGTCGACGGGCACTGAGTAGACCGGTGCGAACGTGGTGCGTTGGCCGGCGGCGCGGGCGAGGAGGGTGAGGCTGTCCCAGGAGAGGAGGAAGCAGACAGCGAGGACGGTACCGGTGAGGATGGTGAAGGTCCAGTCCCGGTCGGTTCGGGTGGTGGTCGGTGACGGGGTCGAGGTGACGACCACAGCAAAATCCCCCTTTTTAATGAAGTGATTGCAATCCGGTGGTTATTTGGGTGCCTAGTTCGCCGGCCTGGGTGAGGAAAATGCCGATCAGGATGCAGAAGAACGCGCCGGGGATCCGGAGCCCGCAGTACAGGCAGACCCCGGCTGCGGCGGCGAGTGCGAGGATCACGATTGTTCCGGTGCCGCCGCTCATCTCATGGCTCGCAGCGTGGTTGCGGTCCGGCGGCGTTCTCGTTCGGACATGCCACCCCAGATGCCGAAGCGCTCGTCTCGCTCGAGTGCTTCGGCAAGGCATCCTGCGCGGACCGTGCAGCATCGGCAGATGCTTTTCGCCTGACTGGTTGTGCCGCCTTTTTCCGGATAGAACGCTTCCGGGTCGGTTTGGGCGCACAGTGCATCTACACGCCAGGAGGCGTCGGAGGAGCCGACGTTGAGTGCCTCGAGAAACGCGGCGGTGACCGCGAGCTGCCGTCCGGTGGATGCGGCGGGGGGAAGAATAGTCACGGGCAGACCTCTCCAAAGGCTTCTAGGTCTGTCAAGGGTCTCGTGGGCGCCGTGAACGCCTGCGGGACCCGTTTCGGGTTCCGGGGCGGGCGTCTGCCGTGTGGACGCCCGCCCCGGGGGAAAACCGTAGCGGATGGGTGGGTATGAGGGTATACCTCTCCCACCGGCTGTTTTGTGGGACAAGGCACGTCGTGTAGGCCGTCGCTGCGCGACGGCCTACACGACGACCGGCTAGCTGTCCTTGATCGGAGGCTTCGTCGCCGGGACAATCACCGGGAAATCCTCCTTGTCGCGGAACACGAGCAGGTTGATGGGCCTGTCCTCGCCCCAGGCGTTGTACGCCTTGAGGACCAACCCGAGAATGTTCAGCGGCGGGAGTTTTCGTGTGCGGATCTCGCCCGGTCATGTTGAAATGTTGCAGTCACCTCTCGGTATCCTTTTTGTCGGGGTGCGGGTGGGTGTGGTCCCAGAGCGCCGCGATTGCGGTGACTGTGCCGCGTGCTGTGTGTCGATGTTCCGGGGGGGTGTGGATGCCGAACGCGTCGAGGACACTGGCGTCGTCGACGGGTTCGGGGAGGGTGTCGAGTGCTGTGGTTGCTTCGGGGTCGCCACCGGTTCGACGGCCGATGAGGTAGCCGACCGCGTGCCCGATCGGGTCCTCCGTCCGTATCGCCCAGGGGATGGGGAGGCCCCGGCGGAGGAAGAAGTTCGCGAGCCGTTCGACGGCACACTGATCGCCGCCGATGATCGTGCGGCCGTCGAGGAGCCGGTCGAGTTCGTGGGCGACCTGGTCCCGGTCGAGGGGGGTGGGGGTTTCATCGCCGGTGATCCGGGCGGCGTCGGCGTCGTCCGGGACGACGAACCGTGCGACGAGGCGTTGCTCGTCGACCATCGCCGGGTCTGCGTACAGCATTACCGGCTGTACCTGCCACTGGTGAAGGTTGCCGTCGGCGATGACGGCGATCTCCCAGATGACCTTGTCGGTGAGTGCCCGGGACACGGCGCCGATCGCGAGGAACGCGGTCTGCGGGTTCGTCATCTCCCGGCCGGTCTCGATCTCGATCTCGGTGATGGTCACTGGGAGTCCGGGCGGAGGAGGTTCTGGACTTCCGTCGCCTGGTAGCGGCGGTGACCGCCAAGGGTGCGGATCGCGGTGAGTTTCCCGGCCTTGGCCCAGCGGGTCACGGTCTTCGGGTCAACCCGGAACATGGTGGCCACTTCGGCGGGGGTGAGGAGTTTCCCGGCCTCCGGGATGTTGCGCTGCTGCGGGCTGTTCGATTCGCTCATCTGTGGGATGATCCTTTCCAGTCGTGCTATGAGGTCGCGGCGCGCCTCTGCCTGACCGCGGTGGTAGGCCTCGCCGTCGGGGTTGTGTGTGGCTGCGCGGGTGGCCGCGGAGGTGAGCGCGTTCTGTTCGGCGGCCCATCCCCGGACGGTCTCCCACGTTCGGGCGTTCTCGTCCTCGACCGTGCAGGCCCATTCCCGGGCCGCGTCGCGCTGCGTTTCCAGGCGGGCGAGTTCTCGGGCTGTCGCGAGGGCCGCTCCGGGTTGCCGGCGGGGTAGTTCGCCGTCTGTGCGGACGATGCTGAGCGTGGGGCCGGTCATAGGCCGAACGCTCGGCGAACTCCGAGGAGGACTCCGAGGTAGGCGCTTCCCCCGAACGCCATCCCGGCGATCACGCATACCAGGGTCGTGCAGAGGACCGTCCG
>NZ_CADDZT010000029.1:34405-35059 GCF_902812655.1 Candidatus Frankia meridionalis | reverse complement strand
CGGAATGTCGTCCGGATACACCTCGATGGTGGATTGCCGGTGGAAGTGGTCCCAGTCGGTGGGCTGGGACCTGGCTGTGTAGCGAGCCGGGCGTTGGTCGATTACGGGCATCGCCCCCCCTATCTCTTCGCCCGACGGTTACGGATCGTGACGTCCGATGGATACTCGGAGTCATGATCGTCTGTGCCTGTCGGGCGTATCGTGTCCTTCGATATTACGCACCCTACGCGTAATACGCACATTGGACAAGGTGATAGTTGAGGTCATTTTTCGGCGACGGACGGGCTCCCGGCGGCCGGGGTCGATGGGTGCCCGTGGGAGCAGCGTGGGAGCAGTACCCCGCATCAGGGCGCGATCTACGCGCAATATGCGCACTTCAAAATGGCTGTTGACCTGCACGCATCACTCTGAGCTGCACAAACAGATCCGCGACACCCGGGTTGTGGTCCCGGGTGTCGCGGGTTCAAGTCCCGTCACTCACCCCATGTAGCCCCAGGGGTTTTGCAACATCACGAGGTCTCTTGTCGATCTTCTGGGAGCAGGGTGGGAGCAAACACCTCCTGTTGATCGTTATTGTCGGGTGGGCAGCCCCCAGGAGTGGACTTCCGGGAGAGGCTCTGATCGACAACCTGAACTACCTCGATAGGCCCGCGC
>NZ_CADDZT010000029.1:31121-33869 GCF_902812655.1 Candidatus Frankia meridionalis | reverse complement strand
ATCGGCCCCTACCCGGCTCCGGGCGCTCTACGCATGGGCATTGGATCGAACCAGCGCGACGTATGTCGGGGCTGTCTCCCGTGGACGGAGAAGCCCGATGGGCTCGTAGCCCCTCCACCAGTCGGTATCGGCGATGAAACGGTGACCGAACGCGAAACCCACTGGAGCGTAATCGAGGGGTGTTCCGAACCGCCGCGCGATGGAGAGCCTCCAGCCACCGGTACCGGGCATCATCGTGACGGCCGGCATCGTGAGCAAGCCAGCCGGCGTGTTCAGTCGTCTCACCCAGCACACGCGTGAGGGCATCACCCACTTGTGGTCTGGTGCGCTATTACACCGAGGTCCAGGGATGGCGGCTGGTGCGGACCGTGGCATGCGACGGAGTGACAGCCCACGCGCTAGCACGCCGCGCAGCACCATTTCCTGATCTTGGTGAGCTTTTTGCTGGAAAGTCGGCATTCATGGCTGTGCACGGGTCGAAGCCCCCCGGAGGAGGAAACGACTCGTAACGGTATGAGGATTACAATTACTACCGCTGCTCGCTCCACGTGGTGACTGCGGCGGTGAGCTTACGCAGAGCTGCACGTAGCCCGAGGACCTCATCCTCGGAGAGACCCATGGCCCTGCCGATGACCTGCGGCACGGTGCGGGCCTCCTCTCTCAGCGCGGCACCTGCCTCGGTGAGGGTGATCTGGACGGAGCGCTCGTCATCGGCGCGCCGTTCCCGTCGGACGAGCCCGGTCGACTCCAGGCGCTTGAGCAGCGGGGACAGGGTGCCGTAGTCCAGATGCAGCACGGCGCACAGTTCCTTGACCGCGCTGGCGTCATGCTCCCAGAGCACGAGCATGACCAGGTACTGCGGATAGGTCAGGCCGAGCCGGTCGAGCAGCGGCCGGTAGAGGCCCGTCACCGCACGGGACGCCGCGTACAGAGCAAAGCACAGCTGGTCATCCAAAAGCAGCGAAAACTCCCGCCGCCCGTCACCCACGGGGGCGAGCATGTCGATGTCCTGGCTGGTCATGGCCCATGTTCCCACTTCTCCCGCGGTCGCCGCCCAGGCGTCCTGTGCATCGCTCCACCCCCCGGCACGCGCAGACGCGCCAGGGGGCCGACAGCTACGCGACGGACTCTCGGCAACAGCCGCCGTCAGATCAGGCCGACGGTGAGGGTGATGGGGGTGGCGGCCAGTGCCTGGCTCACCGGGCAGTTCACCTTGGCGTCCTCGGCCGCCTTGGCGAAGGCGCCCTCGTCCAGCCCGGGTACGTCGCCGTTGACGGTTAGGTGGATACCGGTGATGCCGGTGCCCGGCTGGAAGGTGACGTCCGCCTGGGTCTCAAGGCGGCGTGGCGGGTTTCCGGCCTGGGTGAGGCCGTGCGAGAGCGCCATGGAGAAGCAGGACGAGTGGGCGGCGGCGATCAGCTCCTCCGGGCTTGTCACGCCGTTCGGCGCCTCGGCCCTGGCCGGCCAGGACACGGGGTAGTCGCCGATCCCGGACGAGGCGAAGGTGACGGTGCCCCCTCCCTGGGCCAGGTTTCCTTCCCATGCCGTACGCGCGGTGCGGGTGGTTGCCATGTTCGGTTCCTCCAAAGTGGCGATCGTGCGTGGCTGCGATCGGACGATCGACCGCAATCAAAGCGTACACGATTGCATCGTGCACAACTTATCTTAGGTGGAATTCACGGCACAGCCGGCTGGTTCTCGTCCCGAATCTCGCCGACAAGCTCCTCCAGAACATCCTCCAGGGCAACGACCCCGAGGATGCTTCCCGCGCCGTCGGTGACCCGGGCCAGGTGCGCGCCACTGCGCTGCATCACGGCGAGCACCGTCCGGAGCCGGTCGTCGGCACCTACCCGGGCCAGCGGGCGGACCCACTTGACGGGGATGGGCGCTGACCGCTTCGCTGGGTTGGTTTCCAGGACGTCCTTGAGATGCAGGTATCCGGTCAGTTCACCGGAGGAGTCACGGACCGGGAAACGGGAGAACCCGGTCCGCGCGGCGACCGCCTCGACGTCTCGCGGGGTGGCACCGACCGGGATGGTCTCCAGCCCGTCGACGGGGAGCAGGACGCCACGCGCGTTGCGCTCGTCGAAGGACAGCGCCCCGAACAGACGTCCGTGCTGGTCGGCGTCGAGCAGGCCCTCCCGCCGGGACTCCTCGACGAAACCGGCGACCTCGTCGCGGGTGAAGGCGCTGACGACCTCCTCCCTCGGCACCACCCGGACCACGCGCAGGCTCACGTTGGCAATCGCGTTCAGGACGACGATCGCCGGCCGCAGGCACCGCACGACCGCGACGAGCGGTGGGACGAGCACCATGGCGCTGCGGTCCGGCCCGGCCAGAGCGATGTTCTTGGGAACCATCTCGCCGACGACCACGTGCAGGAACACGACAATGACCATGGCGACGCCGAACGCGATCGGATGACGCAACGCCTCGGCGACCCCGGCCGACGCGAACGGGCGTTCCAGCAGGTGGGCGACTGCCGGTTCCCCGAGCGACCCGAGCCCCAAGGTGCAGATCGTGATGCCCAGCTGGGCACCGGCCAGCATCACCGAGACGTTCTCCATC
Source organism: Candidatus Frankia meridionalis (assembly GCF_902812655.1). Taxonomy (GTDB): domain Bacteria; phylum Actinomycetota; class Actinomycetes; order Frankiales; family Frankiaceae; genus Protofrankia; species Protofrankia meridionalis. The sequence goes on along the minus strand of NZ_CADDZT010000029.1, from coordinate 31,301 downwards.
GCCCGCAGCGTGGCCTGCGCCCGGCCGGAACCAGCCCGCGCCACGGGTTCTATGGAACTGCGGCGGGCCGAGATCAGCGCGAACTCGGCGCCGACGAAGAACGCGTTGGCGAGCAACAGGACGACCGCGAACCAGACCGCGACAAGGTTGCTCACCGCAGTGCATCCATCGCGCCCGAGG
>NZ_CADDZT010000029.1:29871-30874 GCF_902812655.1 Candidatus Frankia meridionalis | reverse complement strand
CCCGCCGGCCGTCCATCAGATGGACGGCGAGGCTGACACCGTCGACGTCGACGGTGTCACCGGTGGCCGGCATCCGACCGAGCCGGTCCGCGATCAGGCCGCCGAGCGTCTGGTAGGCCTCGTCCTGCGGCAGGCGAACACCCACGGTGTGCGCAACCTCGTCGAGCCGCAGCAGACCGGACAGCATCCACGTTCCGTCCCGGCGCCGCTGCGCGTGTGTGCCGACCCGGTCGTGCTCGTCGACGACATCGCCGACGAGCTCCTCGATCAGGTCCTCGATGGTGACCAGACCGTCCGTCCCGCCGAACTCGTCGATGACGACCGCCATCTGCAGACCGCCGCGGCGCAGGGTCTCCAGCAGCGGGTCGAGCTCGATGGTGGACGGGACGACAAGATGGGCGACCATGACCTGGCCCACGGTCACGGTTTCCCGATCGTCCTCGGGGACCGCGACCGCGTGCTTCACATGGACGAGACCAACCACGTCGTCAAGATCCCGACCGACAACCGGGAAACGGGAATGGCCGGTACGGCGTGCCAGGGCGATGACCTCGCCGACAGGGTCGCCAACTCCGACCGCGCGCATCCGGACCCGGGGTGTCAGGACGTCGGCGGCCTGCTTGCCTCCGAACGCCAGGGACCGTTGGAGCAACGTCGCCGTCTCCGGCTCGAGAGTCCCCTGCTCCGCGGAACGACCCACCAGGGAGAACAGCTCCTGCGCCGAGCGGGCGGAGGCGAGTTCCTCCTGGGGCTCGACACCCATGCGGCGCAGCAGACCGTTGGCCGCACCGTTGAGTACCCGGATCGGGTAGCCGGTCGCCCGGCTGAAGCCCCGCTGGAACCCCTGTACCGCGCGGGCGGTGGGCAGTGGACGGGCAACGGCAAGATTCTTCGGAACCAGCTCGCCGTAGATCATGGTTACGGCCGTCGCCAGCACCAGCGCGATCGTCAGACCGACGCCGGTGACCGCCCCCGCCGGCACCCGGGCGAAGCGCAGCGGGCC
>NZ_CADDZT010000029.1:29203-29754 GCF_902812655.1 Candidatus Frankia meridionalis | reverse complement strand
GGACTATGACTGGGTATGTCGGGGCTAGGCATGACCCTCTCGAAGATCGACGCGGTGAAACTCGACGCGGGTCGGAACGGACACCACTGACAACGTCCGAATACCCACGCGACATGCCCTGATGCACGTTCCCCAAGGATGCCTGTGCCCCACCACGTTGGACAATGACTGACGCGGCCACATCTCGAGATCTACCTCTGGAGATCCCGCCAAAGGCAGCGCGATCATGGTTCTTCGCGCGCCGCCGGAGGCGCTTCCTGGAGATCCCGCCAAAGGCAGCGCGATCATGGTTCTTCGCGCGCTGCCGGAGGCGCTTCCTGGAGATCCAGAACCGCGTCGGCGACCTCGGCCAGCTCGCCTGCCCAGTCCAGCGGCCGATGCATGGGCGTCAGGACGAACTTCGACACCCCGACATCGGCGTACTCGACGAGCCGCCGGCGCAGGTCTTCCACGGAGGGGACCACGAGGTCCGCGTCGACCGGATCACCACCGGCGGGATCACGTCCGGACCGTAGCTCGGCGATCCGGGCACGTGCCCGGGGCGGCAGGGG
>NZ_CADDZT010000029.1:28427-28876 GCF_902812655.1 Candidatus Frankia meridionalis | reverse complement strand
GGCTGGGCGGGTCGCGGCCCCACGCGTAGACCGTCGTAATGGAAATGCCGGCCGGCATGGGTCACCGGCTCGCCCGACCAGAAGCGCCGCAGCAGCGGCAGGCCCTCCTCCAGCCAACCGGTCCGGTCGCCGCCGGCGACCGCGAAGGCCTGCGGCTCGAAGCCCGCGGTGTTTCCCAGTCCGAAGGCCGGCAGGAAACGGCCGCCGGAAAGCTGGTCGAGGCTTGCCAGCGCCGCGGCCAACCGCGCCGGGCTGCGTCCGGGAAGGGTCATCACGCTGGTGCCGATCTTGATCCGGCGGGTCCGCCCGGCGGCGTAGGCCAGCGCGACGGCGGGCGCGAGCTCCGGGCCGGTCACCTGTTCCGACATCCACAGCGAGTCGAAACGCAGCCGCTCCAGCCCTCGGACGCATGCTTCGAAGTGCTCGGTGACCGTGATCGGCGCCTCGTC
>NZ_CADDZT010000029.1:24059-27954 GCF_902812655.1 Candidatus Frankia meridionalis | reverse complement strand
GTACATGACCGCCTCCATGCGTGAGTGCAGCTGAAGTTTGTCCAGGATGTTCCGGACGTGGTTTTTCACGGTGTTCTCGCTGATGAACAGCTTCCGGGCGATCTCCCGATTCGCTTTGCCCTCCGCGACGAGTTTGAGAACCTCCAGCTCACGGGCGGTGAGGTGCGGGGCGGGCACCCGGCTCGGCCGGTCGTCCGATCCGCGCGCCAGAGTGGCGAACTCGACCATGAGTTTCGATGCCATCGAGGGGCTGATCAGGCTCAGGCCGTTGTGTACCGCACGGACCGCGCCCGCCACCTCATGCGGTGGTATCGACTTCAGCAGGTACCCGACCGCGCCCGCCTTGATGGCCTCGAAAAGGTCGGACTCGTCATCACTGACCGTCAACATCACAATCTTTGCGGTGGGCACTTCCCGCTTGATCGCGCTCGCCGCGTCGATGCCGTCCCGGTGCGGCATCCGGACGTCCATCAAGACGATGTCCGGGGTCGTTCCGGTTGCGATCGTGACAGCCTGGCGGCCGTCGCCGGCGCGGCCGACGACGGTGATGTCCTCTTCAAGGTCGAGAACGGTCTCAAGACCTTGCAGGAACAGCTCATGATCATCGACGACGAGCACCCGGATGGGTTCGGGCGCAGGCTCCATGGGTGGCAGAACACTGACCATCATCAGAGATCGGAGCTACCAGGCACGGATGGTCCAACAACGGACTGCCATGGGACGGACGAGGTGCGATCGACGCATGTGCCCACTCTATGTGATGGGGGACTTACGTAGAGCCGTGTCTGCCTACCGGTGCTGATCGAGTCCTGCACAGACACCGCTTCCGACATATCGGAATGGTACGCGCCGCTGCCCCGTTACGACGCCAGCGACACACCGTGACCATACCCGCGAAGGTGGTGAATCATCAAGCCTGAACTGGACATATGGCGTACACGCCAGCGGTCCCGCCAACAGCATCCAACACCGAGGCTCCCACAATTATGGCTACACCGAGTAGCGATGGGCGCGCCGTCGCGATCATGACGCACTCGCCGACGCGGACATCGTCAACACGATGCTCGACACTCTGCCCGACACTCTGCTCGACGTTGTTGGCGTGGTGTTAGTGGCGCATCGGGCCGATCAAAGGCAACCTGACGCCATGGCCGCACCCTCTTCCAGCTCGCCCCGCCTGCACGTCAAGCCCGGCGCTACGTGGTCGGACGCCTACACCCGATGCCTGCAGACCGCACCCGAAGCATTCGACGAGGACCGACTGCGCAACCTGTGGGGCGGCCAGTGGCGCCGCACCGGCGAACCTCTGCGCAGCGTCACGCCGGTCGACAGTTCACCCATCACCGGCCCACCCATGATCGAGCCGGATGAGGCACGCGAAGCCATCCGTGCGACGCTCGACGACCACAAGCGGTGGAACGACGTGCCACTCGCCGACCGCAAAGTTCGGGTGACCGCCGCGCTGGACGCGATGGACGACAACCGCGACCTGCTCGCGCTGCTGCTCGCCTGGGAGATCGGCAAGCCGTGGCGGCTGGCTCGCACCGACGTCGACCGCGCCCTCGACGGCGTCCGCTGGTACGTCGAGGAGATCGACAGGATGGTGGCCGACCGGGGTCCACTGCCCGGACCGGTCAGCAACATCGCCAGCTGGAACTATCCGATGAGCGTGCTCATGCACGCGATGCTCGTCCAGGTTCTGGCCGGCAACGCCGCGATCGCCAAGACCCCAACCGACGGCGGGGCCGCCTGTCTCACCCTCGCCTGCGCCCTGGCCCGCCGTGAGGGGCTGCCGGTGGCACTGGTGTCCGGGTCCGGATCGCGTCTGTCGGCAGCGCTGGTGCGGGCGCCGGAGATCGGCTGTCTGGCGTTCGTCGGTGGGCGCTCCACCGGCGGGCAGGTTGCCGCGGCACTGGTCGACACGGGCAAGCGGCACTTCCTGGAGCAGGAGGGCCTGAACGCGTGGGGCATCTGGGAGTTCTCCCAGTGGGATCTGCTGGCCGGCCATCTGAAGAAGAGCTTCGAGTACGGCAAGCAGCGCTGCACCGCCTATCCCCGCTACGTGGTCCAGCGTCAGCTGTTCGACCAGTTCCTCGCGGCCTACCTGCCCGTGATCTCCTCGGTGCGCTTCGGGCATCCGCTGGCCGTCGCACACGACGACGACCCCCTCCCGGAGCTCGACTACGGACCCGTCATCACCGCGGAGAAGTCCGCCGAACTCGCCGGCAAGGTCGACGAGGCGATCGCCAAGGGTGGCGTGCCTCTGTACCGGGGAACCCTCGCCGACGGCGCATTCGTACCCGGGCAGGACACCTCCGCCTACGTGCCTCCGGTGGCGGTCCTCGCTCCCCCACCCTCCTGCGCGCTGCACCACGCCGAGCCGTTCGGACCGGTGGACACGATCGTGGTGGTCGACTCCGAGGCCGAGCTGCTGGCCGCGATGAACGCCTCCAACGGAGCGCTCGTGGCGTCGCTGGCCTGCGACGACGATGCGCTCGCCCGCCGGCTCTCCGGAGAGATCCACGCGTTCAAGGTGGGCGTCAACAAGCCCCGTTCGCGCGGCGACCGGGATGAACCGTTCGGTGGCCGGGGCGCGTCCTGGAAGGGCGCGTTCGTCGGCGGCGACCATCTCGTCCACGCCGTCACAGTCGGAACGGACACCGAGGAACGGCTGTACGGCAACTTCCCGAGCTACTCCCTGTACCCCGAGACCTGAGACATCTCGGCCTGCGTCCGGGTCACGGGCCGTGACCCGGACGTGGCCCACAGCCGGGTCACGGCCCGCGCCGGGTGCGCGGCCCGCGGCAGGCCGTGCTCGGCGAGGGGGCCGACGCAAAGGCCCAGGTCGTGGCAGCGAGCGGCAAACTCCGGAAGTGCGCCGAGGGCGCTGCGCCACGCGTTCGGCGCCGACGTGCAGTCGGAGTCGTGGAGCAGGACCGTGCAGCCACCGCGAAGGTCCGGAGCGAGGGTGTCGAGGACGGTGAGTGGCGTCGCGGTCGACGTCCAGTCCTTTCCCCACGCGGTCCACAGCACCGGGGTGAGCTTGAGGCGCCGGGCCGCGAGGAGGAACCCGGTGGACAGGATGCCGTGCGGCGGCCGGACGAACCGCGGCTCCCGGCCGGTCACCACCGTGATCAGCGCGCGGGTCCGGTGCAGCTGCTCGTAGGTGGAGGACGGCCCCCGCAGCAGCATCGGACGATGGTCCCAGCCGTGGACGGCGAGTTCGTGGCCGGCGTCGGTCATCCGCCGGGCCAGGTCCGGAGCACGCTCCAGCATCATCCCGAGAACGAAGAAGGTGGCCCGGATGTCGAGTTCGGCCAGCACGTCGAGGAACTGCGGAGTGGACGCCGGATCCGGGCCGTCGTCGAAGGTCAGCGCCACGTGGTCCGGCGCGCCGACACCGGCGAGGACGGGCGTCGCGCGGATACGCAGGCGGCGCAGGGTGGTCACCGAGGGCACGGCATAGGCGAGCGCTGCGACGCCGCCGACACCTGCGGTGGCCTGGATGACCCGCGCCGCCGAGGTCCGCCCGACCGATCTCGTCCCCGCCCACCTCGTCACGGCCTGCGTAGCCTCCGCCCACCTCGTCACGGACCTGTCGGTGTCGTGGCTGGCATCGTCGGCGATCTCCCGACGCCCGGCACGTACGCCATGCCGGATACCTTCCCACACCAACCGCCCGCCACTGGTTCGACTGGCTGGCGGATACCGTCCCCACAACCCGGCGCCCCACATGTTTGCGCTACCCGCCACCGCAGGAAAGGCCAGACTTGCGCGCGGGGCACTCGACGGTGTCGGGTGAACTCGACAGCGGTGCGAGCGAGGCCGACAACGATCGTGAGGAGGCTCATGCTGGCAGGCGGAGCGGGCGTCCGCCGGTCGGATTCTCCGGCGT
>NZ_CADDZT010000029.1:19239-24034 GCF_902812655.1 Candidatus Frankia meridionalis | reverse complement strand
CCCGACCGGATGTCATCGTGGCCGGCGCGGGTGTGATCGGGCTTGGCGTGGCTTGGCGGGCCCGGTTACGCGGGCTTGCGGTCACCGTCGTCGACCCGGAGCCAGGGTCGGGAGCCAGCTGGACGGCGGCGGGGATGCTGGCCCCCGTCACCGAGCTCCACTACGGCGAGGGGCCGCTGCTGGCGCTGAACAGCGCATCGGCGCTTCGGTACCCCGCCTTCGTCGACGAGCTCGAACAGAGCAGCGGTTGCGAGGTCGGTTACCTACGGTGCGGGACGCTGGTCGCGGCCTGGGACGCCGCGGACATGGCCGGCCTCACCGACATCCATGGTTTCGCGCGGTCTCTCGGTCTCGAGACGGAGCTGCTGAGCCGGCGGGAGCTGCGCGCCCGCGTTCCCGCGTCGGCGAGCGGGCTGGCCGGCGCCCTGTCTGCTCCGAGTGACCACCAGGTCGACAGCAGGCTCCTACACAGCGCGCTGTTGCGGGCCTGTGTTGCCGAAGGCGTGACCATGGTCCACACGGCGGCGTACCAATGGCTGCTGCGCGGTGATCGTGTGGTCGGCCTGCGGCTCGCCGACGGCACCGACCTTCAGGCACCCGTGGTGGTCCTCGCCTGCGGTGCGTGGTCGGCGCGGATCGGTGGGCTACCGCCCGAGGCGGTACCCGCGGTCCGGCCGGTCAAAGGCCAGACACTTCGGATGCGGACCGTCGGGCCGCCCCTGTTGACCTGCGTGCTGCGGGGTTCGGTACGTGGCTGCCCGGTGTACCTGGTGCCCCGCGCCGACGGTCGGATCGTCGTCGGGGCCAGCAGCGAGGAGGTCGGATTCGACCTGCGGCCCCGTGCCGGTGCCGTGTACGAGCTCCTGCGGGATGCCCAGGCCCTCGTCCCGGGGCTCGGCGAGGCCGAACTCGAGGAGATCAGCACCAGCCTGCGGCCCGCCTCGCCCGACAATGCCCCGCTGATCGGCCCGTCGCGGGTACCCGGGCTCGTCCTTGCCACCGGCCACTACCGCAACGGCGTGCTCCTCACGCCGGTGACAGCCGATGCCATCGCCGGTCTGCTCGCAGACGGCACCCTGCCGGACGAGGTCGCCCCTTTCAGCCCGACCAGGTTCGACCAGGCGACCGCCTTCCCCCAGGCGACCGCCTTCCCGCAGGCGACCGCTTTTCCGCAGGCAGCCACTTTCACCCAGGCAGCCATCGAGGAGGACGTCGGATGACCCTCACTGTGAACGGCAAGGCCATGCAGGTCCCTGCGGGGACCACACTTCACCAGCTCATGGTCGGCATTGTCGCCATGGGTCATGGAACCGCTGCCGCGGTCGACGGCATCGTCGCCCCCCGAAGCCGGTGGGAGAACCTGGAGCTGCACGCCGGCCAGCACGTGGAGATCCTCACCGCTACCCAGGGAGGCTGACGTGGCCGATGACACTTTCATGATCGCCGGTGAGGAACTCGGCTCCAGGCTGATCCTCGGAACCGGCGGCGCGCCGAGCCTCGCCGTCATGGAGACCGCGATCAACGCCTCCGGGACGGCCATGTGCACGGTGTCCATGCGGCGCGTGGACACGACGACACCCGGGTCGGTCCTGGACATGCTGGCCCGGTGCGGTGTCCGGGTGCTACCCAACACCGCCGGATGCCGGACTGCACACGAGGCGGTCCTCACCGCCCAGCTCGCCCGCGAGGCACTCGGGACGGACTGGGTGAAGCTCGAGGTGGTCGCGGACGACCACACGTTGCTGCCGGACCCGGTCGAACTCCTCGACGCCGCCGAACGCCTGATCGCCGACGGGTTCACCGTCCTGCCGTACACCAACGACGACCCGGTGCTCGCCCGCCGGCTGCAGCAGGTCGGCTGCGCCGCGGTGATGCCGCTGGGAGCGCCCATCGGGACGGGGCTGGGAATCCGCAACACCCACAACATCGAGCTGATCGTCGCCGAGGCCGAGGTTCCTGTCGTCCTCGATGCCGGGATCGGGACCGCGTCCGACGCAGCGCTGGCCATGGAACTCGGCTGCGACGCCGTCCTGCTGGCGTCGGCGGTGACCCGGGCGCAGGATCCCGCGCTGATGGCTGCGGCGATGGCCGCCGGCGTGGCAGCGGGACGGTTCGCGTCGCGTGCCGGGCGGATCCCGCGGCGTCACCATGCGCGCGCGTCCTCCCCCACGCACGGTACCGCCGTGTTCTGACCGGTACCCGTTTCGACCGGTACCCGTTCCGACCGGTACGGACCCCCACGGCATCTGCTCCGCAGGCCGATCCCGCCTACGGCGTAAAGGCGTCGTTTGCGTCGGGCGTAAAGGCGTCGTTTGCGTCGCCGGGAACCGGAAAGGAGCTCCTCCGGGAGGTGGGAAGCCATCCCCGGAGGAGCACGCGTCCCGGACGAGGGCACGCCCGGCCGGTTACCACGACCTCAGCGTGTCCCACGCCCCGTGAGGCTGCCCCTCCCCCACGTCCACCACCGACAGTAGCGGAATCATGACCGCAAGGAAGGAGGTCGGATATGACCACTCCGGCTGTTCTCAGCCGTCCGGGTCCGATCACGCGACGCGTATGGGACCCCTTCGCCGAGTTCGGCGACCTCTACGACCGGATGGGACGGTTGCTGGACGTCTCGTTCCCGGAGCTCGCGTCCAGGGAGCGGCGTTCCTGGGCGCCAGCAGCCGATATGGAGGAGACGGAGGACTCCTACATCATCGACGCGGATCTGCCCGGCGTTCCCGCGAAGGCCGTCAACATCGATGTCCGGGGGAACGAGGTCACCATCACCGCCGAGATCCAGGATCGGCAGCACCGCGGTGTGATGCGCCAGCAGGCTCGTCGCACCGGCCGCTACGAGTACAGCGTGCGGTTGCCAGGGGACGTCAACCCCGACAACAGCGAGGCCCGCCTCGCCGACGGGGTGCTACAGCTGCGCCTGCCCAAGGTTTCGGCGACCGCGAGCCGCCACGTCCCGGTCATCGATGCCGGCGAGGGCCAGGCCGGCGAGACTCGGACCGCCGGTACGTCCGGAGCTCGTTCCGGTTCCGGTTCCGCGTCCGGCTCCACGACGTCCTGAACCGATCGGCCGTGGTTTCTCTTTCTCATCCATCCTCATGACACGAAAGGGAAACCACGGTCCGACACCGCCGCACACCGCCGCACACCGTCGCTGCGAAATTCACGATGTGAGATTCACCGCTGCGAGATCCAACGCTGTGAGATCCAACGCTGTGAGATCCAACGCTGTGAGATCCAACGCGTTCCGGCGAGTCACGACGAGACCGCCGGGGCGTTGCCGACGGGAGCTGCGACCATAACGGCAGGCACGCCAGACACGGGCGACAACGCCGAAATACCTGCGCCCGGGTCAGCGGCGTTCCCATGCGCCGCATTTGGCCGGATAGCGAAAGGAAAACACTCCCGTGGCTGTCCCCAGCGTTTCTTTCTCGATAACGGTCCGGCTCGAGGTGCCGGCCTCATCGCAGACGGTCGGCGAAATTACGACAGCCGTGGGTAAACTTGGTGGAGCGGTCACCGCACTCGATGTCGCGGAATCGCACGCCGACCGGCTGATATTGGATATGACCTGTCTGTGCGCAGATTCCGACCAGGCACAGTCCATCACGGAAACGCTGCGGTCGATGCCCGACTTCGTCGTCCGGCGAGTCAGCGACCGGGTGTTCCTGTTGCACCTGGGCGGGAAGATCGAGGTGACGAGCAAGGTTCCGCTGCGTACCCGTGATGACCTGTCAATGGCCTACACACCCGGTGTCGCCAGGGTATGCCTGGCAATCGCCGACCGACCCGACGACGCCCGTCGGCTCACGGTCAAGCGCAACAGCGTTGCGGTGGTCTCCGACGGGTCGGCGGTTCTCGGACTGGGCAACATCGGTCCGGCCGCGGCAATTCCCGTGATGGAGGGCAAGGCCGCACTGTTCAAGCGGTTCGCCGACATCGATGCCTGGCCGATCTGCCTGGCCACCCAGGACGTCGATGAGATCGTCCGGACCGTGACCCTGCTCGCGCCGGTCTTCGGCGGCATCAATCTCGAAGACATCGCCGCACCCCGCTGTTTCGAGATCGAACGGCGGCTGCGTGAGCTGCTCGACATCCCGGTGTTCCACGACGACCAGCACGGCACCGCGATCGTCGTCCTCGCCGCACTCACCAACGCGCTGCGGGTGGTCGGCAAGTCGCTGGAGTCCGTGCGGATCGTGACGAGCGGGGCGGGCGCGGCGGGAACCGCCGTCCTGCGCCTGCTGCTGCGGGCCGGCGCCGGCTCCGCGGGCGGCAGCGTCATCGTGTCCGACATCGGCGGCATCATCTCGCGGTCCCGCGACGATCTGGACGACAACGGTCGGTGGATCTGCGAGCACACCAACCCGGACGGAGTCTCGGGGACGCTGCGTGACGCCCTCGTCGACGCCGATGTGTTCGTCGGCGTGTCGGCACCGGGCATCCTCATCGGCGCCGACATCGCGACCATGGCGGGCGACGCGATCGTCTTCGCACTGGCCAACCCCGACCCGGAGGTTGACCCCACGGAGGCCCGCAGGTACGCGACGATCGTCGCGACCGGCCGCTCGGACGAGCCGAACCAGATCAACAACGTGCTCGCCTTCCCCGGTGTCTTCCGGGGACTGCTCGACTCCCACGCCCACGACATCACCGAGGACATGCTGCTGGCCGCGGCCGATGCGCTCGCGGCCGTCCTGCGCGAGGATGAAATCAATCCGCTCTACATCGTGCCGAGTGTCTTCGACGAACGGGTGATGCCGGCCGTGGCCGAAGCCGTCAGCGGTGCAGCACG
>NZ_CADDZT010000029.1:15198-18947 GCF_902812655.1 Candidatus Frankia meridionalis | reverse complement strand
GGGGGTCCCGCGGTAGGCGACCCGCCGGCTCCGGACGAACGATCACCGAAATGGCTCGCCAGGTGGACAGGTCGGTAAATTGATTTAGCTAGTTTGACGCTATCTCCGAATGTCGCTAACGTCACACTTCACCCCGTGGTCACCCTCCACGGAGGGGTCTGTAACAGACCCGTGCGTCGAAACGTCGACCGCACTCGTCAGGAGGTCGAAGCGTGTCACCTTCCACCAGTCCACCAGATTCAAAACTCCTGGTAGCCAAAGAGAACACCGACGGTATCTGTCCTGAATGCGGAGATACCGCCTTACAACGTTATCCGGTGCTGTCCGAGGGCGGCTGGTTCGAAGTCGTCAAGTGCCGCGAGTGTCTCGCTTCGCTGTCCCGCACGCCCTGGTCGCGCCTTGGCACGGTCACCCGCCTGGAGGACACCCTGTGATGGGCGGGAAGATCGTGGGTGTGGACGTCGGAGGCACCTTCACGGACGTGGTCGCCATCGAGGACGGCCAGATCAGGGTCGCCAAGGTACCGACGGACGTCCGGACGAGCGAGACCTCGGTCCTGCGCGGGGCCGCGGACGTCGACGTGTCCACGGCGAACGTGTTCAACCTGGCCAGCACGGCCGGCCTCAACGCGATCATCACCAGGCGCATCCCCAAGGTCGCCTTCCTGACGACGCTCGGACACCGCGACATCCTGGACCGGGGCCGGCTGGTACGGCCGTGGACAGCGCTGACCGACATGTCGTGGCGTCGGGGCATCGGTGACGCCTCCCGTCCGCTGGTGCCGCGCTACCTGCGGCGCGGCGTCAAGGAGCGGATCACCGCCCAGGGCGGCGTCCTGATCGGACTCGACGAGGACCAGGCGCGCGAGGAGCTGCGCGTTCTGGCGTCCTGCAACGTCGAGGGTGTCGCGATCTGCCTGATCAACTCCTATGTCGACGGAGCGCACGAGCAGCGTCTGCGCGAGCTGGTCGCCGAGGAACTCGGCGACGTGGTCTGTTCGATCTCCAGCGAGGTCTCGCCCCTGGCCAAGGAGTACGGACGCGCCTCGACCACCGTCGTCGACGTGATCATGAAGATCAAGTACACGCAGTACACCGACCGGTTGGGCGCCGGTCTGCACGACCTCGGTTTCACCGGGACGTTCAACTACGCGGACTGCTCGGCACGGCTGATGCCGGCCGACTACGCGATGGAACAGCCGTACCGGCTCGTCGTCGGCGGACCGGCCGCGGGAACGGTCTCCAGCGCCCACTTCGGGCGGTTGATCGGCGACGAGCAGCTGATCTGCGCCGACGTCGGCGGTACCTCGGTCGACATCAGCGTGGTCATCGACGGGCAGCCGTGGTCGAACTCGACCTTCGAGCTGGAACACGACCTGGTCATCAACGCGCTGTCCACCGACATCGTGACGCTGGGCGCGGGTGGTGGCAGCATCGTCGCGGTCACCCCGACCGGCGAGATCCAGGTCGGGCCGGACAGCGCGGGCGCCGAGCCGGGGCCGGCCTGTTACGGCCAGGGCGGCACCCGACCGACCCTCACCGATACCGCACTGCTGGCGGGTGTGCTGTCCGCGGACGGCTTCCTGGGCGGCACGATGATCCTTCATCCGGAACTCGCGGAGGCCGCCTTCAACAGCCTGGACACGCAGCTGTCCCTGGCTCAGCGGGTGCGGTTCGCGTGGAGGATGGGCCTGAACAACGTCGCCGAGGGCCTGCTGAACATCGCCATCCGCCGTGGTATCGACCCGCGGGACTTCAGCCTGGTCGCGTTCGGCGCAGCTGGACCGATGCTGCTCCCATCGCTGTTGGATCTCGTTCCCCTGCGGCGAGTGATCGTGCCACCGCATCCCGGCCTGTTCAGCGCGCTCGGCCTGGTGAGTTCCGACCAGGTGTTCTCCGACCAGCGCAGCGCCTACACATTCCTCTCCCCCGAGTCCGCGGACACCGTCGACCGACTCTTCCGGGAGATGGAGAACGGTCTGCTGAGCCGCCAGGACATCGACGCGAGCGCGGTGCGGATCGTCCGCAGCTTCGACGGCCGGCTCTACGGCCAGAGCTGGGAGACGCCTTTCGTCGAGGTGCCCGCGGGGCCGATCACCCCTGACGTCGTCACCCAGATGATCGGGACCTTCCACGACGCCTACGAACGCCGCAACAGCAACCGCTTCCCCGCCTTCCCCGTCCAGGGCGTCACCTTCCGGGTACAGATGATCGTCCCGTCCGACAAGGCGGAGTACCCGAAACTGGAGGTCGCGCCGGACGTCGTGCCGCCGGTCTCCGGGACGACGGCGATCCGTTACCTCCTCGAGGAGGACGTCCGGGCGTCCGAGTACCAGCGCGCGGACCTGTTGGCGGGACATCGGATAACCGGCCCGGCCGTCATCCGCGAGTCCATGTCCACGACCTTCGTGCCGGCCGGCCACACGGCCACCGTCGGCGAATACGGCGAACTCAGCATCGTCTAGTGGCCAAAGGCCGCGCGATCATTGCTCTTTCCGTACGGCCGGAGGCCCCCATGGCTCCAGTGCCCGTACCAGGACAGAGCCCGAGTCAGCCACAAAGCCTGAAAGGGGTGCGGAAGATGACGACCCAGACCGAAGCTCGAAGCGCGTCCGGGACCGCGCTGCGAGACCTCAGCGACGCGGAGTTCGAACAGACCTACCAGTGCGACCGATTCACCGCAGCAGTGATTTCCAGCCGTTTCCGCTACATCATGGAGCACGTCTGCAGCCAGCTCATCACCTATGCGTTCTCGCCGCAGATCCGCGAGTCGACGGACATCTCCGCCGCGGTGACGGGTCCGCCCTCGCTGAACTTCGCGATGCCGGCGGTGGCCCAAACGATCCCGCTGTTCTTCGGTTCCATCCCGGACGCGGTCCGCATCGCCCTTGAGGAATACGGCATCGACCGGATGGTCCCGGGCGACGTCATCATCGTGAACGACCCCTACCGGGTGGGGACGCACCTCAACGACGTCTGTTTCATCCGACCCGTTTTCAACGCCGGCGAGTTCGTCGGCGCGGTGACGATCCGCGCGCACATGCTCGACTGGGGCGGTCGGGCCATCGGCGGGTTCGAAGTCACCAAGACCAACCTCTACGAAGACGGTCTGGTCCTGCCTCCGACACTGCTCTACAGCGCCGGCAAGCCGGTCAGGTCGACGTTCAGCCTCATTCTCGACAACACCCGTTTCGGCCCGATCGTGCTGCCCGACATCCAGACCATCCACACTTCGCTCGAACTCGGCGCCGGCCTGCTCGGAGAAACCCTGGAGAAGTACGGCCTGCCCGCCTATCTCGGCGGCATCCGCTATGCCTGCGATGCCGCCGCGGAAACCATGAGGACCGCGCTGGAACGCCTGCCCGACGGCGTCTACGAGGGTGAGGAGCGGCTCGACAGCGACGGCCTCACCGACGACACCGAGCATGTCGTCCGGGTCCGCATCAACAAGCGGGGCGGTCGGGCCGAGTTCGACCTGAGCGGATCCTCCCCGGCCACGAACTCCGCCATCAACTGCTCGTGGTTGGACGCGAAGACCGCCGTGGCCATCGCGCTCAAGTACCTCATCGACCCGCGCAGCCCGTTCACCTCGGCCTCGCTGCGTGACGTCGACGTGCTCCTGCCCGCCGACAGCATCATCAACCCGTCACCTCCGCACTGCTGCATGTTCTACTGGGAGCCGGTACTCGCGATCATCAACGCGACCTTCCACGCCATCAACGGCGTACTGGGCGAGAACGCGGTCGCGCC
>NZ_CADDZT010000029.1:13891-14659 GCF_902812655.1 Candidatus Frankia meridionalis | reverse complement strand
GGCGCGACCGTCACACCGTCGGGGCCGTGGGGCGCCACCAAGGACGGTGACGCCGACTCCAGCCAGCTCATGGTGATCCTGAACCTGCTCGACGGCGGGACCGAGCAGGGCGAGGCCGACAACCCCGTGGTCGTGCTGCGCCGCGACTACGTCCCGGACACCGCCGGCCCCGGCCGGTACCGCAGCGGTTCGGCCAGCGTCACCGACAGCCTCTGGTTGACCCCGGCCGAGCACCGGATCTCGACGTTCCACGTCAAACGGCCCCCCGGCAGCGGCGGCGTGCACGGGGGGCGGGCCGGGACCCTCGCCGGCGGCTGGCTGTGGGATCCCGCCACATCCCCGGTCGCGGAAAAGCCCGACCTGCTGCCGCTGACGATGTCGGGCCCGATCTACGGCACGGCCACCCCGCTGATGGGTGTGGTCAACCCGCAGACCAATGAGCTCGACCCGGACGGCGAGTACCGCTTCCTACTCACCCCGGTCCAGGCCTCGGCCAACACGATGATCCGTTTCGTCTGCAACGGCGCGGGCGGCTGGGGGAATCCGCTGGAACGCGATCCGCGGCAGGTTCTGCACGACGTGCGTGACGAGTACGTCACGATCGAGGGCGCCGCACGCGACTACGGCGTCGTCGTCGTGGGCGACCCGGTCAGAGATCCTGAGGGCCTGTCCCTCGACACGGCCGCGACCGAGGCGCTTCGCGCGTCCCGCGGCGTGGTCTGAGAGCAGGGAGGGTCCGGTTCCCTCCCCCACCGACGGGGTCGTGCC
>NZ_CADDZT010000029.1:13051-13579 GCF_902812655.1 Candidatus Frankia meridionalis | reverse complement strand
GGCCGCCCGGCGTGGCTGGCACGACCCCGTCGACGGCCGTCGTCATGTCCCCTCGGACCACGCCGGATCACGGCCTTCTCCTCCGGCGGGTGCGGTTGACCTGCGCAAGGTGTCGAGGACCGACAGTCCCTGTCCGACGATCTCGGCCATGATCTGGTTGACGCCCTCGGCACCGTTGAGGATGGTCAGGTTCGACCCTGCGATACCGCGGGCCGCCGCTTCGACAAGGGCGGGCAGTGCCTCGATGACGCTGTTGGCGGCGATCAGCTCCTGGTTGCCATCCCGCAGCGAGCCGGCCCGAGCCGCGATGGCGTCGGCCCGGGCCTGTGCGACGATCCGCTCAGCGTAGGCGGTTGCATCCGCTTGAACCTTCGCGGACTGAGCCTCGGCCGCTGCCAGCGTCGTGCGGCGGTAGGCCTCCCCTTCGGCCTCGAACTTGGCCTCGTCACGACGGGCTTCGGCAAGTGTGCGGGCCCGGTACGCCTCGGCGTCCGCGGGACGGCGGACCTCGGCCTCCAGCCGCTGGCC
>NZ_CADDZT010000029.1:11148-12731 GCF_902812655.1 Candidatus Frankia meridionalis | reverse complement strand
GGCCAGCGGCCCGGCCTGCGCGGCGTGCGCCCGAGCCTGCTCGGTCTCGGCCAGGAATCCGGCACGCTTGATCGCCGTGTCCCGTTCGTACTGGGCCTTCAGCGCCGCGGCCTCCTGCTCCCGTTCGGCGGCGGCCTGGTCGGCGCCGGCCGCCGCGATGCGGGCCTGGCTCGCCACCGCGGCCGCGTGCGGCGCGGCGAGGTTGGTGATGTATCCGGTGGCGTCCTCGATCTCCTGGATCTGCAGGGCGTCAACGACGATGCCCAGTTTCTCCATCTCGACGTGGCTGCCGTCCTTGACCTCCTGGGCGAGCCTGTCCCGCTCCCGGATGATCTCCTCTACCGTGAGCCCGCCGACAATGGAGCGCAGGTGCCCGGCGAAGACCCGGCCGACCAGCTCCTCCATCCGGTGCTGCTCGGACAGGAAGCGCCGGGCCGCGTTCGCGATCGACGCCGAGTCGTCACCGACCTTGAACACGGTGACGGCACGCACGTGAAGGCGGATCCCCTGGTTCGTGACACATTCCTCGACGATCTCCGCCTCGCGTAACGCCAGTGAGAGCACCCGCGCCTTCTGTTTGACCGGCAGGACGAAACAGCCGTGACCGGTGACGATCCGGAACTGCGTGTCCTGCGCCTGACGTTTCGAACCGGAGATGAGTAGCGCCTCGTTCGGGGCGGGAACGTGCCAGAAGAACATGAGCGTGGCTCCTGGTTTCCAGGGATTACAGGGATTAAGGGAACGGGACGACGATGACGGACCGTGCCGACATCATTTCTGTCACAAGGATGCGCACGTGCTTCCCGATCGGTTCGTCGGCCCACGCGGCAAACGCCTCCGAACCGCCGCGCAGCGGAACGAGCACCTCACCCGGCCCGTTCGCCGGGATCGGGATGATAACGCGGCCTACCGCGCCGACCGGGCTGTGTTCGGCGTCCGATGGCACGATCAACCGCTCCCGTCCCCGGTACGTATTACGACCAGATGTCCTCACTGTACCGATCCGCGGGGACCCGCCCGGGACCCTTGCGGGACCCCGGGGCCGCGACGGGAGGGCCTCGTAATCGACTTCAGGCACTCAGGCCCGGTCAAAAGGTCCATGCCGCTAGCCAACACCCCATCCGTGGATCATACTTCTGTGTGAACGTGATGTGTCGTAGATGTGTCCGGCTCAGCAGCCCGGACGGGTATCGACACCCGTCCGGACCACCGGTAGTCGACGGGTAGGGACCACGGAGGTGGCGAATCGTGCAACCGACAAGCCTGCAGGACGAGCTTCTGGCTGTAAGCAGGGCCGTGACCGAGGCACAACGCCACATCCAACACCTGCGTATGCACGCGGCCAGCTCGCGGGTAGCCAGACGCCTCGAGGCGGACGTACGCCGTGTCATGGAGGACATCGACGACCTGGCGACCGAGACCAGCAGCGGCAGCGGCAGCGGCAACAGCGACCGGGGCGAGAACGACGCGCTCGCCGGTTCCTCGTGCAAGGTGTGCTCCGCGTGCAACGAGCCCGTGTTCGTACCGGCCCGCCAGGGTGAGCCGGAGTTCCAGCCCGAATGCGACGACGAAGGCGTAGCCGG
>NZ_CADDZT010000029.1:9113-11123 GCF_902812655.1 Candidatus Frankia meridionalis | reverse complement strand
CGCCGGGCCTGGGTGTGACCGCCGCACCCACCGGTACCGCCGCGTCTGCCGTCGGCTCGGCCAGGGCGAGGATCACCGAGCCGACACTGCGACGCGACGCCTGGTGGGTGGGTCCGGTCGTCACCGTGGTCGTGCTGGCGGGGTTCACCGGCTACGGCCTGTGGGCGGCGCTGCGCGACGGGAACTACTACGCGGATCCGTACCTGTCGCCGTTCTACTCGCCCTGCCTGACCGACCGGTGCGCCGACCACGCGACACCACACATCCTCGGCGACGTCTGGACGCTGTCGCCGGCGATCCTGGTGCTCGCCTTCCCGCTCGGCTTCCGGCTCACGTGCTACTACTACCGGCGTGCCTACTACCGTTCCTTCTGGTGGGCACCACCGGCGTGCGCGGTCCCGGACGCGCGGGCGCGGTACACCGGCGAGACCCGCCTGCCACTCGTCCTGCAGAACGTCCACCGGTACTTCTTCTACGTCGCAGTCGTCTTCGCCGGGCTTCTGACCTACGACACGATGATCGCCTTCTCCTTCCCGCAGGGCCTCGGTATCGGGGTGGGTACCGGGGTGCTCGCGGTGAACGCCGTCCTCATCTGGCTCTACACGCTGTCATGCCATTCCTGCCGGCATCTGTGCGGCGGCGGACTGCGCCAGCTGTCCCGGGCGCCGGTGCGTTACCAGCTCTGGCGACGGCTGTCGATCCTCAACCGCAACCACATGAAGTTCGCCTGGGCGAGCCTACTGTGGATCATGGCGACTGACTTCTACATCTGGCTGGTCGCCGCGGGACACATCCACGACTACCACTGGGTGGCGTGAGCCATGGCATCAGCGGAGACACACGCATACGACGTCGTCGTGATCGGCGCGGGCGGAGCGGGCCTGCGGGCCGCGCTGGAGGCCCACGAGCAGGGCGCCCGCGTCGCCGTCGTCTGCAAGAGCCTGCTCGGCAAGGCGCACACCGTCATGGCCGAGGGCGGTATCGCGGCCGCGATGGCCAACGTCTGGCCCGAGGACTCCTGGCAGACGCACTTCCGCGATACCATGCGCGGCGGGAAGATGCTCAACCAGTGGCAGATGGCCCAGATCCACGCGCAGGAGGCCCCCGAGCGGGTCTGGGAGCTGGAGGAGTGGGGCGCGGTCTTCGACCGGACGCCGGACGGCCGGATACTCCAGCGGGACTTCGGCGGTCATCGTTACGCCAGGCTCGCGCACGTCGGGGACCGCACCGGTCTCGAGCTGATCCGGACCCTGCAGAACCGGCTGGTCAGCAAGGGCATCGACGTCTTCATGGAATGCACGGTGCTGCGCCTGCTGACCGCGTCAGGCCCGCCCACCGCACCGGCATCCGCCGGACACCGGATCGCCGGAGCCTTCGCGTACCGGCGCGAGTCCGGGACGTTCGTGCGTTTCGACGCGCCCGCGGTGGTGCTCGCCACCGGCGGGATCGGCAAGTCCTACCAGGTGACGTCCAACTCGTGGGAGTACACCGGCGACGGTCACGCGCTCGCGCTGTGGGCCGGCGCCGCGCTGATGGACATGGAGTTCGTCCAGTTCCACCCGACCGGGATGGTCTGGCCGCCGTCGGTGAAGGGCATCCTCGTCACGGAGGGGGTCCGCGGTGACGGCGGAGTGCTTCGCAACTCCGACGGCCGTCGGTTCATGTTCGACTACATCCCGCCGGTCTTCGCCGCCGAGACCGCCGACTCGCAAGAGGAGGCCGACCGCTGGTACACGGACAAGAAGACCGCCCGGCGACCACCCGAACTGCTGCCGCGCGACGAGGTGGCGCGCGCCATCAACGCCGAAATCAAGGCTGGGCGCGGTTCGCCGCACGGCGGGGTCTTCCTCGACATCGCCTCGCGCCGTGACCCGGCTTACATCCGCCGGCGACTCCCGTCCATGTACCACCAGTTCACCGAGCTCGCAGACGTCGACATCACCCGAGAACCGATGGAGGTCGGCCCGACCTGCCACTACGTAATGGGCGGCATCAAGGTCGACCCGCCCA
>NZ_CADDZT010000029.1:2552-8546 GCF_902812655.1 Candidatus Frankia meridionalis | reverse complement strand
CGCGGCCGGCATGCATGGCTCGAACCGACTCGGCGGCAACTCCCTGTCGGACCTGCTGGTCTTCGGACGACGGGCGGGGCGCTACGCGGCACAGTACGCACTCACGGTACCCCCTGGCGTGCGGAGCGTTGTGGACCGCGCTCAGCTCGACGCCGTTGCCGCGCAGGCCCTGGCACCGTTCGACACCGCTGTCGGCAGCGACTCCGCGCGTCCCCCGGAAAACCCCTACCAGCTCCAGAGCGACCTGCAGGAGGTGATGCAGCGCCTGGTCGGGATCATCCGTACCGAGCCCGAACTCGTCCGGGCGCTGCGGGAGATCGAAGCGCTGCGGATCCGCGCCGGCCGGGTCACGGTCGTGGGGCACCGGCAGTACAACCCGGGCTGGCATCTCGCGCTCGACCTGCGGTCACTGCTCACCGTCGCGGAATGCATCGCCACCGCCGCGTTGGCCCGCCGGGAGAGCCGCGGCGGCCACACCCGGGACGACTTCCCGCTCGCGGACCCCGCGTTCGGCGCCGTGAACCACGTACTCCGACTCGCCGACGACCGGCTGGTACTCACCGCCGAGCCGCTGCCCGCGATGCCGGCCGAGCTCGCCCGCCTGTTCGAGGAGACGCCCACCGGCGTGGCAGCCACGGCCGGCTCCGGGTCCTCTACATCCTCTACGTCCTCCAGGTCCTCCAGGTCCGAAACACCGACCGGTGGGAAGGGTGCCTGATGGCCGCGTACGACCTCTCCCTGCGGGTCTGGCGAGGTGACGCCGACGGAGGCGACCTGCACGACTACACGGTCGGCGTCGAGGAAGGCATGGTCGTCCTCGACGCGTTGCACCGGCTGCAGCAGACGCAGACCCCGGACCTGGCCGTCCGCTGGAACTGCAAGGCCGGTAAGTGCGGGTCGTGCAGTGCCGAGGTGAACGGCCGGCCCCGGCTGATGTGCATGACCCGGCTGAACCTGTTCGCGCCGACGGACACCATCACGGTGACACCGCTGCGAACCTTCCCGGTGATCCGGGATCTTGTCACCGATGTCTCGTACAACTACGAGAAGGCCGCGCAGGTGCCGGCGTTCGCGCCGGGGCCGCCCACCGGTGACGACGGACACCACCGGATGAAGCAGCAGGACGTCGACCGCGTCCAGGAGTTCCGCAGGTGCATCGAGTGCTTCCTGTGCCAGACGGTCTGCCACGTCATCCGCGATCATGAGGAGAACAAGCCCGTGTTCGCCGGCCCCCGGCTGATGATCCGCTACGCCGAGCTGGAAATGCACCCGTTGGACACGCGCGACCGGCGGGAACTGCTGCGGGAGCAGGCCGGCATCGACTATTGCAACATCACGAAATGCTGTACGGAGGTCTGCCCGGAGAGCATCCGAATCACCGACAACGGCATCATCCCGCTCAAGGAGCGGGTGGTCGACTCCTCCTACGACCCGCTGGTGTGGCTCGGCAACCGGATCCTGCGGAGGCACCGCTGACCGGCAGCCAGCCAGGCACCGGATACCGGATACCGGATACCGGATGGTTACTGCGAACGCACGGGGTGGGACGATCGGCAGCGGACCTCAACGCAGATCCGGCCGGCGTCGATCCCGGCGAGGATCCCGGTGGCTGCACGCATGGTCCCCCACCCGGCGGCGACGATCGGCACCACCAGATGTGCCGATTTCACCATCCTTCCACAGTCTCCGTACAGAAAGCCCGGGCCGCGCGCTCCCTGCCCATCCTCAACGGGGGGCGAACCGTTGACTCTGCGTTCACCGATCGGTCAGGATTTTCACCGGATTTCCTCAGCAAATGCCAAGAGTTCTCCACCAGACTCGGGATGCACTGGTCGCGGTAGGCACCAGCCACAACACCCCGTGCGAACACGGGTGAATTCGGGTCGCCCACCGTGGGGATTCGGGGGGATGGATGCAAGTGCCGCGTGGGCGTCTTCGGATCGGACGCAGGATGCTCGCCGTCGGCGTGGTCGTCGCCGTCCTGGTGGTGGCCGGATCCGTGGCTGTGGTGGTGGCTGTCTCCTCGTCCGCCGGCAGCAACAGTCCACGTCTGGTCGCGGCCGGCCTCGGAACGATCCGGCAGACGGTATCGAGCACCGGGACCATCCAGGCCGCCAACGAAGCCGACCTGACCTTCGGTGCGTCCGGCAAGGTCACCGCGGTATCGGTCACTGTCGGTCAGCAGGTGGTGGTCGGCCAGGCTCTGGCCACGATCGATTCGGCCGCCTTGGTCGCTTCGGTCGCGCAGGCGCAGGCCAGTGTGGCCACCGATCAGTCCCGCCTGTCCTCGGACCAGACCGCGGGTGCGTCCGACGCACAGTTGAACGCGGACAACCAGGCCGTCACCGCCGCGCAGGACGGACTCGCCGCCGCGCAGCGGTCACTGACACAGGCGACCCTCACATCGCCGATCGCGGGTACCGTCGCGACGGTCAATCTGACGGTCGGCCAGCAGGTTTCCGGTGGCGGTACGAGCGCGTCCGGTGGTGGCGGCTCGGCATCGGGATCCGCTTCCAGCAGCTCGACGGCAGCGTCGTCCGCGCAGGTGGTCGTGGTCGGCTCGGACGGCTACAAGATCGCCGCAAACGTCGACGACACCCAGGTCAACGAGATCAAGAGTGGTAACCAGGCGGTCATCACCGCGAACGGCGTCACTTCGGCGGTGTACGGGACGGTGTCCTCCGTCGGTCTGCTCGCCACCCAGAATTCCGGAGTGGCGACGTACCCGATCACCATTGACGTCACCGGGACTCCGACGGGGCTGCATCTCGGGGCGAGCGCCCAGGTACAGATCATCTTCCGGCAGCTGACCGACGTCCTGACCGTGCCGACCACGGCCCTGCACTACGCCGGCTCCCAGGCACAGGTGTATGAGCTTTCCGGTGGCAGGCAGGTAGCGCGGGCGGTAACGGTCGGCGTGAGCTCCGGCGGAGTCACGCAGATCACCGCCGGCCTTGCCGCCGGGGACATGGTCGTGGTGCCGGACTCGGGTACCTCCGGACGCACGCGTGGCGGCGCCGCGACTCCGACCGGCCAGGCCGGTAACGGCGGCGGGTTCGGCGGTGGTGGTGGCTTCGGTGGTGGTGGCGGGTTCGGCGGTGGTGGTGGCGGGTTCGGCGGGGGTACCCGCGGCGGCGGGGCGAGCTGAGCCATGACCGACACCGAGTCACCACGAACCCCGCTACCCGTCATCGAACTGGACGACGTCCGCAAGACCTATCGGACCGGCGCCCTCGAGGTCGAAGCGCTGCGCGGTGTCAACCTGCGCATCCACGAGGGCGAGTACATCGCGATCATGGGCCCGTCGGGGTCGGGCAAATCGACACTGATGCACATCCTCGGCTGTCTTGACGTGCCCACCGCGGGCAACTACCACCTGGCCGGCGAGGACGTCGGCCGGATGTCCGAGGAGGATCTGGCCCAGATCCGCAACCGGCGGATCGGCTTCGTCTTCCAGCAGTTCAACCTGCTCCCCACACTGTCCGCGTGGCGCAACGTGGAGCTGCCGTTGTGCTATGCCGGCGTCGGCCGGGCGGAACGTCGCACCCGGGCGATCAGCGCGCTGGAAAAGGTGGGGCTGCGGGACCGGATCGCCCATCGCCCGAACGAGCTGTCCGGAGGCCAGCAGCAACGGGTCGCGGTCGCCCGCGCACTGGTCACCGATCCCGCCCTCATCCTCGCGGACGAACCGACCGGCAACCTCGACAGCGTGTCCACCCAGGACGTGCTCGGCCTGTTCGGTGAGCTGCACGCGTCCGGCCGCACGATCGTGCTCATCACCCACGAACCCGAGGTCGCGGCGGCAGCGGGTCGGGTGGTGCGGATCCGCGACGGCAACGTCCAGGACGACACCGGGTCCGATCCCCGCACCTCCACCGATCCCCGCACCTCCACCGATCCGCGGGCCGGCGGCGCTTCGACCACGCTCACCTGGGAGGCGCACCAGTGAGCTGGGCGGAAACACTACGCATCGGGCTGGAAGCGGTACGTACACATCGGTCGCGGTCGGCCCTCACCGTCCTCGGCATCCTCATTGGCATCGCCGCGGTCATCCTCACCGTGGGTCTCGGCGAGGGCGCCCAGGGCCAGGTGCGCGACCAGATCAACTCGCTCGGCAGCAACCTGCTCGTGGTCTCACCGGGCAGCACCACCAGCAGTAGCGGTATCCGCGGTGGCTTCGGCTCGGCCTCGACCCTGACCTCGCAGGACGCCGACGCACTCGCCTCCAGGGACGTCGCACCGGACATCGCCGCCGTCGCACCGGCCAGCCAGCGCAACCTGTCGCTGACGGCAGGCACGTCGAACTGGACCACCACGGTTGTCGGTACCACGCCCGACTGGCTGTCGGTCCGGGCACGAAAGATCGATTCCGGTCGCTTCATCACCGGCCAGGACGTCACCGGCCACGCCGCCGTCGTCGTACTCGCCGCCACCACGGCCGAGCAGCTGTTCGGTGCACGCAGCCCGATCGGCGCGACCGTGACGATCTCCGGGGTTCCGATGCAGGTGGTCGGCACCCTGACCGCGGTCGGGTCGTCCGCCACGGCCAATGAGGACGACCAGGCCATCCTCCCGATCAGTACGGCCGCGAACCGGGTGTTCGGCGGGGCGACCCGCACCTCCGTACAGAGCATCTACCTGGAGGCGTCGTCCTCGAAGACGCTGTCCGCCGCCTACCAGGAGGCCAACAGCGAGCTGCTTGCCCTGCACCACATCACCACGCCGACGGGCGCCGACTTCACCATCGCCAGTCAGCAGTCGATCCTGTCCGCGGCGACGTCGGTGGACCGGACCCTCACCGTGCTGCTCGGCGGGATCGCCGCGATCTCGCTGCTCGTCGGCGGCATAGGCGTAATGAACATCATGCTGGTTTCGGTTACCGAACGCATCCGGGAAATCGGTCTACGCAAGGCCCTCGGCGCACCCCCCCGGGTAATCAGGCGCCAGTTCCTGGTGGAGGCGTCCGTCCTCGGTCTGGCCGGTGGACTGGCCGGCGCCGCACTCGGACTGGTGGGGGCCGCGGCGCTCCCTCATCTGATCTCGCAACGTATCGACATCTCCCTCACCGCGGCTGCCGCGGCGATCGTCGTGGCGGTCGGCATCGGCGTCGGGTTCGGCGTCTACCCCGCCAGCAGGGCGGCCCGGCTGGCCCCCATCGACGCGCTGCGGAGCGAATGATGATCCATCGATCTCCGGCCGAGCCCTCCGTCCAGGACCACGATCAGGAAAACGGGTTCACCGTGTCCGAATTCAGCGTCGCCATGTGCGCCGGCCCCGCCGCCCGTCCGGTCCGGTCCGCAGCCCGCCGTCCCCGGGTCACCGTGGGACGGCTGACCGGACTGTTGCTCGCATCCTCACTCGCCATGGCGGCCTGCGGCGGAGGCTCCAGCGGTTCCACCACAGCAACCGTGTCGACGCAGAATCCGGGGGCGAGTCCGGCACCAGCGGGCCCACCGGGCGTGACGGGGACGGCCGCAGCGGTCACCGGCTCGGCGATCCAGGTGCAGAACCCGTCGGTGGGCCAGGTCACCGTCAACTTCACCGGATCGACGACCTTCACCCAGACCGAGCAGACGACCGTGTCGAGCCTGAACGTCGGTGACTGTGTGCTGGTGACCGGAGCACCCGGAACAACCGCCACGGATGGCGAGATCACCGCACAGAACGTGATGATCAGCAAACCGGAGACAACCGGGTGCACCGGCAACGGCGGCTTCGGCAGTGGCTTCGGCGGTGGCGCCCGTCCCTCCGGTGCCCCCGATCCCTCGACAAGCCCACGGCCGCGCCGCAGTCCGAACGCGGATGCCACAGCCCGGCCGAGCGCGGCCTTCGGCACGGTCACCTCGAAGTCCGACTCCACCTTCGCCGTACAGACCACCGCCCGTGACGGCAGCACACCTACGACACGGACGGTCACGACATCCACCTCGACCGTCTACGACCAGACGGTCCCGGCATCGTCCTCGGCGTTGAAG
Organism: Candidatus Frankia meridionalis; assembly: GCF_902812655.1. Classification (GTDB taxonomy): domain Bacteria; phylum Actinomycetota; class Actinomycetes; order Frankiales; family Frankiaceae; genus Protofrankia; species Protofrankia meridionalis. Next base: position 2,571 of record NZ_CADDZT010000029.1, on the reverse strand, counting down.
GTCGGCGAGTGCGTCACCG
>NZ_CADDZT010000029.1:1908-2497 GCF_902812655.1 Candidatus Frankia meridionalis | reverse complement strand
GGGGCGGTGACCGCCACCTCGATCAGCATCCGCCAACCCGGACCGAACGGATGCACCGGCGGCGTCCGCCGGCAGGGCAGCGCGAGCGGGTCCCCCAATGGCTGACGCGCCTTCCCGGGGTCGCCGGCACGGGACTCGCCGTTCGGTCGTGATAGGCGTCGCCGTGGTTGTCGTCGTGGGGGCCGGTGGGGGCGTGCTTGCCGCGACCGGATCGGGCGAGCCGTCCTACCGGACCGTCGTGGTCACCCACCGCACCGTCGAAGCAACGGTGAACTCCATCGGCACCGTGACGCCCGTCAGCCAGGCCTCGGTCAGTTTTCCCGTCAGCGGACGGGTGGCGCAGGTTCCGGTGACGGTCGGGCAGCACGTGACAACAGGTGACGTCCTCGCGGCGCTCGACGCGTCCTCCCTGACCGCCTCGCTCGACAATGCCAGGGCGACCCTGGCCTCAGCCCAGGCGAGGCTTGCCGCGGACCAGACCAGCCAGACATCGGTCACAACGACAACGACGACCACGGCCCGGTCCGCCGGATCCACCGCGCAGGGCGCCAGCTACGTGACCTCCGCGTCCGGGCGACCGTCCGCCACT
>NZ_CADDZT010000029.1:0-1358 GCF_902812655.1 Candidatus Frankia meridionalis | reverse complement strand
CGGCGGCGACCGGTGGTACGGCGGCGGATGTCGTCAAGCGCGACCAGCAACAACTGTTGACCGACCAGCGCGCCGCCGACACGGTTCTTTACCAGACGCAGGCCGACCTCACCCACGAACAGGCGGTGTGCGGGTCCTTCCTGAACAGCCTCAGCCGGAGCCCGGGTGACATCACCGGATCACCGGCCCCCACATCGTCACCGGGCGCCGGCCCGGCCACGGGTCCGACGCCCGACGGCACGGACTGCTCCACCCTGCTGAAGCAGGTGCTTGCCGAGCAGGACACCCTGAGCAACGATCTACGGGCTGTCGCCGCGGACGAGGCTGCCCTCGACACCGCGGTCGCCCAGCTGCTGGCCCAGTCACAGGGCAAGCAGCCAGATGCGGGTTCGGGCCAGCCATCGTCGGATGCGGGTTCGAGCCAGCAGCCGTCCAACGGGCCCGAACCGACAAGCACGGCCGGTACGAGTCCTGGCACCGGCACCGGCACCGGGGGGACCGGATCCGCCGGATCCGGATCCGGATCCGGATCCGGGCGCGGCACCCCATCGTCAGGCAGCGGGGCGGGCGGCTCGGCCGCGGGTTCCTCCAGGACGGCGTCCGGCTCCACCCGCGCGCCGGTCTCGGCCGCCCAGATCGCCGCGGACCAGGCCTCGGTCGACTCGGCGAACGCCACCCTGGCTGTCGCCCAGCAGGGCCTGGACCAGGCACAGCTCATCAGCCCGATCACAGGTGTCGTGGCCGCCGTGAACGTCAGGCCCGGCCAGTCCGTCAACGCCGGGTCGAGCACGGCCGCAATCGTCGTGCTGAACCCCGGTTCCGCGGAGGTCATGACCACCGTCAGCGAGAGCAATGTCGCCTCGGTGAAGGTCGGGGCGAAGGCGACAGTCGTCCCGGACGGCACCGACACGCCGACAGCGGGCACCGTGGTGGCGATCGGCCTGCTTCCCACCGCCTCCACCGCATCCGGCGCATCCGGCGCATCCGCGTCGTCCAGCACGTCGGGAGGGGTGTCCTACCCGGTGACCATCGGTCTCACCAACGGTGGTGTCACCGGCGGCGGACAGCTGTTCGCCGGCTCGGGCGCAGCCGTGTCCATCGTCGTCTCCAGCGCAACGAACGCGCTCGCCGTACCGAGTTCCGCCGTCCACACGATCGGTAACCGCCATGTCGTGTCCGTGCTGCGCGGCGGCAAGATGACCAGCGTGCCGGTGAACGTGGGCGCGGTCGGCGTGACGTTCACGCAGGTGACGTCCGGTCTGTCCGAGGGCGACCGGGTGGTCCTGGCGGACCTGAAGGCTTCGCTACCGACGAGCAACACCACGCTGCGCGGCATCGGTGGTGGCGGTGGCGGTGGC
>NZ_CADDZT010000028.1:84500-87705 GCF_902812655.1 Candidatus Frankia meridionalis | reverse complement strand
GGCAGTGGTACTGATGTTGGTTACGCAACGTGTCCAGTATCGGTGAATCCATCCTTGGCTTGGATGACCACCTGTATGTCGGCAGGTGCGGCCGAGGCGTACCTTACGAGAAGCGTAGAACCTTGACGTCATAGAACTTGTAGGTCATTCTCGTAGACATGACATGGACCGTGATCCTCGTCGACGAAGTCGATGACTGGTTCATGGACATGGTGCGCATTGACCCGCGGACCGCTGAGCTCGTTGCGGCTGCGGTCGACCAGCTGGCATCCGATGGCCCGGCGCTGGGCCGCCCGTTGGTCGACAGCATCCAGGACTCGAAGATCCATAATATGAAGGAGCTTCGGCCGGGGTCGGCTGCAGGCACCGAGGTGCGGATCTTGTTTGTGTTCGACCCGCAGCGGCAGGCGGTGCTCCTCGTCGCCGGTGACAAGTCCGGTCAGTGGCGGCAGTGGTACGAGGTGAACATCCCGCTGGCCGAACGGCGCTACCAGCGGTGGTTGGACGGCGAGTACAAGATGGAGAGGAGCTGACGGCCATGGCACGGACCTGGGAAGACGTACGGACTGAGACTCTAGCCACCGGCATGCTCGATCAGGGGCGTATCGACGCGCTCGGAGTGAGGCTGCGGGCCGAGGCCCGGGCGTATCGGCTGGCCGACATCCGGCGGGCCTACGGGCTCGACCAGAGCGAGGTGGCCGAGCGGATCGGTGTGTCACAGTCACGGATATCGCGTATTGAGCGGGGCGACTTGGACCGCGCTGAGATTGCCACTGTGCGCAGCTATATCGAAGCGCTCGGAGGGCAGATCGAGATCGTGGCAAAGTTCGGCGACGAACGCATCACGGTTGGTTAATTCGGTTGTCGGACGTGTGCGCCGACCACTGTGCGGTCACGCTTGGACGGTCAGACGCCTTACCAAGATCCTCAATCCTGTGGCAGGCGTCGGCTTGCAGTACTCATCGCAGTACTCATAGGAGTACTGGAGATCAGAAAAGCCCAGAGCCCCGCGCCGTGTGATCGGCTGCGGGGCTCTGACCTGCCTCAACCAGCGCGCGCTCGGAGGGACTCGAACCCCCAACCTCTTGATCCGTAGTTTGCTCGGGATCTTCCGTGGACGTCCGCTGGGGTTCACCGGGTCCGGTGACCTTGGGTCCGCCGTCCGTCGGTGTCCGCGGATGTCCAGGCTCGTCGGTCGGCTTGGCTGTCACTCTGGCTGTCAGGTCGGGCAGATCTGGCGGCATCCGTCCGTTCCGGTTGGCGCGGTGGTCTCATGCGCGGGCGCTGGTCTGTGATCAAAATAGGGGTTGTGGTGATCGTTTGCCACAACCTCCGACACGCCGACGAACCGGGGATGTCGTGGCAGAAGATCGATATCTTGTTAGTCTGCGGAAACGCTCGAATTGTAGATCGTTTAATCGGATGGAATGATGATCGAGCTGGGAGGTTGCGGGATGATCTATCATCGTCGCAGCTCAGGGCGTGTATAGTTTGGACACGAGTAGTTATGATCACCAAATCTGAGTCAGATTGAAACATAGAATCACCTCCTTTCCTTTTCCTAGTCGTGTGGTCGCGATCACCAAAACTGAAACAGATTGAAACTCGAAGAACTGAGCGGCGAACCAGATGAAGCCGATGGCAGTTGCGATCACTAAAACTGAGTCAGATTGAGAGCCTGCACGGGTTGCAGGGTGACCACAAAAAGTCTCGCCCCACGGAGGGTGCGGGATGGCTGTCCGGGGAGCCGAAGGCGTCCTGATTCTGTCTTCCGGCTGTGCGCTGGCGTGCCCCCTGCTCGATTTTCGTCTGCCCACCGGCGTGCGCCGCGGGTGTCAGCGACGGCAACGTCAGTCCGTACGGCGTCGAACTCTGGCCGACGCGGCGGATTATCAGACGCTGCCGGTCTGGGCCGTTCTTCCCGGATGTGGAATACCGTGGCGGCGGGCTGCGACGCGCCCGGCGAGCATGGCCGCCCTCGGCCACGCGCAGCCGGTTGCGGGGCGCGGCACGCGCCGCGGGCTTGACGGCGCCGTGCTCCACGTCCGTCAGAGCCTCCAGCGGGTCGACGGCTCCCTGACATTCGTACCGGCGAAGACCGTCCGCTCACACCGGAAGCTACCGATCCCGACCCGACTGGCGGAACTCCTGCGCCAACATCGGGTGGCGCAGGCGGGCGAACGGTTCGAACGCGGAGACTCCTGGACGGAAACGGGCCTCGTGTTCACCACGACGATCGGGACCCCACTGGAACCACGGAACGTCAACCGCCGATTCGATCAGCTTCGGGCAACAGCCGGGCTCCCCTGGCTCCGCCTACACGATCTTCGCCATGCGTTCGCCTCGATGCTGTTCTCCGAGGGGGTGCCCGCGCGCACGGTCATGGAACTACTCGGACACTCGACCATCCAACTGACCATGAACACGTACACCCACGTCATGCCCGAGACCCAACGGGAGGCCGTAGGACGTCTGGAGCACCTGTTCACCGACGACAGGCCAGAAGATGACGAGGACGACAGCACGGAGCAAGCCGGAGACGCCGACCCCACCGACACCGACGAACAGTGATCGACCGCAAATGGGTACAGCGTTGGGTACATTGATCTTCAGATAGGCGTTACCGAAAGTGATAACGGCTGGTCAGGATGGGTGCGCCGCCAGGGACTTGAACCCCGAACCCGCAGATTAAGAGTCTGCTGCTCTGCCAATTGAGCTAGCGGCGCATGTCGCGTTGCAACGGAACCGAATGTATCAGGTCCACAGGGGTTCGACGTCCACGGGTGGCCCTCGCCCAGGCCAACTTGGCCACATCCACCGGGATCAGGATCGACCACAGTAGAGATCGAGGTCGGCAGCTCCCCCAGCGGGGACAGTGGCCAGCATGGATGGAGCCTGAACATACGTTCAGCCCTCCGAGTCGACACCAGCCGCCTGTAGTGACAACCGTCCAGCGGCACTGCCCACCAGGTGCCGCCCGACAGGTTCCGCTCAGAAACCGCGGCGCAGCAACCACAAATGGCCGGTCACCGGATGGCTCCGGGGCGTCAGGACTTCTCGCAGCCGGTCCCGTTGTGATCGCTGTCAAGGGCGAACGGGTCCGGAGGCAGGACCCGGACAGGACCTTGCACGTAGTTGGGCCCGTTGCCCGAACCGCCGGCGCAGTCGTAGTCACCGATCTCGTCATGCAGGCACACATCGGGAT
>NZ_CADDZT010000028.1:76682-84163 GCF_902812655.1 Candidatus Frankia meridionalis | reverse complement strand
AACGGCGGTGGTCGCCACGGGTCGCGCCGTCGACGCGGCCGGATGTGCCGTTCCGGTGGTAGCCGGCCGGTGCGTCGCGGTCCCGGCCGCGGATGGCGTCACGGCAGCGGTGGACGGATGAACCGGCGTAGGGTCGGTGGTTCTCAATGCCGTCGGTGTCACCTGCGGAGGCGTCGAGCATGTAACCCCCCGTATGATGAGGGGCGACTGTAACACCGGAATACGGGATGCCAGATGACCGGTGCCGGCCACCTGGTGTCCCACCTCGAGGGAGAACCGGGTACCCGCGGGGGCACCCGCGTCAGGCGCTGGCGGTAGAAGCTTCTTCCGGCATGGCATTGCCGAAGCGCCAGCCCGGCACGATACCGCGGTTGAAGAAGCTCCGGAACTCACGGACGGACGGGCCGTCTGGCTTCACCCAGAGAGTTTTCTCCGGCATCCTCAGCCATTTCAGGACATCCATGTCGGCGTAGGCGTTCCGTCGGACGGTGAGCCACATCATGCGGGCAAGCGCATGATTGAGCGGCGCGAACAACGGACCGGGGCCTATTTTACGTACCACGACCCGCCAGGTGAAGATCGTGAGATCGTCCCGGATCGGCGTCCCACCGAGAACTATTGTCAGCATCGGTCCGGACCTGTCGACCGTCGCATCCTTCTGAGTTCGGTAAATCGCCGCGGATGGCCCGATCATCTCGATGAAAGCAAACGGCTTGAACCATCGCTGGACCTTGTTCCGGCTGGCCTCATCGGCCGGCCGGAGCTGGTATTCCAGACGGTCCTCCTTGTTCACCAACACGGCATACTCAAGGCGGCCGGTACCCCGGTGGGCATTTGGAAAATGATAGATGTCGGACACGTGCTCCGCGACCGGCAGGAGTTTTCCGTGCGCGATGTAGACCTGGCCCTTGAGGTTCAGGTACCGACTGGAATCGGCGTAGGGGACCTCGGTGAACTCACCGGAGGGCTCCGGACCGTACCAGAACCAGATGTTTCCGGCATGCTCGTGGACGGGTATCGACCGCTGACCCGCCCGCGGGGGGATCTTCGACTGGTCGAGGCCGGGGATGACCGCGCAACCACCGTCCGTCCGGAACTCCCAGGCATGGTAGCCGCACTTGATCCGGTCCTCGACGACGGTGCCGCAGCGGGCGAGGTCAGCGCCCATGTGACAGCACTGACTGTCGATCATGCCAACCCTGCCGTTCTTCCCGCGGAAGAGCGCGAACTGGTGCGACATGAACTCCACCGGCACGACCTGACCGGGAACGAGGTCTTCACTGAACCGGGCGAAATACCAGCCCAATGGGTAGTCGGTCTCCTGCTCCTCGTTCGCGGACTGACCTTCGAGCAGCCGCCTATCATATGACTTGAGTTGTCTCTGCCATTTCGACTTCGACACGGGTCCTCCGGGAGTCACGCTACAGAAGAGCTGATGTGCACAAGATGGCCCGCGAGTTGGAAATTGCTATATGACTGATTTGCTGCCCGCGGTGCGCGGCAACACGTGATCGACGTTAGCATGCGGTTCGCACCAGATCCGGAAGACCCCGCTCCGTGACGGAAACAACAAGCAGTGTGCCGCATCCAGGTAACAAGGTAACGATAACGTTTCAAACGGACCGCATCCGGTCGGATGCGGTCCGTGGCCAGCTATCATACCGGTGAGCCAACCCATTTCTCATACGAAATTCTGTCCTTTTTCATATCACCGAAAAACTATTCGACACACGAACGGGTGTCACCTGAGACGTTCACATTCACCGATGTCACACGGCTCACCGATGTCACACGGCTCACCGATGTCACACGGCTCGGCGGGACCAGGTCGTTCATCGAGCTCAGTCAACGTCCACCCAGTTCAGCGTGCGTTCGACCGCCTTCCGCCAACCCGCGTAGCCGCTCTCGCGCCGGTCCTTCGACCACTCCGGCTCCCACCGGCGGTCCTCCCGCCAGTGCGCGGCAAGTTCGTCGGTGTCCTTCCAGAAACCCACCGCGAGGCCGGCAGCGTATGCCGCTCCGAGCGCCGTCGTCTCCGCGATCATCGGCCGGCTGACCGGGACGCCGAGGATGTCGGCCTGCATCTGCATGCACAGGTCGTTGGCCGTCACCCCGCCGTCGACCCGCAGCACGTCCAGTGACACGCCCGAGTCCTGCCGCATCGCCTCGGCCACGTCACGGCTCTGGTAGCAGATCGCCTCGAGGGTGGCGCGGGCCAGATGCGCACCCGTGTGGAAGCGGGACAGACCCACCACCACGCCCCGCGCGTCCGACCGCCAGTACGGCGCGAACAACCCGGAGAACGCCGGGACGAAGTAGATCCCGCCACTGTCAGGTACCTGCCGGGCCAGCGCCTCGCTCTGCGATGCGCTGTTGATGATACCGAGCTGGTCACGCAGCCATTGCACCGCCGAACCGGTGACCGCGATCGAGCCCTCCAGCGCGTAGGTGGGCGGCTGGTCGCCGAACTGGTAGCCGACCGTCGTGAGCAGGCCGTGCCGGGAGCGCACCGGTTCGATACCGGTGTTGAGCAGCAGGAAGTTCCCGGTGCCGTAGGTGTTCTTCGCCTGCCCGACAGCGAAGCAGACCTGCCCGACCGTCGCGGCCTGCTGGTCCCCGAGGTCACCGGTCAGCGCGACCTCGCCGCCGAGCGGCCCGGCCCCACCGGTCACGCCGTAACGCGCCGGGTCGCAGGACGGCCGGATCGCCGGGAGCATGGCCCGCGGGACATCGAAGAACGACAGCAGTTCGTCGTCCCAGTCGAGGGTCTCAAGATTCATCAGCATGGTGCGGCTGGCGTTGGTCACGTCTGTCACGTGCACCCCGCCGTCCGGGCCTCCGGTGAGGTTCCACAACAACCAGCTGTCGATGTTGCCGAACAGGGCATCGCCTCGCTCGGCCGCCCGGCGGACCCCCTCGACGTTGTCCAGGATCCACTGGATCTTGCCTGCGGAGAAGTAGGTCGCGGGCCGCAACCCGGCCTTGCACCGGATGACCTGGCCACGGCCGTCACGGTCCAGCGCGGACGCGATCCGGTCGGTCCGGGTGTCCTGCCAGACGATCGCGTTGTAGTAGGGCCGGCCGGTCCGCGGATCCCACACGACCGTGGTCTCACGCTGGTTCGTGACGCCGAGAGCAGCCAGGTCCGACGCCCCGAGACGGCAGCTGGCCATAGCCGACTGGATGACCACCGCCGTGCGCTCCCAGATCTCGACGGGATCGTGCTCGACCCATCCGGAGCAGGGCAGGATCTGCTGGTGCTCCAGTTGGTGACGCCCGACCTCCTCACCATCATGATCGAAAATCATGAAACGGGTACTGGTGGTGCCCTGATCGACCGATCCGACGAAGTCGCTCATGCGTACGTGCCTCCTGTCGCCTGTGGCTACCGGCAAGGTTCACCAGGAGCGTGACGCAGCGCACCCTCGACGCACCCTCGATACCAGGAAGCCGTCAGTATTGACATCATCCGGCATCGCAAGCATCGTTGATGCCGTGCATAACATGCCCCGGCTTGTGACCCGAGGTCACATTGATCTGCTGCGGGTTGCCTCGGCAGCCTGTCCGGGCTCTCCTTCCTTCCGTCGATAGCCGACGGCCCCCACGCGGTTCTTCGTCCGCCCACGGGCCGTCGCTCTCGTTCGCCGGGCGAATCAGCCTGCTCGTCGCATGTTTTCGTGCCCGTTCCCCCTAGTGCGCGGAGGAAAACCATCCACGCATCCACACGAATCACCGCGACGGCATCCGCATGACCACAGGAGATGCGCAATGACATCCGCGGCACCGACGACATTCCCGACTAGCCAGCAGTATCCGGGCGCCCGGCGATATGCGGACGCCACCGGCGTGCAGCCCAACCGGGGATCTGTCGTTATTCTGACCGGACGGGCCGAAACCGCGTCCTCGTTCGAACGGCTGCGAACACGGCTGTCCATCGATGGCTACCTGGTCACCATCTCCGGAGGGCCGGGCGACACCGTGTCGACCCTCGCGGAAGCCCGCGTGCCGGGTGCTCCCTTCATCCTGCTCGGCTCCGACGTCGGGGGACTGCGCGCACTGATCCTCGCCGGATCCCCTGCGCTACGGCCGGACGGCGTCGTCCTGCTCGGGCTACCGCTGCTGCAACGGCCCGTCACTTCGGGTGAATCCGGCGTACTGGCAGAAGATGCCGAGATATCGGTCTACCCGGTTCCCCGTGCCCTCCCCGACCTGCCGATCCTTCTTGTCCACGGTATGGACGACCAGGTCTGCCCCTTGCCACTCATTCGGATGATCACCCGTACCGCGCCCCGCGCACAGCTGACCGTCGTACCGGGTCGCCATGACGTCATCGCCGGACCGGGTTACCGGGCGGTGGCGGCCAGCACCCTGCTCTTCCTCGAATCCCTGCAGAACCGTGAATCCCCGCGGAACGACGAATCCCTCGGCCGCAGCCAGTTCCTTCACGAAAATCCCGGCAAGCGATATATGTGAGCGTCACCACGAACCACCCGGTCGCCGAGGAACCGGCAACCGGCCTCCCGGTAACCATTTCTGCGGCATCTGCCGGGAAAACCCGGAAATCGTGAAAAGAATCACGCAGAAGTACGGACCAGCAGGTCGGAAGGTCGCGGTCCGATGTCGATCCCGACACCCGGGATGATTCGCGCGATGTTGTCCGACTGAGCGGATCAGGAGGCCGTCAGGCGTAATACGTTGAGATCGTCATGGACGTAGACACCGACGGCGTGAACGCCGCGCAACCATACGATGACGATTTTGTGACCCATCGGGTCGACCAGGCAAAGGACCTGATCGTTACTCAGAGTCGCTTACGGGGTCTGCTGCGGGCGAGCCGCATGGTTGCGTCCGACCTGAGCCTGTCCGTCGTCCTCACCCGGATCGTCGAAGCGGCCTGCGATCTTGTGGATGCCCGCTACGGTGCACTCGGGGTGATCGCCCACGACCAGAACCTGGAGCAGTTCGTCCATGTCGGCTTCGACGACGCCATGGTCCGCCGCATCGGTGATCTTCCTCGCGGCAAGGGCATTCTCGGCCTGCTCATCCGGGAGCCCTACCCGCTGCGACTCGATGACATCACCACGGACCACCGCGCGGACGGCTTCCCACCGGGGCATCCGCCCATGCACAGCTTCCTCGGTGCTCCGATCCGTATCGGCACCAAGGTCTTCGGCAACATCTATCTGACGGACAAGCAGAACGCGCCGCGTTTCACCGCCGAGGACGAGGAGCTTGTGCAGGCGCTGGCGGCAAGCGCCGGCATCGCCATTGAGAACGCACGGCTCTTCGAGGAGTCCCAGCGACGGCAACGCTGGTTGCAGGCGTCCACCGACATCACCCGCCACCTGCTGGCCGAAGGTCCGGACCCGTTGGAGCTGATTGCGCGCAGAGCCCAGGAGGTGGCCGTGGCCGACTTCTCCGCCGTCCTGCTCCCGCGCAGTTCGCCCGAGGAGCTCATCATCGAGGTCGCGACCGGTGAATACCCGGACGGTCTGGTCGGCGCGGTCGTACCCGCGTCGGATCCGCTCCCCGGCCAGAACGGCCCGTTGATGGTCATTCCGCTGGTCGCCTCGGGAGAAAGCGTCGGCGCGCTCGTTCTCGGCCGGCGCAACGACGGCCGGCTGTTCACCGACGCCGACATCGACATGGCGTCGGGTTTCGCCGGGCATATCGCGCTGGCGCTCGAACTGGCCCAGGCACGGGCCGACCGCGATCGCCTGGCCGTCTTGGAGGACCGCGACCGCATCGCCCGCGACCTGCACGACCACGTGATTCAGAGGATCTTCGCAACCGCGATCGGACTGCAGGGGCTGGCCGCGCGCGGCGGCCGGGCCAACCAGTCCGACCGGCTCGCCGCCTACATCGACGACCTGGACGAGACCATCGGCCAGATCCGCACGACGATCTTCCAGTTGCGCAGGCGTGGCCGTCATGATGTTCCGAGCCTGCGTGGGCAGATCCTCGACATCATCGATGATGCTACCGTTTCTCTGGGTTTCGCTCCGCACCTGCGGTTCGAGGGTGCGTTGGACTCCGCGGTCTGCGCCGTTGTCGGCGAACATCTGGTGGCCGTCCTTCGGGAGGCCCTGTCGAACGTCGCCCGGCACGCGGCGGCAACCCAGGTGAGCGTGACGGTCTGGTCCACCTCCGGCGAGGTGCGGTTGGACGTGATCGACAACGGGGTCGGCGGGGTGGACCCGGGCGGCCGGGACAACTCCAGCGGCCTGGCCAACATGCGCAGCCGGGCCGAGGAGCTCGGGGGCAGGTTCATCGTCTTTTCCCCCCCCGCCGCCGGTACCCGGCTGTCCTGGTCCGCCCGGACACGCCCGCCGAACTCCTCAGGCCGCTGAACGCCGGGCGGGCATCCCCGAAGCCGTCACGTCGGCGGTGCCCGCCAGCTCCACCACCGCGTCCAACTCGTCGAAGCCGCTGGTGCGGTGGCTGATGAGCAGGACCGTCCGGCCCCGGGTGACATCCAGGATCGTGCGCATCACCGCGGCCTCCGTCACCGGGTCGAGGTGGGCGGTCGGTTCGTCGAGGATGAGCACCCGAGGGTCGGCCAGCAACGCGCGGGCAAGCAGCAGCCGCTGGCGCTGGCCGCCGGACATCCGCTCCCCGTTCGCCCCGACCCCGGTCGCGAGCCCGTCCGGCAGGCACGCGACCCAGTCGGCCAGCCCGACACGCCCGAGCACGTCGACCAGCTCCGCCTCGGACGCCTCCGCACGGGCGATCAACAGGTTCTGCTGCAACGTCGCGTCGAAGACATGCGCGTCCTGGGTCATCCCGGTCACGGCCCGATACAGATCGTCGGTGGCGATGTCCCGAAGATCCACACCGCCGACGAGCACCCGACCCTCCTGCGGATCACGCAGACGCAGCAGCAGGTCGACGACGGTGCTCTTGCCCACGCCGCTCGCTCCGACGAGCGCGATCCGCCGGCCCGCGGGCAGGTGGAGGTCGATCCCGTCCAGCACCGGCGGACCGGCAGGCGCATAACGCATCCGGACACCTTCGAGGCGGACGTCGAGCGGCCCGTCGGGCAACGGGCGGGGGTCGACCGGTTCACCGGTCGGCGGTTCGCGGTCCAGGACCGTGAACACCCGACCCGCCGCCTGCCGGGCCTCGGCAAGGGCGGCGAAGGCACCGGTGAGACCCGACAGGGGTTCGAAGGCGGCCAACGTGGTGAGCACGATCACGCCCAGCATCACCCCGGACAGCGATCCGGGCTGCCCGCCGATTCCATCCGAAACGGCAGCCAGCCCGATGGCGCTGACCGCCACGAGGGTCAGACCGGCGGCGAACGTCCCCGCCGCGCTCCCCCATGCCGGTGAGCGCCGCCAGCACGCGGCCATTCGCAGCACCTCGGCGTCGCGCCGGCGCAGTCGCGCAAGCCTGGAACGCGCCGCGCCGAAAGCCACCAGCTCGTCCAACCCCTCGAGCAGGGAGACGATCCCGGTGTCCCGGCGGGCCCGCGCGGCGGT
>NZ_CADDZT010000028.1:65530-76429 GCF_902812655.1 Candidatus Frankia meridionalis | reverse complement strand
CCCCGCGGCCGGCAGCACCACGCCGACACCGATCACCGCACCGGCACAGGCCATCGCCGCGGACGCGGCCGGGCCCACCCCTCGCAGCAAGGACTCGCCCACACCGTCCACGTCGACGGTGAACCGGCGCAGCAGGTCCCCACGACGGTGTGCGCCCAGGCCCGCGGGAGCCAGCGGCACGAGCCGGGCGAACACCTCCGACCGCAGTTGCGCAAGGCCCCGCAGGGCCGCGTCGTGGCACGTCAGGCGTTCGACATAGCGGAAGACCGGCCGCCCGAGTCCGAACGCGCGGACGGCGACGATCGCAACCATCAGCGTGAGCACGGGCGGCTGTTGCGACGCCCTGACAATCAGCCACGCCGAGGTGGCGGTCAGTCCGATGCCACAGCCCAGGGCACCCCCCCCGGCGAGCACGCCGAGGGCGAGCCGCTGCCGTGCCGCCGTGAACAACGCCAGGGCCCGCCGCAACGAGCCGGCCGGTCCGGAGACGACCTCCTCCGGCCTGGTCACAGCAGGAGATGCCGGTGGCACGGCCAAGACCGGCGGGACGGCCGAGACCTTCGGGTAGACCTGCGCCGGGCGGGGGACGGCTGTCCGGTCGTCGACCACGCGTCCCGCCGAAACCGTGACAATCCGGTCGGCGACGCCGGCCAGGGTGGCCGAGTGAGCGACGAGAACCACTGTGGCACGTCCCCGCAACGACGCGACGGCCGCGGCGACCCGCTCCTCCGCGGCGGCGTCCAGGCTTTCCCCGGGCTCGTCGAGCAGTACTAACGCAGAGTTACGAACCAGTACGCGGGCGAGCGCGACCCGGCGCAGCTCACCCGCGGACAGCTCACCGCCATCCTCGCCGACGGCCCGCGCCGCCGCCGGCGCGCCCGCCGCGGAGAGCGCGGCGGCAACGTCGGCGACACCGGCGTCCGGCCGTCCCAGCCGCACCTCGTCGGCGACCGTGCCACCGCAGACCGCGTGCGGACGCTGCGGCAGCCATCCGATCCGGGCCCGCCACCCATCCGGATCGATGTCGGCAAGGTCGGTGTCATCTACGAGCACCCGGCCCTCGGCCGGCGTGAGCGCCCCGCGCAGCAGCGCCAGCAGGGTACTTTTGCCCGCTCCGCTCGCCCCGACCAACGCGACGATCTCGCCCCGCCGGATGGTCAGGTCGACCTTCGCGGCGTGGCGCAGGCCCACTCCGTCCAGCCGCAGGGTCGCGAAGTCGGCCGGTGCCGGCCGCGGGCCATGACCGGCGGCGGGAACCGGGGCCGCGTCGACCACGTCGAGAGCCGCGGCGGCCGCGGTCAGCCCGGACACGGTCGCGTGGTACTGCGTCCCGACCTGCCGCAGCGGCAGGTAGACCTCCGGGGCGAGCAACAGGGCGAGCAGCCCGGTACGCAGGTCGAGCGAACCCGCCACCAGTCGCAGCCCCACCGACACCGCGACCAGCGCCACCGACAGCGTCGCCAGCAGCTCCAGCACGAACGACGACAGGAACGCCCACCGCAGCGCCGCCATGGTCTGTTCCCGGTAGGCATCGGTGATCCGGCGGATCACCTGTATCTGGACCTTCGCCCGATTGAAGATCTTCAATGTCGGCAGTCCCTCGACAACATCGAGGAAATGCCCGGACAACCGGCCGAGTACCGCCAGCTGCCGGTCGGTCCGGGTACGGGTGGCGAGCCCCACCAACGCCATGAAGATCGGGACGAGTGGAAGTGCGACGACCAGTATGATCGCGGACGTCAGGTCGACACCGGCGATCCGAACCAGCACGAACAGTGGGACGACCACCACCATGACCAGTGCGGGCAGAAAACGGGTCAGGTAGGCGTCCATGCCGTCAAGACCGGCGCCCGCGGTGACCGCGAGCGCCCCCGAATCCGCACGGTCACCGCGCTCGACGACTGCTCGCAGCATGGCTGCGCGCAGGTCACCCGACACCGCCGGGGAGGTCCGTTCAGCGGTCCGTTCGGACAGCCAGACCACCATCGCCCGGACGGCCACCACCGCGACGAGCACCGCCAGTGCCGTGAGTTGACCGGCGACGACGTGCTGGCCCGTGCTGCCCTGCTTACCGGCAACAGCGTGCTGACCGGCGACAACGATGTCCGCCAGCACCGTCGCCTGGACGATCATGAGGACCGCCGAGGCGACCGCGAGAACCCCGAGCCGCACCAGGTACCCGCGCAAAGCGGGTGCGGCCCTCAGCAGCCGCGGATCAACCGGCCTCATCGGACCCCACAAGCCTCCGGCGGAAGACCCAGTATGACCACGCCTGGTAGCCGAGGACCACCGGAGTGAACAACACCGCCACGCAGGTCATCACCGTGAGCGTGTAGTGTCCCGACGCCGCGTCACTGACGGTCAGGCTGTTCTCCGGCGTGCCAAGGGCCGGCAGCACGTATGGGTACAACGCGACGAACCAGCTCGTCACCAGTAGCGCGATGGCGCCGGCGGTACCGGTGAACGCCCAGCCGTCCCGTTCGGCGAACCAGGACAGGACCGCGAAAACCAGCGCGACGAGCCCGACCGCGGAGACCGCGGCCACGGCGATCCCGCCACGCAGGACGACCGTCCAGATGGCCAGGACGGCGAAGGCGGCCACGGTCGGGGGAGCCAGGCTCCGGGTGACCCGGCGGGCGCGGTCCCGCACCTCGCCGCTGGTCTTCAAGGTCAGGAAGACCGCCCCGTGCAGGGTGCACAGCAGGAGGGTGGTCACTCCACCGAGCAGACCGAAGGGGTTCAGCAGACCGAGGAACCCGGTCGTCACGGTATGGTCCGGGGTCATCTTCAGCCCGCGGACCATGTTGGCGAAGGCCACCCCGAACAGCAGCGCGGGCAGCGCTCCGCCGATCACGATTCCCCGGTCGCACCAGGCACGCCCGGCCGCCGTGGTGGCCTTGCCCCGGTACTCCAGGGAAACCCCGCGGATGATCAGTGAGAACAGGACGAGGAACAGCGCCAGGTACATGCCGCTGAACAGGCTTGCGTACCACTCGGGAAACGCCGCGAACATCGCCCCGCCCGCGGTGAGCAGCCACACCTCGTTGGCGTCCCAGACCGGGCCGATGGTACCGAGCACGGCACGGCGATCGGTTTCGTCATTCCGGCCGACAACCGGCAGCAACGCGGCCACGCCGAAGTCGAAGCCCTCCAGGACGAAGAAACCGACCCACAAGACCCCGACCAGCGCGAACCAGAACTCCTCAAGCATCCAACAACTCCTAGGTTCCTTGGGCCGCCGGAGGCCCGCCGGGTGTCAGTAGGCCAGCGACGGCAACGCGACGCCGACCCGCGGTTCGCCACTGATGGTCACGTTCGGGCTCAGCGCCGGGATCTCGTGCCGGCCATGCCGCAGGAACAGCCGCAGCGCGACCGTGGCCAGCGCCCCGTAGATGACCGTGAAGCCGGCCAGGGTCGCGATCACCGCAGCGGTGGACACTCCGGGTGAGACAGCGCTGGATGTCCGCAGCAGGCCGAACACCACCCAGGGCTGACGCCCCATCTCGGTGAAGATCCAGCCTGCGGTGTTGGCCGCATACGGAAGGGCCGCGGCCCACATGAACGCCAACAGCAGGAAACGCCCGCCGGGCAGGTGGCCGCCGCGCATCCGCGCCAGCCCCAGCAGGGACAGGCCGAAGTAGACGGCGCCGAGACCCATCATGATGCGGAAGTTCCAGAAGGTGACGCCCATGACCGGCGTGTAGTCACCCGGGCCGTATCGGGCGACCTCCGCGGCCTGCAGGTCGTTGACTCCCTGGACCTTCCCGGAGAAGGAGTTCGTCGCCATGAACGCCATCAGGTGCGGGATCTTGATATCGATCTTGTTGTCGCCGTGGGAGACATCCCCGTAGGCGAACAGGGACAGGCCGGCGCCGTCCTCCGTGTCCCACAGGGCCTCGGCGGACGCCATCTTCATCGGCTGCTGCCTGGTCATGACCTGCCCCTGGAAGTGACCGGACAGCATCACCCCGACCGATGCCACAGCGCACACGACCAGGCCGAGATGCACGGCCCGCCGGTGCAGCTCGACCTGGTGACCTCGCCGTAGATGCCAACAGGACAGCCCGACCACCACGGCACCCCCGGTGAGCAGCGAGGCCATCAGCACGTGCGGGAAGGTGACCATCTGTGTCGGGTTGGTCAGCACCTTCCAGATCGACGTGAGCTGCGCGTGTCCGGTCCGCGGGTTGATCCGGTAGCCGACCGGATGCTGCATCCACGAGTTCGCGGCCAGGATGAAGTACGCGCTGATCACCGTCCCGAGGGAGGCCAGCCAGATCGTGGCGAGGTGGACCCGCTTGGGCAGCCGGTCCCATCCGAAGATCCACAGGCCGAGGAAGGTGGACTCCAGGAAGAAGGCGATGAGCGCCTCCATGGCCAGCGGCGCGCCGAAGACGTCCCCGACGAAACGCGAGTAGTCCGACCAGTTCATTCCGAACTGGAATTCCTGGACGATGCCGGTGACCACCCCCATCGCAAAGTTGATGAGCATCAACTTGCCCCAGAAACGGGTCAGACGGAGCCACTCGACGCTGCCGGTCCGGTTCCAGGCGGTCTGCATTCCTGCGACCAGAAGCGACAGCCCGATCGTCAGCGGAACAAACAGGAAATGGTAGACGGTAGTGATCGCGAACTGCCACCGGGCGATCGTGTCGTGGCTCATCTGCATTCCCGGCCGGTCTGTTCCCGGCCGGTCTGTTCCTGGCTCAGGTGTTCCTGGTTCATCTGTTTTCCTTTCAGCGGATGACAGCGACCGGGCACGGAGCGTGCGTCACAACCTGGTGGCTGACCGACCCGAGCAGCAGTCCGCTGAACCCGCCGTGGCCGCGGGCGCCGACCACCAGCAACTGAGCCGAACGGGCGGCCACGATCAGGCCGTGGGCCGCCGAGCCGGCCACCAGCGCGGCGTCGACGGCAACATCGCTATCGCTTGCAAGCCCTTCTTCAAGGGCTGTGTCAAGGGTGATGCGGGCGGCCTTCTCCAGCACCGCCTCGTCGATCATGGGGAGGCATCCGGCGTGCGGGGACAGCTCTGCGTGCCGGTACTGCTCTGCCTGCCCGTACCGCGCGGCGTCCCAGCAGTGCACGACCCGCAGGGGGACGCGGCGCAGCCTGGCCGCGACCGCCGCCCAACGCAGCGCCGCCAGGGAGCGCACCGAGCCGTCGACACCGACCAGGATCGGACGACGGTCCGGTTGCGGTGGAGCCGGCCCGCGCACGATGACCACAGGAACGGGTGCTTCCTGTGCGCATCGCGCACTGACCGAGCCGACGAACATCCGACGCATCCGGGCGAGCCCACGGGCGCCGACAACGAGCATCAGCGCGTCCCGGGACTCCTCCACCAGGGCATCCGACGGCGCGTCGTACACCGTCCGTTCAACGACATCGACAGCAAGGTCGCAAGCCGGCGTCCGCCGGACCGCGTCGTGCAGCACCTGCAACGCCGCACGCTCGAGGTCGTCCACTCCGATCGACGGCGAGATGTCGTCGACCACCCGTGGACGTCCACCCGGACCCCAGGCGAGCACCGCCCGTATCCGTGTCCCGGTCAGCCCGGCGTCTGTCAGAGCCCACCGCAGGGCCAACTCGGCGTCCGCGGACGCGTCGATCCCCACCACGATATCGAATGTCGTCTCCACACCGTTCACGCTCGCAGCGCCCGGCGACGCGAACGAGAGCGATTCGGGTAGACCACGGGACCGAAAGTCCCGACACCGCGGGCCGTCGGCCGGTCAGCCCGATAACCGGCCGGTCAGCCGGTCAGCCCGATAACCGGCCGGTCAGCCGGTCAGCTTGGTGGCGAAGACCGCCGCCTGCGTCCTGCTGGTCAGTCCGAGCTTCTCCAGGATGCTGGAGACGTTGTTCTTCACCGTCTTCTCCGCGAGGTGAATCCGGCTGGCTATCTGGCGATTGGTCAACCCCTCGGCGATCAGGCTGAGGATCTGGCGTTCCCGCTCGCTGAGGGCGGACAGCAGACGGTCTTCGGGGGCGCCGTCCCGCAGCCGGGTCAGCACCCGCTGGGTGACGGCGGGGTCGAGCATGGACTGACCGGACGCGACGGTCCGGACAGCACCAATAAGATCATTTCCTCTGATCTGCTTGAGCACATAGCCGGCCGCTCCAGCCATGATCGCAGCGAAGAGTGCCTCGTCGTCGTCGTGGGATGTGAGAATCAGGCAAGGGACCTCCGGCGTGCCGGAACGGATGTCGCGACACACGTCGATGCCGCTGCCGTCAGGCAACCGCGCGTCGAGTATCGCGACGTCGGGACGCAGGGCCGGGATGCGTCGCAGGGCCTCCGCGGCGAGGCCGGCCTCCCCCACGACCTTGATGTCGCCCTGGCTTTCCAGCAACTCACGCATCCCGCGCCGGACGATCTCGTGGTCATCGAGAACGAAAACGCGGATAGGCTCCACCGAACCGACGATACCTGCCGACAGCCCCTTGACGACCATGGTTCGCCAGCAACAGGACATGACGGACCGAAGGGCCTACCGTCGTATGAGTGACTAGCACCGACACACTGTCAGCAGACCTGGTCCGCACCATCGTCGCGACGGCAGGCCTGGCCCCCTCGATCCACAACACCCAGCCGTGGCGTTGGCGGGCGACAGACCACGGTCTTGACCTCCTCGCGGACACCTCCCGGCAGCTGGGTGTCGCCGATCCGGACGGCCGTCAGCTCCTGCTGAGCTGCGGGGCAGCACTCCTGCACGCCCGGCTCGCGATCCGCGGCGCCGGGCTCACCCCGAAGGTGACGATCTTCCCGGCGGGAAGCGACGAACTCGACGCCGGGCCGTTGGCCACGATCAACGTCACCAGTGGCCAGCCAGCCGGTCCCGAGGACGACACGCTGCTCGCCGCAACACACCATCGGCACACCGATCGCAGGCCCTTCGACCCACGCACCCTTGCCCCGGACGTCCTGCGTGCGCTGCGACGCGCCGCCGAGACGGAGGCCGCATGGCTGGTTGCCCTTGACGACGCCGACCTTCGCATCGACACCAGCGTGCTGATCGCCCGCGCCGACTGGATGGAAAATCACGACCCGGCGTACCGGGCCGAGCTGGAATCATGGAGCCGGACCGCACCGAACGCGGTCGACGGCATACCCCGCGATGTCGTGGTCGACACAGACCGGCCCCGACAGTCCGAGTTCGTGATCCGTGACTTCGACGTGGTCGGCGAACCCGGCCTGCACCTGCGTCAGGCCGGTGTGGAACGTCCCATGGTGGTGTTGATCGGCACGGACGGCGACGCCCCGGCCGACCGGCTGCGCGCCGGCCAGGCCATGGAACGGGTCCTGTTGACCGCGACCGCGCACGGCGTCGCCACGTCACCGCTGGGTCAGGCCGTCGACCTCGAGTCGACCCGGGAACTCCTGCGACACTCGGTCGGCGGTCTCGGACACATCCAGATGATCATTAGGATCGGTTACCCGCTGCCGGACGCCAAGCCGCTCGACCCGACCCCCCGCCGGCCGGTCAACGACATCCTGCAGCTCGAATAAGAGCGCCTGAGGAATAAGGTGCCGACCGCGCAGGTCGCCTCTCGGCGCGTGGTCGCTCGCAGCGACATTGGGGTGAGCCCGGGGGCCATGTCGCGGCCGGCACCTGACCACAGTACCGGGTCCCGGCCGGTTGCACCCCGGTCGAGTGGGATCGCCGGAGGTGTTACACAGGGGAAGCGTCCGGGAAGATCCTCGTACGGGTCGGAGGTTACGTCCGAAGTGAATTCCACGCGTGCCGTGCCGCTGTCCGTCCTCGACCTTGTACCGGTCTCATCCGGTTCAACGCCGGCGCAGGCGGTGCGCAACACTCTCGACCTCGCACGCCATGCCGAGCGGCTCGGATACACCCGGTACTGGATCGCCGAACACCACGGCATGCCCGGCATCGCAAGTTCCGCGACGTCCATCCTGATCGGACAGGTCGGGGCCGTAACGGAGACCATCCGCGTCGGTTCGGGCGGAATCATGCTGCCCAACCACGCACCCCTGGTCGTCGCCGAACAGTTCGGGACCCTCGGGGCACTGTTCCCGGGACGTGTCGACCTCGGTATCGGTCGGGCACCGGGAACCGACGCGGCCACCGCCCGCGCGCTGCGGCGCTCGAGCGGACCGTTGTCCGCCGACGACTTTCCCGCCCAGCTCGCCGAGCTCGTCGCTTTCCTCGGCAGCTCCTTCCCCGACGACCATCCGCTGCAGACCGTGACCGCCGTTCCCCACAGCGAGATGCCGCCCGTCTGGCTGCTCGGGTCCAGCGGGTACAGCGCGCAACTCGCCGGGTTCCTCGGCCTCCCGTTCGCATTCGCGCATCACTTCAGCTCGGTGAACACCCTCCCGGCGCTGGAGCTGTACCGTTCGGCGTTCCGCCCGTCCCCGAGCCGGGACCGGCCCTACGCCATGGTTGCCGCTGCCGTCGTCTGCGCGGACACGGACGAGGCTGCGCAGTGGCTCGCGGGGCCGATCCGGCTGTCGATGCTGCGGCTGCGTCAGGGACTCCCCGGCGTCTTCCCCACCCCTGAGGAAGCCGACGCCCACCCGTGGACACCCGCCGAACGTGCCGCCGCGGACAACGCTACGTCGTCCCATGTCGTCGGCTCGCCCGACACCGTCCGCGCAGGCCTCGACGCACTGATCGACGCGACCGACGCAGACGAGATCATGATTACGACAAACGTCCACCCACATGCCGACCGGCTACGTTCCCTTGAGATGATCGCCCGGTTCGCGGGACTCACCGGTCCGCAGGAGTCCGTACGCACCGTTCCCGTCGGGTAGACCTTCCCGTTATTGCCGGCGCCCCGGACGGTGTTTCGCGGGGAACTTGTGCCCGGAACCCGGCGAATGACGAGGTTTGAAACGTGTTTATCCGCTTGGATCAGATCCGCGGGTCAGCCGGGTGGGGTCGGTGCGGCAGTTCACGGGGGGAACTGCCCACGTCCCCACCACGGCGGATCCGGTGGTCACCGTAGGCGCGCAGTGGTGAAGGCGGACACAGACTCCTCAGGACGGCAGGGCCGCGGCACTCAGATAGGCGAGGCTGAACTGGGTGTCGGAACGGGCACCCCGCGGATCGACGCAGACGATGGTCACCGTCACGTCGCCCGGCGTTCCCGCACCTGGCAATGTCCATCCCCCGATCGCGCACCGGTGGGTCGGCTCACCGTACGCAACGACCTGAACGTCGTCAGGCACCCGGCCGACGCTCGGAAAAGTCACCTCGTACGTCCCGGCCGAGGTGTGACGGACGGTGTTCACTTTCCCGGCGCTGCTGGCGGTGTACTTGTCCCACGCGTTCACCGTCCTGCCCAGCGGCGGCTGGACGATCTTCCCTGTCGCCTCGACCTCCTGGCCGGAGAACGCGTGGCCGAACGCAACGTTGTCCGCCGGGATCATCGCGTGCTGGTTGGCGTACAGGAGGACGAACGGCGTATCCGTCCAGGTCTCGCCGACAGCGCAGCCCACGAAGATGGTCTGCCGGTCCGCCAACTCGTCGCGGCCGAGCGGGTTGCAACCGGCGGGGGTGGAACCGACCGCGTTGACCTGGAGGTTGTTGCCTTCCCGGGAGGAGTACGCGGGACCGATCAGGTCGATCGAGTAGTGGCCGACACCGATCCTTTTGATCGCAAGGGGCGCGGTCGGGCCCACGACGTTGTAGAAGTTGCCCGCCTGGACCAGCGCCTCGGTCGGCGCGTCGTCACGGAGGTACATGTAGGGAGGGACCGAATCCGGCTGCCCGCCGGTGGGCGGGTTTGTCCCCCGCCCCCGGAAGTACGCGTCGGGCAGGGTCGAGGACGGCCGGTAGGAGGCGGGAGCGAACGTGAACAACGCGGTGAAACGCGAGTCGACGTATGTCCCGGCAGGCGACCGGCACGTCAGCGTCACCTCCTCGGCCAGACCCGTCGGCGTCCACGTCTCGGTGTGGCAGCTCACGGGATCCTCACCGATCGCGGACGCCACCGCGACGCCTCGGCCGCCGGGCACCCCGACCCCGGGAAAGATCACGTTGTAGTGACCGGTGTCCCGCCGGATCACCGTGGCCGATGCCTCCCTGGTACCCGCCACGGACTGCCAGCTACCGGCCTGCACGAAGGGCGCGGGCGTGCGTGCGACCCCGAGCGGTGGCGCCACCTCGTCCGAACGGACGAACCCCCACACCGGCGCGGTGGGTTCGGCGGTCGGCGTGGGGGTGGGCGTCGGGGTACGCGACGCGGCGGGGCCGGTGCTCGCCGCCCGCGGAGAACCGTTACCGCCGAAAGTCGCGATACCGAGGCCGATCGCAGCCACCGCCCCGACGGCCAGTACAAGAACGAGCACAGGAACCAGGCCTCGCGACCGTGCCATCCCCCGGCCTTTCCGCGTGTGGAACCCGCTTGTATGTGCACCCCGTTTCCGCGATGAGCATGTCATGCCTGATCGGACGACAAAGAACGGAGTCGGTGATACGACCACCGGAGTACCTTTAGGGCTGGTCCGGCCGGTCTGACAGGGCGTTCTGATCGGAACGCGGTGTGGGGGTAAGTCAAACGATGGCAACGCCGGATGCAGCCGTGGACGTGCCGACCGTCCCACTCGGCCCCGAGGATCCCAGGCAGCTCGGTTCTTACACCCTGATCGGCAAACTCGGCCAGGGCGGGATGGGCACCGTCTACCTCGGGCGTTCCGAGACCGGCCGGCTGGTCGCCATCAAGGTGATCCGCGCCGACGTGGCCGACGACGACGAGTTCCGCACCCGCTTCCGGCTGGAGGCCGATACGGCCCGCCGGGTTGCCCGGGTGTGCACGGCCGAGGTGCTCGACGCCGCTCCCGACGCCGAGCAGCCCTACCTCGTCACCGAGTTCATCGAGGGGCGGACGCTCGCGAAGTTCGTGTCGGACGGCGGCCCGCTGTCG
>NZ_CADDZT010000028.1:57944-65205 GCF_902812655.1 Candidatus Frankia meridionalis | reverse complement strand
TGACCGCGATCCACGGCGCCGGTATCGTCCACCGCGACCTCAAGCCGTCCAACGTGGTGCTTTCCCCCTTCGGACCCCGGGTCATCGACTTCGGGATCGCCCGGGCCCTGGACTCCGTCAGTAACCTCACCGGGGATCTCCAGCAGCTCGGCACCCCCGCGTTCATGGCACCGGAGCAGATCGAGGGTGCCGCGATCACCTCGGCGGTGGACATCTTCGCCTGGGGCGGGCTCGTCACCTTCGCCGCGACCGGCCGTTACCCGTTCGGCGAGGCCTCCGCGCAGGTCCTGCTCTACCGGGCGGTGAACGAACAGCCGCGCCTCGACGGGCTGGACGACTCCCTGCGCGAAATCGTCGAAAGCGCGATGGCGAAGGATCCCTCGGTCCGGCCGTCCGCGCAGCAGCTGATGCTGCGGCTGCTCGGTGAGCCGACGGCGACGGGGCCGATCGACCCCGAAGCGACGGTCACCCAGGTGTTACGCGACTGGAAGCTGCCCGCTCCGGGGAGTACCCGTACTGCCGGTGACCGGTCCGGAGTCGGCGGCATGACGCTGACACCGACCAGTGTGGGGGCGGACACGCCGCCCCCGCCGTCGCATCGCGCGGTGGCACTCGTGGTCGCCGGCGCCGGGGTCGCGGGGGTGGCCGTGCTCGGCGCCGTACTGGCGCTGAGCAGCCACCCGTCAGGTACCGGCGGGGTGCCGGTGGCCGACATCATGCCGAGATCCACGCAGGGCCTCGACGACGACACCTTCGTGTACATGAGCGAGCAGAGCGGCAATCGTGACATCTGGAGCGTGCGGGTCGGCCCGGACGGCCGCCCCGCGGAGCAGCACCAGCTGACCACCGGGGCCGCGCAGCACATCCTCCCGGTGATCGTCCCGAAGCGGCGCACGGTCATCTACACCGTGGGTGGCTCGTCGCCGTCCCTGGCCGCGATCGCCGCGGACGGCAGCAGCGCTCCGATGGCCCTGTTCACCACCGGCCCGGCCGCCGGCGTCCGGATCGCACCGGATGCCCGCGCCACGGTGGACCCGGACGGGAAGTTCGTCGTCATCAAGGCCACCGCCGGGCCGAACGGCGGCGGAGCCGGCCTCTACAAGGTGGCCATCGACGGATCCAGCGTGAAGAAGCTCCCGGTGCAGGACGACGCGACCGACCCGTCCTGGTCGCCGCTGGGTAACCGGATCGTCTACTTCGTGCCCGTGGGCGACGTCGACGGCGGCGCCCTGTTCACGATCGACCCGAACAAGGCCGACGCGAAACCGACCCAGCTCACCGACGGCGCCCAGGGTTTTGACGCCGATCCGTGCTGGTCCCCGGACGGCAAGCGGATCGCCTTCCGCCGCGCCTTCGACCCTGGCGTTGCGGAGATGGACATCTTCGTCATGGACGCGGGTGGCGGGACTGCGACGCGGCTCACGCACGCCCGAGGCCGCGACCAGGACCCTTCCTTCGCGGCCGGGGACACCAAGCGCATCGCCTTCAGCAGCCAGCGTGACGGCGGGACCAACCCCGAGATCTACGTGACGAACGCGAACCAGGACGACGATGCCAACGCGCGGAAGCTGACCTCGTTCGCAGGTCTCGACGCCACCCCCCGCTGGACTTCCGGCTGAGCAGGCCCGGGGCCGTAAGCCCGGGGCCGTAAGCCCAGCGGGGGCGCGACCGATCTATTCGGGCTTGCGCTTGACGGTCTTCGGGTCCATCCGGCGGATCAGGAACGCCGTCGCGATGACGCAGATGACGCCGATCCCCACCCCGGCGGCGATGTCGATGAGATAGGCCTCGGACGTGTTCTTGAAGAACGGGTCGAAGACCACCTTGCTGTTGACCAGTTTGGTGGGATTGTCCTTACGGAACACACCGGCAAGTCCGATCGTGTTCAGGTCGCCGACGGAGGCCAGCGAGGCGAAGCCCCACCGGGCCGGCGCGATCATACTGACCTGTTCCAGACCCGGCTTACCGTGTACCGGCAGGATGCCGCCGCTGAACACCAGCTGCGCCATGGTGATGAGCACCAGCAGCGGCATGGTCTTGTCCGCATTGTCGACCATCGCGGAGATGACGAGCCCCAGCATGGCCGACGCCAGCGACACCACGATCACCGCGATCAGGCACTCGACCAGGGAGTTACCCAGCGCGACCGAATTCTCGGGTGTCCGGCCGACCAGAGCGATCAGGGTGAACGGGATGGCCTGCAACGTTGTGATCAGAGCCAGAACGAGGATCTTCGAGCCGATGTAGGCGGTTCGGGACAACCCGATCGCCCGTTCCCGGCGGTAGATCGCCCGTTCCTTGACGATCTCCCGGACCGAGTTCGCCATGCCCATGAAGCAGGCGCACAACACCATCACCAGCAGGATCGTGCCGGCGTCGGCGTTCGGCGAACCGTCCCCGAGAAGGGTGAATCCACCGGGTATGGCCCGTGGGATGAACCCGAGCAGGAACGGGAAGGCGATGATGAGCCGCAGGTAGGACTTGTCGGACGCGACAACGGCCAACGTCCGCCGGCTTAATGTGATCAGCTGGGAGAACACCGACTGCTGGCGGATGCTCGGCAGATCCTCCGGCGCCGGGCGGGCCGACGGAGCGGTGACCGACGCGGGCACGTAGTACCGCGACTGGCGGAAACGGGCCGCCGACTCCGCGCCGGGCGTCGCCTCCAGCATCAGGAACACGTCCGGATAATCCCTCTTCGCGAAGAAGGACAACGCGTCACGCGGCGGGCCGAAGTAGGCGACATACCCACCGGGGGCGAGCACCAGGACGTAGTCGCAGAGCTCCAGTTGCGCAACGCTGTGGGTGACGACGACGACCGTGCGGCCGTCGTCGGCCAGCTTGCGCAGCGACTCCATGACGTTCTTGTCCATACCCGGGTCAAGACCGGACGTGGGCTCGTCCAGGTAGAGCAGGGTGGGCTTGGTCAGCAGCTCGAGCGCGACGCTGGTGCGCTTGCGCTGCCCGCCGGACAGCCTCGCCACCTGCGTTTCGGCGTGCTGGGTGAGCCCGAGCTCCGCAATGACCTCGTCCACCCGGGCGCCGCGTTCCTCCTTGGTGGTGTCCGGTGGGAACCGCAGTTCAGCACCGAACTCCAGCGCTCGCCGCACGCTCAGGGTGGTGTGGAGCAGGTCTTCCTGGGGCACGTAGCCGATGCGGCGACGCAGTTCGTCGTACTCGGAGTACATGTCCCGGCCGGCGTAACGCACCGTGCCCTTGTCCGCCGGACGGAACCCGGTGAGAGCGTTGAGCAGCGTGGACTTGCCCGCGCCGCTCGGCCCGACCACCGCGAGCAGTGCCCGTCCGGGCAGCCGGAAGGTCATGTCGTGCATGAGCTGCTTGGGGCCGGCCCACACGTTCAGGCCGTCCGCCTCGAAACTGACGTCCCCGGAGTCGATGTACTCGACGAGCTCGTCGCCCTCGAGCTGGAAAACGTGGTGACCGACAGCAATCACCGCGCCCTGCGGCACCGCCTCGCGGAGGATGCGTTTGCCGTTGACGAACGTCCCGTTGGCCGAGTCGAGGTCGGCGATCTCCACAGCCCCGTTGTCGCGGCCGATGTACAGCTCGGCATGCCGGCGGGACGCCAGCAGGTCTCCCACGACGATGTCGTTGTTACGGGCACGACCGATCGACATGGTGCCGGAACGCAGCCGGTAGGCGGTCCGGCGCTCGTGCTCACGCTCGAGGTCGGGGCCGCCGCCATCGGCACGGCGTCTGACCTGCGGCTCGGCGGGCAGCTGGGGACCGCGCTCGTAACCGGCGCCGCCGCGGAGCATCGTCGGCATCTCGAAGTGCGGGTCCTCGAAGCGAGGGGAGTCGCCGTAGTCGGCGAGCTGCTCCGGAAGGACAACGACCTCCGGTCCGGTCGGAGTTCCCAGCCGAAAACGGATCTCACCGTTCACGTCCACGCTCTGCACCCGCTGACCGTCCAGCCAGGTGCCGTTCGTGCTGATGTCGCGCACCGCCCAGCCTGCGCCGACCGGCTCGATGAGCAGGTGTTGGCGTGACACCCGACTGTCCGGCATCACGAAGTCGGCCGTGCGGGCGCGCCCGACAACGAACGGCTGGCCGGCAGGCACGGTGGCTTCGTTGGCGCCGCTGACGACTCTCAGGGTCGTCTGCACGTGTTTCCCCCTTCAGGACGGGACACAGGCCGGATGCCCCGCCGAACTACTTCGACATGGATCGTCCGATCTTGCGGTTCGTCCGGATCGTAGCGCCGCCCACGAATCTTGTTCCAGGGCGGGGTGGACCCATCAGCACGGACTGGACGCAGCGGAACAGACCGCGCCTGTTCGGTCATGTCCGTAGACGACCGGTTGATAGTGCGACAGTATCCGGCACGGCCTGAGGATGACGCGTAAGATACGCGGCGGTCCGGTAACTGTCGCCGATTCGACGTGACCAGCTCGATACCGAGCTCAGGAGCCTGCAGGAAGAACGACATCCGTCGCGGCAGCGGTCACCGCGATGCCGTTCGCGCCGGCCGTGGCCCTCTCGATCCGCAGGTTGAACGGCAGTCCGGCGATCGGCAACGGGATCGCCGGTAGCGCGAGACCACCGGGGAGAACCAGGCTGAGATTGTTGTCCGTGACGGCGAAGCCGGTCTCGAACTCGAACGACTTCGGGCCAATGATCGAATTGAGCAGGGGCACGTTGTTGAACAGGGCCACGTTGTTGAGTGTCACCTTGACCTTGCCGTCACCGGCCGGCGCCACCTGAACCTTCCCGATTGGCAGGTTCAGACCTCCCAGATACGCATTCAGATCGGCATATGTGATCTGTATGTTGGCGGTCGCCTTGTCCACCGGCACCTGGCCGACCTTGTCTCGGATCGCGTCCCCGAACGGCACGTGCACGCCCTGGAGTCTGGCTTTCACCTCCGAGATTCGCGGACCGGGCGTGGAAATGCCCGTGACCGTCACCCTCAGGTCGTCGTACTTGCCGAACAGGACCTGGGTGAAGAACGGTATGCCGCCGATACTCACATTCGTGATCTTCGGTGGCGCCACCGTCGGGTCCTTGCTGGTCGCCGCGATGGACGCCTCCGCCTTCGTCTTCATCTGACCTTCGGCGATCGGGACCGCCGCCCGGTCGGCCACGACAAGCAGGACGAGCAGCACCAGCAGCGTGATGATCGGCCACTTCCGCCGGCGCCGGCGGGGCGCGGGCACGGCCGCGGCTGGTGTGGCCATCACACCGGTCGGCGCGACCGGCGGCGGGCCGGCAGGATAGAAACTGGTGGGAGGTGGACCCACCGGCCGGGTACCGGTGGGCGGAGTCTGCTCGCGTTCACCGGCCGGACGGAAGGACTCGACCGGAGGCGGCGGACCGCTCGGACCCACGACCCGGGCCTTGCGCGTCCCAGCCCCCGCCGCGGTAGCTCCACCGGCGGGTGGGAGACGGCGGGTGGAGTCCTCGGACTCGCTCCCCCGGTCCAGGCCGTCATCACGTCCACTGCTCACGGTCAGGATCGTCGCACGGTCGGCGGATCCTGGCACGAGTTGGGTCAGATCATCCCAGTGTTTCGACTACCCGTCCCCGAACAGTTGCGGCGTGCGGTCGGATGCGCTCGGCGGGCCCAGCCGGAAAACCGATCCGCGTGGGGCGGAGTAGGAGTTCCAGAAGTGGTCGGCCACCGCTTCCAGCGACAGGCGGCCGTTGGGCGCCACCCGAGCCTCCAGCACTACGGTACGTAACCGGATGCCTCGTGGGCGCAGCATTGGTGCCACCGACGTCCGGCTCGGTCCGCTGCCGCGGCCCCCGGTTCGGTGACGTCGGCCACCTCGCCGGAGACGGTGAGCCCGTCCCGGGCGAGGTCGGTCTCGACCCGCGCGACCGTGTCGACCGTGTCGGGCGATCACGCCGAGCGCGAAGCCCTCACGGGCGAAGCGCCGCAGGAGCGCGACGCCGAACGCCTGCCCCGGTCCGACGATGACGAGCGCCCGCTGCTCCTGCTGCCTGCGTTCACGGTAGGAGAACTCCCGGGTTGAGGATCCCGACCGGGTCCAGGGTGTTCTTGACCGCGCGCAGCACCGCCACCCCGATGTCCCCGATTTCCGCCGCGAGCCAGGGCCGATGATCAGTGCCGACCGCATGATGGTGGGTGATCGTCGCGCCGGCTTCGGTGATCACACGCGACGCGGCGGCCTTCACCCTCCGCCACCGTGCCACCGAGTCGTCGACCTGCCCGCACACGACGGTGAAGTACAGCGACGCGCCCGTCGGGTACACGTGCGAGATGTGGCCCATCACCAGACCTGGCGTGCCCTCGGCGGCCAGCGCCGCGGTGAGCGCGTCGCGCACACCGGTGTGCAGCCCGGACAGCGCGGACCAGAACCCGGCCGTCTCCAACGTCTCGGCGAACATCCCGACGTCCAGCAGGGCATCGCGCAGGTACGGGCCGTCGAAACGGCCGTGTGCCCACTGGGCGCCGGCATCCTCCCCCAACGCGACCGCCCCGGCCGCGCGCAACAGGCCGGCAACCTCGGCCCGACGTGCGTCGACCCATCCGGCACGGCCCTCATAGCCGGTGATCAGAAGGCAGCCGCCCGTCCCTGCGTCCGAGCCGGGGCGGGCGGTCGCGAGTCCGGCCGCGGTCTCCACCTCGTCCGACAGGCGCATGACCGTCGGCAGCAGGTCCCGCTGGGCCATCGCGCGCAGCAGCGCCGTCGCCCCGGTGAAGTCCGCCAGTCGCCAGCCCTCGTGGATTTTCTTCTCGGGCACCGGTCGGACCCGCAGGCGCACCTGGGTGATGACCCCGAAGGCGCCTTCCGAACCGAGCACCAGCTGACGCAGGTCGGGTCCGGCCGCGGACGCCGGGGCGTGCCCCAGCTCCCAGCTTCCGGCCGGGGTCGCGATCCGGACGCCGACGACGACGCTGTCGAAACGGCCGTAGCCGGCGGAGGCCTGACCGCTGGACCGGGTCGCGGCGAACCCACCGACCGTGGCGTACTCCCACGACTGCGGCAGATGCCCAAGGGTGAAACCGTGGATGGCCAGCGCGGCCTCCAACGCCGGGCCGCGCAGACCGGGCTCGCAGGTGGCGATCTGCGACTCGGCATCCACGCCCAGGAGCAGGTTCATCCGGGCCACGTCGAGCGCGATCACACCGGCGAGGCCGCCGCGTACCGGCGCGAGACCGCCTACCACCGACGTGCCGCCGCCGAACGGCACGACCGCAACCCGGTGCGCGGCGCAGACCCGCAGCACCGCAAGCACCTCGTCGTGGTCCGCGGGCAGGACAACCGCGTCCGGC
>NZ_CADDZT010000028.1:53775-57634 GCF_902812655.1 Candidatus Frankia meridionalis | reverse complement strand
GCGGCAGTGCCGGACGCGGCTTGTCGCGTCGTCTCGAACCCAGGCGGACCCGACAGCGCCGATCAGCGCGTCGCGGGCGTCACCGGTGAGTTGTGCCACCGGCAGGCGCAGTTCGGCGGGGTCCACCGGTGGGGTGTCGTGGCGGGTGACGCCAAGACCCTGTTCGAGCAGGGACCGGACGCCTTCGGGTAGCGGCGTGTGCCTGCCCGGTGCACCCCAGCCCCACCAGACCATTCCGCTGCCGTCACCACCAGCTTCGTCACAGCCTGTCATGATCACTACTCGTCGTCGAGGATGTCACCGAATACACTGTGGCAGATGTCGTCACAGCGCGACCGCGGCATCCCGTCCAGGTCACCGTCCAGGTCACCGGACCACACCGCATCACCGAACCACACCGCGTCGCTGAACCGCAGGCAGCGCGACCGGGACCTCGCCGAGCTCGCAGGCGGTCGCATCGTCGACGTCCTCGTCATCGGCGGCGGGGTGACCGGCGCCGGAGTCGCCATGGACGCCGCGAGCCGTGGGCTGTCGGTCGCGCTCGTCGAAGCTCACGACCTGGCCTTCGGTACCAGCCGATGGAGTTCCAAACTCGTGCACGGCGGGTTGCGTTATCTCGCCACCGGCGACCTCGCCCTGGCCCGCGAAAGCGCCCGGGAACGAGACATCCTGCTACGCAGTACCGCGCCGCACCTACTGCGGCCGTTACCGATGCTGCTTCCGCTGGTGGCCGGGTTCCCCGCCGGTGCCGCGCTCGTCGTCGACGCCGGCCTGCACCTCGCCGATCTGCTCCGTCGTACCGCTGGTACCCCGCGGACGGTACTGCCCGGGCCGCGGCGGCTGACCGCCGTCGAGACCCTGGCGATGGTTCCGGCGCTGCGGGCGGGCGGGCTGCGCGGCGGGTTGCTGTCCTGGGACGGTCAGCTCGTCGACGACGCCCGCCTGGTGGTCGCGATAGCCCGAACAGCGGCTGGCTACGGCGCCCGGATCATCACCCGTTGTCGGGTAGTAGCGGCCAACAGTGATGGTGCCGCCGCGATCGACACGTTGAGCGGTTCGACCGTCACGTTGAGATCTCGCACGGTGGTGAACGCGACCGGGGTGTGGGCGGGTGAGCTGTGCGACGACGTACGCCTGCGCCCGAGCCGTGGCACCCACATCGTCCTGGCGGACTCGGTCTTCGGCGGGCTGCGGGCGGCGATCACAGTCCCGGTACCGGGCGAACGCAACCGGTACGTGTTCGCGTTGCCGCAGCTCGGCGGACGGGTCTACGTCGGGCTCACCGACGAGCCCGTGGACGGCGTCACCGACACCCCGGTACCGACCGCGGCGGAGATCGACTATCTGCTGGACGTCATGTCGAGCGTCCTTGCGGTACCGGTCGACCGGGCCGACGTCCTCGGCGCCTTTGCCGGGCTACGCCCGCTTCTCGCGGGAAAGGCCGGGCGCACCGCGGACCTCTCTCGCCGGCATGCCGTGCTCACCTCGTCCGACGGCGTGGTCACCGTTGTCGGGGGCAAACTCACGACATACCGGCGGATGGCCGCCGACGCCGTGGACGCGCTGGTGCGGGCGGACCGTCTGGATGCGGGGCCATGCCGCACCCGGACGCTGCCCCTCGTCGGCGCGGCCGGGTGGGCGACGCTCGCCACCGTGAACGCTCCACGTCGGCTCGTCGCCCGCTACGGCACCGAGGCGCCCGCGGTGATCGAATGTGCGCGGGGCGATCCGCGGCTGCTCGCGCCGCTGTGCGACAGCGTGGATGTGACCGGTGCGGAGCTGCTGTTCGCGCTGCGCCACGAGGGCGCCATCGACGCGGACGACCTGCTCGACCGCCGTACCCGCATCGGTCTCGTACCGGCCGACCGCGCCGCCGCGCACCCCCATGTCAAGGCTCTGATCGACCTTGTCCCGAGGTCCTGTCCGGAGGGCTGACGGTCCGACGTGCTCCGGCTAGACCGCGGCCCAGTGCAGCTCAAGACAGGCCCGGCCGTCCTCGACCTCCGTGCTCACCTCAAGGGTGAGCCGGGGAGGAACCGGCTGGGGCGGGATGAGCCCGGGGCCGAGGGGCCGGACGGGCTCCACGGACGTCCCGGCCTCGACCGGGAAGGACACGAAGACGCTGCCGGAGGTGAACGACGACAGGATCGTGAGGCGCACCCGCCCGGTGGGAACCGAGCCGAAGGCGCGGCCGACCGTGGCGATGATCTCCTCGCGGACGCCGTCGGGGCACCGGCGCAGGTCACCGGCGAGCTGCACCTCCACGTCGATGCCGCGTGACTCGGCAGCCTCCACCACGGGCTTCAGCGCCCCGAGGGATGCCGACTGCCCGCTGGTGGAGGCCAACGTCCGGCGCAACACGGACGCGCGGTGCGCGCATCGTTGCCGCACCGAGGGATCCCGCGGGTCGAGCTGACCCTCAGTGATGGCACGCAGCAACGGCAGGGTGTCATGCTCCAACCCGTGCAGTCCGCGGCCCCGGTCGGCACGGATCCACGCCGCCGCCTGCCGGCGGGCCGCGAGCTCCGCCTCGTCCCGTGCCGCCCGGGCGGTGGCCCGCGCCGTGCCCCGCAGCGCCGGGCCGAACGCGGCGGCCAGAGCCTGCAACGACCACAGCCCGAACACCGCGGTGGACAGCCGCGACAGCACAACCTGGCCGGTACCACCCCGTAGCAGCACCAGGGAGACGAGCAGCGTGGTGGCGGCGGTGGCGGCCGCGAGCCATTCCCGCGGCGGGCGGGTCACCACGACCGGTGTCAGCAGCAAGGGGAGCGCCATCGTCGCCGGCCAGTCGATGATCCGGATCACGTCCCCGCCCGTGGTGTTGAGGCCGCCGACCAGAGCCGCCGCGAGCGCGAGGATGGTCACGCCGCCGGCCTCCGCCCGGGTGAGGGGGCGGCGCCACATCACCCGGACGATAAGACCAACACCCACAGTCATCACACCCCACAACGCGGCCGACAGCAGCGGGTTGCGCTCCTGCCGCCAGTAGCCGAGGAGCGCCGCGGCCAGCAGTCCCTGCCAGCAGGCGACGCTGAGGGCGACCACGCGCCGGATCCCGGCGTCGTAGTGCCGCCGCAGGTCGGTGCCGGCATCGGCGGGACGGATGCGGGCGGTCGGCGCCTGCCAGGTCATGATGACCGTGGTGCCACGCCCGGAGGCGGCATCGATCTCGAACCAACCGCCGACGTCCGCCACGCGCTCGGCCATCGAGGCCCGGAGGCCGAGCCGCTGCGGGTCGGCCCGGCCCGGGTCGAAACCCACACCGTCATCACTGACCGTGATGTTGAGGTGGTCGTCCCGGAAACGGACGGTCACGTAGGCACGGGAGGTGCCGGCGTGGCGCGCGACGTTGCTCAGTGCCTCCTCGGCAGCCGCGGTCAGCGCGGCCACCACCTCGGACGGCGGCCCGCCCACTGTGCCGTTCTCGCCCACTGTGCCGTTCTCGCCCGCGGCCATGCCGGCCGCACCGGCCCGGCCCGTGCTCCCGGTCCCGTTCGTCCCGCCGGCTTCGCGGTGGACGCGGACGTGGACGTCGAGACCGCTGTCCCGGGCCGTCGCCACCATCCGCTCGATCCGCCCGGCCAGGTCGGCCCGGGCATGCCAGTCATGCCCGGCGATCAGGTTCTCCACCGCCGCGACACTGCGCGCACACCGGGACCGGGTCACATCGTCATCCGCGCCACCGCCCCAGCCGATTCCGGTGAGGGTGTTGAGGACGGTGTCGTGGATGATCCTTTCCCGTTCACGCCGGTCCCGCCACCGGGCGTCCGCGACCGCCACAGCCTGCAGCCGGGCGGCGGTGGCTTCCAGCCTGGCGTCCGCGGCGACGGCGTTGCGCCGCAGCCGGGTCGCGGCC
>NZ_CADDZT010000028.1:52610-53395 GCF_902812655.1 Candidatus Frankia meridionalis | reverse complement strand
ACCGCCCGCAGCCAGGAGGCGGTCCGGGGAGGCGAGATACCAGTCCTTCCAGATGAGGACGAACAGGACGAGGAAGACCAGGGAGGCCACCCGCAGCGCACCGAACACGCGGGCGGTAACGGTTTCCGTGGCATCCAGGGCACGGCCGGGCACGGATCCCGAGTCTGACAGCATCCGTGCCGTCGCGGTGACCGGACCGCGTCAGGAAGCGCCGGTCTCGGTGAAACCGGTCTCGGTGAAACGACGCCGCAACTCGCGCTTGAGCACCTTGCGGCTCGGGCCGAGCGGGAGCTCCGTGACGAACTCCACCCGGCGCGGGTACTTGTGCCGGGCGATGCGCTCCCGCGACCAGTCGATGATCTCCTGGGCGTCCGGCGGGTCTGCGGGGTCGGTGGGCACGACCACGGCGAGGACCTCCTCACCGCGCACCGCGTCGGGCAGGCCGATGACCGCGACCTGCCCGACCGCCGGATGCCGTACCAGGATCTCCTCGACCTCCCGTGGGTAGATGTTGTAACCACCACGGATGATCATGTCCTTCTTACGGTCGACGATGTGGACCGCGCCGCTGTCATCTCGCCGGCCCAGGTCGCCGGTGCGGAACCAGCCGTCGACCACGGCCGCCGCTGTGGCCTCCGGGTTGTCGTGGTACCCGGTGAACACGTTGTGCCCACGGACGACGATCTCACCGAGTTCACCCGTGGCCAGCAGCTCGACCCGGTCGTCGACCTCCGCCCGGGCGATCTCGACGTCGACGCCCCAGACCGCATGGCCGACGCTGCCGG
>NZ_CADDZT010000028.1:51890-52563 GCF_902812655.1 Candidatus Frankia meridionalis | reverse complement strand
GGCAGCGCCGCACCACCGCAGATGCACAGCCGGGGACTCGGGAGGGTGTCACGACCGTCCGCCACCTCCAGCAACGCCACGTACATGGTCGGGACGGCGACGAGGACGGTGACGCCCTCGTTGATCATCAGATCAAGGGCTTCGTCTGCGTTGAACTGGGCCTGCAGCACCACCCGTCCACCCACCAGCAGCAACGAGTTGAGCGCCACCGTCTGACCGAAGATGTGAAAGAGCGGCAGACATGCCAGCGACACGTCGTCCGAGCGGAACTCGTTGGCGAACAACGCGCTCGTGAGCGCGTTCAGCACGAGATTGCCGTGGCTGAGGACGGCGCCCTTGGGACGGCCCGTGGTACCGCTGGTGTAGAAGAGCACGGCCGGGTCGAGCGCCGAGCGGGTCACGAACATCGTTTCGGGTGTGGAGGTCGCCGCGAGCGCGGTGAGGTCGGTGGTGGCGACGGCCGGCACCCCCACGGCGGCCGACGCCTTGCGGGCGTTCTCCAGGAACACCGGCGACGAAACGATCAATACGGCTCCGCTGTCCCCGACGAGGTAGGAGATCTCCTCCGGAACGAGCATCGGCGGCACCGGGACGACCACCCCGCCCCGGACCAGGATCGCGTAGTAGGTGATGACGAAGTCGGGCGTGTTCGGCGCGAGCAGGGCGACATGGT
>NZ_CADDZT010000028.1:47033-51281 GCF_902812655.1 Candidatus Frankia meridionalis | reverse complement strand
TCTCAAGCACCTTCGCCCACAGCTGCGTGTAGCTCGTCCGGGTGTCACCCCAGACGAGTGCCACCTCGTCCGGGTGCCGCCGCCGGGATTCGTAAAGAACGGACGCGAGGGAAAGCTGCACGGCGCTTCCTCCTTCTGGAGACGGCGCGGCCCGGGGGCGGCATCCCCTCTGGGTGTGGGATGTCCGGTGGGATGCCTAGCCGGACGTGGTCGGCGTGTCGATGGTCAGGGCCGCGACCCGCTCACGGTGCTGGATCGGATCACCGTAGCTGTACACCTCGCGCTTGGCGCGCTTGTAGAAAAAGTGCGAATCGTGCTCCCAGGTATAACCAATACCCCCGTGATACTGGATCATCGTTGCGGTCACCTCTCGGGCGGTGTCACCGGCCTTGCTCTTGGCCACGGCGACCGCGAGCCGGCGGTCGGCAAGCCCGACATCCAGTGCGTGGGCCGCATACAGCACCGCATGCTCCGCCATGGTCACGGCGACGTGCAGGTCCGCGAGGTGATGCTTGAGCGCCTGGAAGGAACCGACCGGCCGCCCGAACTGCACACGGTCGGTGTCATAGGCGACGGTGCGCGACAGGGCCTGCCGGGCAAGGCCGACGAGGTCCGCCGCGGTGAGCACCGCGGCCCGGTCGAACAGTTCGGTGAGGACCGCCGTCGACGATCCGGGCAGCCGCTCGGCACCCACCCCGTCGAGGACGACCGACGCCGTGCGCACCGTGCCGTCGTAGCTGTCGAGCCGGGACACGGTGACCCCCGGCGAGCGCGGGTCCACCAGGTAGAGCCCGACCTCTCTCTCGGGTTCGGCTCCGCCCGCGGGTTCGGCTCCGCCCGCGGGTTCGGCTCCGCCCGCGGGTTCGGTGGCGGCCACCACGACGGCATCCGCGACCTCGGCGTATTCGACCGGCAGGGCCGACCCGGTCAACCGGCCCGAACTGTCGGCGCTGACCTGAACACCCGAGGGGTCGTAGCGGCCGGCGGGGCCGCGCAGTGCCACCGTGGCAACCAGCGAACCGGCGGCGACGCGGGGAAGCAGGGATGCCTTCTGCTCGTCCGATCCGGCGAGTCGCACCGCCTCGCCCGCGAGCACTGTGGGCAGCCACGGCCCGGGGACGACCCCCGCGCCGAAGGCACGGGCGACCACCTGCGCGTCCACCAGTCCGAGGCCGAGGCCGCCGTGCTCCTCCGGGACGAGCACGGCGGCCCAGCCCTGGTCCCCCACGGCCTTCCACAGCTCGGCGGGGTGGCCGTTGCCCTCCGCGTCCTCGAAGACCGCACGAACGGCCTTCAGATCGAACCGGTCCTCAAGGTAGTCACGGACAGTGACGCCGAGTGCGCGTTGTTCGTCGGTCAGCGCGAAGTACATGGCTGGAGTCCGCCTAACTGGCCAGGAAGGAAGCGGGAAGTCATCGAGGAAGGCCGAGCACCCGCTCGGCGACGATGTTGCGCTGGACCTGGGATGAACCACCCCAGATAGTTACCGATCGTGACCACATTGCTTCGTGGTGCATGGCTTGCAGGTCGGTGTCGGGACGCGGCCGGGTGAGGGTGGCCTCCGGGCCGAGCAGATCGTCGAAGGTCTCCCACAGGTCCTGATGGGTTTCCGACCACTGGAGCTTGGTCAGCGACGACCCCGCTCCGAGCTCTTCGCCCCGTTCGACCTGGGTGAGCACGTGCATGGAGTGGTAGCGCAGGCACTCGAGCTCGACGATCCGGCTGGCAAGCTGCTGGCGCAGGACCGGGTCGCCGGTCCGTCCGAAGGTGCCCGCCACGGCCACGATCTCGTCGAACTGGCGGCGGAACGCCGTGTACTGGGCGATGCCGGAGGCGCCGCGCTCGAACGAGAGCAGCCGCATCGCGGTCGCCCAACCGTTACCCACCCCGCCGAGGCAGTCGGTGGCCTTCACCCGGACGTCGGTGAAGAACACCTCCCCGAACTCACTCGCGCCGCTCATCTGGCGCAGCGGCCGGGCCTCGACCCCGTCCGAGTGCATGTCGATGAGCAGCATGGAGATGCCGTTGTGCCGCCTGGAACCTGGCTCCGTGCGGACCAACGCGAAAATCCTGTCCGCGTACACGGCGTTGGTCGTCCAGACCTTCTGGCCGTTGACGACGAACTCGTCCCCGTCCTGCACACCGCAGGTGCGCAGCGCCGCGAGGTCGGAGCCGGCGCCGGGTTCGGAGAAGCCCTGACACCAGATCACCTCGTTGCGCAGCATCGGGGCGATGATGTCCCGCTTCTGCTCGTCGGTGCCGATCGCCATGACGGTCGGCGCGAGGAAGGCCAGGCCGAGGGCGTTGACCGTGTGCGGAGCCCCGGCGCGCTGCGTCTCCTCGTCGTAGATCGCCTGCATGCCCGACGTCCCGCCGCGACCGCCGTACTCCCGCGGCCAGGAGATGCCCGCGAAGCCGGCGTCGTACTTGCGTCGCTCCCAGTCCCTGCGCAGCTCGAACGCTTCGGCCTCACCGAGGGCCGACCAGAACGACCGCGACCGCCACCGCGGCGGGATGCTGTCCGCGAGCCAGGTGCGAAGTTCCGCGCGGAACCGCTCCTCCTCGGGTGTGAAGCTGAGGTCCATCAGGCAGCTCCTGCAGGTGGGGTGTGTGCAACGCGGCATGCGGAGTTTATTTGCGGCGGGCACGATGTGACGTGTCCGCGCCACGCCTGGCATCCATGCTCCGGAAGCGGGGAACACGATGATCGATCCGGCACGGCTGAACCCGACCACCCGCGCCGACGCGCTGCGCCGGATGGAGGCCGAGGTGGTCGACGTCGTCGTCATCGGCGGTGGCGTGACCGGTTCCGGGGTCGCGCTCGACGCGGCCACCCGCGGGCTGTCCGTGGCGCTCGTCGAGGCCCGCGATCTCGCCGCCGGCACCTCCAGCCGGTCCAGCAAACTGATCCACGGCGGACTGCGCTACCTCGAGCAGCTCAACGTGGCCCTGGTCCACGAGGCGCTGCGCGAGCGGGCCCTGCTGCTCGGCACTCTCTGCCCGCACCTCGTCCGACCGGTTCCGTTCCTGTTCCCGATCACGCACCGGGTGTGGGAACGCGCCTATGTGGGCAGCGGCATGCTGCTCTACGACACCATGGGCGGCCACCGGGACGTGCCCCACCACCGCCACCTGACCCGCAAGGCCGCGCTGCGGGCCGTCCCCTCGCTACGTCGGGACGCCCTGGTCGGGGCCATCCAGTACTGGGACGCCCAGGTCGACGACGCCCGGCACACAATGTTCGTCGCCCGCACCGCCGCCCACTACGGCACAATGATCGCCACCAGCACCCGGGTCACCGGTCTGCTGCGCGAGGGCGACCGGGTCACCGGGGTACAGGTCCAGGATCTCGAGGGCGGCGCGCAGATCGACGTCCGGGCCCGGCAGACCATCAACGCCGCAGGGGTGTGGACCGACGACATCCAGGCGATGGCGGGCGGTCGCGGCCAGCTGTCCGTCCGCGTCTCCAAGGGCGTCCACCTGGTGGTGCCCCGCGACCGGATCCACTCCTCCACCGGCCTGATCCTGCGCACCGACACCAGCGTCCTGTTCGTGATCCCCTGGAACAGCCACTGGATCATCGGGACGACCGACACGGACTGGAACCTCGACCTCGCCCACCCCGCCGCCAGCAGCGCCGACATCGACTACGTCCTCGGGCAGGTCAACCAGATGCTGCGCACGCCGCTCACCCATGACGACATCACCGGTGTCTACGCGGGGCTGCGACCGTTGCTGTCAGGCGAGTCCGAGGACACCTCCCGGCTCTCCCGCGAACACGCGGTCGTCTCGCCCCTGTCCGGCCTCACCATGGTCGCCGGCGGGAAGTACACGACCTACCGGGTGATGGCTCGCGACGCCGTCGACTCGGCCGTGCACGGGATGAATCGCTACGTGCCGGAATCATGCACCGACCGGGTCCCACTTCTCGGTGCCGATGGTTACCAGGCGCTGTGGAACGCCAGGGAGACCCTCGCCCATCGGGCCGGGATCCACGTGGCGCGGGTCGAACACCTGCTGGGTCGCTACGGCACCCTCACGCTGGAGGTCCTCGCCCTCATCCAGGAGCATCCGATGCTGGGCCGGCCACTACGTGGGGCCAGCACATATCTGGCGGCGGAGGCGGTGTACGCGGCGTCCCACGAGGGTGCGCTGCACCTCGACGACGTGCTGACCCGCCGCACCCGGATCTCGATCGAGACCTGGGACCGGGGGTTCGAGGCCGCCGCGCACGTCGCAGAGCTGATC
>NZ_CADDZT010000028.1:42209-46718 GCF_902812655.1 Candidatus Frankia meridionalis | reverse complement strand
CTACCGGGCGCGGGTGGCGGCCGAACGCGAGTCCCAGCAGCAGGCCGACGACCAGACTGCCGACGCGGCCCGCCTCGGTGCACCGGACGTCCGCACCGGTGGCAACCGCGCGCCCTGGCTCAGCGAACCAGTCCTGGGCCCGGGGTAGCGACGGGCCGGCATGGGAATGCATCCCGGGCTGTCCGGAAAATGACTGGGGAACAGCCACATCAACCCGTTGCTCACCGCACCACAGCGTGGTGACGGGAAGCAATCTAATGGATACCTTCCGTTGTTTATCGAGGTCAGAACCGGCACCCGTAACGAATGACAGCCACACAAGGACACGTCAAATCATGCTCCAAACACTTCCCGGGCAGTCCGGAAATCGCATTTCCAGAACCATTACCAGAAACACAATGGACGATCAATACCAAATCTGTTCGCGATTTTCGGGCAGGTGAACTCCCAGCGACGTGACACCACCGCGCCCACCATCGACGGCCGGAGCGGCGGACCGGACAGGGGGATGACCAGTGGTCATACGCGGCATGAGTGGTATGTTGCGTGGGTAGCAAGACCGTATGCTCGCAGAACGCCGGATCGGCCCGCGACGTCTGCCCGTTCTGGAGGTCCGTCCATATCCAGATGCCCTCGGCGCCAACCGACAGCTGAGTCAACAGTCCAGCTACCCGCAGGTCCGGGACAACATCCACAGACACATAACACAGGCCGTCGCATTGCCACCATGGGGGAGGCCTGGACATAACGTCCAGGCCCAGCGGCGACCCGGACTAACCGCCGGACAATCAGAGGGGGGGCAGCAACCCCGTAAACGGGCGCTGTATTCGCACGGCTACGATCATCAGTAGTTCCGTACGGAGACGGGAGAAACCCGCCGTGACAACGCAGGAACACCCAGGATGGGATCCGAGCAGCCTCCGTCAACACCAGGCCCCACCTGCCAACACCGGTCTGGACCTTCTGTGGACACACCACGGACTGGCCGACGGGCTCGCGGAGATGACCGACGGCGCCCAGCCGCACCACTTCCTCGCCGTATCCGGGCCATCCCTGGACTCGGCCGCCGAACGATGGCTTACGGCCCGTTCACAGCAGCGCCCCGCCACCCCGACGGGCCAGCTCGTCGATGACCCGCTCGTCCGCGGTTTCGAGGAACGCGTCGACGTCCTGCGGCGGATGAGCGACATCCTGGGCGGCAGCGACATCTACTCCCTGTCCGTCACCGAGCTCGGCGTCACCGTCCGGCTGCTGCGCACCGGAACACACAGTGATACCCACCAGACCAGGCTGTACGCGGTCGCCGCGGAACTCGCCCGGCTGGCCGGATGGGCGATGTACGACGTCGGAGAGTACGGCAGGGCGCAGCGCTGCTGGCTGGTCGCTCTACGTGCCGCCCACGAGGCGGGCTCCCCCGCCCTCGGCGCGAACGTCCTGCGCTGCATGGCGGAGCATGCGACCTGGTACGGGCAACCCGCCGACGCGGTCACCCTGCTCCACTCGGCCCAGGAAGGCGCCCGCAGCGTACTGAGCGCGATCGAGCGAGCCGTGATCGCCGCCGACCTGGCGATCGCCTACAGCCGCACCGGCGACCAGGCCGACGCCATGGCCGCGACCGGGCTCGCGTACTCGTTGATCGACGAGGCCCGGCCGGAGGAGAACCCCCCCTACATGTACTGGGCGGGACGCAAGGACATCTCGTTCGCGGCCGGTGAGGCTCTGCTGTCCGGCGGCGATCCGAGCGGGGCGATTCCCTACTTCCAGGCCGCTCTCGACGACCTCGACGACCTCGACGAGGAGTTCCCCCGCGACCATGTCGAGTTCCTGAGCAGGCTGGGTGTCGCCCATGCACGCACCGGCGACACCCAGACCGCGGTAGCTCTTGGACATCAGGCAATTACCCATGCCGCTGGAATCGACTCCGGCATGACACGCCGCGACATCGCCCGCCTCTGTCAGGAGATCGAACAGGCGGACCGTTCGGGCGCGGCCGATCTGGTCGACCACGCCCGCTACGCGCTCGACTCGGCAACAGCCTCCACGTTGTCCTGACACGGACGCTTCCTGACAGCCTGAGGCCTTCTCGCTCCTGCGCGCCCGTCCCCTCCGTGGACGCGCGGCAGTGGGGCCGTCCGCGGAGGCCGCTCGCCCACGACCCACCCGTGGGCTGTTCCCCGGGAACAGCCCACGATGCCGAATCCACGCTTGCCGGTCGTAGCTGGGGATCCACTTGGCCTGTCAGGGTTGTCGGCATGACCTCCTTCACCGACATCGACCTGCTGCGGGAACTTGAGCCCGTCGCCGAGGCCAACCTCAACCGCCATCTGGGCCTCGCCGCCGAGTGGATGCCCCACGAGTACGTCCCGTGGAGCCAGGGCCGCGACTTCGACACCCTGCCGTGGGAACCCGGCCAGTCCCGGCTGTCCGACATCGCCCAGATCGCCTTCGAGGTCAACCTCCTCACCGAGGACAACCTCCCCAGCTACCACCGGGAGATCGCCTCGATCTTCGGCCGGGACGGCGCCTGGGGCACCTGGGTACATCGCTGGACGGCCGAGGAGGGCCGCCACGGCATCGTCATGAGGGACTACCTGCTCGTCACTCGAGGTGTTGACCCGGTTTCCCTCGAACGGGGTCGCATGCACCAGATGGAGAAGGGCTTCGACAGCGGCGAGAAGACACCGCTGCGCGCCATCGCCTACGTGTCCTTCCAGGAGCTCGCCACCAGGATCA
The DNA here is from genome assembly GCF_902812655.1 of Candidatus Frankia meridionalis. GTDB lineage: Bacteria > Actinomycetota > Actinomycetes > Frankiales > Frankiaceae > Protofrankia > Protofrankia meridionalis. Next base: position 43,985 of record NZ_CADDZT010000028.1, on the reverse strand, counting down.
GCCACCGCAACACCGGTCGTTTCACCCAGGACCCGATTGCCGAGAAACTCCTGGCCCGGGTGGCCGCCGACGAGAACCTTCACATGATCTTCTATCGGAACCTGCTCGCCGCCGCACTGGAGATCGACCCGTCCGCCACGGTCAAGGCCATCGCCGAGGAGGTCATGACCTTCCAGATGCCCGGGACGGGCATTGACGACTTCGACCGCAAGGCCAAGCGGATAGCCAAGGCCGGTATCTACGACCTGCGCATCCACCACGACGAGGTCGTCACGCCACTGCTTCGGCACTGGAAGTTCTTCGAGTTGGAGGGCCTCGACGCCGAAGCCGAACAGGCCCGTACCAATGTCGGGCACTACCTGACGGCCCTTGACGACCTCGCCAAGAAGTACGAAGAGAAGCGGGAAAAGGCACTCACCACTGCCGCCTCCAACTGAGTGAACGTGTTGACCATGCCACAACGATGCCTGCCCGGGTTGGTCCGGCAGAATATGGCGGAAGCACCGACACCATGGACTTCATTCCCTGACTCATTGCCGTAACCCTGGTCGTCAGCGGTATTTTCACCATTTTCCGTGGTTCGGTTCTCAACAGCGCTCCGCTCATCGTCGCGGGTCTGCTCATCGACCCAGGCGGTGTGTCGGTGTTCGGCTGACCGACTTGTTGTCCGGCGGTGTGCGGGCCACTGCATGGAGCCCGCACACCACCGGACAGGCCCCCAGCACGTAGGGTGTCCACCCAGAGGCATCCAGGTCACCGGACCCGAATGTGGCACAGCGATCACCAGGACTCGGCCGACGCCCACTGTCGTGATCGCCCTGCCGGGAGAGAATGAACCTGGGTCTGTTGGCCCGGAACGGCACCGCACCAGACCAACAACCAGGGGAGACCTCGTGCAGCTCGGGATGATCGGCCTTGGCCGGATGGGCGCCAATCTGGTACGCCGGCTCATGCGGGACGGCCACGACTGCGTCGTCTATGACGTGAACGCGGCCGCAGTGAAGACGCTGGAGGCCGAGGGCGCGACCGGTGCCGCAACGCTGGCCGAGTTCGCCGCGAAGCTCACCGCGCCCCGCGCCGCCTGGGTGATGGTCCCCGCCGGGATCACCGGCGAGACCGTGGCCGCGCTTGCCGAGCACTTCGACGCCGGCGACGTCATCATCGACGGGGGGAACTCCTACTACCGTGACGATGTGGACCGGGCAGCCGAACTCGGCGGCCGAGGAATTCACTACGTCGACGTGGGCACGTCGGGTGGGGTCTTCGGGCTGGAACGTGGTTTCTGCCTGATGATCGGAGGCGAGAACGACGTGGTGTCACGCCTCGAGCCGTTGTTCGCCACAATCGCCCCGGGAATCGGACAGACGCCGCGCACACCGGGCCGAAGCGGCGAGCCGGCCCAGGCCGAAAAGGGCTACCTGCACTGCGGGGCGAACGGCGCCGGGCATTTCGTGAAAATGGTCCACAACGGCATCGAGTACGGAATGATGGCCTCCTTCGCCGAAGGCATGGCCGTTCTTGAGAAAGCCGGCATCGGCCGAGCCCACGCCGGCGAACACGACGCTGAAACCACCCCGCTGGCACATCCGGAGTACTACCAGTACGACATCGACACCGCCGCCGTGGCCGAGGTGTGGCGCCGTGGCAGCGTGGTCAGTTCCTGGCTGCTGGACCTGACCGCAGCCGCGCTCGTCGAGGATCCCGGGCTGAAGTCGTTCAGCGGCCGGGTATCGGACTCGGGCGAAGGCCGCTGGACGGTCCTCGCCGCGGTGGAGG
>NZ_CADDZT010000028.1:33266-41916 GCF_902812655.1 Candidatus Frankia meridionalis | reverse complement strand
CTCCCGCGGCGAGGCCCTGTTCGCGGACAAGCTACTCTCGGCGATGCGCAAGCAGTTCGGCGGCCACGCCGAGAAGCCCGTGGCCTGACCGCGGGTCACCTGGCGAGAGTAGTTTCGCAGGCCCTGTTTCACGCAGGCGCCATCTCATGCAAGTGCTATTTCGCAAGAGATGCCTCGTCCCCCATGAGGATCACCGGCCGGCTGGCGGGCGACAGCCACGCGAGGATCGCCCTGAGATCCTCGCGTGCGACGGCAACGCAGCCGCCGGTCGGTGAGTCGTGGTCGACGTGGAGCCAGATGTCCCCACCAGCCGCCGCGCCGAGCGGACGGTTCGGGTCCGACGGAGGGTAACTCGGCGTCCGGTTGTAGTCGATCGCCACCACATGGTCGAACGCGGCCGCCACGGCATGCCCGTCCGTCTCGCGACCAGCCCGATAGTAGGACGGCCGGTACTCATACGGCATCAACGTGCCCGGGTCGGGTTGGCGCCCACCGGCGGCGGTGAGGGTGAACACGCCGATCGGGGTGGTCATATCACCTTCACGATGGCTGGACGACCAGCCGTTCATCCCGTTGCGTCCGGCACAGGCATGGCCAACCTGGTTCCAGCCGGCGTGCGCGTCAACGCGTTCCCACCGGGTGACCGTGTTCGTCGTTGCCATCTGATCAAGACCTGATACCACGATCACCTGGCGGTTCGCGTCAGCGATCCGCGCGGACATCTCGCAGCCGAGCCCAGGAATCGTCGTGTACACCATCCAGCCGTCCGTGCGGTTGTTGCGGTAACTGCCAGTTGTTGCGGTAACTGCCAGTTGTTGCGGTAACTGCCAGTTGTTGCGGTAACTGCCAACGGTCGTCCCGCCGGCACCGAGGCGCCGGTGCCGACGTGCACACCTGCCTCATGTAACGCGCCCGCGGCGCTCACCACAAGGGTTCCCCTACCAGCGCAGGTCGATGCCGGCCAGGCGTCGGTAGAAACCCTCATTGTGGCGACGGTTTCTACCGACAGCACCGGCCTGCGACCGCACCAGACAGGCCCTGACACGGGTCAGCTGAGAGTCAGGTGCTGTCCGCGACGGGAAGGTAGATCCGTGCACCGCGGGCGGCGAACTCCTCGGCCTTCTCCCGCAGGCCGGCATCGACGGCCTCGGCGGTCTCCAGCCCGTGGTCGGCGGCGTACTTGCGCACATCCTGCGTGATCTTCATGGAACAGAAGTGCGGACCGCACATCGAACAGAAGTGCGCGGACTTCGCCGGTGCCGCGGGCAGGGTCTCGTCGTGATAGGCCTCGGCGGTCTCCGGGTCGAGCGCGAGGTGGAACTGGTCGGCCCAACGGAAGTCGAAGCGGGCGTCGGACAGGGCGTCGTCCCATTCCTGCGCGCCCGGATGCCCCTTGGCAAGATCGGCCGCATGTGCGGCAATCTTGTAGGCGATCACGCCGGCCTTGACATCGTCACGGTCGGGCAGCCCCAGATGCTCCTTGGGCGTCACGTAGCAGAGCATCGCCGTGCCGTACCAGCCGATCATCGCCGCGCCGATCGCCGAGGTGATGTGGTCGTAGCCCGGCGCGATGTCGGTCGTCAGCGGCCCGAGGGTGTAGAAGGGCGCGTCGTGACAGAGCTCGCTCTGCAGGTCCATATTTTCTTTGATCTTGTGCATGGGGACGTGACCCGGGCCCTCGATCATGACCTGGACGTCGTGCTCCCACGCCACCGAGGTGAGCTCCCCCAGCGTGGCCAGCTCCGCGAGCTGGGCGGCGTCGTTGGCGTCCGCGATCGAGCCGGGGCGCAGCCCGTCCCCGAGCGAGAAGGTCACGTCGTAGGCCCGCAGGATCTCACACAGCTCGGCGAAGTGCGTGTAAAGGAAGTTCTCCTCATGATGGGCCAGGCACCACGCGGCCAGGATCGACCCACCGCGCGAGACTATGCCGGTTTTGCGCCGAGCGGTCAACGGTACGTAGCGCAGCAGCACCCCGGCGTGGACGGTCATGTAGTCCACACCCTGCTCGCACTGCTCGATCACGGTGTCCCGGTAGACCTCCCAGGACAGTTCGTCGGCCTTGCCGCCGACCTTCTCCAGCGCCTGGTAGATGGGAACGGTCCCGATCGGCACGGGCGAGTTCCGGATGATCCATTCACGTGTGGTGTGGATGTCACGCCCGGTGGAAAGGTCCATGACGGTGTCCGCGCCCCAGCGGGTCGCCCACACCATCTTGTCGACCTCCTCCTCGATGGACGAGGTCACCGCGGAGTTCCCGATGTTCGCATTGATCTTCACGAGGAGGGCGCGACCGATCGCCATCGGTTCGGACTCCGGGTGGTTGACGTTCGCCGGCAGCACCGCGCGGCCGGCGGCGATCTCCGCACGCACGGTCTCGGCGGGCAGGCCTTCCCGCAACGCCACGAACTCCATCTCCGGCGTAATCTCGCCGCGGCGGGCGTAGGCGAGCTGTGTGACAGCCCGTCCCGCCTCAGCCCGCCGCGGTGGACGCGCGCGTGGAACGCCGAGGTCGGGGAGCGTGGGTGCAGTGCCATGACGACCATTCGTACCGCCGTGAACGCCGGCACCCTGGTGGACCTCAGTGTCCCCGCGGCCGGTGATCCAGGCGTCCCGCAGCGGCGCCAGCCCCCGTCGCACATCCGTGACCTGCCCGGTGTCGGTGTACGGGCCGGATGTGTCATACAGGATCACGCTGTCGCCCGTCGACAGCACCACCTCACGCATGGGGACGCGCATGTCGTCCCTTGAGCCGACGAGGTAGGTCTTACGACTGCCCGGCAGCGAGCCGGAGGTGACCGGCGCGGGTGTACCGCCGGTCACGGTGGTGGTCACGCTTGTAGTCACGAAAGTGGATCGGTCACGAGGCAGCACCACGGCAGTGGCTCCCTACGCCGGCATTATCCGGACAGGTTCGGCGGTCGGCGGCACCCGGGATATGACCCTAGCCACCCTCTCAGCCTCCTTGGGGTGGAAGCTCCCGCGTTGACATTGGATGCGACGGTACGGCAGCCCGGACATGGTCGCCACCCCATCGGCGAAACACCAGGCCGCAACCTCGAAGAGTAACACATGGTTATCACTTGCAAACTTCACGTGAGAGGTTGACCTGGTGCGGGTAGTCACCTGAGGTCGGCGTTCGCATTGCCACCGCACCGCATCCACCCTTCCACCGGGAGCACGAATGATCCTGCTGCCCTTGCTGATGCTCTTTGTCGGGATCTTCATTTTCGGCCTCATCCACGACTGGTGTCACGACACACCGCCTCCCGGAGCCCTCAAGTCGGCCGACCACGGCCAAAAACCAGGGAAACCGCGTAAAGACAGGTGAATACGGGGTGCCGAGTACGGGGGGCCGAGCGTCCGGTTCGAAAATCCTTCGGTTCAGAACTCCTTGCGTGCGACGATCCGGAGCATGTTCGCGCGGCGCCCACCACGAAAAACCGGCCGCAGTATGAAATCCACGACAGCGGCGACTACGAGGAAGGGCGCGGCACCGACGAGCGCGCACCTGCGTCGCGCCCGCCGCCAGGCATCCGGTTCAGCGGGCAGCCAGGGAAACGTCGGGTCCGGCGCCAGCCGTTGCACCAGGAAGAACACGGCGGCGGTCAGGTCGCCGGGCTGGTGCGCCCGACCGAACTGGACCACGACCGGTCGCAGGCCGCGTTCGGCCAGTGCGTTCGTCAGGTTGTCCACGGTCGGCAGGTGCAGGTGCCGAGGGACCGACCAACCCGCCCAGAGGCGTCCGAGGAGCCGCGCCCCGAGGGACCCAACATTCACTGTCTCAAGCAGGAGATGCCCCCCGGAAACAAGCGCCTTGGCCGCCGCGTCCAGTTCCGGATACGGGTCACGGACGCCTTCCAGGTAGTGGAACATACTGATGACGTCGTACCGGCCCCCCAGCTCTCCCGCAAAGTCGACAAAACGGCCCGCAAACCCGTTATCGACCCATCTGCGACGCCAGGCCTCCGTGATGCGTCGGGGGTTGTCAAGCCCGTCGAAAATGGTGCCGGTCCAGATATCCCGGGCGACGTCACAGAAGCGTCCGGATCCTGTTCCCACATCCAGCCAGGCCCGCGGTACGGCAAAGGGTCGCACCATCTCGGCGCGTTCCCGGTACGCCCGCGCCCTCGACGCCGGATACCCGAAGAATCCGCCCGGAAGGCCCAGATAAAGACCGTTACAATCGTCCCTGGTATAGAATTCGACGCCCAGCTCGGTGAGCCGGGGATTACAGAACATGTGGCGGCAGTCGTCGCACCGGTCCAGTCGGAAACGACCGGGCTTGCGCAGCAGGAGATCCCCCGATCTCAGCCGGGTGGAAAGTTCGGGAGAGCCACACCACGGACAGGTGTCCCGGTCAGGTTCCAGCAACGCGTCCGTCCCCGCTCGCAGCCGGTCGCGGTAGGAGTCGCGACGGGCCACCGCCGCGATCCGGGCGTCCTCCTTACGCGCGTCAACGGGCAGTCCGGCGGATTTCAGCGCCTTGTTCCACACGGCCTCACGACGGCGGGTCCGGGACGAGGAGATCACCAGATCGACGCCGGCGAGAATCCGGACGATCGGACTGCGAGCGAGATCCCGCGGCTGCAGCGGAACCCGACCGGCACAGACGAAGAACGGTTGCAGCCAGAACAGGACCGTGGCCATGAGCGCCCAGCGCAGGTTGACGAACCCGCCGCACATCATCATGACATCACGGACCGTCGGTGCCAGTAGTTTCACCGGTCGGCCGCGGTACGCCCGCTTCTGCACGCGGACCCGGCCGGCCGGGTCGTCCCGGGCAGCGGTGATTCCGGGTACGACCGCGAGACTCGTAGTGGTCGTCGCATGCCTTTTCAGTCGTTCGGTGACAGCCACGAGCTCGACGGGATCGAACCCGTCACGTTGGTGGATTCCGGTCCGGCGCAACAGCTCGGCGTCAACCAGGATCGCCTGGAAGGCTCCGCGCCCGACAGCGAGCCGATCCGTCCGGTAGGTCCGCGTGTCGACCATCCGGGCGACGTCGAGGGCGCGTTCGACGGTCAGGTCGGCGGGGATAAGGTCAAGTACCTCGAGGCGCTCCCGGCTGGCGTGGTTGCTCGCGGCCCGCCGTGCCGCGCCGGTGACCCGGACATCGCGGGCGACCAGGAACTCGTGGCGTGGATCCACCGGCCGGCCGCTCGCGGGCAGCATGTCCAGGCGGCGTAACCGCCCCCGCAGCCGAATGCCGTTCACGACGATCCCGGCACACATCAGGATCGGCATCCACCACAACATCGGCTGGCATCCGCCTCCCCGGGAACTGGATCACCCGAAAGCTAGATCATTTTAGTCAGGTGGTCCGCGGCGGCCACGACACCCCCGGCCGCGGCGAAGTCCCGCCGCAGCAGTCCCGCGGCCTGCCGGTAGCACGGCTCGTCGAGCACCGCGATGATCGACTCGCGCAACGCGGGCGCGGTGACCCGCCCGAACCTGACCCGCAGGCCCGCGCCACCCCGGACGACCTGCTCGCCGATGATGGGCTGATCGTCCCGGACCGGCGCCACGACCAGCGGGACGCCGTGCGCGAGCGCCTCACACACCGTGTTGTTCCCGCCGTGCGATACCACCGCGGACAACTTCGCCATCAGCTCGACCTGCGGCACGTAGGGACGGACGAGAACATGATCCGGGACAACACCACCGGGAAGATGACCGGGAACATCACCGAGCAACCCGGGCGGCGCCACAACCACCGCCTGCAGCCGGTGGGCGAGGGGTTCGAGGGCCTCCACCGCGACACGTAGAAACCGGCCGCCGGACTCGCGGGTCACCGTGCCCAGCGAGACGAGAACGTGTTCGCGGTCCGGGTCCAGCCAGTCCCAGGGGAAGCCCGGGGCGGGCCGCCGCCAGCCGGCCGGCGCCCCGACAAAGACGTAGTGGTCGGGGAAGTCAACCGTCCGTAGCATCCGGGGCACCGAACACACCAAGGTCAGCTGATCGGAGAACCGTAGGTCACCGTCACACGCTTCGCTCTCCGGCACCCCCTGGAACCGCTGGAAGTCACGCAGAGTATCAACAACCCACTGTCCGATACCGGTGAGCACCTCGTACGGGTCGTCCAGTTCCGCGGACGTGGTCGCGAGCGTCGCCCACGGCAGACCACGGCGGCGGGCCACCAACGCCGCGCCGACCGCCTGCTGGTCCACGACGAGTACGTCCGGGGCGAACTCGTCAACCTTTGCCTCGACCTCACCGACCATCGACACGGCAAGGGGTATGAGGAAGTCCTCCCACAGGAACTTCAGGGACGCGGGTCCGCGCAGCTTCTTCGACTTCTCCTCGACGGCGGCCCGGTCTGCGTCGGAGAGCTCCCCACCGAGCGGCAGCAGGGTGAGACCGGGCGGCAACAGTGGCCCGATAACACTCGCGTGACCCGCAAGTGCGACCTCATGACCACGTTCGGCGAGTTCGCCGGCGATCCCGACCGCGGGATTGACATGCCCGGTAAGCGGCGGGACGACAAACAGGAACCGGCTCACGGGGACGTTCCGAGGTCGGCACCGTTCACCCGGCTGTCGACTTTTCCGGGGCTGTTGAGATCCGACGGCGGGATCATCCGGGTCACCCAGTCCGGGGTGGCGAACGCCCGTCCGGGCATCCGGGTGTATGGCGGGACCGGGGTGTCCCGCTGGAACAACCACCACCGCATGAGCGTACGCAGATAGTCGCTCGCCTCCCGCAACACCGCGTGCGTATGGTGCTCCAGGACTATCAACGTGCAGCGCGGGACGAGTTTCGCGAGCCCCTCGGCCTGGTCGATGATGTCGGAGTTGGCCCCGTAGATCGCGAGCACCGGTACGTCGAGCTGAGCCAGCCGCTCCGGCGAGAAGGGCTCGGTCGCGAGCATGTCGTCGGCGATCGAGGTGTCGCGCAGCAACGACTGGGCGCTGCGGGCGATCCGGGTGACGGCCCGCCCGGCGCTGTGCTCCAGCCACTGCTCGACCTCGGCGTCGGACAGCCCGACCAGGACCTGGGCGAGCGAACGGGCCATCTCCGCGCCGAGGCCCTCGATGAGGAACGGCGGCTCGATCAGGGTGAGGCTCGCGACCCGGTCGGTGAACTCCAGCCCGTAGGACAGCGCCATGGTCGCCCCGTAGCTGTTACCCACCAGATGGACCGGACGGTCGACACCGACCGCGCCGAGCATGGCGGACAGGTCCGCCATGGCGTTCGCCAGGCCGTAACCATCCGGGGTCCGTTCGCTCCTGCCATGCCCTCGCAGGTCATAGCAGATCACGTCGGCACCGGCATGCGCGAGGCTGTTCCCGAGCGAGAAATAGAAGCTTGAAATGTTGTCCATCACCATGCCGTGCACCATCACGACAAGCGGCGAATCGGGCCTCGGTCCGCCGCTGGGCGACAGCCGCTGGACGTGCAGACGGACGCCGTTCGCGAGAATCTCAGCCACCGCTACCCCCGGATAGCGGCTTCGCCGCGATCCGGGGCCCCCGAGCTCGAGGGCGGGCCACCGCAAACGGCTCGTCGATCCAGCCCCCCGGCCCACCGCTTCGTGCTGGACCGGACCCCTGCTCCCGCAATCGACGAAAGCTAAGAATCGAAACGTGTCGGCGGCTTTCGCCGCAACCCGAGGAGGTCATGATTGCGCACCCTTTGGTTCCAACAGGCAGTCGGTGATGAAGGCGACGACCTGGCCGACCTGCATGTTGATGACCTCGTCGACGCCCATGTCGGACAAGAAGCCGACGAAGTCGACCGTTTCTCCATAGCGTTCCCGCATCCGGTCGGCGAGGGTGACGAACTCGATGCTCTCCAGTTCCAGATCGGTGTTGAACGACGTCGTCATGGTGATTTCCAGGTCGACGACGTATTCCTCACCGATGACGTCACGCAACAGCGCCGCGACCTCGCCGAGGACCTGCTCCTCGGCCACGGCACGGTCAGCAGTCGACACCTCGCCGGAGGCCGTGTGCCTCTCGGAGGCCGTGTGCCTCTCGGAGGCCACCGTGTACTGGATGGTCATGTCCGCACTCCTTCATTCTCACGCACTGCCTTTTCGACCTCGGGTGAAGTCCATGCCACGACGTAGCGGTCGGCCATGCCGTGTCCGGGTCTGGTGTGGTCAGGGCTGGTATGTTCGGGGCTGGTGTGGTCGTCCTGGCGTTCCCCCACAGCGTTGATCAGATCGTGGGCGACCCACCGCACGTGTGGCTCCGGGTCCACCACACCCACCCGAAGGTAACCATTGGTAACCGCCTCGACGACGAACCGCTTCGGCTGACCCGCGAGCCCGGTTCCGTCCGCTTTGGCCACCGCCTCCTTCGCCGTCCAGAATCGGGTGAACCACAGTGCCCGCAGATCCAGGTCGGCACCTGCCAGCCCGGCGAGAAGAGCCCGCTCCGTATCGGCAAGCGCGATTGTCTCAACCCCGTCCGAGCGCCCGCTCACCCGCTCGATGTCGATACCGACAGCGCCGTCCGGGTGCACAAGCGCAACGCCGAGGAACGCCGTGTGCGCCAACGAGACCCGTGGCGGCGCCGTCGGCGGCACGCCGTCCCGGCTCGGCATCCTTTCGACCACCGGGCGTCCGGACGCCTCGTTCGACAGGCCGATCTCGATACCCCACACATCTCCGGCGCCGCTGTCCCACAGCCAGTACCGGACGGCGTCC
>NZ_CADDZT010000028.1:30370-33227 GCF_902812655.1 Candidatus Frankia meridionalis | reverse complement strand
GCGCGGCCCGCTCATCGGTGTCCAGGTGGTAGCGCAGGACCAGTTCACGCGATGCGGTGTCGTGCCAGCGTTCCCGGACGAACACCCAGCCACCGTCGGTCCGTTCGGCGATGGTGTTACGCGCCGGCCGCAACGACAGCGACCACATAACGTCATCGTTGGAGAACCGGCGGTCGGTCCAGCCCTCGATGCGTGCCCACACCGTGCCGTCCGCGGCCCGCACCTCCAGATCGGCGGTGACGTTCTTGTCCTGCACGTCACGCACCCACACCGTGCAGGACAACCGTTCTCCCACCGCCGGGTGCGGGCCGAAGAACCGCACCGTGCGTAATGCCGACGGCAGCAGCAGCCAGTCGGTGCGCAGGTAGTCCCTGGGCCAGTAGCCGAACAGCTGGCCGGCGGTGTCGAGCAGCGCGCCAGGCGCCTCGGTGACGACAAGCTCACCGTGGACGCCCTTCGGTGAGATCGGCCCGACCGTCGCCAACCCCTGGTAGCCGGGCCCGTGGAACAACCGCCCAGCCCGGTAGATCGACTGCCCGTCGACCACCTCGGATCGTGGGTCGGGCAGGGGCTCACGGGACGGTGCCGGTGGCTGCGGGTAACCGTCTGCGAGGACGACCGTGCCGCGGGCGTACCCCTCGATGCTCACCCGCACGGCATCCGGCCCGGCAGCGGTCACGGTGATGCTCACCTCGACCGCCGGTTCGATCGTGAGCCAGCGAAGTGCCCGGACATCGGTCAGGCCGACGACGACCCGGCCGGGAGCAAAGGCCCGCGCCTCGGCAATCATCATTTCGAGCAGGGTGGTCATCGGGACCACCGGGAACCGGTCGGCCAGGTGTGGCCAGCCCGGCGGCTGACCATAGAAGCAGTGATCGATGATGTACGGCATCGTCCCGATCGACAGTGTGCGCCGGACGGTCCGCGCGGCCGGGGGCGACGAAGTCGGTGACAGCGTCGGGGATGCCGCGGGCGTCCTGGCCACCACCCACTGCGCGCGGACGGCCGAGAGCATCTCGTTCGTCTCCGCCACGAGTGCGGTGAACTCCGCGAGCACGGGGTGATCCGTCAGATGGTCCGTCAGATGATCCGTCCGGTGGGCAGCCGGCTCGGCGAGATCCGGTGGTACGAGATCCGGTGACAGCAACGAGGCGGCCCGGTCCCCGAGGCGGATCAGGGGTGCGCCCAGGTTGAGCAGCATCGGCCTGCCTCGCCTCGTCCGCGCGGGGACCGGAACGGGAAGCACCGCCGCGATAGGACGTTGCGCACAAGGCAACCGGTCCATTCGGACCGCCACCCCTTCGACCCAGAGCGCCGCCGCCGCGCGACGCAACTGGTCGAGGCCCGAACGTTTCGGGGTGTTCGTGACGACTGTCAGGTGGTCTTTTCCCGGGAGGGTGTCCGCCACGAAACCGGCGACACTACCCGTGCCCACCTGGACGAAGACACGCACACCTGCGGCATACAGCCGCTCGGTGAGCGCCCGGAAGCGGACCGGTTCCAACAGGTGGCGGATGATCAGCGCGCGGACGGCTTCATGATCGTCAGGGTAGGGGGCGGCGGTCGTCGCCGACCACACCGGGGCGGTCGGTGGATGAAGCGGGGTGGCGGCCACATCCAGGCGGACCGAGGCAAGGAACGGTTCGAGGAACGGGGAGTGGAAGCCCGAGCGGAACGGCAGCAGCTGACTCAGCACGCCCCGTCGCCGCAGACGTTCCAGAGCGGTCCTGACGCTGCCCTCCTCGCCGCAGACGATCGACTGGTGCGGGCAGTTGTCATGCGAAATCACGATGTCGGGCAGACCCTCGATCGCGGCGGCGGCATCGTCCGCACCGCATCCGAGCGCGCCGAAGACCACCCCGGGCACTTCAAGGGCGCCCGGTTCGAACGAGTTGCTGAACATGTCCGCGTGGTCATCACTGATCAACCCGGCAGAGATCATGGCGTTCCACTCGCCGATGCTGTGCCCGCCGAGGACATCCGGCACAATCCGCATCCGGCGCAGCGCCGCATCAAGGATGCGTCCCACCTCGACGCTGGCGAGCCCGTGCTCGCCGAGCGCCTCGGTGCCCCGGGCCGTCAGCCGTGGCAGGGCGAAATGCGCGCTGACGTCGTCAACCCGGGGTTGAAACCTGTCCTCCAGCCCGCAGAACAAGAACGCGAGCCTGCCCGGCCCGGTGGTGCCGTCCGGCCTTGTGACCGTGTTCGCGCCCAGCAGCGGTGACGGGGTGAACCACAGGTCGTTGCGGCCGTGCCAGGGCGTGCCGCGTTCGACGACGGTCCGGGCCAGCGCAAGCCGGCGCGCGGTCGGCGCGACGATCGCAAGTCTGGCGGGCCCGCCGGTGGGGGGGAGGAACGCGTCGTCACGGACGAGCAGCTCCTCGTCCGACGCGGCGAGCACCCGGGCGATGTCCGACACGTCCGCCCCGGCCACCAGCAGCACCCGCTCGGCCCCCGGATCCGGTTTGACCCCCGGATCCGGTTCGATCACCACAGCCGGCGCGGGCACCGGCGCGGACCCGGGTACCGGAAAGGCGAGGGATGGCCCGTTCGACGGCCGCGGTGCCTCCTCGACGATCACATGCGCGTTGATCCCGCCGAAGCCGAACGCGTTGACGCCGGCCCGCCGCGGCCCATCGCCGTCGGTGTCCCAGGCGGTGGCCTCCCGGACCGGTTCGAAACGGGTGCCCTCGAACGCCGGATGCGGCTGCTCACAGTGCAGCGTCGGCGGCAAGGTCCGGTGATGCAGCGCCAACACGGCCTTGATGAGTCCGGCGACGCCGGCCGCGGGCATGGCATGCCCGATCATGGACTTCACGGAACCGATGCCGATCCGCCGGGAGCCGCCACCGGGACC
>NZ_CADDZT010000028.1:28859-29758 GCF_902812655.1 Candidatus Frankia meridionalis | reverse complement strand
GTGGGCTTCGAGGAGACCGAGCGAGCCGGGGGCCGTCGGGTCGAGCCCCGCATCCTCCCAGGCCCGCCCGACGGCCAGCGCCTGCCCTTCGGGTGCCGGCGCCATCAGCGTGGACGCCCGCCCGTCGCTGGCCGTACCGCACCCACGGATCACCGCGTAGATCCGGTCACCGGCACGTTCGGCGTCCGCCAGCCGTTTGAGGACGACCATGCCGACGCCCTCGCCGATGAGGATGCCATCGGCCCGCCGGTCGAACGGGCGGATCCGCTCGCTCGGCGACAGTGCCCGAAGCAGTGAGAACACGCTCCAGAACGTCACCTCCTGCACCAGGTGCACGCCCCCTACGATCATGGCGTCCGCCCTGCCGGCCGTCAGGTCCCGTACCGCGGTCTCGACCGCGATCAGGGACGACGCGCAGGCCGCGTCGAGCGTGTACGCGGGGCCACGCAGATCCAGCCGGTTGGCGATGCGGGACGCGGCCAGGTTCGGCACCAGCCCGATCGCAGCCTCGGGACGGTCCGGACCGAGCGTTTCGGTGAACGCGGCCCGCACCCGGGCGAGTTGCTCCGCCGTCAGCGTGGGGACAAGCTCGGACAGCGTCGTGACGAGCTGGGTGGAGACCTTGACCCGCTGGTCCAGCCGGGCCACCCCGGAGGCGAGGTAACCGCCACGGCCCAGCACCACCCCGGTCCGACCGCGGTCACCGAGCACACCTTCGCCGCCTGCGTCCGCGATGGCCTCGGCCGCCACCCGCAACGCCATGAGCTGGTCGGGTTCAGCCCAGTCCACGGCCAACGGCATAATCCCGAACTCGATGGGGTCGAAGGTCGCGAGTTCCTCGATGAACCCGCCGCGCCGGCAATAGATCCGGTCGCTCCCCACCACGGGTTCCTCACCGC
>NZ_CADDZT010000028.1:27660-28585 GCF_902812655.1 Candidatus Frankia meridionalis | reverse complement strand
CGGTGACACCTCGCGGACGGCGTCCACACCCGTGACGATGTTGTTCCAGTAGGTGTCGAGATCACCCGCGCCGGGGAAGACGGCCGCCATCCCGACGACCGCGACCGCCGGATGCCCGCCCGACACCGTCCGGCTAGACCCCGGCATCGGCAACCCCCGCGTCGGCAACCCCGGCATCGGCAACCCCCGCGTCGAACGCCTCCGGCAGGCCGCACATGTAGACGACCTGCCCGGCGCCGGGCGCGTCGGCGGCCAGCTCACGCAGGACGGCGGCGACCCCGGCGTCCGGATCGATCAGTCCGATGCCCCGGCGGGCGTACTCACGTTCCAGCTCGGCCGAAACCATGCCGCCACCGCCACCGCTGCCACCCGGACCGGACGAGGCCCAGGGGCCCCAGTCGAGCGCCACGACACGACCACGGAAACGCCGTCCCCAGGCGTGGGCGCAGGTGTCAAGAGCGTCGTTGGCCGCCGCATAGTCGACCTGACCCCGGTTCCCGAACACTCCGGACACGCTGCCGAAGAGCACCAGGAAACCGACATCGGGCCGCAGCGCGCCGGCAAGCGTCCGGGCGCCGTCGACCTTGGTCGCGAACACCCGCTCGAACGACTCCGGTGTCTTGTCCGGCAGCAGCTTGTCCTCGAGGACGCCGGCACCGTGCACGACCCCGTCGAGGCGACCGTGATCGGCATACACGGCCGCGACGACCCCCCGCAGCGCGTCCGCGTCCCGCACGTCGACGGCGTGGTAGCGGACATAGGAGGCGGTCCCGGTCAGAGCGGCGATCGTGGCCCGCACCTCCCGTTCGGCCAGCACCCGGCGGACCCGGGCCTCGATCTCGGCGGGTTTGCGCACACCGGCGTCGATGAGGGCTCTGCGCAGCTGCGGCGCGTCCACGGCCGTGGCCGTCGCCGGATCCTCAGA
>NZ_CADDZT010000028.1:25601-27355 GCF_902812655.1 Candidatus Frankia meridionalis | reverse complement strand
CGGGCCAGCGCCAGCGCCAGCCTGGCGGTGATTCCCCGCGCACCGCCGGTCAGCAGGACGACGGAGTCCCGACCGAGCGCGGGCACGCCCACGCCGACCGGGGAGAGCTCCGCGGGTACGACCCGCAAGGTCGAACGGATGCCACGATGGTAACCGACCACTCGCGGAGCGTCCTGGGTGAGGAACTCGGTGAGCAGGTACTCGGCGAGCCGGGTCGGCGCCTCCTTGGGGTCGACGTCCACCGCGCGGACCAGCACGTCCGGCGCCTCCCGGGCAAGGGTGCGTACCAGCCCGGCCATCCCCACGCTCGGCCCGGGCTCGTCGGCCGCGGCCCGGCCGAAACTGCCACCGCAGCCGGTGGCTATGACGAGGCGACGGGTACCGCCGAGCACCGCCGCCCTGATCGGGCCGAACGCGGCGGGCAGGGCAGGTGGCGCGTCCCGGTCCACCGGCGACACCCACACGACGCCGTCCGCTCCGGCGCCGGCGGCAAACTGGTCGGCGAGGACGGCGTCAGCGGCGGAGAACATCCGCACAGCCGCGCCGTACTGTTCCAGCAACGTCGTCAGTGCCAGCCCGATGCCCAGGCCGCCTTCGACGACGGCGAAGCGGGCTCCGGCCAGCGGCCCTGCCTCGGCCGCGGTTCCCGCAGCGTCGAGCAGGTCCGCGAGTGGAGGCTGCGACGGCAGCGGGGTGACCTCGACGACGAACCGCCGTGGCTGTCCCGAGAACGTGGTGTGGCGGTCGCCCGGCGCAGCCGGGTCCGGGTCGGCATTGGTCTCGGTGTCGGGCCGGGTGACGATCCAGTCGACGATCCCGCGGACGGTCCGGATCTGCGCCAGCTCCTCCACAACCGTGTCGGCCGGCTCCCCCCGAGACGCGCCTGCGCCCGTCAGGCCCACCCGCTCCGCCAGCGCGGCGAGGATCTCCGTCCGCTTGATCGAGTCGATGCTCAGATCAGCCTCAAGATCTAGATCGGGCTCGAGCATCTCCGCCGGATAACCCGTCGCAGCCCCGATCACCTCGACCACCGCGCCCAGCACCGTCTCCGGGTCCAGCACCGTCTCCCGGTCCAGCACCGTCTCCGGGTCCAGCACCGTCTCCGGGTCCAGGGACATCGGCACCACTGACGGCCCGGCCGTCGCCGCGTCGGTCACGGCGGCCGGCACCGGTAGGGCGGATACCGGCGCCGGCACTGCCTGGACGGGAATCACGGGCACACTCGGCGGCGGTGTACCCAGGTAGGCGAGCACCACATCACGTTGCGCAGCGACGATCTCCCGGGTGGCACGCAGGAACTCCAGCACGGTCGCATCCGCAGCCGGGTCAGTACCGGATGTCTGGACATGTCCGGCCGGCGCGAGGGGTTGGGCTGCCGCCGGTACGAGGGGTTGTGCTGCCGTCGGCGCGAGGGGTTCGGTTACCGCCGGTGCAGGCGGTTGGGCTGCCGCCAGGCGGGTCGGTTCGTCCGCGGGCGTGAGCCCGCCGGGCAGGTGCCGGCCGTCGGACGTGCGCACCAGGTGGCCGTCGACCAGCCAACCGGGCCGGGGCGGGCAGTTCGCGGCCGAGACGGTTCTCGCGTCCCGCCCAGCGAACAGCGGCGCGACGTCAACGGTGACACCGGACGCCGCGAGCTCGGCAAGGGCGAGCAGCAGCCGGCGGAGTCCGTGTTCACCCGGGACGTCCGTGGCGACGGCCGTGTGCGGTCGGCCTGCGAGGATCCGGTCGGTCAACCCGGTGAGCACCCGTCCCGG
>NZ_CADDZT010000028.1:25054-25524 GCF_902812655.1 Candidatus Frankia meridionalis | reverse complement strand
CGACCTGGCCCGCAAGGGTGCGGCGCACCTGCTCGGAGCCGTCCTCGTACGGGCCGGCCGTGGCGTTCGACCAGACCGGGACGGTCGGCCTGCCAATGGCGACCTTGTCCAGATCGGCGGCGAACATCTCCGCGGCCGCCGCGACCACCGGGCTGTGGAAGGCGCACGCCACCGGGATCCGCTTCGCGGACATACCGTCGGCTGCGAGCCGCCCGACCGCGGTCTCGACCGCGACGGTCGGACCGGAGATCACGGTCTGCTTCGGCCCGTTCTCATTGGCGATCACCACGTCGGCCAGGTCCGCCCCACCCGCGGCGAGAACCGCGCGCACCCGCTCGGCCGGAGCGGTCACGGCCGCCATCGTCCCCGGGTCGGCCGTGTCGGAGAAGCCGCCGGCCGCGCCGAGGATCGCGGCGGCCCGCGCCTCGCTGAGCGGCAGCAGGTCGGCGACGTCGATCGCACCGGCCGCG
>NZ_CADDZT010000028.1:1006-24439 GCF_902812655.1 Candidatus Frankia meridionalis | reverse complement strand
TGGGCGGGCGCACACCGGTCTCCAGCGCCTTCACCGCCTTGATCATGCCGGCCAGCCCGGCGGCGCACTTGGTGTGACCGATCTGGGACTTCACCGAACCCACCGCGCAGCCCCCCGGTGCGGCGCCCCGGTCGGTGAAGAGCTCAGTGAGGCTCGCGAGCTCCGTGCGGTCACCGACGACCGTGCCGGTCGCATGCGCCTCGACCAGACCCACATCGCCCGGGGAGATCCCGGCTCGTGCGTAGGCCCGTTCCATCGCCAGCACCTGGCCGGCCTTGCGCGGGGCGGTCATGCCGAGCGCCCGGCCGTCACTCGAGCCTGCCACCGCCCGGATGACCGCGTGGATGCGGTCGCCGTCGCGTTCGGCGTCGACGAGTCGTTTCAGCACGACAACGGCCACGCCTTCCCCGAGGCTGATGCCGTCGGCGGCGGAGTCGAAACTGCGGGACCGACCAGTCTGCGACAGCGCGTGAACAGACGAGAACAGCAGGAAGTCGTGGATGCTGTTGTGCGTGTCCACCCCGCCGCAGAGCACCAGGTCGGACGTGCCGGCCACCAGCTCCTTGCAGGCGGTGTCGAGGGCGGCCAGCGACGACGCGCACGCCGCGTCCACCGTGAAGTTGACCCCGCCGAGATCGAGGCGGTTGGCGATCCGGCCGGCGATGACGTTGGCGAGCAGGCCCGGGAAGGAGTCCTCGTCCAGCGTGGGCAGGCGTTCGTCGACCTCGGGCGGAAGTGCGCCGAACAAACTCGGGTACGTGGAACGGAAGCCGTAGGCGGAGGCGAGATCCGCCCCGGACTCGGCACCGAACACCACCGACGTGCGCGACCGGTCGAACGGACGGTCGTCGTACCCGGCGTCGCGCAGCGCACGGGCGGTCACCTCCAGGGCCAGCAGCTGCCCGGGTTCGATGCTGCTCAACGACTTCGGTGGGATGCCGAAACGCAGCGCGTCGAACGGGACCGGGGAAAGGAAACCACCCCACTTGGACGGCACCCCCCGGCCGGCGCGTCCGGAGGATTCGATGCGTCGGGGGCCTGTCGCCGACTCGTAGTAGAGATCCGGGTCCCAGCGGCTGCGGGGCACCTCGGTGACCGCGTCCACACCTCCGACGATGTTGGCCCAGTACTCGTCGGCGTCGGCGGCTCCGGGGAACACGCAGGCCATCCCGACGATGGCCACGTCCAACGGTCGGGCGCGCTCCTGGTCGCGCTCCCGGACGGTCGTGCCAACCGGAGCGGCATCGATGCCGCAGGCGGCGGCGCGGGCTGCCAGAGCGCGGGTCGCGCCCTCGGTGACCTGGGCGTGCAGGGCCTCCACTGTGGTCCGCCCGGCCCGCAACGCCGCAACCTGGCCGATCATGAACATGCCCTCGCGGCGCTGGGAGTCCTCGTCGACGGCGATCAGCCGCCCGCTGTCGCGGCGCAGCCCCTTGCTCGCGATCCGCAGCCGGCCGAGGTTGAGACGTTCCAGTTCCTCCCACGTCTCGGCCCGAGTGCGTCCCCGGGCGAGCAGGTCGTTGCGGTGTTCGGCGAAGGTACGGACGAACTCCGACTCGATGCAGCGGGTCGCGTGCCCCGGCGAGGTCTCCAGCAGCACGGTGCCCGCGCAGTCCACCGCCGCCTGCTGGAAACCGGGCAGGATCGCGCCGGAGGCGACCGCTTCGGCGGTGAACAGGTACGCGGTGCCCATCAGCACCCCGACCCGGGCTCCGCGGTCGGCCAGCGGCGCCGCGGCTGCCGCGACCATTGCCGCGGACCGCTCGTCGTGCACGCCGCCCGCGAACAGCAGGTGCAGCCCGGTGAAGAACGCGGTGCCGGCCGCCTGCCCACTCTCGGCGGACATCCGCTCGCCATAGGCCAGCAGCCCGGCGATCTGTGCCTCCCACAGCGGGAAACTCGCCCGCGGTCCCACGTGGCCGCCGCACTCACGTCCCTCGAAGGCGAACTTGCGGGCACCGTCGGCGAGGAACCGGCCGAGCAGGCCCGGTGAGGGCACATGCAGGAAGGTGTCGATGCCGGCCGCCTCCAGCGGCGCCGCCTGGGACGGACGCCCACCGGCGATCAGCGCGCAGGGCGGGCGGATGTCGTGGACGGCCTCAAGCTGCGCGGCCCGGACCTCCGGCGGGGCGAAGCCGAGGATCCCGACTCCCCAGGGGGCGCCCGCGAGCAGAGCCTGCGTCTGCTCCAGCAGGACCCGGACCTCGTCCCCGCTCATCAGGGCCAGCGCGAGGAACGGCAGACCGCCCCCGTCGGCCACCGCCCTGGCGAACTCGGCCCGGTCGCTGACCCTGGTCATGGGTCCCTGCGCTAACGGGTAACGCAGGCCCCGGTCGGCGGCGAAGGGCGCGCCCGGAGCAAGCGGGGCAACCCGCACGGCAGCCGCGAGATGACCGTTGACCGCGTCACGGACCGCTCCCACGACCCCGCCGGCGGTAACATGACGATCAGCCAGCGGTGCGGCAAGGGCACCGTCCTGACCGATCGGCAGGAACTGGCTGTGCAGGTCACGGGAGCCGAGCCGGGCCGAGACATAACCGGCCTGCGTTTGCTGGCCGTCCAGTCGGGCAACCGGCAGGTCGGGTCGGACGTACACCCGGTGGCCGGCGATGACCGTGGTCTCGCTGCCGTCCATGGCCCGGATGGCCGCGGCGACCGCGGTCGGCGGTTCCGTCTCCCGGACGAGTGCGAGCTGGACGTCCAGCACGACCCCGACGGCCCCGCCGGCGACCGCGGCAGCGGCAGTGTGCGGGCCGATACCGCCGGCGGCCCACACCGGCCGGTCCAGGTCGTCGGCCGCGAGCAGGTGCTGGAGCAGGGTGAACGTTGTCAGGTCGCCCACCCGGCCACCCGACTCGTGCCCTCGGGCGATCAGGCCGTCGGCGCCGGCCGCGATCGCGGCCCGGGCTTCGGCAACCGAGATGACCTCCACGAGGACGCGGCGGCGACCATCCACTGACGCGCCGGTGGACGCGCCGGTGGACGGGGAGGCGACCGCCCACCGTTCCAGGTCCGGTCCGGTCACGGCCGGTCCGGTCGCGAGGATGACGGTGTCCACCTCGGGTGGCAGCTCCACGGGTCCGGTCACGCAGCCGGCAGGCACCCGGACCCCGAACGGGCCGCGGGACCAGCGCGCCGTGTCCGTGAGCGCCGCGCGCGCAGCCGCGGCGTCACGTCCCAGGTCGAGGACGCCGAGCCCACCCGCCCGGGTCACCGCGGCGACCAACCCCGCGTCCGGCTCGGTGAAGGGAGTGACCGCGACGACAAGATCCCGGAGGTTGCGGGGCGTACTGATGCTCATGGGTTGTCCCTCCTGACCCTGCACCGCCGCATCCGGCGGCGCGCTGCGGGCGGAACACTGGCGGTTGGGAGCGGAAGGTCATAGCGCGTTCTCGCCATGCCGCCCGCCGGCTTGGGCCGTGTGGTGGAAAGCCGGCCGGGGCGGCCACCTCGCGGGTAACAACCAAATCGTGATCGCGTGATCAATGGTGTATATCATCCTCCGAATTGCACAGGAGGCGGAACGTCTCGAGCATGGTGGCGAGAGTGGACCTTCGGCTGACATCACTGCGGCCTCGTCGGCCGTACCGGGCATGGAAGTCGCAACACGATATCGGCAAGCTGACACCATGAAAAACAACAAAAAGCCACCACATCCACAACGGACCTGCGTTCTCGCCCGACGAAATTCAAGGTCGACATTCTTGGCCCACCCGAGACCTTGACCCGCCGGCAGCATCCGACATCCGTTTATCCCGCGATCGCCAATTGCGGCGGGCACGCACAGGGACAGGTTCGCTATCCGCTTTCCGAACGGTCGTGCGGGTGAGTCGTGTCACCATTAACGAACGCATCCGCGGAACACGTCCTAATCACGACCATGACACACGTTCGACCTACCAGGCTTTCCCGGCCGGTTACCCCACCGAAAAATCCGCGCGGTAATCAGCATGCGAACATACTGCCGGCATACTTACCCCGACGTCGTCGGGCCGTCCGCGGCGCCATCACCGTACCCCTGCGGCGTCGACGGACCCCTGCGGCGTCGACGGACCCCAGCGGCGTCGACGGACCCCAGACGGATCAGACCCGGACATGCAGATCACGGCTCTCGACGATCGCCCCGTCCGACACGACCAGCTGGTCGAACGAGCCTTCGGTCTCGGCGATCCAGACGGCTCCGCCGAGCGTGAGGGGGTCCAGGTTGTGCTGCTGCGCGGACCGGAAACGACGGTGGCGGACGAGCACGACCCGCAGCGGCCCACGCCCGCCGAGCAGCGATCCCCACGCGACGGTGAACGGCACGGTCTGGCGCCGGCCGTCCACTGTCGCGGTGCCCTCGCGCCAGCCGAGGATCGGCGTCCGCTCGAGCGGCTGATCGACGGCCTTGCCGGGAACGTCCGCGGACCTCAGCCGCCAGTGGAGAAGCCCGACCGGCGAGCTCACCAGTTCGACTTCAACGCCGGACAACGGCAGCTCCATCCGATCAAGAACCTGTTCCATCGCGTTACCTCCGCGCCACGTCCCCCGGGACCCGACGAGGCCGCCGGTCCCCCGCGTCGCCGACGACATCGCTCATCCCGCGATCGGATGCTGTCATCCGGCGCCGCGAGGAGTCAGGATTCACTTCGGACCACATGTAGCGCATCATCCACGATGGGTGAGTGAGTGCGGACGAGACGTAACGGGATGCGGACGGGACGTAACGGGATATCGCGTCAGTCGGCATCCGCGTCCGCGACAACTACCGTCATGCTGTATCGGAGGCCCGTCCGGTCATGGCGGACAGAACGGCGATGACCACAGACGGACGGGCCGCACGCCTGGCCACACTCCCAGTCGACCGAAGAGTGGGCGATCATGATTTCGTTCGCGTGCTCGGAGGCCTCGGGGAGCCCAGCCGGCCAGCGGAGGCGGTGGGAAGGGGTGAGGAACGGTGACGATCGGAAGCTCGCTCTTCCTGATCGTGGTCGGCGCCATCCTTCGATTTGCGGTCACGTGGAACATCGCCGGGCTCAGCATCCCGACAGTCGGGCTGATCCTCATGGCGGCCGGAGCCGTCGGCATGGCCATCGGGCTGGTCTGGATGTTCCAGCCGCGAGGTCGGTCGCACCGCCGAACCCTCGGCGACGCCGACCACCACCTGCCCTACGGGGCTCCCTATGACACCCGCGCCTACGACACACGCTCATACGGTCCGACATCGCCCGACGATCATGGATATGACAGCCGAACCTACGACAGCGGCACCTTCGGCGGTTCACCTGCGGAACCGATCCCGCCGTATGACGATCGATGACGGAAGGCGCGCAAGTACTCACAACAGGTGCAGTGCCCGGGCGCGCTGCACGGCGTCACGGCGGCGGGCCACGCCCAGCTTGCGGTAGATGCTCTTCAAGTGGGTCTTGACCGTGTTCACCGAGACGAACATTTCCTTGGCGATCTCCGCTGTGGTGAGCATGGTCGGCAGGTAGCTGAGGACCGCCTGTTCCCGGCCGCTCAGCGGTTCGACCGCGACCGCCAGCAACTCCGGCGACGCCCCCGGCTGCCCGGACACGATGGCCTCCAGCGGAGGATTCCCGACCGTGCCCGCCAGCGGCTGCGACGGAGTGGTCACGCTCGTGGTGTGGGCATGGCCGTCCACCGCCGGTGTCGGGCGGCGAACACCCGTGCCGGCCGGTGCCGCCAAGGACGGTGCCGCCAAGGACGGTTCGACCGGCCGCGGGCCGCAGGCGGCGATCGCGACCGCCGCCTGCGCGGACCGTGGTCGGACCACCGCCGCCCGGCCCAGCAGCCGGCCCACCAGCTCCGGGTGAGCGGCCCGCAGGCCCGGATGCGCCCGCAGCAGGGCCGTGACCTCCTCCCCCGCGTCCACGAAGGGGCGCACGACGCCTTCCTCCTCAGCCAGCGCCAGGGCTCGGGCCAGCGACGCGGTCGCGCGCGCCACGTCCCCGCCGCGGCCCGCGGCCACCGCGTCCAGTACGCATGCCGCGGTGATGCTGCCGATCCCGAAGCCGGTGTCGGCTCGCAGCAGCGGAGCCAGCATCGCCACCGCGGCGGGTGGGTCGGCGCGGGCCAGATGAACGCGGGCCAGGGCGAGTACCTCGGCCGGGTCGGGGCGGTGTTCGGTGATTCCGCGCCGCAACACGGCCAGCGCCGCGTCAGGGTTGCCCGCCGCGACCAGCAACTCACCCTCGACCGCCAGCCGGGCCCGCACACAGATGTCGGGCATCCGACCCGGCTGATGAGCGCCCACCAGACGCCGGGCCGTCCGGACATCTCCCTCGCAGGCCAGCAGGATGGCGTTGAACAGGACGAGGAGCTCCGCGGTCACCGGTTGTGGCCACAGCCCGCAGTATCGCCCCGCTTCCCGGGAATGACGGTGAGCCTCCGCAAGATCATCATTCTGGTAGGCGACAAGGGCCATCGCAAGGTGCGCATCAGCAAGGCCGGTGGCTGCCGCCATGGGCCGGTGCTGGTCGCGGACCATCGCAGCCGACCAGCGCCGGTCGGCATCCAGCGCCTCACCGGCCCACGCCATGGCAAGGCGGAGCCTGCCACGCCAGGCATGCAGCACAGCGAGCCCGCCAAGGCAGGACAGCTCACACTCGCGCGCCCCCACCTCGCGTGCCGGCCGCAACGCCGCCCGCAACGCCTCGGACGCGCTGTCCAGCCGCCCCCGCCACAGCTCGGCACGTCCACGGATGGCAAGAGCGTGAGCCCGCACCGCGGGAAGACCGTCGGCCGGACCGGTGGTGCGCTGACCGGTGGTGCGCTGACCGGCTGCCGCCTGCCAACCGGTGTCAGCCGGGTGGTTGCCGGAACGCAGCAGCTTGCGTGCGCAGTTGAGCATCTCCTCGGGGTCCGCCTGCAACTCGGCACGACGCGCTTCGACGACGTCGAGGGCGGTCGTCACGGGACGCCTGCGGTTCACGGACAGATCGGACACCCGAGCCCGCGCAGCGTCCAGATGACGACCCGCAGCATCGGCCTCACCGGCACGGACACGACCTGCGGCGACCACGAGCGCGCACTCCGTCGACTGGTCGGCGGCTGCTGGCGGAAAGGCGTCCACCAGCGCACCGACACGCCCGTCACATTCCAGGTCACCCGATCCTGTGATCACACCAAGCCCGCCCTCGATGAGCAGGCACGCGGCGTAGCGCCAGTCCCCGGCCTGGCATGCGTGCCGGACGGCCGCCGAGACATCCCGGTGTTCGGCAAACCACAGGGCGGCCCGCAGGTGCAGCTCCGGCTCGTCCTCCCGGGCCTCCTGCACGAGATCGGCGTGCAGAGCGTCGGCAAGCAGCCGGTGGAACCGGTACCAGGTTTCGCCGTCGTCGACACCGATCACGAACGAGTTGGTTCGGGCAAGATCTGCCAGCAGAGTCCGGCCGTCCACCACCGGGGCGGGGGCGCTCTGGTCGCCATCGGTGGATCCGGCCGCCGGTGCGACCGCCGCGGCCATCCCGCCGGGTTCGGCGGCAACCGTGTCGAGCAGGGACCCGGTCAGCCGATCGAGCACACTCGCGCGCAGCAGCAGTCGCCGGACCACCGACGGTTGCTGCCCGAGCACCTCTTCACGGAGGTACTCGGCGACGCCGCGCGCGGCGAGATCGTGGTGGACGCTGCGACCATCCGGGGATGTCTGTGCGGCCGACAGCCGCAGGCCTGCGGCCCAGCCCTCGGTTCGCTCCAGCAACCGGTCCCGACCATCCACCGGAAGATCCACACCGTGTGCTTCGAACAGTTCGGACGTCTCCCCCGCGGTGAACGCCAGGTCATCTGGGCCGATCTCCACCAGCCGTCCGTCGAGGCGGAGCCGATGCAGGGCAAGAACCGGATAGCGCGCGGACAGCACCAGCCGCACCGCGGGGCCGCCGCAGGTGGCAAGCAACTCCAGCCCGGCGACCGCGATCGGATCCGTGATCAGATGCACGTCATCGATGACCAGTACGACCGGTGTGGGCAGCTCGGCGAGGACGTTCGCCAGGTTGCGCCAGAACCGCACAGGCCCGCCGTCCAGCGTGGGTGGGGGAACCCGGGCAGGAGCGACGCCGGCCGGCAGTGCACCGCTGCGTTCCAGCGCTTGCAGCAGGTGTGCCCACAAGTCGGCGGTTGCGTCACCGTCCACGGTCAGCCAGGCGACCGGCCCGGGTGCGCGGCCCGCGGCAACCCACGACGCCGCGAGCACGGTCTTGCCGGATCCCGGCGCACCATTGATCGTTGTGGTACCACCACTGACACCTCGGTTGACCGCGTCCCACAGCCGGGTCCGCGGGACGTGGTTGGCCGGCAGTGGCGGTACGAACGTTCGAGAAACCACGAGCGGCAGCGCCCTTTCGCCGGATTTGTCCGGGTCTGGAGCGACGGCCGTAGACGTCTGCCCGTCAACCATGTCACCACCCCCAACAGCCCAACTGCGCAACGTAGTGGTATCGCGACAGGCCGCTACAGGCAAGGCCAGGTCGTTGACAGGCAACACACTGCTATCATCCCGCGGCCGCGGCCGCGAGAACCGATCCGCCCGCACAGGCGACACGAAGATCAATGATGCTCACGGCCGACGGAGGCGCGAGTACAACATCATCGCACCTCCGTCGGCCGTTTCCACCGAACAACTTCCACCGAACAACTTCCAGCGCCGACCTCTAAGCCGCGCAGTCCGAGCAGACGGTCCGCCGGGCATCAGCAAGCTGGCTGCGGTGGTGCACGAGGAAGCAGTTGGTGCAGGTGAACTCGTCAGCCTGCCTCGGCAGCACCCGCAGGGCCAGCTCCTCGTCCCGAACCTCGGCATCGGGAAGATCCAGCTCGGCCTCGAGAGCATCAACATCATCTCCGAGGTCGGCGGCAGCCCCGGCGCGCTGCGCCTTCAATGTCTCCAGGCTCTGCTCCTGGAGCTCGTCCTCCTCGACATCAGCGCCCCGCCGGGCGTCGAAGTCACGAGCCATGAGTCTCCTTCCCTACCAGTTCTTATGGGCCGCACGCCCGCGGAGGCAGCGCACGACCGCATGTCGGTACCCACTCGGACCCATACCCGAACGGGATCGAGTGGTCACAATACGCAGCGACCCTGGCGCAGATACAGCCGGCGACGTTTGTCCACATCCACGTGTGGCCGGGGTGAGACAACGGATCTCTCCCGACCGACGCGAACAATACGGTCCCGCGCGTCAACAGGCCAGGCATCACGTGTGCAACCTGATGTCAGACCTGCCACATGGTCACGCTCAGGCCACGCTGTCCCCCTGTACGGGGACATCCGCCGGGCACCACGGACACGAGCGGGGTTCCCGCAGGCCTGGTCCTACAGGTAGAGGCCGGTCAGCCCGTCATCGAGGCGCTCGGCAGCCACCGCGTGCACGTCCCGCTCGCGCAACAGCACATAGGCCGTGCCGTGCAGCTCGACCTCGGCCCGTTCCTCGGGGTCGTAGAGCACACGATCATCCATCTGGATCGTCCGCACCGCCGTACCCACCGCGACCACATCCGCCCAGGACAGGCGCTTGCCCATGTGCGCGGTGGCGGGAATGACAATTCCCGCCTTCGACCGCCGATCGGCCGAGTCCTCGCGCGGGGCAACCAGGACGCGATCATGAAGAAGTCTGATCGGCAACGATCCCGCACGCATGTCCACACCGGCCATACCGCCGACGTCAGTCACACCGTTGACACCGCCGGAAGTAGCACTCACGTATCGGACCCTACCCGCCGCGACAAGGTCCTCCTACAACGGCAGGCACCGCAGGTCTCCACCCGGGCCGCAGCACACCGGACGACAACCGTCGATCGCCGATTCCGGGTGCAAGACCACGAACCTCCCCGGATGGGGAATGCAGCCCCAACGGGGTATAAGCTCCCGCCCATCACCGACCTGGCCGCTCCAGCCAGGCCGGAGAGCCCGTGCCGGAGCCGCCGATGACGCGGCCCGCGGACACCAGCACCGCAGGCCACCGCAGGCCACCGCAGGTCGGCACGCAGGTCGGCACGCGGAGAACCGCACGCAGAGAACGTGAGATGAGGCGCGACGATGGCTTTGCGAATCAGTGTTGACCTCGACGGCCTACGTTGGGTTGATCTGTTCCGGTTCGTCGATCTGGCCCGCAACGGTGGGATAGGCCCGGACGACCAGGTGGACGTAATCACCTATGGTAGTGACCCACTGTCGGTGAGTCTGTCCGCGCGGATCTACCCGCCGGCGGACGCGTTCGGGCCGGCCGACGCCGAGATCATCAATGAGCCGACGAGCCGACCGGCGATACCAGCCGTCGCCCCGCCGCAGGGTCCGCCGGCGCCCAACGGTTCACCGTTCGGTTACGACGCGCCTCCCGGCGAACGCGGCCCTGCCGGCAACGGCGCGCACTACCCGACGTTCGAGGCCCCCGGCGAACGCCAGGGCCAGGGGACGCCGAACCTGCCCTCCTTCTCGGGTGGTTACGACGGCCAGGGCGACCGCAACGCTCCGCCCCTCCCGGGTGGCACCCACTACCCGCCGTTTGACGGGCAGGGGGAACGCCTCGGACCTGGCGGGCCGGCCGGGCAGTTCGCCGGATTCGAACCGGTCTTCGACCGCCAGGGTGGCACGAAGGAGCCGGGGCCGGGTGGCCAGAGCCAGGTCGAGAGCCCCTATATCGAGGAGTTCGCCCGCCTGCAGGAAGGCCTGATGCGTCAGGCACGTCGTCCGGACGAAGTTCGCCCCGAACGGGGCTGAGCACACGACAAAACGGTCACAAAGGTGTGACAAACCACCCGGTGCGTGATGTAGTAGACAGGCCGGCCGGTCAGGGGCGGTACCGGTAACACGTCACGCGAAGCGATGGTGGATGCTGCCTGCGATGGAGGATCGGCGTACGGACGAAGTCGGGCGTTACTGCGATGAGTTGCGCTCGGAACTTCGCATGATCTCAAACGGGCCCGTCCTCGCCGGTCCTCGGATGATTCAGCACATCGGGTCCCTGCTCGCCATCCTCGACCTCCACCAGGCGAACGAGTTCGACCTCTGCGTGAGTTGTGACCGACTCTGGCCATGCCAGACAGTCATGGCCATCACGGGCGAGTCATCCGCGGGCAACAGCGCCCCCGCCCCAGAGCCGGACAAAACACCCCAAAAACAGGCACGGCCGGTTGTGCCTGCGCCCATGCCCGACCAGTACTCCCGCCCCGGGCCGACCCCGTTGACCCCGTTGACCCCGCATCCCAGCGGGCCGCTTCCCACCCTGGCGCCGCAGGGCCCGGGCACGGGTGCGTACCCGGTCTCGGCGACGGCCGGCAATCCCACGGGCTGGATCCCCTCGTCCACCGCCTCGTTGTCGACCGGGGCACATCGCATCCCGCCCCCACCGACGACCCTGCCGCCCAGCGCGCCACGGCCTCCGGCAACGCAGCCACCGACGGTCCAGCCATCGTTCGGGCAGGCACCGTTCGGGCAGGCACCGTTCGGAAATGAGAAGCTCCCGCCCCGGCCACCGGTACCGGCACCGGCACCGGTGAGCAGCGGCGATGAGATACCGACCCCTCAGCACCGCGAGCCGGCGATTCCCGCGGCACGCCTCGCACCTCCGATCTCCGGGCCGATGGGCATTCCACCCGGCCGGATGCCGGTTCATCCCGCACCGGTCAGCTATCCCGCGCCGGAAGCCCTACAGCTCCGCGCCCAGCATCCGGGCGTACCACGCGACGGGGCCGACAACGGCGGCGGCGATCGTTGGCCCGGGTACGGCGGCATCCTCGACGGCATCGACGTGATCTAGAGCCGCCGGATCCAGCCAGGCGCAAAGCCCTGACGCGGCGTGCACGCCATCCGGTCACACACAAGTGTCAACCCGTTCTCCCTGGGTAGCCATTGGAACGTGACAGCATCACCCTGACGAGGTTTGAATGCAGGCGACCGGTGGCATGAACGCGACGCCGGCGGCGGGCGCACGGCGATGGTCGGCAGTAGGCCCGCCGCCGCAGGCAGGGGGAAGGTGAGGCGTGGCCGAGGCACTGACCGCCCGCTTCGACCTGCCTGCCAATGCCCGTGCCGCAGGGCGGGCACGGCGTCTGATAAACGAGCTGCTCACCACCTGGGGCCGCGAGGAGGACGCCGAGGTCGCCCGCCTCCTGGTCAGCGAAGTGGTCACCAACGCCGTCCGCTACACCAGGTCCAACGACCCTCTGCGCGTCCAGGTTATCGCTCAGAGTGACCGGGTGCGGATCGCGGTCGGCGACGGGAGCACGATGCGTCCGGTTCTTCGGGCCGTGCGGGACGACGACGAGTCCGGACGTGGGATGCATCTCGTGGCCGCTCTCGCCAGCGAATGGGGCGTGGTGGACACGCTGGCCGACGACAGCCCCGGCAAGCACGTGTGGTTCGAGCTGGCCGCGCCCGTTCAGCCGCCCCTCCCCAGGGACCCGCGAAACCCCGCGGATGCGGCACCGCCCGCCACGGTCGGTCCCTGCTGAGGAGACCGCTCCGAAACGGGAAATCCGAATCTTTCGGTATATTCCGGTGGCCGACGACAGCACAGCGGCACCTAGTCGATCACTTCATGTCATCAACAGTGCTGTGTCGCGAACCGCGTTGTGTTACGAACAATGCCGTCTCACGAACAGTGCAGGGCCAGCGTCAGGGGGTCGTCATGCCCGTTCCCACGGATGTCCGGCTGGAGGTGCGGATTCTCCTCGACGCCGGCGGGCACCTGGTTGTGCAGCATCTGCCTGCCGAGTCCGCCTACGTCCTACCCGGCGGAGCCGTCGAACCCGGTGAGGATGTCGACGCGGCGGCAGCCCGGCACGTACGCGCGTTATCCGGCTCCCACACCCTTGTGGCGGACTTCGCCGGATGCATCGAGCACCCCAATCCGGGCGGGGGCCGCACGATCACCATGCTGTTCGCGGCCGACCTCCCGGACGACGCCGACATACCCACCGCCCATCTGAATGTGCCCCTCGTCCTGCTCCCGCTGAGCAACCGCGACGAGCTGCCGCTGGCCCCCGCCGCCGTCTCTGCCGCGACGGTCCGCTGGCTGGAGGACCACTGGCCGACGTGGTGGGGTCTGCCGGTCACCGAGTCCGACCCGTGGTGGAACCAGCTCCGCCTGTCGGCGCACTCGCTGCGGGCGCAGCTGCACGCCCGCCGGCACGAACTCGCCGACAGCGACTTCCGGGACGCGGCTGTCGCCATGTGCGCGCTCGTCGCCGCCGCCGACGGCACGATCGACGCTCGGGAACGAGAGGCGATGACACAGATCGTCACCACCGATCAGATCCTCGCCGCCTTCGCATCCGACGACCTGGTCCGCCTCTTCAACACCCATGTCGCGGCACTGCGCCGGGACCCTGCCGCGGGCCGGTCCGCGGCGTTCCGCGAAATCGCCAAGGTGCGGGGGCACCGGGTGCAGGCACGGTCGGTCGTCCAGTTCGGCGCGATGATCGGATACGCCGACGGCACGTTCGACCCGGACGAGCAGGCTGTCGTCCGCCGCGCGATGAGCATCCTCGGGCTCGACCCGTCGGCCCTGTCCGTGCAGGCCACGCAAACCGTTGACAGGTGACCCTCGACATTCCGCCCGACATTCCGCCCGACGACCAATCACCTGCCGGCCTGTCCGTCGATCAGGCCGTCCCACCCGCGAGGGAACGCATGTTCGAGAAAAATGACCCGACGTCGGTGGTGACGTCGGTGGTTCTGAGCGCGCGCCTGCTCTTCACGACAGGCGAACGGGTGCTCCTCGCCAACCGTCGCGGGTACTCGTGGTTCTTCCTGCCGGGCGGGAACGTCGAACCGGGCGAAAGCGTGGAGGATGCGCTGCGACGCAAGATCAAGGAGGAGGCCGGACTGATCGCGCACACCCTCGACTTCGTCGGCTGTGTGGAGCACTCCTACGTCGAGGACGGACTGCGGTGGCACGAGGTGAACATGGTGTTCGCGTCCACCCTGCCGCTGTTCGCGGAGATCGGCAGCCGGGAGAAGGCGATCGACGTCAGTTCCGTGGCCGTGGCCGACCTGGACGCCTTCGAGTTCCGGCCCGCACACCTGCGGACGGCCATCCAGAACTGGCTCAGTACCGGCCGACCGGCCTGGTACGGTCCGGGCGGCACGGCACCGGCGGTCGAGCCTGCCTGACGATCAGGCCGACACGGTCCAGCCTTTCTTTGGTTACCATAAGTAAAAAATTAATCACGGCGAGTTCGCACAGGTAGTGTTCGCGCCATGCCAGCCGCAGTGACGTGCCCCACCTGTCTGCAGCCGTCCCGGCGCCGATTCCGTTCCAGCCGCCCGCGGACCTGCTATCCGCCGGGTGAAGGCCGCGCTGTCCACGGGGGTGGCTCGCCGAAGGTCTCTCCACCGGATGTACGTTGTTCAGCATTCGTTATGAACCACGATCTACCGTTGGCACCATGATGCCCGGGCGGGCAGCCGCAGCAGCAGCAGCAGCAGCAGCTGACAGTACAGGCGTCGCCGCGCTGTCGCCGACCGTCATCCCCTACCCGCGGATCACACACCCGCTGGTGGGGGAACTACCCGGCGGCAGCGGGCTGGGTCCGCTCACGTTCACCGGCGCGTTCAGGCGCCGCTCGTGGACGCGTTGGATGCGCCGGCCGTGCACCCTGATCGCGTTCGCTGTCGCGGTCCCGATGACCGTGCTGCTCGCGGCCAGGTTCCGGACCGACGTCGCCACCAAACTGTCAAGCGTCCCGTCACCCGCCTGGCCGTGGCTCATGGTGTGCGCTGTCGCGTCAGCCGGCTTCTTTCTCGCCAACGCCTGCGCGCTGCGCGCGGCCAGCGGGCTGCCGCTGCCGCTGCGCACAGCGACCGCGGTGCAACTGGCAGCCGCGGCCGCAAACCGGGTACTACCCGCGGGCCTCGGCGCGATCGCGGTGAACATGCACTACCTCGAACGTCAGAAGCTGACCAGGTCGGCCGGCCTGAGCGCCGTCGCCGCAACGAAGATCGCGGTTGCTCTGACGCATGTCGTCGGCGTCGTCCTCGTCGCCGGGCTGGTCAGCGGTTCGGGCGCCGGGGATGCGCTCAGCGCACCGGTCGAGTCGGTCATGAAACACCTCGGACCCGGCCCGACCTTCGGATGCATCGGGGCGTGCCTGCTCGCCGGCGCCACGGTCGGGCTGCATCCGCGGATACGCAGGCGGCTGGGGCCGCAGTTGCGCACCGCCGGGCGGCACCTGGTGGTGCTGGCACGCTCTCCCCGGCGGACCGCTGTGCTGCTCCTGTCGGCAGCGGCCACCAAGGTCACCCAGATCGTGGCGCTCGCCGCATGCGTCTGGGCGTTCGGAAGTCCGGTGTCACTGCTGTCGGTCGCAACCATCTACCTCATCGGGTCCGTGGTCGCCGGGGCCGTCCCCACCGCGGGCAACGTAGGCGCGCTCGAACCCGCGCTCGCCCTCGGCCTGACCGCTACCGGCGGTGAAGCCGCGTCCATGCTCGCGGCCGTCCTCGTCTACCGGCTGATCAGCTACTGGTTGCCGGTACTGCCAGGAGTGATCGCGCTGACCACCCTGCGCCGCCGAGCCGTCCTGTAAGCGGCGTCGCCCAAGCGGCGTCGCCGAATCCCCACCGGGACCCGCAATCGGATCCCGGTGGGGATTCGGCCCGCGGACGAACTCACGGCATCCGGGCCCACACCGGCATCCGGATTTGCGGATCAGCCGACCCCCAGCCCCTTGCCGACCCGGGCACCGAGGTCCGGATCGACCTGTCGCCAGTACTCGACAACCCGCCGTTGGACGTCCACCTGAACGTCCTGGGACGCGTGACCGACGATGTTCGTCACCAGATGGTCCCGGTCGGTGTCGGACATCACATCGCGGTACAGCGTGCCGGCCTGACCGAAATCGTCGTCGTCACGACGGAGCGTGTAAGCCGTCCGGACGAACTCACCGTCGGCCTCCCACACAGCCTCCTCGCCATAGCGGATCGTGTCGGCCTTGGGCCCGTCGTAGCTGTTCGGCGCGTACACCGGGTCGCTGGACGGCCCATAGCGCATCGCGCCGTCCTTGTTGTAGGAGTGGACGGGTACCTTCGGACGGTTGATCGGCAGTTGCAGGTAGTTCGGGCCAATTCGGTAACGGTGCGTGTCCGGGTACGAGAACAACCTGCCGAGCAGCATCTTGTCCGGACTCGGACCGATCCCGGGCACCATGTTGGCCGGTTCGAACGACGCCTGCTCCACCTCCGTGAAGTAGTCGTCGGGGTTGCGGTCCAGGACCATCCGCCCGATCGTGATCGGCGGGTAGTCCGCATGCGGCCAGACCTTGGTCAGGTCGAACGGGTTGAACCGGTAGGTGGCCGCCTCCGCGAACGGCATGATCTGGATCTCCAGACGCCAGACCGGGAAGTCGCCGTCACGGATCGACGATGCGAGATCTCGGATGTGGAGGTCCGGGTCGACCGACACCCTGGCCTTCGCCTCGTCGTCGGTGAAGGTGTCAATGCCCTGCTCGGTCTTGAAGTGGTACTTCACCCAGAACCGCTCACCGGCCGCGTTCACCCACATGAAGGTGTGGCTGCCATAGCCGTTCATGTGCCGCCAGCTGCGCGGCGTCCCTCGGTCGCTCATCAGGATCAGTACCTGGTGGGCGGACTCGGGTGACAGCGTCCAGAAGTCCCACTGCATGTTGTTGTCCCGCAGGTGGGTGTCGGCCCGCCGCTTCTGCGAGTGGATGAAGTCGGAGAACTTGCTCGGATCCCGCACAAAGAAGATCGGCGTGTTGTTGCCGACCAGGTCGTAGTTACCCTCATCGGTGTAGAACTTCACCGCGAAGCCGCGAGGGTCACGAACCGTGTCGGCGCTTCCGAGTTCACCTGCAACGGTGGAGAACCGGACGAACACATCAGTGCGCTTACCCACTTCGGACAGGAACGCCGCCTTCGTGTACGGCGTCACATCCGCGGTCACCTCGAAATGGCCGTGCGCACCGCCGCCCTTGGCGTGGACGACCCGTTCGGGCACCCGCTCCCGATTGAACTGGGCCATCTTCTGGATCAGATAGTGGTCCTGAAGCAGCAACGGGCCGTCCGGACCGACGGACAGCGAATGCTCGTCGCTCGGCGCCGGGATGCCCGCGTCGGTCGTCGTCACAGGTGTCGGATTCGCAGGTGGTCGAGACTCTGCCATTGAGACTCACTCCTGTCATCTGTCGTCGTTGCGGCCCTGTCCCTCGACGGGGCCTGCTTGCGACGGGGACGAAGAGTGCCTACCCGCCCGGCATCGCCGATAGTCACGGGATCCAGCGCATCCGCCTCGTTCCCGGCACCGACAGATGGTGGTTGTCACCGATACGCAGCTCGAACCACGCCGAGGTCACGCGGGTTCGTTGAGGCGCAGGATCGTCGGCGTCTCGTGTTCACACCCGAGGACGGACAGCCCACCGGCATCCAGGACGCGCCGAGCACCGGCTCGAGCGCAAGCCAGCGTGCGACCAGCACCCGCGGCATGTGACCGTGCCCGACCAGGGCCACATCCCCGTGTTCCAGATACGGCCGGACACGGTCGATCACCCGGTCGGCACGTACACCGACCTGCACGGGCGTCTCACCGACCTGATGGCACAGCTATGGCTCACGGCCTCCCGGTCAGACGGCAGAAGACCTCAGCACATCACCCGGATCGGGTCGGTGCTGCCAGAAGCACCGACGTCAGGAAAAGCGCCGGCGTCAGGAAAAGCGCCGGCGGCGACGCCGACGCCCGGCGAAGATCAGCAGCATTACGCCTGTCCCGGCGATGGCCACGCGATCCCATCGGACGGACCGCCGCATGACAAGACCCGAACCGAACCCGCCGGGAAGCCCGGGTCGCTCCGCCGGACCACCGAAGGCGAACGCGTCATCGTCGGAGCCTGCGGGGATGGCCTCCGGGCCACCGGAGACACTCGCCAACACCTTCTGCCGGACCTCCGCAGCCCTGTTCCTGATCTGTTCGCCGGTCCGCTCCGCAACCCGTCTGGGGCTGACCAGCTCGGCGATCGCATCCAAGGTCACCGCCAGCTCGGCGCGGGTGTTCTCGATCTGCTGCTGGATGGCAGCCGGGTCCTGCGGCACCGATCTCGCCCTTTCGTCCGCGCAATGACTATCCAGGGAACCTAGAGAACACTGTGTGACGACCGCGAGCGGGGGCGTCGACGCCAGGAATCCGACGCCGTGTCAGGCACCTTTCGGTCTGCTACGGCACTACAAAGGATCGTGCCAGAACGGCCACATGGACGCGAGGCGAAACGGCGGTGAGCGGTACACCTCACCAACGTCGAGGGGAGGGCGACGTCCAGCGCAGGACCAGTGTCTACCCTGGTCCGGTGAGCCGCCAACCGCGTCCGGAGCAGACGCGGTCACGGTTGACACATCCTTTTCATCCAGTCTCGTCCGGTATACGCGCCGACTGGCGCGCGCTCTGGAACACGAAGTGGCACGGGCGACTCGGGCAGGGCGCGTGGTTCGCCGTGCCATCGGTCGCCCTGGCTCTGCTCGCGCACCTGGCATCCGTCGCACCGTGCCCCGGCCCGCTGCTGACCGCTGCCGCCTTACTCGGCCTGACCGGGCTGGCCGCGGGCGTCAGCGCCGCACGATCCCGGCCAACCGCACGATCCCGACTTTCGGGCATCCGCAACCGTCCCGCCCGCTTCGGTGGGCCGGCGGAGTACCTGGTCGCACTCGTGACCCAGGCAGGCCTGCACGGACTTTTCGTGTTGTCGGCACCGCCCCGAGCGGCCCGGCCCGCCCTGCTTGAACGCATGCTCTGCCACCCACCCGCTGCCGGGGATCGGGCACTCGAACAGCTCGGGAACCCGGGTGCGGACCTTGCCGCCGGAGCCGTCCGAGCCCTTCCCCGCAGTATGCAGAGCTCCGGCTGGGCACCGGAGGCACGCGGCCTCCTGGTGCTGGCCGCCCACACGGTCGCGGCGGCGGGAGCCCTCTGGTGGCTGCGGCGCGGGACGGCGACGGTCCGGGCGGCTGTACGGCTGCTCGCCAGCCGGCTGACGCCGCTCGCCGCATCCTCCGAGGTCCTGCGTCCAACCCGGCGCAGCGTACCGGTCACCCGGCAGCAGCCCCCCTGGCTACGAACGGTCAGCCTGCGGTACACCCTCGTGCGCCGCGGGCCCCCGGGACGGCCGACTCCTGCCGCTGTTGCGGTCTTCTGACGCCCGGCTCGGCCGACCACGGCCTTCCCGTTCGGCGTGTGCTTCGCTGCCACATTCTCACAACTCCCGCCCATTACGAGGAGTTATGTCAGATTTGCTTATTTTTGCGCGCTGGGGTCGGCTGCTCGCCGGGTCACTGACCGTGCTCACGCTCGTCATCGCCGGCTGCTCGTCAGGTAGCGAGTCGGCGGTGACGATCGTGGACGGTTCCGGGGCGTCCACGGGACTGCGCGGCACAGCGCTCACCCGGCCCATCGACAAACCCACGCTGAACCTGACGGACACCGCCGGCCAACCGTTCGACCTGCGGTCCCGCACCGCAGGCAAGGTCACACTGCTGTTCTTCGGCTACACCCACTGCCCGGATGTCTGCCCGACGACGATGGCCGACATCGCGGCAGCGCTCGAAGCAGTACCGACCTCGGTACGGTCGCAGGTCGCAACGGTGTTCGTCAGCACGGACCCCGAACGTGACACCGGTGAAGTACTCGCCCAGTGGCTGGGCCAGTTCGACCCGTCCTTCATCGGAGTCCGAGGCACCCTGGCACAGGTACGCGCACAGGCGGACGCCCTCGGCATCCCGCTGGAGGAACCGGTACGCCAGGCGAACGGTACCTATACCGTCACGCATGGCACGCAGGTCATCGCGTTCACCAAGGACGACAAGGCCAGGGTCCTGTATCTGGCCGGAACGCAGGTTGCGGACTACGCGCACGACCTGTCGATCCTGGTCAACACCGGAAAGACCATGTGAAAACATGACAAAAGAACAGACAACGGATATTTCAGGTATAGACCCGGTGACCTCGACACCTGCACGGACACCCAATCGGATGCTCGCTCAGGCGGGGCTGACCGGCCCGCGGCTCGCCCGGGTCGGTCCGACTGTCCTGCGATTCGGCCTGGCCGCTCTCTGGCTCGCCGCCGGCATCCTCAAGATCGGCGACCCGCAGGGGATGGTGCACTCCGTGCGAGCCTTCCGCATCCTGCCGGAGTCACTCGTGCACCCCGTCGCCTACGCCGTCCCGTTCGTGGAGATCGCGTTGGGGCTGCTCCTGCTCGTGGGCCTTGCCGTCCGGGTGGGCGCCGTCGTATCCGCGCTGCTGCTCGCGGTCTACATCGCGGCGATCGCATCCGCGGCCGCGCGTGGTCTGCACATCGAATGCGGCTGCTTCTCCGCAGGAGGCAACCTCACCGCCGACGCGCCGACCCATTACGCCGAAGAGATCATCCGGGACAGCCTGCTGCTCCTCGCGAGTGGCCTGCTGGTGCGCTGGCCGGCGAGCGCCTTCGCCATCGACCGCCTCCTCGACCGACCGTTTCAGGAGAACCCATGAGTGCCGCATCGAGGAAGAACGCGTCCCTGCGAAAGGAACCCGGCCAGACCTCGGCGGACGCCCGGCGGGAGAAAGCTTCGGCGGCCCGGACCGCCGAAGCGGCCAGGACACGGCGACGACAACGGATCATCATCACGTCCGCGGTCGTGGCTGTGCTCGCGCTGGTCGGCGTGATCGGTTTTGTCGTCCAGAGCAGCCGGACCGGATCCACTCCCGTGGTTGTGCCGGCGAACGCGACCGGCACGGACAACGGAATCGTCGTCGGAAAACCGGATGCCCCGGTCACCGTAGACCTCTACGAGGACTTCCAGTGCCCGATCTGCGGGGAGCTGGAGAAATCCGTCGGCTCCACCGTCCAGAACCTGATAGACAACGGGAAGATCAAGGCCGTTTACCACATGATGTCCTTCCTCGGACCGGAATCCGTCCGGGCGGCAAACGCGGCGTCGGCCGCCGCCCAGGAAGGAAGTTTCAAGCAATACCATGATGTTCTCTACGCCAATCAGCCGCCCGAGCGGACCGGTGGATTCCAGAACAGCACGTTGACGCAACTCGGCGCGAGGGTCGGCCTGACCTCGGAGGCGTTCACCAGCGCGGTGGGCAACGGGACGTACAACGGCTACGTCGCGAAGGTCGAGGACAACGCGTCCAAGCGCGCTGTCACCGGCACACCCACGGTGTTCGTCAACGGCCAGCAGCTGGCCAGCTCGGCTCTGACACCGGACGGCTTCACGGCCGCGGTGAACAGCGCCGCCGGCAGCGGCACCGGCCCGGCCCCGACACCCACCGGGTAGCCGGGCAGCACGGTCCGGATGGGTGACGGTGAACGCCGCACCGGCCACGACCACGGTCACCCGTCCGGACTCCTACAACGATCGTCGCCGTGCGACGATCGCCGGCCCGGACGCGGGACGCAGTACGGCGCAGTACGGCGCCGCGAGGTGAGATAGCGACTATGGACGCCGCACAGTGGGACCGCCGGCACGCCGGTACCGGTCTGCTGTGGACCGCCGAGCCGAACCAGGTCGTGATCGAGCAGCTCACCGCCCTCACCCCGGGACGCGCCCTGGATCTTGCCTGCGGCGAGGGCCGCAATGCCGTCTGGCTTGCCACCCGGGGTTGGCGGGTCACCGGCATGGACTTCTCGGAAGTCGCGATCCGCAAGGCCCGCGAGCTGTCCCGCCGCTTCGACGTGACACCCGACTGGATCCACGCCGACGTCCTGGAATGGACGCCGGCGCCCGGATCCTACGATCTGGTGACCATCTGCTACCTGCACCTTCCGGCCGCCGAACGCCGGGCGGTGCTCAGGCGCGCGGCCCACGCCCTCGTCCCCGGCGGGACGCTGCTGGTACTCGGGCACGACCGGGCGAACCTCACCGACGGCTCCGAGGGACCCGCCGACCCCCAGCTCCTGCTCGACGCGGACGAACTGTTGGAGGACCTGGCGGACGGCCCGCCGGTGCGGATCCGTCGAGCCGGCCGCATCCTGCGCCCGACAGGAACGGACGGTCGGGCACCTACAGCGATCGACACTCTGCTGGTCGGGGTCAGACCCGATCCGGTGTCGGCCCATCCGGCGTTCGTCGAACCGGCTGGCCTCCCCGGCCGCAGCCAGCCCACCGGGCCCACCTCGACATCCGTCTCCGTGTCGGTGGGTGGCTTCGTCGTCGTCCACCGGATGCCCGAGGTTGCGGAACTACGCAGGCTGCGTACCGCGGGCGGCCTGCCCGATCCCGGTCCCGAGGCCGCGGCGGACGCCATCGACGGCAGCCTCGCCGGGCTGTGCGTGGAAGCCGCGGACGAGCCCGGACGAGCGGTGGGATGCGGCCGGATCGTCGGGGACGGCCGGACGTTCCTGGTCATCATGGATGTCGCGATCGACCCGATGGTGTACGCCGACGCCGATGCGGACGCCGACGTCGACCTTTCCGCGCTGATCGTGAACGAGCTGCGCAGATGGGCGGCCACCCAGGTGGATCCGACCGCGTTCGTCGGAGTCGCGACGTTGGCCGGCGTCGAGCCGTTGGGGCGCGGTTCCTGACCAGACCGGCCCCGCGTCACCGGCCCCGCGTCACCGGCCCCGCGTCACCGGCCCCGCGTCACCGGCCCCGCGTCACCGGACTCCACCCGGTCGGCGCGGGACTCGTCCGGGGGGTCGGGTTGGCGGTGATGCTGCGGGCAGGCTAGCTTTCCGGTCATGACCGAGACTGCCGAAGCTGTCCGTCTCACCTCCGGTGACACCGCGCCGGACTTCACCCTGCCCGACGCCGACGGCAACCAGGTGTCGCTGTCGTCGTTGCGGGGACGCCGGGTGGTCGTGTACTTCTACCCGGCGGCATCCACCCCCGGATGTACCAAGCAGGCTTGCGACTTCCGGGACAGCCTCACCCAGCTGAACGACGCCGGCATCGACGTGCTCGGCATCTCCCCGGACAAGCCCGCGAAGCTCGTGAAGTTCCGCGACAACGAGAAGCTGACGTTTCCACTGCTGTCCGACCCGGAGCGGGCGGTGCTCACCGCCTACGGCGCGTACGGCGAGAAGACGCTCTACGGTAAGAAGACCCTGGGCGTGATCCGTTCGACCTTTGTCGTGGACGCCGACGGGAAGATCGAGAAGGCGATGTACAACGTCAAGGCGACCGGTCACGTCGCCAAGGTCATCCGGGATCTCAACCTGGCCGGCTGAGAGGGCCTGCCGTCCGGCTGCTCCGTCTGCCTGCCTGCACGGCTGCCTGCCTGCGCGGCGCAAAACGGGTGGACGCACCCGGGCTGCGGAACGCTACTGTGGTACCTACGCGGGAGTGGCGGAATGGCAGACGCAGCAGACTTAGGATCTGCCGCCTTCGGGCGTGGGGGTTCAAGTCCCCCCTCCCGCACCACCGGTCACGACCAGCCGGATTCCCTGCGTAGCAGCAGGTCACGCGGCACCTTGCCGATCATCATCTGCTGCACTGGCCGA
>NZ_CADDZT010000028.1:0-728 GCF_902812655.1 Candidatus Frankia meridionalis | reverse complement strand
CTCAACGGGGTGCGGATCGGGGGACTCACGAGCCGGGTCGTGCTCGGAACGGGGCGGGCTGCGGCGACCTCGTACGCGCTGGCTCTGGGCGCCGCGTTCTGGGCGCCGCGTTCTGGGCTGCCCTCGCCGGGCTGTGGTGGCTGGTGGCTGTCTGCGCGTGTGCTGGGGGACTGGCCTACACGTTGAGCGGCCGACGTTGGTTGCGCCTCTACAGAGGAGACCCGGCGACTCACGCTCGTGCCGAGTCGGCCGGGTGGCTGGTGGTCATCTCGGCCCTTGCACTGGCCGCGCTGGCGCTGCTGGTGCTGGTCGGCCACTGATGCTTGAGCTGGATGCCAACCTGCACGCACCGGCCCGGCTGAGGCTGAGGCTGAGGCTGAGGCTGAGGCTGATGACCATGCTGACCGCTGTGTCCGAAGCAGAGTTCTCTACCATTCGCGACAGCCTCGAGGTCAGCGACTCGGTGCTTTCCAAACACGTGGGCGCCCTCGCGTCGCTCGGCTACGTCAGGAGCCACAAAGGAGTTCACGGCGGTCGCCGAACCACGTGGATCTCGCTGACTGCGCCGGGTAGGGCCGCCCTGAGCGCCCACGTTGCCGCACTGCAAGAGGTCATCGCCGGGGAACATGCTGATCTGGATCGCCGCACTGATCTTCAAGACGCAGCGGATCCGATGAGGAACCGGCTACGTGAGCTGCGGGCCGGGCGGCGCTGGAGCCAGGCGGACC
>NZ_CADDZT010000027.1:42100-45834 GCF_902812655.1 Candidatus Frankia meridionalis | reverse complement strand
GACACCCAGCTCGGAATTGGAATCGGGTTCGGGTTCGACGGCGGGTGCCTCCTCGACGATCACATGCGCGTTGGTGCCGGAGACACCGAACGACGACACCCCGCCCGCCGCGCGTGACCGGTCTCCGGCCACGCCACCGGCTCGGTCAACAACCGCACATCCCCCGCCGACCAGTCCACGTGGGGAGTGGGCTCGGCCACGTGCAGGGTCCGCGGTAACACCCCGTGCTGCATCGCGAGCACCATCTTGATGACACCGCCCACGCCCGCGGATGACTGCGCGTGTCCGATGTTCGATTTGAGCGACCCCAACCACAACGACCGGTCTTCCCGCCAGTCCTGCCCGTAGACGGCAATCAGCGCCTGCGCCTCGATCGGATCACCGAGGGTGGTACCCGTACCGTGTGCCTCCACCGCGTCGATGGTCTCGGCCACCAGCCGGCCGTTGGCCAGCGCGTCGCGGATCACACGCTCCTGGGACGGGCCGTTCGGCGCGGTCAGTCCGTTGCTCGCGCCGTCGGAGTTCACCGCCGTACCCCGGCACCAGGCCCAACACCCGATGGCCGTGGTGACGGGCGTCCGCGAGCCGTTCCAGCAGCAGGACTCCCACGCCTTCGGAAAGGCCGAAGCCGTCGCAGTCGGCCGGGAGCTGGCACGGCTACGACCGGACGCCTTCCGCCCCGACCTCGCCATGTCCCTGAACAACCTGTCGAACCGCCTGGCCGACCTCGGCCGCCGCGAAGACGCCCTGGTCGCCATCGAAGAAGCCGTCACCGTCCGACGCGACCTCTTCGGCCAGTACCCCGCACCTTTCGTGGGGCCGTTTGTTCAGTCCTTGGCATTCACCGGCTACCTACTGCAAGGGCTCGGCTCGACACGTGCGGTCCTGGACGTGACGCTCGAAGCCTTTTCCCTCGCCAGCGAACACCAGCTCCAGGACGTCGCTGCGCTCGTCGTATCGCTCATCCGCGAGGAACGTCGAGCCGTCGGGAAGCCGTTCGACGACGTGTGGCGTGAGATCACTGGGACAGGCGTACCGGACGAGCTCTAACCGCTCGCGGTCCGCCGCGCAGCTGCCGGTCACAGAGCGTCGCGATTCGTGGAATGCGTCATGGAATGTGCGGGAAGTCGTGCCGCGTGGTTTGGGTGCTTTGCGAAGTTCGATCGGGGCTGTAAGCGTTGGTAGCGCGGCTAGATCGCCGATGCGGCTCTCTTAGGATCTGCCGCCTTCGGGCGTGGGGGTTCAAGTCCCCCCTCCCGCACCGATCATGTTATGGAAGCGTAGGTGGTTTCCAAGGTGATGATGATGGTTTCTACCTACGGATGCCGGTGAACCCCGCCGACCGTAGGTAGAAACCATCACTATGACACCGGAAACCACCTACGCAATCGGATGATGGGGCAGGGCAGAGCGGGATGACGCAGGTCGAGACCGTTCTAGGAAAGGTCGACACCACACAACTCGGCAGTGTCCTCATGCACGAACACGTGTTCGTGCTGACCGAGGAGATCCGGCAGAACTATCCCGCCCTCTGGAACGAGGAGGAACGCATCGCCGACGCTTTCGTCAAACTGCGGGAACTAGCCGACCGGGGTATCGACACCATCGTGGATCCCACGGTGATCGGCCCAGGGCCGCAATATCCCCCGCATCCAGCGGATCAACGAACAGGTGGACATCAATATCATTGTTGCCACCGGTGTGTACACCTACAACAGCGTCCCGATGACTTTCCAGTTCCGCGGGCCCGACACGCTGTTCAACGGCCTCGATCCCATGATTGATCTATTCGTGCGGGACATCACCGAGGGCATCGCCGGCACCTCCATGAAGGCCGCCTTCCTCAAGCGCGCCATCGACGCGATGGGTATGACCCCCGGGGTCGAAAGAATCATGATTGCGGTTGCCGGGACCCACCGGCGTACCGGCGTCCCCATCACCGTGCATACGAATCCGCACAACCAGTCGGGCCTGCTTGCACTGGACCTCCTCAAACGCGAGGGTGTGG
The DNA here is from genome assembly GCF_902812655.1 of Candidatus Frankia meridionalis. Taxonomy (GTDB): domain Bacteria; phylum Actinomycetota; class Actinomycetes; order Frankiales; family Frankiaceae; genus Protofrankia; species Protofrankia meridionalis. The sequence goes on along the minus strand of NZ_CADDZT010000027.1, from coordinate 43,826 downwards.
ACCTCACCAAGGTGGTGATGGGCCACTGCGGGAACACCGACGACCTCGCCATACCTGACGCAGCTGGCCGACGCGGGCTGCACCCTCGGCAGGGACCGTTTCGGCCTAGACCTCCTGTTGCCGTTGCAACAGCGCATCACCACGATCGTCGAGCTGGCCCGCAGCGGCCACGGCTCTCCCGGCATGCCGACGCTGACGCCGACGCCGCCCCCGAGCTGGTCACACTCCCGGGTCGACGGGGAGGACGTAGCCGAGTACTCGAAGAGCTTTCCGGAAGTCGGGCTCATGTTCGATCGGGACGGCGACATGGCGGTCGCCAACCGGCCGGCAGAAGCGGCGGATCCTGCGATCGCCCGCGATGAGTGCGGCAAGCGCCGGATCGGAGCATTCGACCAGACGTACCAGCCCGAGATTGCGTAACCGTTCGGCACGAGCGGTCACATCCGCGAAGAACGTGGTGACGGTGGATGGCAGTTCGTTCTGGGCGCGGTTTTCCAGGAACTGCCTGAGCTGCTCCGGCCGGCGGCCCGCGTCGATCGCGGCCAGGAGTTTCTCGACGCCGAGTGACCAGACCCGGTCGGAGCTTCGCTCCACAAATGCGTCCAGCAGAAGCTGGTCGGCCGGCCGAACCTCCTCGGTAATCACAATATCAAGGTTCGGAAGCACCTTGAGTACCCTGCCCGTGGAACTGTCGTCCACGGTGGCTTCGTAGTTCTGATTCAGGCCGAAAACATATGCGCCGAGAGCGTTCAACCGGACGGCCCGAAGACCGTCGTAGCGGCTGAGCCATTCAAGGTCGTCCGTGCCCCAGTTGTCGAAGTAGTCATCGCGGGCACCGGCGGGATCATCGTACTCTACATCGAACAGACCGAGCGTCCCGGCATATTCGAACAGTATGCAGAGGGTGTATCTGCCCTCGAGGATCGGCCATTCGCTGTAACCTTCGTAACCCAGGCTTCCGTACTGCGGATCGGCGATGTACAGCTTCCAGGGATCCCGGGCCACCGAGGGATGCAGGCCCTGGCGCTGCATCCTGGCGAAGAGTGCGTCAACGGAAATCCACTCGTCCCGCTTGCACCCGGCCAGAGCCTGCGCGACGGTCTGTCGCCGCGGCTTGGCCGCGGTCAGGGCTCGGGCCGACCGCTGACCCTTGATCTCTTCGATCCTGCTCATCTCGTCAATGACCGCGTGGCTGACCCAGCGCTGCCAGAGCTGGCGGATCGTGTCAGCCGCCGGCCTGGTCAGCGCGGTGCGGCCACGCGCTGTCAGCTGCAGGCGGCCACCGGCAAGCTCCGCCAGTGCGCCTGCCTGCAGGAGAAGCGGCCACGCGAAAGCCGCGATGGGTTCTTCGCGGTAGAAGTCTCCCTGTAGGAGAGCGGATGCGACAACGCCGACGGTCGCGGCACCGGGACGCTGTGTCTTTTCGCTGCACCGCAACTTGCCCGCGGCGCACAGCTGCAGAACGGCGAGCAGGTTGGCCTGCGCCTCGTGCTCGGTCAACCGCATGGTGACGTTGTCCTGCGCGCCGCCTTGCCCGCCATCCGCCGCGAGGCCGTTGGTCACCACGGCGTCATCTTCGTCAGCCGCTGCCGGCCCGTTCCTCATGGCTGACTAATGTAGAGCCGGCTCTCATCGTCGACCGAGCCACCTGACGTATAACAGGACGTCGTGAACCGCGCCGCGGCCTACCGACACGCTGCACATAGGGTCTGGCAGGCTGTGTGGG
>NZ_CADDZT010000027.1:41020-41846 GCF_902812655.1 Candidatus Frankia meridionalis | reverse complement strand
TATGGGGGCTGGGCAACGCGAGAACGCGGCGGACGGGTCCGCAGCGGACGGCTGGGATTTCTTCGTCTCCTATACCCAGGCGGATCTGGCCTGGGCGGAGTGGATCGCCTGGCAGCTGGAAGCCGCCGGTGACCGGGTACTGCTGCAGGCGTGGGACATGGTCGCCGGATCGCACTGGTCAGCGGTGATGCAGGACGGCGTCCAACACGCGGATCGCACGATCGCGGTTCTCTCGAACGCCTACCTGAGGTCGGTCTACGGCGCGGCCGAGTGGGAAGCGGCATGGCTGGATGATCCGCGTGGCACCGACCGGAAACTGATCCCCATCCGCGTCGAGGACTGCCCCCGCCCGGGCCTGCTCGGCGCGGTCGTGTCCTTCGACCTGTTCAACCTGGCAGCGGACGCGGCCCGTGCAGTGCTGTTGAAAAAACTCGAGGAAACGTTGAAGGGAAGGGCGAAACCCGTCGACGAACCGCCTTTCCCGAACGCTCAGGCTCCGGTCGCTCCTCGTTCGTCGCTGCCGCCGGACTTCCCCGGGGCTGGTGGGAACCAGGCGTCGGTGGGTCCGGTCGGTGCACGCACCGCGGTGGTCGTGCTCCACCTGTCGGACCTGCGTTTCAACACCACCGACCCAGGCAACGGCGCCGGCCTGCTCGACCGCATAGCCGAGCAGACCCGCCGTGCGGGGCTCACCCCCGACCTACTGGTGGTCACCGGCGATCTCACCGAGCACGGCCGGCCCAGCGAGTTCGACCAGGCCGCGACGTTCCTTTCAGATCTTGCCGATGGGCTTGGGCTGCCCCGGCAGCGGGTGGCGATCGTCCCC
>NZ_CADDZT010000027.1:37774-40487 GCF_902812655.1 Candidatus Frankia meridionalis | reverse complement strand
GCCGTACTTTCCGAAATGGCGTCCTTTCCTGCGGATGCTGGGCGAATTCTACGGTGACAGCGCGATCGAGCACTCCTTTGTCGTGGGCCGGGAATGGTCCCTGTTCACGATGGACGATCTGAAGGTCGTCGTCGCGGGACTGAACTCGACCATGGCGGTCAGCCACCGCCCGCAGGACCGGTACGGGCTGCTCGGCGAGAACCAATGCGGCTGGTTCGCCGAGCGGCTGCGGGAGTATGCCCAGCGTGGCTGGCTGCGTATCGGCGCCATCCATCACAACCCGGCCCGGCCATCCAGGTGCGACGACAGCGCCAACCAGGATGAACTCCTGCGGGACGCGGACGGGTTCACCACGATAGTCGGCCCAGATGTGAACCTGCTGCTGCACGGCGGCAACCCGGCCGGTAACTCGAATGACGGGGTCACGACGCTGGGCGAGGTGGACGTGCCCGTCCTGGCCACCCGTGGGGCCTCCCAGCTGCTGCGGATCGACGCAGCCGGCCTGTCCCGCCATACACAGGCGTCGGGCGCCCCGCGCGGGTCGGCAGATGACGGGAACGAACCGGACGCGGGGATCATGCGGATTACGCGGATCAGCCGGTCCTGGCCCAACACGGGCGCGGCCCTGCCGGTGGCGCGATCCCCCCTTCCGACCCCCAGCCGGTCTGCCTGAGGACGACGACCACGATGCCGCGGAGCGGATGCCGTTCCGGCGACACCCCGACGACACGGGCGAGATCTTCGCGCGTCCGGACACCTTCCTCACCCGGGTGATCGAGGTGGCCCGGCTGCGGAACAAGGACGCGACCGTCACCCCCACCAATGGCACCGCCGGCACACCGACCTATCTGCGGGTGGCGGTGGCCCGGCCCGGCACGCTGGTGGAACAGCGACCGGTCGGGGTGTACGAACATGGCGCCGACCTGGCCGCGGTGGAGGAGTTCGCCGGGCGGGTGCACGCTCACTACGCCGCGGGTGACCAGCATCTGGTCTCCGACCTCGTCTACGGCGGGCCGCGGGCGGACGACGATCTGGCGCGGGCCGCACTGCGCCGCGGGGTGCGGCTGGTCAGTTTCGTCGAATACCAGGGCCTGCTGGACCTTCGCGGCTACCTGGCCCGGCAGACGGCCCGCCTGGAGGCGGACCCGCTGTACCCGCCGGCCCTATATGTGCCGCAGCGCCTGACCCGGTTGGACCAGCCGGCCGCACCGCCGACCGAGGACGCGCTCGGCGAGGTCGCGAGCTGGCTGGCCGTGGACGGGCCACGGTATCGTCCTGCTGCTCGCCGATTTCGGCCGTGGGAAGACGTTCCTGCTGCACGAGCTGGCCCGCCAGCTGCCGTCCCGGCTGCCGCACCTGATCCCGATGCTCGTCGAGCTTCGCGCACTGGAAAGGCGCACAGTGTGGACGAGCTCGTCGCCGCGCATTTCATGGCCACCGGCGAGGAAACCTTCGACCGGGCGAAGTTCGGCTACCTGCTGCGGTCCGGCCGGGTGGTGCTGCTGTTCGACGGTTTCGACGAGTTGGCGTTGCGGGTCAGCTACGAACGGGCCGCCGATCATCTGCACACGCTGCTGTCCGCCGTGGACGGCAACGCCAAGATCGTGGTGAGTAGCCGCAGCCAGCATTTCCTGAACGACGACCAGGTCCGTACCGCCCTCGGCCGGAACGTGGAGCGGGTGGCCGCGAGCAGACTCGCCCAGCTGGAGGACTTCACCGACGGCCAGATCCACGCGTTTCTCGTCAACCTGTTCGACCGCCGGCCCACCACCGTCGGTGACGGCGACCAGCCGCGGGCAGCCTGCAAGCGGGCATGGGTAACCGCCGAACGGGCCGCCGCGGCCCGGCTGGCCCTCATCCGTGACATCCGTGATCTTCTCGGGCTGGCCCGGAACCCTCGCATGCTGGGTTTCATCGCCGAACTGGACGAGGAACGGCTCCGCGACGTCCAGGCCCGCGAGGGCAGCATCGGTTCCGCCGACCTGTACAAGGAACTGCTGTCCAAGTGGCTGGACTTCGAGGAGAACCGCACCCAGCCGGCCGGCGCCGCGCCCACCCTGACCGCCGCCCAGCGCTGGGCGGCAGTCACCGCCCTGGCGCTACGGCTGTGGGGCAGCACCGAACGACTGATCAGCCTCAGCGAACTGACCGCGACCACCAGCTCGACTCTGACCACTCTTGCCGACCACGGGCTTGACGAGGACCAGGCCGCGCACCTGGTCGGCTCCGGCAGCCTTCTCGTCCGCGCCGACGACGGCGGCTTCACGTTCATCCACTCCTCGGTCACCGAGTTCCTGGTCGCCCAGCACGCGGCCGGGCAGCTCACCGGACCCCCGTCCGTCGACACATCCGGCTACGTATCCGGCGAGACGGGCACGGACCCGGCCCGGCCGGGAGCGTTGGAAAACCGGGCGATGTCGCCGCTCATGGTCGACTTCTTCTGCACCCTCGCCGGCAACGATGTCGCTATCAGATGGGCGCGGATAGTTACCGCCGGCACGGACACGTCCCAGGCCGCCCAGACCAACGCCCTGGCGATCGCCCGTCATCTCGGCGCCGAGCTCATCGTCGCCGCCCGCCTCGCCGGGGCGAACCTGGCTGGTCAGGACCTGTCGGGACGCAGCCTGGTGCGCGCCGACCTCACCGGAGCCGATCTCACCGACACCCGCATCACAGACACGGACCTCACCGGCGCGGACCTCACCGGCGCCCG
>NZ_CADDZT010000027.1:36873-37431 GCF_902812655.1 Candidatus Frankia meridionalis | reverse complement strand
ACTCCTCGCTCGCCACTCCGGGTGGGTCTGGCAGGTGGCCTACACCCCCGACGGCACCCACCTCGTCACCATCGGAACCGACGGCGCCCGCGTCTGGGACACCACCACCGGAACCGAACAGGCGCTCCGCACCGGCCATGACGGACCCGTGCAGTCGCTGGCCTACTCCCCCGACGGCACCCACCTCGCCACCGGCAGCGATGACGGCACCGTCCACATCTGGGACGCCGCCACCGGCACCAGGCAGGCGCTCCGCGCCGGCCATGACGGACCCGTGCAGTCGCTGGCCTACTCCCCCGACGGCACCCATCTCGCCACCGCCGGAACCGACGGCACCGTCCACATCTGGGACACCACCACCGGAACCGAACAGGCGCTCCGCACCGTGCACAACGACCGGGTCCGGTCGGTGGCGTTCTCTCCCGACGGCACCCGGATCATCGCCGCCGGGAGAGCGGTACGGATCTGGAACACCACCATCGGCACCGGACGGCACCAGCTCACCGGCCATACCAACCGGGTACGGTCCGCAGCCTTCTCCCCTGACGGTACCCGCCT
>NZ_CADDZT010000027.1:34139-36538 GCF_902812655.1 Candidatus Frankia meridionalis | reverse complement strand
GGCGGTGGCGTTCTCCCCCGACGGCACCCGCGTCGCCAGCGGGGACAACGGCGGCAGGGTACGACTCTGGGCGGTGGCGGGAATGGCCCAGGCCCGCCTCACCGACCACAACGGGCCGGTGTGGTCGCTGGCGTTCTCCCCCGACGGCGCCCGGCTCGCCAGTGCCAGCGGCGACTCGACAGTACGGATCTGGCCGCTGCGCGGGATGAGACGTCGTCCCCAGACACTCCGCGGCCACAAGGGACCGGTGCTGTCGGTGGCCTTCTCCCCGGACGGCACCCGCATCGCCACCGGCGGCAACGACGGCACGGTACGGCTCTGGAACGCCGACGGAACCGAAGATAATCTCCCCTTCCGTCGCGGCACCCGCCACGGCGGGCCGGTGTGGTCGGTGGCCTTCTCCCCGGACGGCACCCGCATCGCCAGCGGCGGTGACGACGGCACACTTCAGGTCTGGGCGGTGGGCGGCGACGGACACACCCGGCGCACCGGTCACAGCGGGCCGGTGCGGTCGGTGGCCTTCTCCCCCGACAGCACCCGCGTCGCCACCGTCGGTGACGACGGCACGATCCGGCTCTGGAACGCGGCGGGCGGCGGGTGGCTCGCCGTGCTCGTGGCCCTGCCGGAGGACGGCTGGGCGGCGTTTCTGCCCGACGGCCGTTACAAGCTGCACGGCAACCCGGCCGGCCGCTTCTGGTGGGCCGTCAAACTGTGCCGGTTCGAACCGGGCGAGCTCGACCCCCACGTCCCGGGCATCCACCGCATCCCGGACGACGAGCCGCTCCCACTGACCCCAGGCTAGGTAACCGAGCAGAGCTCTTGTGTTTTTTGGGTTTATTACGGATCATGTGATTCATGACCGTTGACGCCACCGGTCCGGACCGGCTCACGACCGGCCAGGCAGCCGCGCTGCTGGGAACCTCCCGCCAGCACGTGGTCGACCTGTGCCGGCAAGGGCTGCTGCCCTTCGAGACGGTCGGCACCCACCGCAGACTCCACCGCAAGGATGTCGACGCGTTCGCCGGCCGGGCACTCACCCGTGAGGCCGCTCGGGCGCTGTGGCTGCATCACGCGGTGGCAGGTCGGCTGGTGCTGGACCCCGGAGGGACGATGACCAGGGCGCGGTCCAATCTCGACCGGCTACGGCAGGTTCATCCGACCGGGATGACCGCCCGGTGGCTCACGCAGTGGCAGGATGTGCTCGACGCGGGGGTCGATACGGTCCTGGACGTGTTGACATCCCGGTCTCAACAGGCCGTCGAACTCAGGCAGAACTCGCCGTTCGCGGGTGTACTTCCCGAGCGGGACCGGCTGGCCGCACTAGCGGCTTTCCGCGCATGGTGGCGGAAGGACCACGTCGCGTGAAACGCGAGCAGCTCGAACACGTCCTGCGGGCGGCGTCGACGATCGCGCAGGATCCGGAGATCCTCGTCATAGGAAGCCAGTCGGTCCTGGCCGCGATTTCCGAGGACCGGCTACCAGTAGAGGCGACAGCCTCGATGGAAGTCGACATCGCGTTCTTCGACGATGTCGACGACGCCAAAGCCGACCTGGTTGACGGCGCGATCGGCGAGCTTTCACCGTTCCACGAGACATTCGGCTACTACGCACAGGGGGTCAGCGTCTCGACGGCCGTCTTACCCAAGGGATGGCGGGATCGGGTCATCGTCATCGAGACGGCAAGCACCGCGCCTGGACGAGGTTACTGTCTCGATCCACATGACTGTGTAGTGTCCAAGCTGATCGCCGGACGACCGAAGGACTTCGCATTCGCCGACGCGCTCGTACAGGAACGACTCGTCGACCCGGCAATTCTGTTCGACCGGGTCGAAACAACCGATGCCCACCCGGCCGTTGTTCAACGGATCCGGGCGTGGGCAGCCGGGCACATGAACCAGAAACCCACCGAATGACACCAAGAAATCACGATCTCGCCATCCGGCAAACAACTGTCGGCATTTACTGTCCGTCGCTGTAGGACCAGCCGGACCAGCGATGGACGTCCACCAGGATGACCGGACCGCCGGGGGGACTTTCCCGGTACCGGGCATATTTTGCCACCAGCCGGTCAATCGCCTCCCGCCAGGTCGGACCACCCTCGACAATATGGGCGATGCCGTCGGCACGGGCCCACCACAGCGTATTCCAGTCCTCGGCATAATGGTCGACAATCAGGCTCACCCGTGGATCAGCGGTAATGTTCGTCAGCCGTTTCAGGGCCGTCGACCGTTTGGGTTTATGATCGACGGCGGTAACAATCACGTCGTCATGCGACGCAAACGTCACGGGCACCAGGTGCGGCCGGCCGTCCGCGTCCACCGTGGCCAGCCGGGCGACCCTCGCCGCGGCAAACCGACCGCGCGCCTCACCCGCGTCCAGGTTCATCCCGGCACCGTACT
>NZ_CADDZT010000027.1:32441-34095 GCF_902812655.1 Candidatus Frankia meridionalis | reverse complement strand
GGAGCGGGACCGCTTCCGTCCCTGGATGCCCGAGGTGAGCCCGGTCAGGAAAGGTTGAACGGAAGGACGTCATCCCTCGGTGGATGAGGCTGGGGAGGTAGGTGAGGGTGTCGGTGGCCGAGGTCAGTGCGGGGGCCCGCTGGAGAAGCGTACGGATCGCCGTTTCCGCCTCCATCCGGGCCAGGGGCGCTCCCAGGCAGTAGTGCGGACCGAGACTGAAACCAACACCTTGCTCACCAGCCCTCGCAGCCGAGTGTGGTCCGGCGGCTCCATCCAGAGGAATGATCCCGGCAGTTCCACCTCGCTGTTCGGATGGAGCAGCTCGGACTCCTCGGTATGGCTCCAGGCCGGATTCGGCAGTATGGCGTCGCATTCGGTGTAGCGGGGTACCGAGCGGGTACCAGGCGGTCCCGGAACGAACGGACCGGCGTCACGCAGCACTTCGTAGCTTCGGTACGGGTCGTGCCGCCACCCGGGAGCAAAGGCGTCGATGACGGCTTGTTGTACCCCGGTGATGTCCTGCACGGCGGCGTTCTGCACGGCGGTGGAGGTGGTGTGCCGAGTGCCGGCGAGGCCCACTTGCAACTCCGTTCGGTGAGAAGAGCTGGTGGTGCCTGGTACTGGCCGCGAGGATCGTCCCGTCGTTTGCACGCCGGGACCCGCGAAGGACACGTGTCATATTTGTTCGCGGGAACACCCGATGTCAAGATTTTTCGATCGCATTCAATCGCTTTATTGGAAACGTTGATTGAGCGTCCGGCCTGATTGCCAACAAGATCGCGCCCGCAATCCCTTGGCTGATGCATAATCACCGGTTAGCACTGCCGTAACCTGTAGACCTGGATATCTTCACCCTGAAATGATGTATTCATGATATGGCGTGACCTCCGCGAAGGAGCATGGAGTAGCAATGCCCGGCTTCGCGCCGTCTCCAACTGGTCACGACTGAGCGTCACCGTCCATCCGTATCGTCAGTACGGACAGCCGTCGGGCCACGGCGTCGGCATGCCCCGACTGCGATGTCGGCGAGCAGGCCGCGACAATGGAGCCATGGCTGACGCGGACGTGACGACCCCGCTGTACGGGGTGCGGATCCGGGTGGACAAGACGGGGCCGGCTGTCCACGCCGCCCTGGATGCGGAACGCCGGGCCGAGTTCGAGGCGGAGTTTCGAGCGGCCCTGGCCCACGCCGACGACCGTTTCGATCTGGACGCGGTCCAGGACGTGGTCGAACGGTGGTGGCCGATGGCGGTACTGTGCGCGAATCCGGAGATCCAGGAAGGGATCGACGCGGACCGGCGTCGGGCAGCGGCTGGCGACCACACGGTGTTCGGTCGCACGACCAGCTACCCGCACACGCACCCGGAGGACACCGATGGCCCGGTACACGGTGCGATGGGTGACCTACGCCGAAGAACAGCGTGACGTCCTGCCGGGCGTAGCCCGCCGAGAGCTGCATCTCCTGCTCGACGTCCTGACCGCCGACCCACAGCGGCACGGAACATACAGCAAACGCGAAGACCAGTGGTCGGCGTCGATGAGCCCGTTCGGCGTGATGCTCTACACGGTCGAGGAACGGTGGCTCACCATCACCGTCCTGCGGGTCCTCTGGCTCGAATGACCTCCTCCGTCCGGATGACGGCGCTCCGGTCGC
>NZ_CADDZT010000027.1:29083-31859 GCF_902812655.1 Candidatus Frankia meridionalis | reverse complement strand
GCGGGCGTTCGGCCCTACCGGTAGGTCACCAGGTCGCTCTCGCCGCCTTCGAGGTGAGCATGTTCGTTGATCGATACCAGACTGATGCCACCCCGACCGGCGACGACCTTCGTCACGCTGGCGTTGACCATCACCCGGTTCAGCGCCTGGAACCCGGTTGGCGGCAGCCCGAGCAGGGACGCGCACACGGCCGTGATCGGGCCGGCCGACGTGAACACCAGCGCGGTACGACCGCTGCCCATACCGGCCAGCACATGCTCCAGACCCGCGCGGACGCGGGCTGCGAACACCGGCCAGGTCTCCGCGCATCCGCTGGCGTCCCCCGCCTCGATCCAGCTCGTCAGAGCAGCGTCCAGCAGTGCCTGGAACACACGCGGAGTCGGCTGGAGCAGGGTGCCTTCCGGTGCGGGTGGGGCATGGCAGGCGATGACGTCCTCGGTGTTGTACTCGTTCCAGCGCTCGTCGCATTCGGGTGCCCGCCCGGTTCCCGTCGCACGCGTGGCACCGGCCGCCCATCCGGCCAGGGCATCGGTGGCGGTCTCCCGATGGCGCCGCATCGCCCCGGTGCACACTTTGTCGAAGACCACGCCACGCTGGCGCAGCATCACCCCGATGAGCCGGGACTGTCGGTGCCCACGGTCGGACAACCGGTCGTAGTCCGGCTTACCGAAGGATGCCTGGCCGTGGCGGACCAGGTACACAGCAGCCATCGACGCCGTCCCTACGCCCCGGCGCCAGGGGCGTCGCCGCGGCCGCGCTCGGGATGACGCACCGCGACTTCTTCCCCGGCAGACACAATCTCTGAGCCTAGTCAGCGATCCTCGCTCCGTGCCGTGTGGCGAGTCGTGGGTCACACGGGAACGGCCACCGCGTTCTGGCGCGGACAGTGCGCGCCCCGGTCGGTTCGGCCACCACCCAGAGTGATCGAGGACGCGACTGGGGTGTCACGAGTCGGGGACGGATGGGAACGACCCGGACACCTCAGTCGCGTCCTTAACCTACCTTGCCGATAGCAAATAGTCACTGATCGACTACAGGTCGTTCTAGCTTACACGGCGATTGGCATCCATGTACCCGGTTTGATGTGGTCCATAGCCAGGCCTTTTGCCGGATTTCGGCACTGCCCGCCGAGCGTCGGTGGCCCACTCACGGAAAGTATCCAGATACTCGGCCCGCAGGCCTCCCACCGAACACTTCGGGCACATCCGAACACATCCTGAAACATCAGGATGTAAGAGCCCCCGATAAGCGGATACGGCCAGAAGACGCGGTCAGGCTGCTCCCGGCCCGCGCAGGACGCCCGCGAGCTCCCCGAAAGCCCGCCCCCGATGGCTGATCGCGTCCTTCTCCGCGGCCGTGAGCTCGGCGCTGGTCCGGTCGTATCCGTCCGGCAGGAACAGCGGGTCGTAGCCGAAGCCACCATCCCCGCGAGGTGCCCGCACCAGCCGCCCGCGCATCTCCCCGTGCACGACCCATTCAGTGCCGTCCGGCGTCACCACGGCGGCGGCGCAGACAAAGGCCGCACCACGGCGCTCGTCGGGCACGTCGGCCAGCTGGGCGAGCATGAGGGTGTTGTTGGCGACGTCCCGCTCCACCCGAGAGGCCTGCGGACGCGCTCCGGACCATCGCGCCGAAAGTACCCCGGGCATGCCGTTCAGCGCGTCGACAGTCAGACCCGAATCGTCCGCCACCGCGGGCAGACCGGTCACCGCCACCGCATCCCGCGCCTTGATCAGGGCGTTCTCGGCGAAGGTGGCCCCGGTCTCGGGTACATCCGGGCCCGGTGGCAACGACACGAGATCAACGGCGAGTCCCGCGGCCGCGAGGATCCGACGCAACTCGACAAGCTTGGCCTCGTTACGGCTCGCCAGCACCAGCCAGAGCGGCGCACCAGCACCGAAGATCATCGGGAGGACGAGCGGGACGCCTGGCGCGGCCCGCCCGAGGGAACCGGACGCGGCCCGCCGAGCGCCGCCCCCTGGATGTCGGTGAGCTGCGCGCACCCGCGGACGGCCAGATCGAGCAGCTGGTCCAGCATGGCCCGGTCGAACGGCACGCCCTCGGCCGTTCCCTGTACCTCGACGAAGTCACCGTCACCGGTACAGACCACGTTCATGTCGGTGTCGGCACCCGCGTCCTCCTCGTAGGCCAGATCCAGCACCGCCTGGCCGCCGACCACCCCGACGCTCACCGCGGCCACGCTGCGGATCATCGCGCCCGGACGGCCCAGCCAGGCACATGCATCCGACAACGCCACGCAGGCGCCGGTGATCGAGGCTGTCCGGGTACCACCGTCGGCCACGAGAACATCACAGTCGATCGCGATCGTGTTCTCACCGAGGATCTTCAGATCGACACAGGTGCGGAGGCTGCGGCCGATCAACCGGGAGATCTCGTGGGTGCGGCCACCGATCCGACCGCGTACGGACTCGCGGTCGTTGCGGGTGTTCGTCGCCCGCGGCAGCATCGCGTACTCGGCGGTCACCCAGCCGAGCCCGCTGCCCTTGCGCCAGCGCGGGACACCTTCGGTGACCGAGGCTGCGCACAACACCCGGGTTCGCCCGAACTCGATCAGAGCCGAACCCTCCGCATGGTCCTGCCAGCCACGGGAAATCACTACTGGGCGGAGTTCACCGGATGTCCTGCCGTCGGAACGCGTCACGACGTCGGACCCTACCGGTCGGCGTCACCGTCACGGACCACTGCCCACCGCACCAGGCCGGCCCCGCAGCCCGCAGCCCGCAGCCCGCAGCCCGCAGCCCGCAGCCCGCAGCAA
>NZ_CADDZT010000027.1:22204-29009 GCF_902812655.1 Candidatus Frankia meridionalis | reverse complement strand
CCCAGGCCGACCGGCGGAACTCGGCCTGCCCAGCCCCGGAAACGCCCTTACAGCTCGTAGACAGCCCCTGTTTCGGCGACGGTCAACGGACCGTCAAAGGCACCTGCCGCCTCCTCGTGACTGCGTTCCGTATTACCCCAGGGCACGAGATGGGTGAGCACCAGACGGCCCACCCCGGCCTTGGCGGCGTGCTCACCTGCCTCACGCCCCGACAGGTGAATGCCAGGCGGGTTGTCCGGGACATCCATGAAAGCGGCCTCGCACAGGAACAGATCCGAATCCCGAGCAAGCTGAACCAGCTCGTCGCAGGCGCTGGTGTCACCGGAGTAGGTCAGGGAACGCCCATCCGCGGTCAACCGCATACCGAAGGCCTCGACCGGGTGCGCGACCCTTTCCAGATCGATCTGGAAAGGACCCACGTTCAACCGTCCAGGACTGATCGTCTGGAAGTCGTAGATATCAGCCAGGGAGTCCTCGGGCCAGCGCTCGAACGCGGCACACAGACGTTCCTGGGTGTTGATGGGCCCGTAGACGGGAAGTTTCGGAGGCATGCCTTCCGGGTGGTACCGCCGGGCGTAGGCGCTCACCACGAGATCGAGGCAGTGGTCACCGTGCAGGTGGGAGACGAGGACGGCGTCCACGTCCCGCAGGTCGCAGTGCCGCTGCAACTCGCCCATAGAGCCGTTCCCGGCGTCCAGCACGAGCCGGAAGCCGTCCGATTCGACCAGGTAGGACGAACACGCCGATCGGGGCCCGGGATAGGTACCCGAACAACCCAGGATGGTGAGTTTCATCGGGCTACCGCCAATGCTGTCAGCGATGATGCTGTCGACGACGACGCCGGCAGCGACGAGGACCTTGATGGCACGGACGCGTCCGCCCCACCTGCCGAAACGGCTGAGACTGCTGAGACGGCCGTGGTTGTGGGCCGGCGCCCGCCAAGACGGCGAAACACATCCGGATCACCGTCCGTCGGAAACCCGCGGACCGGTGGAAGCAGATCCAGATCACGGAACAGGTCGTGCCGGGTGAACGGCCCGCGGCCATCCCCCACGGTTCTTTCTACTCTTTCTGCGCTACTCACCAATGTGACGCCCTCTCCCCTGAAAAAGCCGATGACGCCGGCCAACGAAAGATGCCGGTTACGACCCGCTGTCAATGTGTCCACATCGGCTTTCTGAAATGGCGCCAGATACACCCCGGGTAATTCAAGCAGCTGGCGGCCACCGGTGTTGTCACGTTGGACGTAACGGATGAAGGCAGGGCGGATATGGCCGGTTTGCCGAGCCTCCGGCCCGACAGAAAAGGCTTCATCGCAGACGTCATCCGAGACGGCCGCAACCATACCGGCCGCACCGACCCGGTCGTTTCGGGTCACCGGCACGGCCCAACGGGTAACCAGAGGGATCGCCTCGGTGGTCACCGAAGTGCCAGGGTGCTCCCAGGTACCCCGCGGGCCGATCTCGACCGGGGCGCCGACGGGAGTGCGCTGCGTGTCACCGCTGTGGCAGAGGGATTCACGCGGAAGCTGATCGCGGATCTCGCACTCGGCGATAGGACCGCCGGCTCCGCTGTCGAATACCCCCGTGGGCACGCCGCTCATGAGCGATCAGACTAAGCCCGAAATCCGGTTCCCATCCTGTGGCAGTGGTCACGAAACCGGTGTCGAATTTTGGACACCCCCCGGCTACGTAGGCATCCCGGACCGCGCCAGGGAAATCGTGACCATCGCCACAGGGTCGATGAACGGCCTAAAGCCCCGAATGGATCCCTTCGGCTCACGCCCAGAGCTGGCCCTCCAGCGCCGCCTCGGCCTCTTCCAGGGTCCCCGCGTAGGCGCCGGTGGACAGGTACTTCCACCCGCCGTCACAGACGATGAGGGCGATGTCAGCCCGCTGTCCGGCACGGACGCACTTGTCAGCCTCGATCAAAGCCGCATGCAGGATACAGCCGGTGGAGATCCCGGCAAAGATCCCCTCCTCCTCGACCAACTGCCGGGTCCGCCGAAGCGACTCCTTCGGCCCGACCGAGATACGGGTGGTGAGCACGCTCCCGTCATAGAGCTCGGGGATGAATCCTTCGTCGATGTTGCGCAGGCCGTACACGATCTCGCCGTATCGGGGCTCCGCGGCGACGATCCGGATACCCGCAACCCGCTCGCCCAGGTAACGCCCCGTACCCATCAGCGTTCCGGTGGTACCCAGCCCGGCGACGAAGTGGGTGATGGACGGCAGATCCTCGAGGATCTCCGGCCCGGTTGTTTCGTAGTGCGCCTGTGCATTCGCCGGGTTACCGTACTGATAGAGCATCACCCACTCGGGGTGTTCGGTAGCCAACCGTTTGGCCACCGCCACAGCCTCGTTGGAGCCGCCGGCCGCGGGCGAGAACACTATCTCGGCCCCCCACATGGTGAGCAGCTGCCGCCGTTCGGTGGAGGTGTTCTCCGGCATCACACAGATCAGCCGATAGCCACGCTGCCGGCAGACCATGGCCAGCGAGATGCCGGTGTTCCCCGACGTCGGTTCGAGGACGGTCGCGCCCGCGGTCAGGACGCCTCGTTTCTCCCCGTCGGCAATCATCCACAGAGCGGCGCGGTCCTTGATCGAGCCGGTGGGGTTGTCCTGTTCCAGCTTGGCCCACAGCCGGACGTCCGGCGACGGGGAAAGTCTCGGCAGGCCCACCATCGGGGTACGGCCGACCGAGTCCATCAGGGAGTCGAAACGCATGAGCTCTTCTGACCTGTCTGCCTGTCAGTGACGGGTGGGCTCGGCGAGAATCCCCTGTGCCCCGCAGCGGCACGCCTCCGCCGGCATGATGGCGGAGCCGCCGGCGACGGCGGGCAGGATAGTACCCACGCCCAAAGTCGCCGGCATGATGGCGGAGCCGCCGGCGACGGCGGGCAGGATAGTGACATTGTCACCGTCGGTGAGCTTTGCGTCGAGACCGCCCAGGAAGCGCACGTCCTCGTCGTTGACGTAGATGTTCACGAAACGGTGCAGTTCACCGCCGCTTTCGCCGGAGACGAGCCGGCCTCGCAGGCCGGGGAAGCGGCTGTCGATGTCGATGAACAGCGCGCCGAGCGTCTCGCCTGCGCCTTCGACGATCTTGGATCCGCCCGTGTAGCTGCGCAGGATCGTCGGTACGCGGACCTGGACTGCCATGGTGCTCCTCTCGGTGTTACCCGGTGTCGTTCTTCACCGCCGCCGGCGGTCAAGCTCCTCATCATCATCTCTGCTGCCACAGCGTGTTCGATACCACCGCGAATCCGATACCACCACGAATCCAATACCACCGAGCCCACCGGCCCCGTCGGACCCACACGGGAAGATCCGCCGTACGGGGACGTCCCGGGCACCGGCAGACGGGCTCGAGCGCACCGGACCTCCCGTCCAACGCCACGAGCGGTCAGACGATTTCCACCGGCTCCTCGGTCACCGCCGCGTCGACGATGCGGTAGGACCGGAACTCGGTCCGCTCGGGGTCACGGGTCGAGACCAGGACATAGTGGGCATCGGGGTACGCGGCATACGAGACGTCCGTCCGGGACGGGAACGCCTCGGTGGCGGTATGCGAATGGTAGATCACCACCGGCTCCTCGTCTCGGTCGTCCATCTCGTTCCAGACCTTGAGTTGCTCCATGGAATCGAACTCGTAGAAGGTCGGTGACCGCGCGGAGTTCTCCATGGCCACGAACCGCTCCGGACGATCCGACCCGACCGGCCCCGCGACAATGCCGCACGCCTCGTCGGGGTGGTCTCGCCGGGCGTGGGCGACGATGGCGTCGTACACCGTTCGATCGATGCGCAGCACCGGCCCACCGTACGACGAGCGGCATCCGCCACGGGTGCGATCAGGACGAGATGGCGGGCAAGCGCCGGGTCAGGCGATGTTGGCCGGGCGTGCCGCGGCAGGGCAGATGTTGCCTGATGCGGCGCAAGGCCCGACGGCGTCACAGCAGGGCATGGACGAGCTGGTCCTGCAGATCCCCGAGGAACAGGTACACCTCGATCACGGGTCGGCGTGGATCATCGCTGTCGATCTCGTACAGGGCGTCGGCGGTGGCGTCGTCGGTGATGTCCAGCCGGGTGCCGAGCACCAGTCGCAGATCGTTGAGGGTGATCAGCCAGTCCTGGGCGGCGGGGTCGTCGAGTAACGCCCGGCCGCCGGTTGCGGGCACGGTCGCGAGGACGCGGCGCGCGGCGGCGCGCTTGCCCTCACGGATGTCATCGGAGGTACGTCGGCGGTAGTCGGCCGCGGCGTCGGGATCGTCCGGGTAGGCGTCCGGCAGGAGCCTTGCCACCGCCGGGTCGTCCGGCGGTGGCGGCGCGACGGCGCGCAGGCCGACGATCGCCTCCAGGGGGTCGTCCACCGGCGGCGGTTCCAGGAGCAGTTCGATCTGGCCGATCAGCTCGACCAGCAACGTCGCCTCCAGCGGGCCGAGGACTACCTCGATACCGTCCGTGGTGCGACTGAAGCCGTTGGACACGCTCTCCCGCCCGAGGTCAGCAAGGATTGATCGGAATTGTCTGGTGCCGGCTCAGGGTACGTCCGACGAGTCCACCGACCGGACGCCGGTGGGGGCCTTGTGGCGGACCACCCGGACCTGACATCCCGACATCCACCCAAGCCATGATCGACCGGATGCGCTAGTCCTGCGCGACCGTAGCCCACAGACCATAAGCATGTAGACGCGTAGCGTCACGCTCCATCGCCTCCCTGGTACCGGAGGAGACCGTTGCCCGCCCCTTGTGGTGCACATCGAGCATGAGGGCCTCGGCCTTTTTCCGGCTGAAACCGAACAATTTTTGAAAGACATAAGTCACATATGACATCAGGTTGACGGGGTCGTTCCACACGATCGTGACCCAGAGCCGGTCGTCTTCGGTGGTCTCGTCAACATCCGAGATGTCTTCGGGCGCGACAGTGGTGAGTGACACGACCTCCATTGTGGCGTGTCGGCGGGCCGACTTCCCCCCGGGGCAACCCTCCTGACGGATTTCGGGTGCCGGACCGGGCGCGGATGCCGTCCCCGACCGGCGTGACCTCGCGGCACTGCCCCCGGTCGACCCGTCGGCCCGTCGGCCCGTAACCGAAAGGTAACCAAACCGCGGCGGGGCAGGCGCGAATCCGCCGGCATCCGGCCCCCCGAGACCTCACCTTGCGCGGAGCGACGACCGCCTCCGGCCACCACCGGTTGCATCGAGACGGCCCCGACGTCGCCAAAAGCCTGGCTGCGAGCACGACAGATACACCCATATAGTAACAGCAGGTAACCGAAATGGTGTATTTAGTTGTATTCAGTCCCGATTTGGCTACCTTGTTGGTCACGGTTCGTTGCAGCAACGCCGAAAAAAACATTGGCCGCAGAAACGGAACCGGCATCCGACAACCCAGGTTTCGCTCACGGAAAGCGACAAGGACGGACCGGCGTCCGTACCGCGACCAAGCCCCACCGCAGCCGCCACGAACCCTCGCATGCCTGTTCCAGCCACCCGTGTGAACGCATTCCAGGAATCCATCGGACGACCCACCCCCGAGAGGAGATGCCGCCGTGAATACAGGCGTCAGCTGGGGCTGAAAGCACCTCGACACCCACCGGAAACCACCTGCCGTCAGCGCCCCCTACAAGCCACCCACCACAAGGCTCCGCGTACAAGAAAGGACCACCACCGTGAACGCAGGCGTCAGCTGGGGCTGAATGCCCCCGGTCGTCCGGCATTCGAGCCGGCCCCCAGGGACGGGCGACGCCGGTAAATGCCGGTATCAGCTCGCCTCGGCCCCATCAGGTAGTACATGATCAGGGCGTAGTGACGGATGTCCGTAGTGTGAAGGCCGGAGGCACCGGGGTGCGCCGAGCAGCGGCGCGGCCCCGGTGGCCCGGGCGGAGCCAGCAGGTAGGACGGGAGCCCACATGGCCGTCGGCGCACGCGCACGGTTCATGCCGTCCTGGTACCACCTGCTCCTCATCGTGGTCATAGCCGCCGCGTCGACCATTACCGCGATCTGTATGACCCAGGTCCTGCACGCGCCACAACCCGTCGGGTGGTGGCGGCCGGCACTCGGCGTCGTCTGCCTGGGGGTCGGACCGATCCCCCTGCTACGCGTCCGTTCCGGGCACCATACCGGCGACTACGACCTCAGCGAGGCCGGTGTCGTCGTCGGGCTGGCCCTGTTGCCCGCTCCCCAGCTCGTTGTGATCAGCGCGGTCGTAGTCCCGACCGTGCACGCCATCCTGCGTAGGCCACCCGTGAAGGTGCTGTTCAACGGAGCCAGCGCCACCATCGGCACGGCTGTCGCGGCAGGCGTCCTGTGGATGCAGGGCGGACGTGCCGGGCATCTCCAGGGCGCCGCTGTCGCGCTGGCTGCCCCCGCCGGACTCGCGGTCTGCCTGTGGACGAGCCTGTCGGTGTCAATGGTCATCTCCGCGGCCCGGGGAATGTCCCTGCGCCGGACGCTGCGCGAGACCATGGGTATCAGTACCGTGATCGCGGCAGGTGGCATCGCGGTCGGCTGCGGAACCGTCGCGCTCGCCTACGCGAGCCCGGTCACCCTGGTGGTGCTCCCACCAGTACTCGCCGGTCTTGTGATGGTCTACCGGATGCACGTCGACTCGGCCCAGCAGCGGGACCACTGGCGCCGGCTCAACGCCGCGGCCAAGGATCTCGCCATTCTGGACGGACCGACCATCGAGGCCAGGGCCGTCCAGGTCGCCTATGAGATCTTCCGGCCCGACGGTGTCGAATTGGCCATCGGCCCTGTTGGGCCGGTCGACCCGGTGTCGCTCACCGGGCGTCACCGGCGGGTA
>NZ_CADDZT010000027.1:16801-21695 GCF_902812655.1 Candidatus Frankia meridionalis | reverse complement strand
CAGGTCGGGGTGCTGAGTCTGCACTTCACCCGGCCGGCGATCTGGAATGACCACGAACACGCAGTCCTCGCCGCCTTCGCGAACCTGGTCGCGCTCGCGGTCACCAATGCCAGCACCTACGCGGAAGCCCATGAGCAGGCGTTCCACGACGCACTGACCGAACTCGGCAACCGGCGGATGCTCCAGCAACGCACCGCGGAGGCGATCGCCACCGCCGCCACCGCCACGGGCACGACCACCGCCACGGGCACCGCCGCCGGATCCCGGTTCGCGCTGCTACTTGTCGATCTGGACCGGTTCAGGGACATCAACGACACCCTGGGGCACGATGCCGGCGACCGCCTCCTACGCAGGGTCGCCGACCGGCTGCGGCGCAGCGTCCGCGCGGGCGACCTGGTCGTTCGGGTCGGCGGCGACGAGTTCGCCGTGCTACTGACCGGCATCCGATCCGTCGAAGCCGCCGAAACCGTTGCGTCGGCGCTCGCCAGGGCGCTCGCACGCCCGGTGAGTTTCGAGGGCATGCTGCTGTCGGTGGAGGCCTCCGTCGGCATTGCCTGCTTCCCCGAGGACGGCGAGACCGTCGACGAACTCCTGCGCCGGGCGGATGTCGCCATGTACCAGGCAAAAAGACGGCATCTCGGTTATCGCCGTTACCGGGCTGACGAGGATTCCTCCACGCTCGACCACATGGCGTTGGTAGCAGATCTTCACCGTGCACTCGCCGACGGCGACATAACTCTGCGCTACCAGCCGCAGATCGACCTCGCCACTGGCCGCGTCGTCGCCGTGGAGGCACTCGCGCGCTGGGACCACCCGATTCTCGGTCCGCTCACACCCACAACATTCATCGGTGCCGTGGAACAGTCCGGACTCGTCGGCGACTTCACCCGGACCGTCCTGCGGGAGGCATTGTCCGCGGCTGGCCGGTGGCATGCGGACGGCGCCACGATCGGTGTTTCCGTGAACCTGTTCGCGCGTAATCTCCTGGAAACCGACCTGGCCACCGAAATCGCGCAGCTGCTGCTCGCCACCGGGGTACCGGCGTCAGCACTGACCCTGGAGATCACAGAAAGGGCGGTGGCCACGGAATCAGCGGCCATCGGACGCTGTATGGCCGCTCTGCGTGACCTCGGGGCGCACCTTGCCGTGGACGACTTCGGTACCGGCTATTGCGCGCTCAACGTGCTCCGGCAGTTCGACCTGCACGAGGTGAAGGTCGACCGGTCGTTCGTCCGCAATCTCGTCGACGACCGGGCCAGCTCCGCGATCGCGCGAGCGACGATCACCCTGGCCCACGATCTCGGACTGCGGGTGGTGGCCGAGGGCGTCGAGAACATCGAGACGTTGAACGCCCTGGCCGTTCTCGGCTGCGATCTCGCCCAGGGAACGTTCATCAGTCCGCCGCTTCCGGCCAGGGAGATCACGGCACTGCTGCCCGACGCGGGCCGTCTCCCGACCCCGCGGTCAGCCGATGTGGTGCCCCTGCGGGCAGCATCCCGGCGAGCGCACCCGCATCGCCGCGTCCGTCCATAACCACCCGTGACCAGCCGGATCGTACAGGTCGCACAGTTTCGGACCGTACGCGACCATTCGGTACACCTCGACGGGGACTACGAGCGTTTTTCCGCCAACGTCCCTAACCTAGGTCGAGATGGCCACATCCACCTCACCGTCCATCCGGCCGCCCGCGCCGGCATCGACGGCATCGACGGCCCTGCTCACCGACCACTACGAGCTGACCATGCTTCAAGCCGCGTTACGCTCCGGTACCGCATCATGCCAAGTGGTCTTCGAGGTGTTCGCCCGGACGCTGCCGGCCGGGCGCCGGTTCGGCGTGGTCGCCGGGATCGGACGCCTGCTGGATGCGCTCGCCGCGTTCCGCTTCGAAACGGCCGAACTCGCCTTTCTGCGCGAGGCCGGCATCATCGACGACGCGACCACCGACTACCTGGCCGGGTACCGGTTCAGCGGGGACATCCACGGCTTCGCCGAGGGCGAGCCCTTCATGCCCAACACCCCGGTTCTGGTCGTCGAAGGGACCTTCGCCGAGTGCGTCCTGCTGGAGACGCTGGTGCTGTCCGTGCTCAACCATGACAGCGCGATCGCCGGCGCGGGTGCACGGATGGTCGCCGCGGCGGCCGGCCGGCCGTGCATCGACATGGGGTCACGCCGCGCCCACGAGCAGGCGGCGGTGGCCGCGGCACGGACCGCCTACCTGGTCGGGTTCACTTCCACCTCGAGCCTGGAAGCAGGCCGGCGGTGGGGCATCCCCACGACCGGGACGGCCGCGCACGCGTTCACCCTGCTGTACCCGTCCGAACGTGCCGCGTTCGCGGCCCAGGTCGCCACCCTCGGGGTGGACACCACCCTGCTCGTCGACACCTACGACGTGCCCGCGGCGATCGCGACCGCGGTCGAGGTGGCGGGTCCGCGGCTCGGTGCCGTCCGCCTCGACAGCGGCGATCTCGCGGTGACGGCCCGGGCCGTGCGTGCGCAGCTGGACTCACTCGGCGCAACCGACACCCGCATCATCGCGACCGGCGATCTGGACGAGCACCTCATCTCCAGGCTCGCGCAAGTGCCGATCGACGGCTACGGCGTCGGCACGAAGCTCGTCACCGGGTCGGGGGCTCCCACGGCCGGGTTCGTCTACAAACTCGTGGAGGTGGACTCCAGGCCGGTCGCCAAGGCCTCGGTGGGCAAGAGCACGAAGGGCGGGCGCAAGCAGGTGACGCGCCACCATGACCGCAACGGGGTCGCGGTCGCGGACGTGGTCACGATCCACACCTCCGGTTCCGCCACCGGCGTCAGCCCCGTCCATGTCGACGCCCCCGGCACCCCTTCCACCGACGTCATCAGCGCCGATCACGCAGCCGATCACGCAGCCGGTACCGGCCTGCATCCGGCCGGCCGGGGCGAATCCTGCCTGGACCGCCCGCTGCTCGTGCCACTGGTACGCGGCGGAAGGGTCCTGAACGCGAACCCGGCCGGCGCCGAAAGCCTGCTCGCGGCTCGGTCACACCATGAAGCCGCACTGGCGAGCCTGCCGACCCACGCCCGTTCCGTCGCCTATGGCGGGCCGTGCCTGCCGGTCATCACCGCCGGGCAGCCGTCGGGGCAGTCGTCTGCGCCGTCCACCGCTCTGGTTCGCGGGACGGGAGCCCAGACTGGAACATCGTGACACCCGGCGCATCGGACAACGCCCCACAGGTGACATCCCAGGCTGCGGCCGGGACGTCTGAGAGCGTGACGCGGCAGACAACGGCAGGACGGACAACGGCCCAGGGCGCGACGGAGGCGTTCGGGCCTCTGTCGATCTCGGTGAGCGTGGATGTCGTCCTGCTGACGTTGCGTGCCGGCCAACTCTGCGTTCTGGTCGCGCAACGTGCCTCCCCGCCGTTCCAGGACGACTGGGCTCTACCAGGTGGCCTTGTCCGCGTGGATGAGGACCTCGACACCTCGGCCCGCCGGCAACTGACCGAGGAGACAGGGCTCGCCGCCTCCGGCCATCTCGAGCAACTGCGCACCTACGGACGACCGGACCGCGATCCACGGGCCCGGGTCGTAGCCGTGGCCTACCTCGCGCTGCTACCGAACCTGCCTCCCCCACCGGAAACGAACCGTGACGGGCCAACCGCACGTTGGTGGCCGGTGGAGGATCTGGGATCGGCCGACGGCCCGATCCTCGCCTTCGACCATCCGACGATCGTCGCCGACGGAGTCGAACGGGCCCGCAGCAAGCTGGAGTACACCCCGCTCGCCGCCGCCTTCTGCGAAGAGCCGTTCACCCTGGCCGAGCTGCGCCGGGTGTACGAGGCGGCCTGGGGAGCCCCTCTCGATCCTCCCAACTTCCGCCGCAAGGTCCTGTCCACGCCCGGTTTCGTGGTGTCGGTGGGCGCCCGCGCGGCGCCGCGGGGCGGGGGACGGCCGGCCGAGCTGTACCGACGGGGCTCCGCAACAGCCCTGCATCCGCCGTTGTTGCGCCGGTCGGTGTGATCGGGTCGGATGCGCACGTCCAGGACCTCCAGGACCCGGAAACCCTGAAAAAGTGACCAAGCTCACGTGTCGACCGCACGGGCCATTACGTTAGGTTATGCGCTATCTGACATAGCGATTTTGAAGAGCTGCGCGATCGCGCCGAACCCGTGGTCCACAACCGAGCCCCGCCGCATCGTCCCGGATATCCCCGCATGGGATCGTTGTCGGCGTGGATCCCAGCAATGCAGGAGTTTTTCTTGTCGTTGTCGGCGGAGCCTTGTTCGGGCTCCTGGTACTGGGCGGTCGCGCCGGACGAAGCCTCGCCCGTGAGGTCTGGAGCCGCATCGGCCTCCTTCGCTGGATAGCCCTGCTGATCGTCGTCGTGGTCTTTCTCGATCTCGCCGACGGCGCCGTGAACAGATGATCCGTACCGCACCCGCGATCTCGAAAGTCCCGCCGCCCCGCACCCGCGTCGGATCATTACCCCGACAGCCCGTGACCACGGCTTTTCCAACGGCCCACAAGGCTGGCGGAACGTGTTGTCCGCTTCGCTTGGCGCAACTTTCCGACTTTACCCGAAGCAACCCTTTTGTGGCTATGAGCTATCAGATGCCCGACTAGTTATGCTTACATCCAGTAACCCCGAAGCTGGACGAAGGGACCGTGGGTGACTGGTCAACCATGGCTGTGGACGCCACCACACCAGACATCGCGGCCCGCCGGGATGGGGCTGCTACTCCGCTCCTATCGGCAGACCTACGGCCTCACGCAACAGCAGCTCGCCGAACGGCTCGGCTTCGACCAGTCCTACGTCTCTAAGGTCGAAAGCGGCCGGCGCGCGATCCACGACATCTCCACCCTGCGCCACATCGCCCGGCGGCTGTCGCTGTCACCCGAGGACGTGGGGCTGGCCGCG
>NZ_CADDZT010000027.1:15301-16647 GCF_902812655.1 Candidatus Frankia meridionalis | reverse complement strand
GCGGACAACGGCCGGCCGCGGCTGGCCTTCGGTCACACCACCTACTTCGACACCCTGGACGTGTGTGAGTCGGTCGCTCACGAAACGGCCGCGGCCATGCTCGGCGGCGGGCTGTCCTGGCCCGCGCTGCCCTTCCGGCACCGCATCGGTGACCCGTTCGACCTGGGACGCCGGGTGGCGCTGCCATCCATCAACACGCTGACCATCCGCCACGACAGAACGTCCGCCAGCTTCATGCTTCACCGGCGCAGCGCGGGCTCCGTCGCCACCGCGGGTGGCGTGTACCACGTCCTGCCGGCCGGCGTGTTCCAGCCGTCGGGGATCTCCCCCGGCCACCACGAGACCGACTTCGACCTCTGGCGCAACATCATGCGAGAGTTGAGCGAGGAGCTTCTCGGCAACGCCGAACACGATGGCAGCGGTTCATCCCTGATCGACTACGACGACAGTGAGCCCTTCCGGTCCCTGGAGAACGCCCGACGGGCCGGGCGGGTGCGCGTGTGGTGTTTCGGTATGGGTGTCGACGCCCTGACGCTCTTCGGCGAGATCCTGACAGTTGTGGTCGTGGACGCCGACGTGTTCGACTCGCTGTTCAGCGAGATGGTGCCGGTGAACGCCGAAGGATCCGTGGTGACCACCGGCCCGCACCGCAGGGCGTCGGAGGGCATCCCGTTCACCCAGGCGGCCGTCCGCCGGCTGATCGAACACGAGCCGCTCGCACCCTCGGCCTCAGCCTGTCTGGAGCTCGCATGGCGCCACCGCGGAACGCTGCTTCCGGGGCTGCGTATGCGGGCCGTCTCCTGAACCGTGCGTGTTCTCGTAACCGGCGCAGCCGGATTCGTGGGTGGGGTCGTCACCGACACCCTTGCCATAGCGGGCCACCAGGTGACCGCGCTCATCCGCAGTGAGGAGTCGAGCCCACGGCTCATGCCCGGCGTCGAGGCGGTCATCGCCGACCTGCTGGACGTCCGCGAACTCGCGGCGGCCCGGATCGACCGCGGGTTCGACGCGGTCTGCCACCTCGCCGCCCTGACCCGGGTACGTGAATCCCAGCGTGACCCGCTGCGGTACTTCTCGGTGAACGTGACAGGCACGGTCAACCTGCTGAACATGCTCGAACGTGGTACCGAGGTCAGTGGGGTCGCGCCGGTCGTCGTCCTGGGGTCGAGCTGCGCGGTGTACGGCGTGCCGGAACGCCAACCCATCCCGGAGACCCAGCCGCCGGCACCGACCCACGCCTATGGCGCGTCCAAGCTCGCGGCCGAGCAGGCTGTCACCCACCAGGCGGCGACCGGCCGGATCGGCGCGGTGGTGCTGCGCTCCTTCAACGTCGCGGGCGCCGCGGG
>NZ_CADDZT010000027.1:7596-14787 GCF_902812655.1 Candidatus Frankia meridionalis | reverse complement strand
CCCCGCGGCGCTGGCGGTGGCATCCGGCGTCTGCGAAGTCTTCGGCGTCAACGGTGACGGCGCGGTGATCCGTGAGTACGTGCACGTGGCCGACATCGCCGACGCCTACCTCGCGGCACTAACCGCCGTCCGGCCCGGTCGCAGCGAGATCTTCAACGTCGGTACGGGTGTCGGGGTCAGCGTCGCCGACGTCCTCGCCGCGGTGGAACGGGTCACCGGCCGCACGGTGCGGCGCGTGCGTCGGCCGCCTGCGGTCGAACCGCCCATGCTCGTCGCCGACAGTAGCCGGATCCGGGCGGAGCTGGGATGGCACTCCACCCGATCAACGATCGACCGCATTGTCGCCGATGCGTGGGACTGCGCGACCGCACGCGCGTCCGCCGTCCCCAGATAGTCGTCCCGGAAGTCGTCCCGGACAGTTGCCGAGCGGCAATTAGGGCGTTCGGGAGTCCTCCGACCCCTTGGAGGGGCACCATGGACCCCAGGACGGTGGCCACGAAGGGCCCGTCCGATGCCGCAGCGTCGATGGCACAGTTTTTCGATCGCGTATGACCGTCGTGACTACCTGGCATCGACTATGACCTCCCGTCCTTGGACGGGATGACCGGTTCTCGTCGAACCTTGTACATGTCGGAACCACTGCCGTCCTGGAGGAGGCGCCCGTGGGCCGTCCTTATCACGTCTATGACCATGACGGGGAGTACCTCGGGTCATTCGCGACGTGGGACGCCGCGCACGACTGGGCTCATCTACAGGCAGCGCTGGGTGGAGTGCTGGCACCGTTGGAGATCGAGGACCGGCGCAACCACGTCGGGCGACGGCTGTGGGCGGAACGCTGCGAGTTCGTGCTCTGGCAGCAGTCCAGACAGGAACACGACATGGAGGACATCGGCGGATGCGTCGCCGGAGGTCCCTCGATCCTCGCTTCCGTCCCACCCCGGCAGCGACGACCCACCTGAACCGCTCGCCGGCCGATCCGTCGGCCGGACCGCCGGCCGGCCGGTCGACAACTCGCCAGCAGCATCTTCGCCACGGCAACGCAGCCACGATATGATTTCGATCATTTACGTTGCAATGAACAAATCTGGCGACCCGAACGACCATCCATCATGAAAAACCCTAGGCGAAGCCAACGCAGCACGCATCCATGTCGAGCACTAATCTGACCTACGCTGATCGGGGTAGGTCAGCTGTGCCGGAACCGACGCGTGTCGGACAACCAGCTGTTGCCACAGCCGCAGCGCATTCTGGGGGAGAGACAAGGGTGGACAGACAGCCTGCAGGCGGACAACGCCCTCGGCCGACGTCTCGGGTAGTCGTCGACGTGGTTCGCGCGGTGCGCGGCTGGGTGGTCGCGGTCGCGGGTGGAGTACTTCTGCTCGGCTGCTATCTGGGTGTCTCCGCGGAGACCGATCCCGGACGCCAGCTCCCCTACTTCGCCTCCGGGGGGCTCGGCGGTCTGGCGCTGGTCCTGCTCGGCAGCGCGCTGCTGGTGGCCGACCAGATCGACGCGACATCGAGGGCGCAGAGCCACAGCGACCATCAGCTTGACGAACTACATGCACTGATCTTCACCGCCGCAGGCTCCGGCGCCGCGTTTGGTGCAGCCACCGACGCGACGGGCCTCACGGCCAGGACCGACACGGACATCTCCGACGACGGCGGCCTGTTCGCGGTGCCCGCCGGTCGGACCTACCACCGCCGTACCTGCGGAATGATTGTCGGCAAACCCGCGCAGCCCGTGGATCCGGACCAGATCGCTGCCCGCGGCCTGACAGCCTGCACGATCTGCGAACCAAAAATTGCCGCTTGACGTCCTCCCCCGCTTGAAGTCGGGGGATTCCAACTCCTACACACCCGTCGAAGGAGGTGCGCAGTGTTGAGGTTCGCGGTTCACGGGCTGCCCCAACGGGCAGCCTCCCCGCGCAGTCACCGCACGTCCTGCGGCGATGTTCAATGCTGCGTTGATGTCCGCGTTGGCCGTATGCCCGCAGGAGACGCACCGGAAGACCGGTACCCGGCGGGTCCATCGGAACCGCACCCAACCCACCTTGGGGACCCGTACCTCGGACCAGCGACGGTTGATCTGCCGGACGTCGCCGGGTTTCACCGCCACGATCCGGAACCCCTCGTGCTGGCCGCGTTTGCGGACGGTCGGTTTCCGGTGGGTGCCGCGGAAGAAGTTCGCCATCGCGGTGGAGAAGTCCCGCAGGACCTGCTGCGCGACGATGACGCTTCCCGCGGCGAGCCAGTCGAAGGCGCGCCGTGCTTCGGTCAGCTGCCGGTTCCACTCGCCATATCCGGGGGCGGGGCCGCGTCTCGGCGTCCACCACGACTGCTGTTCGACCGCCAGGTCCCAGACGTACCGGGCGTGCCCGCAGTGCACGAGGAGGGCTTCCTCCTGGCGCGCGTCGGGGTGCAGCCGGTACCTGGACATGGCTACATTCTAGCATCACCATGTAGCCGTGAAGAATCTGAACGTCCGGCTCCCGGACGACCTGCACGCCCGTCTCGTCGAGGCCGCGAAAGAAGACACCCGCTCACTGAACAGCGAGATCATCCACCTGTTGCGGGAGGCGCTGGAGCGCCGATCCTGACGGATCGGCTTCCCCTGCCCCGCTTCGCGGGGGGCCGGATTCCTCCCCGGCCTGAAGGCCGGGGCATCCTCCAGGATCTCCGGTGACGAGCCTCAACCTCGCGATCGCCGGCATCTCCATCGGGGCGATTGCCGCGCTCTCCGGCATCGGCCTGCTCGTGACATATCGAACCAACGGCGTCCTCAACATCGCCCAGGGCGGGATCGCCGCTCTGATCGCCTACGTCTTCCGCGAAATGGTCGTCGAGTGGAAACTACCGATCTGGATCTCCGCGGTACTGTCCCTCGCCGTGATCTCACCGGTGATCGGCCTCATACTCGAACGGTTCGTCTTCCGTCCGCTGGCCCGTCGGCGTGCGTCCGCGGCCGAATCGCTGGTGGCGAGCCTCGGAGTCCTTGTACTCACCGTCGGGATGACAGCCGGGATCTGGGGCCTGGGTTCTCGCGGTGACGCGCCCAGCCTGTTTCCCGCGCGGGCGGTGGGGCTACCCGGAAACACCCGCATCGGCGTTGACGCGCTCGCCGAACTCGCCCTGGTCGTTGCCGTGTGCGTGGCGCTGAGCCTGATCACTACTCGGACCCGCTTCGGCAGACAGGTCCGGGCTGTCGTGGACGACCGCCAGCTCGCCGAACTCTCGGCCGTTCCCGCCGACCGGGTCGCCGCCGCGGGCTGGGCCGTGGGTACGACGCTCGCCGGTTTCACCGGCATCCTGCTCGCGCCACGCCTACAGCTCACGCCGTACGGACTCACGCTACTGGTGCTGGAGACGTTCGCGGTGGTCGTCGCCGCGCGGCTGTCCAGCATGCCGGTGGCGGTTCTGACCGCGCTCGCGATCGGAATCGCGCAGAGCGAGCTCAGCCAGTTCCACGTGACCGGACAGTTCTCAGCCCTGTACCTGGCCGTGCAGTCCAACCTTTTCGTGGCCGCGCTGCTCATCGGGCTGCTCGTGGTCCCGGGCCTGCGGGAGCTCGGCGGGGACGCAGGTTCCACCGGCCGGTTCTCCACCCGTGGCGCACCGCCGTCCGACCCGGGCAGCCTCGCCGACCAACGCCGCGACATCCTCGGGAAGTTCGGGGGCGCCGCCCTGCTGCTCGCTCCCCTGAGCTTCGCCCCCGCCGACCTGCGCAACGCTTTCACCGTGCCAGCCCTCGCCCTGATCTTCCTGTCGCTGGTGATCGTCACCGGTTACAGTGGGCAGGTATCTCTCGGCGTCGCCGGTTACGCCGGGCTCGGGGCGTTGCTGTCCGCGAAACTCGCCGCCGGTGCCCTGTTCGGGCTGCCCGCACTGCCAGGCCTCGCCGCACTGCTGCTCGGCGCCCTGCTGGTCGCTCCGGTAGGCCTGCTGACCGGTTACCCCGCCATCCGGCGACGTGGACTCACCCTTGCGCTCACCACGTTCGCGGTGGGAGCGGCCGTGTCCCGCTTCGTCTTCCAACAACAGACGTTCGTTTCCGGACTCCACGTCATCCCGCTGTCGATCGCCGGTCACATGCTGTCGGACCGCTGGTTCTACGCCGTCGAACTGGCCTGTCTGGGTCTCGGCCTGCTCGTCGTCCGCAACCTTCACGAAGGGCGGCTCGGCCGAGCGCTGTTGGCCGTGCGCGACCACACCGAGGGGGCGGCCGCGGTCGGCGTCGATGTCCGTAACCTCAAGCTGCTGTCCTTCACCGTCTCCTCCGTGCTGGCCGGTCTCGGTGGCGCTCTGCTGACGCTCGGATCCACGTCATTCGACGCCGAGCAGTTCTCACCGCTGAACAGCCTCCTGTGGTTCACCGCCGTGGTCGTCTTCGGTGCGGACAGCGCTGCCGGCGCCGTCGTCGCGGCCGCCTTCATCGTCACCATCGACACCCTCGCACCAGCTGGTTCAGCCACCCTGGCCGTCGGCATCCTCGCGCTGATACTCGGCTGGCTGCCCGGCGGTCTCACCTCGGCTGCCCGCCAGGGCGTGATAATGCTGGGCCGGCTGTTCACCGATGCCGATACCGGCTGGCCGCAGCCCGCATCAGCGGGCATCGCCCAGGCAGCCGAGGCGCCGTCGACCCGGCGCCGTTCGGTCCCGCAGGCTCTGTCCATGCCGACGAGTTCCGGCACTCCAGCGACATACAGGCGAACGGTAGGTGATGGCATGTCCACGCTGACGCCGTTCGGACAGACCCTGATCGTCTGGATACGGGAAGCCGCCCGTACGACCGGTCCACGCACAACCGGTCGGAACCCGACCGGTCGGAACCCGACCAGCTCACAAGCAGCCGGGAGGATGCAGTGAGCCGCGCCGAACTGACCGGCTACGGCCTGGTACGCCGCTACGGCGGGCTTACCGCGGTGGACAACGTCAACATCACCGTCGCGCCCGGCAAGATCACCGGCCTGATCGGGCCGAACGGAGCCGGCAAGTCGACACTGTTCAGCCTGCTCACCGGCGTCGAACAGCCCGAGCGCGGCAAGGTTTTCCTCGGTAGACGCAACATCACCCGAATGCGCCCGGACGTCCGGGCCCGCCGCGGGCTGGTCCAGACCTTCCAGGTACCGTCACTGTTCTCCAGTATGACCGTCGCGGACAACCTGTTGGTTGGTGCCGAGAACAGGCACCGCGACTACGCGGGCGGGTTACTGGGCCTCGCACCGCACGGTAACGTCAAGGCCCGTCAGATCGTGACCCGGACGCTGAACTCCCTCGGGCTTGAAGGCTTTGCCGACGAGACCGCCGGGACGCTGCCGACCGGCGCGCTGCGTCTGGTCGAACTCGCGCGCGCGCTGTGTGCCCGTCCTGACGTCCTGCTGCTCGACGAACCCGCCAGCGGACTCGACGGGCAGGAGACCGAACGGCTGTCCGTGCTGCTGCGCCAGGTCGCGGCCGAGGGGGTCGGCGTCCTGCTGGTCGACCACGACGTCGAACTGGTCTTCTCCGTCACCGACCAGGTGTATGCGATGGTCGGCGGGCGCGTCGTCGCCGAAGGCACGCCGTCCGTCGTCCGCGATGACCCGACCGTCCGGTCCGTCTATCTCGCGCAGGGACCACTCGCATGAGCGCCGAACTGATACTCACCAATGCACGCGCCGGCTACCGGACCATCGAGGTCCTGCACGGTCTCGACCTCATCATCCCGACCGGGAAGGTGACCGCGCTGCTCGGAGTCAACGGCGCGGGCAAGAGCACCACGCTACGCGTGCTCGCCGGCCTGTTACCACTGCGCTCCGGGTCGTTGACCTGGCAGAGTAAGACGATCACTACGATGTCCACGTTGGATCGCGCCCGCCGGGGTCTCATGCTCGTCCCGGACGAACGGGCGGTGTTCGCCACCCTCACCGTCCGCGAGAACCTGCAGATCATCGCAGAGGCGACGGGGCATCACGACATCACGCCGGCGCTGGAGGCGTTTCCCCGCCTGCGTGAGCGGCTCACCCAACGGGCCGGGACACTCTCCGGCGGTGAGCGGCGCATGCTGGCTCTCGCACGGGCCCTGCTCGCGCGGCCCAGGGTACTTCTGGTCGACGAGCTCTCACTCGGGTTGTCCCCGAAGGTGGCCGGCGAACTGTTCGCCTGGCTGGGCACGGTCGCCGACGGCGGGACGACGGTGGTTCTTGCCGACCAGTACACCGAGGAGGCCCTGGGCCTCGCGGACATCGTCTACGTCCTGCACCGCGGCGAATGCTCGTTCGTCGGTGATCCCGCCGAACTCAAGCCGACAGTGTCCGCGGAGCCTGTCTGACTGCTGGGTCCGTGGCCTGACTGCTGGGTCCGTGGCCATGGCCGGCGGTTACCCACCGGCCGTGGCCATCTCACGCTCCTGCTCCGCTACTCCGCCTGGTAGGGCAGGTTGGTCGTGGTGAAGCAGTTGCTGTCCATGTCCTTACCCTGGGTCACCCAGCCGCCTTTTCCGCCATTGGCCGAGTCCTGCCACTTGGCGACTTCGATGCAGTTCGTGTCGGTCGCCGGGGGGGTGGGAAACTTCGTGAAGTTCCGCGGAGTGAGGAGTCCGTCACCGTTGTAGTCCTGCGGGCGGTTCATGAACTTCTCGACGCAGACACGGGTCAGGTCGGCGCCGCAGGACTTCATCGCGTCGGCGAGCCACTGGGCGGACGCATAGCCTTCCATCGTCCACATGTTCAGCTGACCCTCACGCGCGGGCTGGTATTTGGCCATCGCGTCCCGGAATTCGGCCACCACCGGGTAGTTCGTGTCGTTGTAGTTCCGGGTCCAGCTGATCGCATATGTGGCGTTGCGGCAGCCGGGGGTGTCCGCGAACGTCTTGCCGAAGGTGTCCGTCCACCCCTGGGTGGTGGTCAGCTTCGCCTTGACCGTCAGGCCCTGGGTCTGCATGGACTTGCACAGCGACAGGTTGCCGTTGTCCTCCATCGCGTCGAAGACCACGTCGACCCCGCGGGCCTTCATGTCGAGCACGGCCGCGTCGAAGTTCGGCAGCCCGAGGTTGATTTCCTTCTCGACGACCGTGTACCCCTCCTGGCGCAGACCGTCGGCAACCGACTTCGCATAACGCTGGGAGGGAGCGACGTTGTAGTACACGACACCCGCGGTCCTGGTGTTCAGGTTCTCTTTGAGCCACCGATAGTTCTCGGTGCCGGCGTAGAGTTT
>NZ_CADDZT010000027.1:5467-7559 GCF_902812655.1 Candidatus Frankia meridionalis | reverse complement strand
TCATAGCCTGGCCGCTTGCCGTCACGCGGATAGTAGCCGGCGTAGAGCGAGTACAGATGCGGATACTGGTCATAGGCATTGTTGATCGGCTGGCCGCCTATGTCCGGAACACCCTTGGAGTTCAGGTACGGCGCCCCGTCGTAGTTGAAGGCCGCCACCCCTGCCAGCGCGAATACCTTCTCGTCGTCAACGAGCTTGCGCACGCATGCCGTATTGTCGGGACCGCTGCCATGGTCGTCGCACTGGACGACGATGACCTTACGGCCGTTCACCCCACCGGCGGCGTTGAGCGCGTCGAAGTACGCCTTCGCCCCGTACACGGAACCGGAGAACGTCGTCGGCCCCAGCGGGCTGGTCAGACCGACGATCACACCAACCTTGATCGCGTTCGAGGTCACACCGGTGTCGGACGCGGGGTTCGCACCACCACCCGAGGACTGACCACCGGGCGGTGGGCTCGTGCTGCCCGCCCTGCTTCCACAGGCAGTGAGCACGAGCGCGCACACTGCGGCTGTAACGACGAGCGACTTCGCTCGTATGGACATGCTCTCCCCCGGGATTGTTGATTGCCCCACACGCTATTGCGCTTGCTGGAATCCTGCGCGTCATGATGCCGGCTCCGGCGGCCGCCCGGTCAGCCGCCGGGGCGCACCCGGAGCCGTCGCCACCACCGACGGCGCGCCACCGACGGGGTGGGGCGGGCCGGGGCTCGTACCTGGCCGTTCTCGGCTGTCTCGCCGTCCTCGACGGCAGCCCCGTCCTCGCCCTCCCCCGATGCGCCGTCCAACACGTCGTCAGTCACGACAGAAGGTTCAGGCACGCCCGCTGTTTCGAGGGTCCCCTCGGTCACCTCAGGAGTCTCCCTGGCTGCGACAGTCGGAGCCTGAGCCACCTCGGGCGTCCGGACGGCCGGTGGCGTTTCGACAGTGACCGTGGGCACGTCGGCAGCAACCACAGGCACATCAACACCAACCTCGGGCACGTCGGCACCAATCGATGACACCTCGGTAACGGCCTTTGGCGTTTCGGCAACGGCCGCAGACGTTTCGGTGTCCGGCGCGAGCGTTTCGGCAACGGCCGCGGCCGGCCCGACCGCGGAGACCTCAACAGTCGGCTCCGTCGGTGCCGCGCGCACGCTCTTCCTGCGGTTCGCGACCTTCCGCGCGGGCTTCACCTCCGGCGTCGAACCGGCCTCCGGCACCGGCGCATCCCGCGGCTGCGGGTCGGGACCCACAGGCTTGGCGGACGCTCGTCCGGGCCGTCGTGCCGACGGACGCGCGGGCGGCTGTACGGACGGTTCGGCCGCGGATGGGCCGGCAGACGTCCTGGTGGATGTCCGGGAACGTCTGGGTTCAGGTTCGGGTTCGGGTTCAGGAGTAACCACGGCATCCGACGGGGTGTCGGACGCGGCACCGGACGCTTCCCGCTGGGCCGGAACCGACTGCGCGTCCGGGTCAGTCGTAGTCCCGGTACCCAGGACAGGCCCGTTGTTCTCCCGAGCCTCCCGCTGCGCAGGCAGGGACTCGTGCGGCGTCTGAGTGCCGGCGTCGGCCGATGGCTGGGCCGGTTCCGGGGACTGGTCCAGCGCTGGGGACTGGTCCCGCGTCGGCCTCGGGTAGGCATCGTGCTGGGGCAACAGGCGGTTGACGATGCGCCCTTTCGGACCAGGCCCACGGTGGAGTCGCCCGTTGTCCGACAGACGCCGGCAGACCTGGTTCACGGTCTGACGACGCAGCTCAAGTGCTTCCGCCAGCTGCCCGTCGTCCAAGCCGCCAGGAACCTTTGCCAGCCGCTCAAGAATGCGGTCCGCGACAGTAGCCACAAACCCGGACGCTATACGCCATCGAAAATGGGGTGACAAGCGGGGTGGGTCGACTCCGGCGCGCGTCGTCCTAACGTGGTGAGTCCGGCGCTCCCCGCGAGCGACGATGCCGGGATGGTGTCGACTCGGTGGTCTTGCGGCGTCCGGACGTTACCTCCGGGCAATCCCGGGAAGGGTCATGAACGACGCGAATTGTCCGCGCACCCCTGATCCGACCAGCAGGAGGCAGCGATGACGCAGCCGATCCCGGACGCCGACGTCGACAGCGTC
>NZ_CADDZT010000027.1:0-4986 GCF_902812655.1 Candidatus Frankia meridionalis | reverse complement strand
GACGTCGGTTACGTCAACGCCTACGGCAGCCCACTTGAGCAGTCCGAGAGCCTCGACAGTGACGATCTCGGCTCGACGGACCGCGGATTCGACCCCCTCGACGACGGCTGGGATCCCCCGGACCGGCTGAGCCCCGGTGAACGCTTCGGCACGACCGCCGCCGAGGCTCGTGCGGGTGAGTCGCTGGACTCGCTGCTCGCCCAGGAGCAGCCTGAGCCGGATCCGTATGACGAGGCGGCCCGACTGGAGTCCGGCGCGGTCCTGGAATCCGACGTCTACGCCCCAGCGGGTGGGGCCGATGGACAGCCCGCGGATCCGGACGACGGTGGGGACAGCCCACCAACCCTGCTTACCGACGACGAAGGCGTACGAAAAGTGACAACAGGTGAACTCATCGCGCATGGACCCGCCGGCGGTCGTAGCCGTGGCCACGAACCCGGGCCACACTACGGCGCGCCCGAGGAGGAGGCGATGCGCATCAGCGACGGCGAGTAAGGGGGACCACCAGGCCCAATCAGGCTGTACCAATAGCGTTATCTCACGTCAGGCGTCATGTCAGGTGGGACGAGGAGGACCGGTGACAGCTCCGGACAACGGCCGGTGACGGGTTCGGTCGGGCCGCATACCGGGTCACATACCGGATCACCCGCCGAGGAACCACCCGACGACGAGGCGCCCGGCTACGAAGGCCTGGCGACCTTCTGCCACCGGCCATGGATACCGGACCTCGCAGACCTCGCGGCCCGCGGCCCCGACGTCGCGGTGATCGGCGCGCCGTTCGACATCGCGACCACCCACCGGCCGGGCGCCCGGTTCGGCCCGCGTGCACTGCGCGCCCTCGCCTACGAACCGGGCACCTACCATCTCGACCTTGGCATCGAGATCTTCGACTGGCTGGACGTGGTGGACGCCGGGGACGCCCGCTGCCCGAGCGGCCAGACCGAGGCGTCACACCGCAACATCCGCACGAAAGTCGGCGGTATCGCGGGGCTCGGGATCGTCCCGGTGGTCATCGGCGGTGACCATTCGATCACCTGGCCGGCTGCGTCCGGGGTCGCCGAGGCGGTCGGTTGGGGCGAGCTCGGACTGCTCCACTTCGACGCGCACGCCGACACCGCGGACATCATCGACGGCAACCTCGCCTCGCACGGGACGCCGATGCGCCGGTTGATCGAGTCCGGGGCGGTACGGGGGCGCAACTTCGTCCAGGTCGGACTGCGCGGCTACTGGCCACCACCGGACGTGTTTGCCTGGATGCGCAAGCAGGACATGCGCTGGCACCTCATGCACGAGGTGTGGGAACGCGGATCGCGCGCGGTTGTCACCGACGCGATCGCCCAAGCGGTGGACGGGTGCCGGGCACTGTACCTGTCGGTGGACATCGACGTGCTCGATCCCGGGTTCGCGCCTGGTACCGGCACGCCCGAACCGGGTGGGATGTCACCGGCGGACCTGCTGCGGGCCGTTCGCCAGATCGCGTTGGACACCCCGCTGGTCGCCGCGGACATCGTCGAGGTCGCGCCGCCGTACGACCACGCCGAGAACACGGTCAACAACGCCCACCGGGTCGCGATGGAGGTGTTCGCCGCTCTCGCCCACCGCCGGCGCGCCGCCGCCGGTGGCGTTCCCGACCTGCCCGGACGCGACCCGCACGCCACCCGCTGACCGGCGAGCCGCGCATCGAGCGACAGGGCTACGCCTGGTGGGCACGGCGCCTGACGGGCACCCGGTGTCGGGTCCGGCGCCCACCATTGGGAATATAAGGGACATCAGCCTCCACGGAACCATAAAGGACGGCGGTGGCGATGTCGACCAGGAAAAAGGCTGTCGAACGGGAAGCACTCCCCACCTCCGACGCCGTGCCGTCCCACCGGGCCGCGCCAGCGCCCGCGGGTGCGCCCGCGGGTGCGCCCACCGGCGCGCCGTCACCCCGGCGACGGGCCAGTCGGCGGTCGGTCCTGCGAGGGTCGCTGGGTGCGGCCACGCTGCCGGGACTGTCGGCGTTGATCGCAGCCTGCACGGGCTCGCATCCGGACGGGACCGGGGCACGACCGGTCCGCAGCCCGAACCCGGACGAGCCGGCGCTGTGGCCCGTCAAACCGGACAACCCGCCCATCGCGGCCAACCTGAAGCCGGAACGGGGTCAGCCACTAAAGATCTTCAACTGGGCCGACTACATCGATCCGCAGGCACTGGCATCGTTCAAGGACTCCGTCGGCGTGGCCGTCGAGGTGACGACGTACAGCAACAACAGCGACGCACTGGAAACAATCTCTTCGGGCAAGGTCGACTACGACATCTACCTGCCGAGCTATGACCAGATCGGGAGACTGATCCGCGGCGGTCACCTGCGTCCGCTGAACCACAGTTACATCCCGAACATCACCAACGTGTGGCCGGACTTCCAGAACCCGTTCTACGACCAGCAGTGGCGTTACACCGTGCCGTACACCGTCTACAACACAGGCATCGCCTGGCGCTCCGACATGATCAGTGAGGATATCGGTGTCCGGGCCAACCCGTTCGACGTCTTCTGGGACAGCCGGTACCGGGAAAAGATCTCCGTGATCAACGACTACCGCGCCGTGATGGGGATGGTCCTGCTGCGCAACGGCCTCGGCCTGAACACGACGACGCAGTCCGACCTCGACCTCGTCCGGACCCAGCTTGCGGATATGGTCAACAAAACCCGACCCAAGGCGACGATCACGAACTACCGGGACCTGCCCGGCGGGCACTTCCCCATCGTCCAGGCGTGGTCCGGCGACGTCGTCAACGCCCGCAACTACCTGTCCAGGGGCACCGACCCCGCGGTCCTGCGCTACTGGTCGCCGAGCGACGACCGCCACCAGGCGGACAACGACATGATGGTGATCCTGCGGACCGGACGGAACCCGGTCGCCGCGCACCTGTTCCTCAACCACATGCTTGACTCCAACGTGGCGCTGAGCAATTTCGCAGCGATCGGATACCAGCCCCCGCAGAACCACATCACCCCCGCTGGGCTCGTCAAACAGGGATTCCTGCCACCGAACCTGGCCGACGCGGCCGTCGAACCGGCGTACTTCGCGACCGGCCGGCGCACCCTCGAGCTCGACAGCGACACCGACAAACACTGGAAAACGGTGTGGGACGAGTTCCGCACCAACACCTGACCCGCCCCGCGGTACCCGGCCCGGCCGCGGCGACCGGCTCACCGACGCCCTCGCCACCCTGCGTTCTCTGCGCCCCGTCGCGACCTGACGGTCACCCCCGCCAGCACCCCGCGCACCCGTCGCACCACCCCACCGAGACCCCACGACCATCCCGCAGCCTGGAAAGGACCCCGGCCCGCTCACCCGGAACGCATCCGGGCCCTCGGCATGCCCGAAGCCGGCCGGGAAGCCCTCCCCACCGATGTCGATCACAAAATTGGCCGACAAACGATCACCACTGCGCTACTGGCGGATGTAGGTCAGACGTAACTGGTCAGGTGCCGTTTTGATCTTGGGTTAGGTGGTTGCGGGCATCCAGGGGTGGCCCTCGGCGAGTTGAACGAGGGCGGGGAACTGGGGGATGCCGTGTTTGGTGGCGGTGGACAGGTAGCTGCGGATCGCGCAGAACTGGCGGGCGCCGGTGAGGGTGCGTAGGCAGCCGGATACTTTCTGCCATAGTTTGATCATGCGGATGTCGCGTTCGGACCCGTTGTTGTCCGCGGGGATCCGCAGGTCCCGGGTGAAACGCAGGTAGTCGGCCTCGCGGTCGACGAGCCTGCAGGCCAGGGCGTGGCGGGCAGCCATGAGTGTCGTGCCGCGGGGGGAGGTCTGGGTGATCCCGATGTGGGCGGCGTGGCGCAGGAGCCGGGTATGGGCCGCCAGTGCCTTCGGGTCGACCGGCGTGCCGGTAGTGGCGGCGTCGACGGTGAGCCGGTGCAGGGCGACGAGAGCGTCGGCGGCCTGGGTGGCCCAGCACCAGGCACCGGCCGGGGCGGCGTCGCCCACGGCCTGCAGCTCACGCAGCACGTGGGCGACACACAGCTGGTGGGTGGCGGTGGTGTAGGTGTCATACGGCGCCCAGGCGTCATGGACCACGACCCCGGTGAAGCCGGTCAGCACCCCGAGAGCGTCGATCCCGGCGGTTCCACGCTTCGGATGGCAGTCGATGAGGGTGTACTTCCCGGTGCGGGCGCAGTGCACCCAGTGCAGTTTCCCGGCGACGCGCAGCCCGGTCTCGTCCGCGCCGATCACCTCGGCGCCCGCCAGGTTCTCACGGACAGCGGTCAGGAAACCGGTCAGGTCGGCGGCGGCGCGGGCGGCCATCGCCGCGACGGTGCCCGCGGACAGGGGTATCCCGACCAGCTCGGCGAGTGCGGTCGCGGTGCGGTCCTTCGACAGGAACTGGCCCGCGTACAGGTAGACCGCCGCCGCGGTCACCCGCGGCCCATACTGCACCGGAGCGTCCACCCCGTCCGGTGCGGTCGCCTTCGTCCGTGTCCCGCAGCCGCATTCGCGCTCGAGGAGCTGATGCTCGACCACGTGCGGGCGTAGCTCGGGCAGGTCGAACACCTGCCGGCGTTCGGTCCGGGTCACCGGCCGGCCCGACAGCGACGTCCCGCAGCCGGTACACGGCCCCGGTTCATGCGCCAGGCGCACATCAGGATCGGCGACCATGCGTAGCGTCGATCCGGGATGGCCGTCCTGCCCACCAGGGCGCCGACCGGTCTTCGTCCGCAGCGACCTCGGGGGTGGCTTGGCAAGCCCGTCCGAACTCGGTGGCTTCGACGAGTTCCGCGACGTCCTGGCGACCTGGGCCTCCAACTCGGCGATCCGTTCCAACGCCCGCGCGAGATCCGCCCGCAAGCTCACCACCAGCGCCGCGAGCTCGTCATACGACGGCACCGACGGCACGGGCGGAACATCGGACACACCCGGACCCTACGGTCCGATCAACCACACCGCGTCAACACTTTCGGGCTGGCGAGCCATCGAACAGCCCCAGCCTGCCGTG
>NZ_CADDZT010000026.1:23072-24152 GCF_902812655.1 Candidatus Frankia meridionalis | reverse complement strand
ATCGAGGTTGTAGGCCAGGTTGGCGAGCAGCTTTCCCGCCTTCCAACGGTCGCTGTCCCCGACCACCTGGACCGCGAACGAGCCCCGGCGCAGGTCCGCTGCGATGCGTTCCACGGTCGGGTCGCTACCGCGCGGTGCGCGGCCGAGGAAGAAGGCCCCGGCGATCGGCGCGCCCGGGGACACGACCTCCCCGGGCCTGTGGTACGAGGACGGGATGACCACGACCGCGTCGACCACCGTGGCGAACCTGCGCAGCGCCACCCGGGCGTTCTCCAGCCCGTTCTGCAGCAACAGGATCGGCAGCACCTCCGCGGCCGTGCGCACGGCGCCGCCCACGTCCACCGGCCGCCACGCCCACCGCTGGAGCAGTGTTTCGGAGTCCTGCGACTTGGTGGCGAGGACCAGCACGTCGTCCACGCGCAGGTCAACCTCGTCCGGCCCACCGGCGAAATCGAGCGCGAGCCACCGATCGGAGTCCGGTCGGATGTAGCGCAGGCCCCGGGACCGCAACGCCTCGAGGTTCGCGCCCCTCGCCACGACGACGACGGGGTGCCCGGCCCCGTGCAGCTGCGCGGCGACAGCCGCGCCCACGGCACCCGCCCCGATGATGATGTATCTCGTGCTGATGGCACTACCTTCCTTTCGCACGGAAACCTCCGGGGACCGTTCCGAGTGACCCAGATACGCGGCGTGTCCTGCCTGCCGGCGATGCGGGCCTGCGATGAACTCGACGGCCATGACGGTTCTCCGGGGACTGGGTGGTGGCTGATCGGCGCGGTTGGGACCAGACGGTTACGACCAGTTCGTCCAGCGGGCGATCTCGGGGAGGTCTGCGCCGGTTCGCAGCCGTTCGAGGAACAGCACAACCGCGGCCGCGGCCATGCGATGGGTGGCGTCGTTGAGGGCGTCGTGTTTGCCGCCCTCGATGGTCACGAACTCGCCGACGGCGAGCGACCGCGTAGCGCTCGCGCACAGCCCGCAGGGGGCTTAGAATGTCGGCCGTTCCGTGCAGACCCAGCACAGGCACGGTGACGCGGCGCAGGTCGACGTCCGAGCCCGCCAGCACCCGCGGCGCGGGCA
>NZ_CADDZT010000026.1:20146-22750 GCF_902812655.1 Candidatus Frankia meridionalis | reverse complement strand
GATAGCCGTCGAAGGCGATCCGGGTGCCGAAATGCTCGTAGACCCCTGGGTGCTCGCCACGGCCGGCGATGAGGATCATCGTCCCGCGTGGCGCGACAGCGGGCGAGTTGTCCCATGTCGCTACCGTGGGTGCAGATTCGGCTGCGGCAAGCTGAGCTGAGGTCATAGATGTGCGTCCTCTGTCTGAGCGAAGGCGGGAAGCCACCACCGTCGGGAGTCCTCGCAACGCCCGGCGGCAGCTGCCTTACTCGCGTTGCGGCCCTGTGTGCCCGCATGGACTTCAACGATATGGATCGACGTGCGCGGGGCACGCCGTGTGCACGGCGGCGGTCGGCTCGGGTTCCCGGCCCTCCAAGGCTCGCAGCTTGTCTCGCAACGCATCGTGGATTTTGGCGGTGACGCCGTGGTCATGCCAGCGGGTGAGCAAGCCATAGACCGTCTCCCAGGGTGGGAAGTCCTTCGGTAGCGATCGCCAGCTACAGCCGCTGGGTGCGGAAGAACGCGCGGATGTCGTCGACGAGCAGCTCGGGCTCCTCCATCGCCGCGAAGTGGCCGCCCCGGGCCATATCCGTCCAGTGACACAGGGTAGGGAAGGCCGCCTCGCACCAGCTACGAGGAGCCCGGATGATTTCGGCCGGGAACGCGGCATGGCCGAGCGGGACCGTGATCGGCGGGGGTGTGTGGCGCCGGCCGGGACCGGTCGACTCGTAGTAGAGGCGGGTCGACGAGTTGATCGTCCCGGTCAGCCAGTAGATCGAGATGTTGTCAAGCAGCCGGTCGCGACTGAAACGGGATTCGATCTTGTCGTCGCAGTCGCTCCACCCGTGGAACTTCTCCACGATCCAGCCGGCGAGCCCGGCCGGCGAGTCTGCGAGACCGTAAGCGAGCGTCTGCGGCTTCGTCCCCTGGATCTTCTGGTAGCCGGTCTCGTGGTCGGCGAAATGCTTCACCCGAGCCAGGATGGCCAGGTCGGCTTCGTCCAGGCCGGCGGTCGGGTCGTTGCGGTCCGGTGGCGGCGCCGGTAGCAGGTTGAGGTGGATGGCCCGTACCCGCTCGGGGGCCAGGCCGGCGACCGTGGTGGTGACCGCGCTGCCCCAGTCGCCTCCCTGCGCGAAGAACCGCTCGTAGTCCAGGCGGGTCATGAGCTCCAGAAAGGCGGCCGCAGCCCGGGTGATGCTCCATCCCCGCTCGGTCGTCGGACCCGAGAAGCCGTAGCCGGGCAGGGACGGGGCGACGACGTGGAAGGCGTCGGCCGGGTCACCGCCGTGGTTTGCCGGGTCGGACAGGGGGCCGAGCACCTGCCAGAACTCTGCCACCGAGCCCGGCCAGCCGTGGGTCAACAGCAGTGGCCGGGCCGTCGGCTCGGGAGAGCGGGCGTGGATGAAATGGATGCGCTGCCCGTCGATCCCGGTCGTGAACTGAGGAAAGGCGTTGGCCCGGGTCTGGAAGCCCGACCAGTCGTAGTCGTCCTTCCAGTACCGGCACAGCTCGACCAGGAAGTCGCGTTCGGTGCCGTAGTCCCACCTGGTGCCGGGTATCTGGTCGGGCCACCGGGTCCGGGCCAGCCGGTTGCGGAGGTCGTCGATCTCGGCGGTGGTGACGCGCACATCGAAGGGTTCGATGGTCGGTGAGGTCATGGCCTGGGTCCATTCGCGGGTCACGCCGGTGGGGGTCGATGGGCACGCTGTGGGTCTTTTACAGGTCCGGCTGATGGGTCATCGGCAGCTATCCCTCACAAGGTCACAGGTCGTCCGGCAGGAGACGGAACGCCTTGTGGCCGGTGAGCGGACGCATTGCGCGGAAGTCCCGTCGGTCGAGCGTGAGAACACTGTCGGTCTCGTACTGCTCCGCCAGCACCACGTTCACCGCGTCCGCCAGGTTTATGCGCAGATCGGCGTACAGGGTCTGGACCGTGTGAGCCTTACGGAGGGTATCGGCTGCCACCTCGGGGACCAGCATGCGCATGGTGCGCTCCTGCTGTAGCAGCCAGTCATTGACCGCGTAAGCGGTCTTGCGGTCGATGTTGCGGGTGATGATGTGCTCGACTTCGGCGAACACCAGTGGGGAGACCACGGTCACGGATGCCTCACGCAGCGCCGAGCGGGCTGCCCGGTGTTCCGGATTACCGACGTTGAAGGCAGCCACCAGTCCAGAGGTGTCACCAACAACGATCATATGATGTTGCCGGTCGCGCCGTTCTTCCGGTTGACCGTTTCGTCGACCGCTTCGCGGACGTCGTCTTCGGTGACCGGGCCGCCGAAGTCGAGCGCCGGGATGTCCCAGTCGCCGGACCATCTGCGGGCATGCAGTGCGGCAATGCGGAATGCCTCGCGAAAATACTCGGATTCGGGTCGGCCTTCACGCGCCGCCGCATCCTTGACGATCTGTAGGTATTCCTCGTCGACCATGACGGTCGTCTTCTTCAAGACCATAAGGTTATGGTACCACCACCAGCAGTACTGATCGCTTCGATCGCGACGAGGACGTCGGACACCCGCAGAACGGACGACGCCGAGTCGTTGTTCAGGCAAACATAGCACAGCTCTTGTGAACAGTGGCAACGGTGTTCACAGGGGCTTGTGTTCCGGAAGGATGGCCCGGTAA
>NZ_CADDZT010000026.1:14785-19886 GCF_902812655.1 Candidatus Frankia meridionalis | reverse complement strand
GCGTCCGGCAGGAGACGCCCGATCTCGCCGTCACCGACCTGACCTCGGGGCAACTGCTGGCCAGGGTGATGGTGTCCCTGCTACCGCGTTCGACGGTTACCACACGACCCGTGGATGCCACCGCTGACGCGGATGCCGATGACGCGGATGCCGATGCCGCCGCCGACGCGCCCGCGGTGCTCGATCCGGCCTGCTTCCACGCGACGCTGCTGATGGCCGTTGCCGACCGGTTCGGCGACCATCTCAGGCTCGCCGGGCAGGAGATCAAAGAGTCGGCCGCCGCGGTCGCGGCGTTGAACCTGCGCGGTAACGCCCACGGCGTGCCGTATGAGATCCACACCGGCGACTCCCTGCTGGACAACCGGCTCGGCGCGTACCTGGGTGCGGCCGCGGCCGTCGTCTGCGAACCACCCTTCGACCTGCCGCAGTGGCCGTCGGCCGAGCTGA
Source organism: Candidatus Frankia meridionalis (assembly GCF_902812655.1). Lineage (GTDB taxonomy): Bacteria > Actinomycetota > Actinomycetes > Frankiales > Frankiaceae > Protofrankia > Protofrankia meridionalis. Next base: position 19,439 of record NZ_CADDZT010000026.1, on the reverse strand, counting down.
CGACCGATCCGCGCTGGGCGTTCGGCATTCCGGCACCACGCGACGGCGAGCTGGCCTGGGTGCAGCACTGCTATGCGCATCTGCGCCCGCGCGGTGTGGCCGTCGTCGCCGTGTCGCCGCGGACCTGCCTCCAGCCGTCCGGACAGCACATCCGCACGGCGCTGGTACGCTCCGGAGTCCTTCGCGACGTCATCGCGCTGCCGAAGGGAATGGGCTCGTTACCCGACACCGACGTGTATCTCTGGGTTCTGCGACGTCCCCCTGGGGTACCCGACCATGCGGCCGTGCGCATGGTCGACCTGTCGGGGTTGGGCGACGCGGCCGACGTCCCGCACGAGTTCGCCGCGTGGCAGCGGCTGTTCACCGACGCCGATCCGACGATCTCCCGCGCTGTTCCGCGCCTCGGGTTGCTCGACGGCGATACCAACCTGCTGCCTTCCCGCTACGTCGCCACCCGCGTCGAGGCGAGCGCCGACGACCTCGCCCGTGTCACCGATCGGTTGCAGGCCCTCTACGCCCAGGTCGGCCGGGGCCTGCCCCGCTTCGCCGCCCCCACCTCACCGACCCACCACGTCTACGTGACCCTCGGTGAGCTGGAGCGGGTCGGGGCGCTGACGATCCGCTCCCGTGACACGACGCCGCGCACCGGCGATCTGCTGCTGCGGACCCTCGGCCGACCACCGGCCGTCGCGACCGGTACGGACGCGGACGACGCCGGTGTCGCACAGGTCGTCGAGTTGGACGCCACCCGCCTGGACGCGCATTTCGTCGCGACATTCCTGCGCGCCGACGCCGACGCGCTGCCGGTGGCCAATACGCTCGGCGCGCTCAGCCGTGACGACCTGCGGCGGTGTCGCATCCCCCGCATGCCGCTGGCCGAGCAGCGCCGCTACGGCAACGCCTTCCGCCATCTGCGGGAGCTGCGGGACGCGCTGTCCGCGCTTGCGACGGTGAGCGCGAACGTGATCGACCAGACCGTCCACGGCCTCACGGTCGGCACGCTGACCCCGGGCCTGTCCCCGGGATGTGTACCCCGGACGTACCCCCGGTGAGGAACACCGACGACTCCGACGCAACTGAAGGTGAGACGAGAGACCTGTGAGCTCAGGACCCACGCACTCCAGGATGGCGAGCGACATCTGGTCAGTCGCCGACCTGCTGCGCGGCGACTACAAGCGCCACGAGTACGGCCAGGTCATCCTGCCGTTCACGCTGCTGCGGCGCCTGGACGCGGTGATGGCCCCGACCCGCGACGCCGTCCGCAGGCGGGACGCGGCGCTGGACGTCCAGAACAGGCAGCGCCTGCTGGAGATCACGGCGAAGCTGCCGTTCTACAACACCTCCGCGCAGGACTTCACGACGATCGGCGCCGACGCGGCGAACGTGGCGAAGAACCTGCGCGACTACATCAACGGCTTCTCCCCGAACATCCGGCAGATCCTGGCCCGCTTCGACCTGGACAACGAGATCACCAGGCTGGCGGGCGCGAAGCTCCTCTACCGGGTCGTCGGCCGGTTCGCCGAGATGCGTGACCTCGACAAGCTCACCAACCACGACATGGGCTACGTCTTCGAGCACCTGATCCGCAAGTTCGCCGAAGACTCCAACGAGACCGCCGGTGAGCACTTCACCCCGCGTGAAGTCATCAAACTGATGGTCAACCTGCTGATCGCCCCGGACGCCGACACCGTCGCGGGTGTCGGCCAGGTCATCAACATCCTCGACCCGGCCTGCGGTACCGGTGGGATGCTGACCGCGGCCGAGGAACACATCCGGTCGATCAACCCGAAGGCCGAGGTGTACCTGTTCGGCCAGGAGGTCAACGCGGAGTCGTGGGCGGTCTGCCAGGCGGACATGCTCATGCGCAGCCAGCGGGGCCGCATCCACTTCGGCAACTCCTTCAGTGACGACGGCCATCAGGGCAAGAAGTTCGACTACATGCTGGCCAACCCGCCTTTCGGGGTGGAGTGGAAGAAGGTCAAGGACGACGTCGAGGCCGAGGCGGAGCTCGGCTTCGGCGGCCGGTTCGGCGCCGGCCTGCCGCGCATCAACGACGGTTCGTTCCTGTTCCTCCAGCACATGATCTCGAAGATGGAGCCGGTCGAGGGCAAGGGCGCGCGCCTCGCGATCGTCTTCAACGGCTCCCCGCTGTTCACCGGCGCGGCGGAATCCGGCGAGTCGAGGATCCGCCGGTGGATCCTCGACAACGACCTGCTGGAGGGCATCGTCGCCCTGCCCGACCAGCTCTTCTACAACACCGGCATCTCCACGTACTTCTGGATCCTGTCCAACCGGAAGGCCGCGCCACTGCGCAACAAGGTGATCCTGCTCGACGCCCGCGACCAGTGGGAGAAAATACGCAAGTCCCTCGGTGACAAGCGCAAGCAGATCAGCGACGCGCAGATCGGGCACATCACCGAGCTGTATGTCGACGCCCTCACGGTCGCGGCGGACACCGGGCACCCCGACCACGGCAAGGTGAAGATCTTTCGGACCCGCGACTTCGGCTACCACCGCATCACCGTCGAACGCCCGCTCAAACTGCGCTTCGAGATCACCGAGGACACCCTCGCCGCGCTGGGGAACGCGAAGGCGCTGGCCAGATGGGACGGCCGCGAGGCGCTGGTCGCGGCGCTGCGCGGGTCGCTCGGCTCGGTGTGGTGGACGAAGCAGGAGGCAGCCAGCGCGCTGCGTGCGGCCGTGGTGGCCGCCGGCGCCGCCATGCCGAGCACGGCGGCCTTGGAGAAGGGGTTGTGGGCGGCGGTCTCGGTGGCCGACCCCGACGGCGAGGTACAGCAGGCGAAGGACGGCACTCCGCTGCCAGACCCTGACCTGCGCGACTACGAGAACGTCCCGCTGGACGAGGACATCGCCGCCTACTTCGCCCGCGAGGTCATCCCGCATGTTCCGGACGCCTGGATCGACCACGACAAGACGAAGGTCGGCTACGAGATCCCCTTCACCCGCCACTTCTACGTGTACACCCCGCCCCGCCCCCTGGCCGAGATCGACGCCGAACTGCGCGACCTCGAAGCCCAGATCCAGAAACTCCTCGGCGAGGTGACCGGGTGACCTGGACCAAGACGCGGCTCAAGCATCTCTGCGTTGATGCGGGACAGTATGGCCTCAACATCTCCGCGCAGGACTATGTGTCGACTGGGTGTCGTCTCATCCGTACGTCAGATATCGATGAGATCGGACGCCTGCGTTCACGTGAAGGTGCTGTTTATGTCGATGCCCCTTTGGACTCGCGCCACGAAATCAGAGCGGGAGACCTTCTACTGTCACGCAGCGGCACCATAGGGCGCTCAATGCTTCTGTGTGAACTCGAAGAACCCAGCACCTACGCGGGGTATCTCGTGCGGTTCCGTCCCCGACCAACCACTGAACCGCGATTCATGGCCTATGTCGCTGTATCGCGCGGGTTTCAGGGGGCGATTGAGGCCGATGCCGTCACATCGACCATTCAGAACTTCAACGCTGAGCGCTATGCGAACATCGCAGTCATGCTCCCACCCCTCGATGAACAGCGCCGCATCGCCGACTTCCTCGACGCCGAGACGGCCCGCATTGACCGAACTACGGCTATTAGGGAGGACGCAAGGAGGGTGCTTATTGAGCGACGGGCGGCCGGAGCCTTTGGTGCGGTGACGGGATCGTGGGTCCGAGAGCGCGTCCCGTCAACCCTGGCGTGGGTCGATAGCCTCCCCGTGATGTGGCAAGGAGTCAAGCTTGGTCACGTTGCTCGCTTGGGTAGCGGTCACACGCCGAGCAGGAGCAAGCCGGAATGGTGGGTCGGCTGCACGATTCCTTGGATCACAACCGGCGAGGTGAGTCAAGTGCGCTCCGACCGCCTTGAAGTTCTCACCGAGACCCGGGAAATGATCAGCGAGACCGGACTCCTGAACAGTTCGGCCGAGGTTCACCCTAAAGGTACTGTGGTCCTCTGCCGTACGGCGGCGTCGGCTGGATACTCGGCAGTCATGGGCCGAGACATGGCTACGAGCCAGGATCTCGCCACTTGGACGTGTGGACCTAAGCTCGACCCTTTCTTCTTGCTCTGGTGCCTCCGGGTGATGCGTGCCGATCTCTTGGACAGGCTCGCGATGGGCTCGACCCATAAGACTATTTACATGCCGGATCTGCAAGGACTGCGGATTCCGCTGCCTGGCAGAGAAGAGCAGGAGAAAATTGTCGCCGAAATTCGGTCAAGTAATGCGGCGGTGGACTCTGCGGTCGACGCTATTGACCGTCAACTGGCCCTCCTCGCTGAGCGCCGACAAGCCTTGATCACGGCGGCGGTTACCGGGCAGCTCGATGTTACGACCGCGCGGGGGCTGTCCGCGGCTGGAGGCGTTGCCATATGACTCCCGGAGCCCACACCGAGTACGCCTTCGAGTCCCGGGTCGAGGAGGAACTCCTCGCGCGCGGCTGGTCTCGCGCGCACGGCACATTCGACGTCGGGCTGGGCATCGACACCGGTGAGATGTACCGGTTCGTCGGCGCAACGCAGCGGAAAAGCTGGGACAGGCTCATCGACCTCTACGGCGGCGACCAGCAGACCGCGCAGCGTCAGTTCGCGCAGCGGGTCGCCGCCGAGATCGACGCGCGCGGTGTGCTGGACGTGCTGCGCCAGGGCGTGCGTGACCGGGGC
>NZ_CADDZT010000026.1:2925-14260 GCF_902812655.1 Candidatus Frankia meridionalis | reverse complement strand
GCCCCGGCCACACGCTGGCCGCCGACGCGCTCGCCGAATACGACGCGAACGTGCTGACGGTCGCGCGGCAGCTGCACTACAGCGTCCGTGATCCGCTCCTGTCGCTGGACCTGGCGTTCTTCGTCAACGGGCTGCCTGTCGCCACCGTCGAGTTGAAGAATCCGAACACCGGGCAGAACGCCGACCATGCCATCGCGCAGTACCGGCGCCGCGACCCGAACGAGGTGTTCTTCGCCAAGCGGGCGCTCGTCCATTTCGCGGTCGACCCTGACCGTGCCTTCATCGCCACGCGGCTGCGCGGCCGTGACACGGAGTTCCTGCCGTTCAACGTGGGCTCGAACGGCCCCGGCGTGTCAGGCGGAGCCGGGAACCCCCCGGCCGTGCCCGGCTCCTACAGCGTCGCCTACCTCTGGGAACAGATCTGGCAGCGGGACAACTGGCTGGAGATCCTGCACCGGTTCGTCCACGTCAAGGCGCCGGAGAAAAAGGGCGCGAAAGGGAACCCGCACACCCTGCCACGGATCTTCCCGCGTTACCACCAGTGGGACGCGGTGGCGAAGATGGTCGCGCACGCGCGGGCGAACGGCGCCGGGCACAACTATCTGATCCAGCATTCGGCCGGTTCGGGCAAGTCGAACACGATCGCCTGGCTGGCGCACCGCCTGTCGAACCTGTTCGATGGTGACAACCAGCCGGTCTTCCACAAGACCATCGTGATCACGGACCGGCTCGTGCTCGACCGGCAGTTGCAGCAGACCGTCTTCCAGTTCGACCACACGCCCGGTGTTGTCAGAAAAATCGACGAGGATTCGTCCCAGCTCGCGGCGGCGCTCGACGACGCCACGTCGAAGATTGTCATCAGTACGCTGCAGATGTATCCGTTCGTCCTGAAGAAGGTCGCCGACCTGGGGCTGGCCGGCAGGCGGTACGCGGTCGTCATCGACGAGGCGCACTCCTCGCAGGGCGGCGAGTCCGCAAACAAGATCAAGGAGGCTCTCGGGGTCAACGCCCGGCGCGAAGAAGGTGAGGACGAGGCGGAATACCTGACGCGGGTACGCGGCAGGCAGCCGAACCTGTCGTACTTCGCGTTCACCGCCACGCCCAAGTCGCCGACCCTGAAGCTGTTCGGCACCTTCGACCCGGACCGGGTGAACAAACGCACCGGCGAGCCGGGCATGTACGTGCCGTTCCACATCTACTCGATGCGCCAAGCCGTCGACGAAGGCTACATCCTCGACGTGCTGGCCAACTACCTCACCTACGACACCAGGTGGCGGCTGCGCAATGCCGCCGTCGAGCAGGCCGAATCGCCTATCTCCAATCCGGAGGTCGACGCGGCCAAGGCGAAGGCGAAACTGGTCCGCTACGCCGAGCAGCACCCGAAGTCGCTGGAGCAGAAGGCAAAACTGATCGTCGACGATTTCCGGGAAAGCATCGCCGGGCGCCTCGGCGGCCGGGCCAGGGCGATGGTCGTCACGAGCAGCCGTCAGCACGCGCTCGACCTGTACCAGGCGATCCGCAACCACGTCGCGCTGGGCGGGTTCACCGACTGCGGCGCACTGGTCGCGTTCTCTGGGAAGCTGACCGACGACGCCGGCCTGGAGTTCACCGAAGCCCAGCTCAACGGCTTCCCGGAGAAGCAGCTACCGGAGCGCTTCGCCTACACCAGGGCCGACGATCCGCAGGCGGTGGCGCGTAACCAGGACGAGTACCGGCTGCTGGTCGCCGCGGAGAAGTACCAGACAGGATTCGACCAGCCGTTGCTGTGCGCGATGTACGTCGACAAGCCGCTGACCGGTGTCGCGGCGGTGCAGACCCTCTCACGGCTCAACCGGATCCATCCGCTGAAGTCGCAGGACGACGTCCACATTCTCGACTTCGTCAACCAGGCCGCGGACATCCAGACCGCGTTCGAGGACTGGTTCGAAACGACAATCACCGAGCCGAGCGACCCCAACCTGCTCTACACCCGCCAGCGCGAGGTGATGGACTACGAGCTGCTGGTCGCCTCCGAGATGGAGGCGTTCATCCGGGTCCTGGCCGCGGCCGGGCCGGGGCGGATGCCGGACGCGGCCGAACGCAAGCTGCACGCCGAGCTGCACGAATACCTGAAGCCGGCGCTCGACCGCTTCGACGCCCTCGACACCGACGATGAACGGGAAGGTTTCCGGGGCGCGCTGCAAGGCTATGTACGCGCCTACAGTCTCATCGCGCAGATCGTCGACTGGGGTGACCGGGACCTGGAACGCCTCTACCAGTACGGCCGGGTGCTGCTGCTGCGGCTGCCCGGCAGACCCTCGACCTCGGTCGACATCGGGGATGCGGACCTCAGTCACTTCCGGCTGGAGTTCACCGGACAGCACAATGTGTCGCTGTCCGCCGGCGGTGACCGCGACGTACGCGGCCATGCCGCCGACGGCGGCGGCTACCGGGAACCGGAGGTGAAGCCGCTGGCGGAGGTCATCGAAGAACTCAACGAGCGCTTCGGGCTGGACCTGGGCACCTCCGACGAGATCCTCGTCTACCAGCAGGTCGTCAGCCTGGTCGAGGACACCTCGATGCAGCAGATCGCGCTCATGAACGACGAGGCCCGGTTCGGGCAGGTCGCCGACGACCGGCTCGACGACATCGTCGCCGAGAATGCCGAACGCAACACCGACTTCATGAAGCTGTACTTCGACAACAACGAATTCCAGAAAGCGATCAAGGAGGCGGCACGTAAACGCGCCTACCGGATCATCACGGAACCGGCGCGGGACGAGGCACTGGCACGGTTGCGCGCCGAGATGCTCCGCGAAACCGGCGGACACACAATCGAACGCGCAATCAGGGAATAACCACTCCGGTCGCCTCCCACCCTGACATTGTGGGCGACAGACCTGATCCCTGATGGGGGGAAGTGTGGCGGACGCGACGGGGCAGCCGGCCGGAAAACGGCTGCTCGCCGGGCGCTACCGGGTGGACGGGTCGCTCGGCCGCGGCGGCATGAGCGAGGTCTTCCACGGCTACGACGAGCGCCTGGACCGGAAAGTGGCGATCAAGCTGCTCCGGCCGCCGTCTCCGGGGTCGGTCCCGGCCACGCCGGACAGCCCGGAGGCAGCCGAAATCCTCGACGCGCTGGAACGCGACCGCAGGCGGTTCCTGCGCGAGATCCGCACCACCGCCCAGCTGGAGCATCCCGGCACGCCGGCCGTCTACGACACCGGCGTCGAGACCTCCCCCGACGGCAGCACCCGGTTATGGCTTGTCATGCAGCTGCTGCGCGGCTCGACGCTGGAGGCGACGCTCGACCACACGGACTACGCCACCTCGCCACCGAGCCTGGCCTGGGCGGCGGCGATCGCGGCGCAGATCGCGGCGGTGCTCACCGACGTCCACCGGGTCGACATCGTCCACCGCGACATCAAGCCGGCCAACGTGATGCTCGTCGACGGTGGCCTGGTGAAGGTGCTCGACTTCGGCATCGCGATCCTGCGCGGCGCGGGAGCGCTGCCCCGGCTGACACAGATCGACCGGACCGTCGGCACGCCGGCCTACATGTCACCGGAGCAGTGCCTCGGCCAAGCGGTGACGTCCGCGTCCGACATCTACTCACTCGGCTGCCTGCTGTGCGAGCTGCTCACCGGTGACGTGCCCTTCCACGGGACGACCGACGTGCCGCTGCGCGCCCACCACTTGCAGTCGCCCGCACCCTCGGTGCGGGCACGGCGGGCCGGCATCCCGGCAGGCGTCGACGCCCTGGTGACCGCGATGCTGGCGAAGGATCCCCGGGCGCGGCCGACCGCGGAGGCGGTGTACGAGGCGCTCGCGCCGCTGACCTCGGCGCCGGACGGTTCCCCGGGGAACGACAACAGGTCCTCGGGGAGCCACAGCGGATCCCCGAGAAGCGACGAGAGCCGCGACCCGACACGCCCGTTCCGCCGGCCGTTGCTGGCCCCGCCCAGACGCCGCGAGCGGACCGGTGACCGCGCCACGCTCACCGACGCCGAGTTCGACCTGTTGAAAGCCAACGTCCGGGCGTTGCTGGACAACGACCGGCCGTCCGAGGCGATCAACCTCCTCGAGGACGGCATCGAACGCGCCGGCCGCGACCCGGTCCTGGCGCTTCAGCTGCGGCACTTCCTGGCTGCCGCGCTGTTCTACGCCGGGGAGTACACGCGTGCCGCCTCGCTCTTCGACGTCGTCGGACGCGACTACCGCAGGTATCTGCCGCCCGGCGACGCCTACGTCCTCGACTGCTCCTACCACGCGGGCCACGCCTACGCCGAGATCGGCAAGCCGGACAAGGCCCTGCCCCAGCTGCGGTTCTACGTGCAGAATGCCGACACCGCCGCGGGCGAAGACGAGACAGAGAGAATTCTCGAATCCCGCTTCGTCATCGCCCAGATGCTCGCGACCACCGGACATCCGGACGAAGCACTCACCGAACTCGAAGCGGTCCGCCCGCTGCTGGCCGACGCCTTCGGCGCCGACTCGATCCAGGTCCGCAACCTCAACAAGCAGATCAACCGGCTCGGGTCGAGCAAAGAGGACGACCTGTCCGCCGGGCAATGACAAGCGAGACGGTCAGTGCGGCAGGTTGAGGTCCGAGCAGACCGACAGCGCCGCCCGTACGTCCGTGGGCAGGCTCGCGTAGTTCCCCCCTCTCCGCATCCTGCAAGAGCGCACTCATCAGCAAGTGGAGCTTGCCGTACTTCTTGTTGTCCTCATGTGCCGTGACCGTGCCCAGCCACCCTGCTGCACGCAGCCGGTTGATGTCGTCAAGCTGGTCAGGACCCAGAGCATCGGCGACCCGTGACCGGATCCACCCGTCCTCACCGTCGGCCCCACAGCTACCCCGGTTCGGTATCAGAGGTGATACCATGCTGGCGTGGCAATGACACTTCGGCTCACCGACGACGAGACCGAGGCGCTGCGCCGCCGGTCCGAGCTGGAACAGCGGTCCATGCAGGAAATCGCCCGCCAGGCCATCCGCGAGTATGTCGAAACGCACAGCCGTGCCGAACTACTCGACCAGGTCCTCGACGAGGAGCTCCCTCGCTATGCGGAAGCCCTGCGCCGCCTCGGCGAATGATCTACCTGACGCTCGCCGAACTGCTCCACGTTGCCAAGCGAACCCTCGGAGCCGAACCCACGGTCCGCGACCACGGACTCCTTCAGTCAGCCCTCGCCCGGCCGCAGACGACCGTGTTCGGCCGTGACGCCTACCCCACGCTGGACGACAAGGCCGCCGCACTCCTGCACTCGCTCGCCCGCAACCACGCCCTCGTGGACGGCAACAAACGCCTCGCGCTCGCCGCCGCCCTCGCCTTCTACGGCGTCAACAACCGCCGGCTCACCGTGACCAACGACGCCGCCTACGACCTGATCATGAGCGTCGCCACCGGCGCCCTCGACTCCGTCGACGACATCACGAAGATCCTACGAACGGCGACCGGACCTCGCAGGTGACACCAGGCCCGCGTCACGGCCACGGCTGCCGAGAGAGTGGACACCAGATGACACAGGGGCCACAATTGTGGCCATGACGATCGAGTCCCTCCGTACTGTCCGGGACCACCTGTCTGAGTTCGTCGACCGGGTTGAACACCAGCACGAACGTATCGTGCTGACCCGCAACGGCCACGCCGCCGCCGTGCTGATCAGCCCCGAAGACCTCGCCCAGCTGGAAGAAACCATCGACGTCCTACGCGACCCCCAGGCCCTGGCAGACATCCGCGAAGCCGACCACGCCTACGCCAACAGCGACGTCCTGCGCGGCACCGCGGCCGTACGCGACCTGCTCAGGTGAACGACACCGACTACGAGCTCGTCCTCACCCCACCCGCCCGACGCGCCCTCACCGACCAACTACCCGAAGCCGTCGCGACCGCCGCCGTCGAGTTTCTCACCACCGCGCTGGTCACCGCCCCTCGTAGAGTCGGGAAACCCCTGCGCTTCGACCTCGAAGGAATCTGGGCGGCCCGACGAGGCACCTACCGCATCCTCTACAGGATCAACGAAGACAAACACGAAGTCGTCGTCCTCCGTGTCGAGCACCGCCGAGACGCCTACCGACCACTGTGACCTGCAACGCAAGCCCTCAACCTCCTCCGTAAAAGTCGCCGGGCGTGCGCGCCCCCACGTCCACGTGATCGTCAGAGTCGGAATCTGATCGTCGTTCCGTTCACTGACGAACAGCCTGCCAGCGGGGTTCGTGCCGAATTTTTCGATGTGTCCGTGGAGAAGAGCCGTCAATTCGGGCGGACAGGACCCGGTCTGGGAGGACAACGCCGCCAGCAGGCTCGGGCTGTCAGAACACCGGGCAGCACACCCGTTCCCCTCGTCCCGGTGTTTTGGCGCGAGAGCTTCTTGGGAGTTCTTCGGAGTGAGCCGCCCCCTTGTCGGCGGTAACCGCCTCGCTAATAATTGATCGGCGACCTGATCGATTCTGCGGCCGGGTCGGGTGAGTCCAGGGGTGGGGGCACGATCCAACGCGATCATGCGCGGGGGCGGTTCGCCGCGGGGGCGGTGGCCGTGGGAGAAGGATCCGGCGACCCTGTGACCGACGCCGTCCCCGCGGCGGCTGACCGGCGCGGGCCTGCTGCGCGCATGACCAGACACGGGGACGGATCCCGCGGCCGGGATGGCGTCCCGGCGCTCGCCATGGCGGGCGCGGTCTTCGGCGCGGTGGTGCTCTGGCTGGCCGATGCCGGTCGGGATCCGGACACGACCAGCACCTTCTTCTCTGGCGTTGTCGGCGGGCTCTATCTGTTGACCGGCTCCGTCACGCACCTGCGCCGACCGTGCCCGCTCGGGCTGCGGATGGTGACGGTCGGCATCGCCTGGTTCGCCGAAGACCTGCAGGTCTCGATCGCCCCGGTGCCGCACACCGCTGGGATGTTCTTCCGGAGCGTGGCGTCGGCGTGTCTCCTGCATCTCCTGCTGGCCTTCCCGGAGGGGCGGCTACGGACGCGCACCGAGCGGGTGGTGACCGGCGCCGTGTATGTGATTGCGCTCGTCCTCGTGCCGGTGGGCGTCCCGTTCTACCGGTCCGTGACGCCGAACCTGCTGCTCGTCGCCGACCTGGCCCGGACGCAGGACATGCTGATTGACGGCGCGCAGATGGTGTTCGCCGTAGTCGTCGCCGGTCTGCTGGTCCGGCGCTGGTTCGTCGCCACCCCGCCGGCCCGCCGGGTGCTCGCGCCGGTGTACGGCGTCGGGCTCGTCGGGAGCGTCGCGTCGCTGCTCCACCCGGCGCTGCCCGGTTCGAGTGCGCTGCTGGTCAACGAGGTCGCCCACCTCGCCGCGCTCGGGCTCCCGGTGGCGTTCCTGGCCGGCGCGCTGCGCGTCCGGCTCGGCCGCACGGCCGTCGCGGACTTCCTGCTCCAGCTGCCCCGGATACCGCCAACCGAGCTACGTGACCTGCTGGCCCGCGTGCTCGGCGACCCGACGCTGCGCATCGCCTACCCCTGCCCGGACGACCCCGACTCCGCCAACAACTACCTGGATGCCGACGGACGGCCCGTCGCGCCCCGTCCGGACGACGCGGTCACTTCGGTCCGGCGCGGCCTGCGCGTGGTCGCTGTGCTCCTGCACGACCCGGCGCTACGCGCCGACAGGCACGTCCTGCATGCCGTGACGGCGGCCGCGGCACTGGAGCTGGACAATCAACGGCTCGCCGCGGAGGTGCGGGCCCAGCTTGCCGAGGTCCGCGCGTCCCGGGTCCGCATCGTCGCGGCAGCCGACGAGCAGCGCCGCCGGATCGAACGCGATCTGCACGACGGCGCCCAGCAACAGCTCGTCACCACCGCGCTGATTCTGCGGCTGGCGCGGGACCGGCTCGGCCCGGCACCGCCCGACCCCGAGCTCCACGCGCTCCACGCGCTCCTGCAACGGGCCGCCGACGGGCTGGATGCGGCGATGACGGAACTGCGCGAGCTCGCCCGCGGCATCCACCCCGCGGTGCTCACGGAGGCCGGGCTGCTACCCGCGCTACGGGCGCTCGCCGCCCGCTCGGCGTACCCCGTGCATATCGTCGACGGCCCCGCGTTGCCGCCGCTGGCAGACCGGGTGGCCGCGACGGCCTACTTTGTCGCGGCCGAGGCCGTGACGAACGCAGCGAAACACGCCTGTGCCAACCAGGTCAACGTCCACGTCCGGGCCTCCGAGAACCGGCTGCTCGTCACCGTCGCCGACGACGGCGTCGGCAACGCCGACATGAGCGGCGGGACCGGCCTGCTCGGGCTGCGTGACCGGGTCGCCGCGCTCGACGGCAAGCTGGTCGTACGCAGCTTTCCCAGCGCCGGGACGTCCGTCCACGCCGAGCTACCCCTGGAGGGGCCGTGACCACCGCAACCACTCCACCAGCCCCGGCCGCGGGGGTGACACGCGTCGTGCTCGCCGACGACGCGTCGCTCTTCCGGACGGCGCTTGCCGAGCTGTTGGAACGTGATGGGTACGCGATCGTCGCGCAGGCCGGGAACGCAGACGAGCTGCTTGACGCCGTCGAGCGGCACCGCCCGGACATCGCGGTCGTCGACATCCGGATGCCGCCCACCCACCGCCTGGAAGGGCTGCGCGCGGCCGTGCTGCTGCGGCAGCGCCACCCCGGGACGGGCGTGCTGGTGCTGTCGCAGCATCTGGAGGTCGCGCACCTCGACGAGCTGGTCGGGCACACCGCGCGCGGCGTCGGCTACCTCCTCAAGGACCGGGTCACCGGGCCGGACTTCCTGGACGCCGTCCGCCGGGTGGCCGCCGACGGCTGCGCGTTTGACCCCGAGGTCGTCCCGCTGCTCGTCGGCGGCAGGAGCCGGCGCGACGAGCTGGCCGAGCTCAGCCCGCGGGAACGCCAGGTCCTCGCGCTGATGGCGCAGGGCCGGTCCAACAACGCGATCGCCGACGAGCTGCACCTCACGACGCGCACCGTCGAGACGCACGTCCGCAACGTCTTCCAGCGGCTTACGCTGCCCGACGAGGCCGAGCACAACCGCCGCGTCCTCGCGGTGCTCGCCTACCTGCGGTCGGCCTGACGCGCCACGATCAGCGCCAGCGCGGCCGCCGACAGCGTCGACTTGGGGAGGAACCCGGCGGCGGACGACCGCTCGACCGCGTCCCCGTAGTGCTCGGCGTCGCGCACTGAGCAGAACACCACCGTGGCGCCGGGGGCCGTGCGGTGCAGCGCCCGGCAGACGCTGAACCCGTCCATGTCGGGCAGGGCGACGTCCAGCAGCACGATGTCGGGGTCCGCTTCGGGCACGCCAGCCAGCGCCTCGGCCCCGGTCGCGGCGTCGCCGACCACCCGGTAGCCGCCGCTTTCCAGGAGCGCGCGGGCGACTGTCCGAAACGGCGCGCTGTCGTCGACGATGAAGACGCGGCCCACCGCCACCCGGTCCATCGCACGGACGGTAGCACCCGACCTCCGGCCCCGGCCTCGGTGCCAGCACTGGGAAAACCGGTCCCGGAAGCCGGTGTCGGCACCGATGTGCCCGGTCCCGGCCCGCCCGAGACTCCTTCCCATGAAGGCTGTGCTGACCGTGCTCGCGTGCGTGCTTGCCGCGATCGTTGTTCTCGTTGTCGTCCGCGGCCAGATCACCACCGGCTCCGGCTCCGGCTCGCTCGGTCTCGGTGGCGGCACGGGCGGGTCGGTCACGAGTGGGCGCCCGGATGTCACGACGAGCGCGACGGCGGACTCGACAGGAACCCCGAATGTCACGCAGCGGGGTACGAACAGCACTAACCATGTCGACTGCGCGAGTATCGACAGCAAGCTGAAGATCTCCGCCAACGCCGGGGCGATCCGCTGGAAGGCCACGTCCGCGTCGGGCGTCTCGGTCACGCCGTCGTCCGGGTTCCTCGACAAGGGCGAGAGCGAGGTCGTCCGTATCGGCGGGAGCTACTCCGGCGGCGGGGGTTTCACGGTGGTCGTCTCCGTGCCGAACCGGGTCGGCGCGGGCAGTGTCAACTGGCCGTTCACATGCGTGTGACAGAACGTCGCGCGTCGCCGTGGCGACACCCGGCGCTGGCACCCGGGTACGCGGCGGTGATCGCGTTCGGTGCCGTCGCGCTGTCGAGCCTCGTCGTGACGCCGCAGGAGCGGGGCACCGGCACCCCGGAGCAGGTCACCGTCACCGTGTCGGCGGCGGACGCCCGGCTCCTGGCCGGTCTGACCGTGCAGGTCCGCGACAGCGCGACCGTGCTGGCCGAGGGCCGGACCGACGCACAGGGCCGGTGGTCCGCGGTCGTCACTTCCGGCGAGCACGAGGTGTGCGTGATCACGTCGGCGGCCCCGCTACGGCTGGTCGGGTCGCACCCGGCGTCGGCGTGCCGGCGGGAGCGGATATCCACCGGCACGGCAATCAAGCTGGCCGTCGAGCAGGTCCAGGTGGTCGCGGAGACGACGAACAAGCCCGACCGGATCCCGAACGACAGCACGGTCACGGTCCGCTATGCGGAGCGTGTGTTACAGAGCGGCGTTCTCGGCCTGACCGGGCGGTTCACGCCGTCCGAGCTGCCGCTGAACGCGGAGGTCTGCCTGGGCCTGCCGACCGGTTGGCGGTTCGCCGACTCGGAAACGACCGGCCAGCAGTGCCAGCCGGTCACCAACCCGGCCGCCGACGTGCGGTTCCGCCTGGAGGCGTCGTGACGGGGAGGGCATTGTGACGGGGAGAGCGCAGCGGGTTCCACTCCTACCGCTCGCGGTCACGGCGCTCGCCGCAGCCCTGGTCGGCTGGGCCCTGCTGTTTCGGGATCGCACGATCGAGACGACGCTCGCCGTGGTCCTCGTGTCCGTCGCCGGTGGCGTGCTGCTCGCGACTCTGCTGGTGCGGCCGACTCCGGCCCCCGGACGTCCGCCGGAGTCGGCTCGCAAACGGCCGCCGGAACCGGACCGCGGACGGCTGCCGGAACCGGACGGCCGGTGGTCCAGACCGGGCGCCGACCGCGCGGAGCCGGAGGCCACGCAGCTCGTGCTGCCGGTCGGGCAGCCGGCAGGCGGCGCCCCGCGGGCGGGCCAGTGGTGGAACAGGGATGCCCCGGCGGCGGGTGTCCGCGCGGTCGAGCCGGTCCGCCCGGCTCCCCGCGATCTCGCGAAGCTGCGCGAGGCCGCCCGCGTCGTGCAGTGCCCGCGCTGCGGCGCGTTCCGCATCGACGTCCGGCACACCGGTACCGGGTACGCGTTCCGCTGCCGCGTCGACGACCACGAGTGGACATGGCGGCCCGGGGCCGCGTGGCCGGTCACCGTCGTCGCGAGTCGCCGACAGAGTTCCCCTTGACCTCAGGATCGCGCTTACCAGGACGGATGGACGCATGTATGAGCAGACCTTCTCCCGTACCAACCCTGGCTGCATCGTGTTTC
>NZ_CADDZT010000026.1:0-2576 GCF_902812655.1 Candidatus Frankia meridionalis | reverse complement strand
GCACGCTGGCCGAGGGCGCCGCCCGCGCCGTGAACAAGATCCTGCTAGACCTGTGCGTGAAGTCGGCGAAGGAGGTCGGTGGCCGGGCCCGGCACTACTTCGACGTCGGGGTCTTCGGGTATGGCGCCTGCCCGGTGGCGGGTGGCGAGGGCGTCGAGCCGGCGCTGGCCGGGCAGCCGATCGTGCCGATCCCGCAGGTGTTCGATAATCCGCTGCGGGTCGAGGCCGAGCAGTCGGTTGACGCCGTCGCCGGCTCCCGGCTCCCGGTCTGGGTCGAGCCGGTGTTCGGCTACCGCACCCCGATGTGCAAGGCCATCGCGACGGCCGGCGAGCACATTTTCGAGTGGGCAGCGACCCACCCCGACTCGTTCCCCCCGATCGTCATCAACATCACCGACGGGATGGTCACCGACAGCCCGTACGACGGCGCCGATCTCGCCGAGTGGGCCGCCCGGCTCACCTCGATCGAGACCAGTGACGGCCGGGCGCTGCTGTTCAACATCTTCCTGTCGCCGACGGTCGCACCCGAGGTCCTGTTCCCGGTCACGGCGACTGGGCTGCCCGAACCGGGCCCCGAGCTATTCGCGATCTCCAGTGTGCTGCCCAAGTCGATGGTCGCGAACGCGCGCGGCGCACGGGTGGAGATCGTCGATGGCGCCCGCGGGTTCGTGTTCAACGCCGGCCTGACGACGCTCGTGTGGTTCCTGGAGATCGGCACCCGGGTCGCCGACGTCCGGGACCGGTGAGGATCTGCCGATGATCCTCGCCCGCTCCGCCTGTTTCTCGCTGGAGAAGCTCGGCGGCACGGCAGCGGAATGGGAGGACGCCGCCGCCTACCACGACGGCGACCCGGCCGCCGGTGTCGCGCCCCGCTGCGTGGTCGTGGACGGTGCCACCGAGGCCTACGACGCGATCCGCTGGGTGGAACACCTGGTCAGCTCGTTCGTTGCCGACACTGGGCCCGACCTCACCCTCGAAGGGCTGCGCACCTGGTTCGAGCAGGTCCAGCGGCTGTGGGTCGCCGAGGCGCCCGCGCGGTTCGCGACGGTCATCGAAGAACACAAGTTCTACACGGAGGGGTCGTTCGCGACGTTCCTGGGGTGCCGCCTCACCGGCCTCGACGGGCCCGGTGCCCGCTGGGAGGCCGCCGCGCTCGGCGACACGGTGCTGTTTCACATCCGGGCCGGCCGGCTGCTCACGCACTTCCCGCCGATCGGCGTGGATGGCTTCGGTCTCTCCCCTGACGGGATAGGCACCCGCCCGGAGGCGCTCGGCCCGATGCTGCGGGATCTGAAGCTGTCCAGCGGCGAGGTCCGGGCGGGCGACGTGCTCTTCGTCGCCACCGACGCGCTGGCCCAGTGGCTGCTGCTGGAAACCGAACGCGACGAGACGTCGCTGTGGGCGGCACTCGTCGCCCTGGACCACGACGCGGCGTTCGCGGCGATCGTTGCCGACCAGCGGGCGGCCGGGCGGCTGCACAACGACGACGTCACGCTGCTGCGTGTCCGGCTTGTCACGGTCGAGCCCGGGGCACTGGTGGTGTGCCTGTGACCGGCTACCCGTCCGCCGAGGACTACATCAGGGCCGTGCAGCGGCCCGATCTCGTCTTCGACCGGCCCGAGCTGGCCGAGGCCCGGTTCGACGTGCACCCGATGCTGAAAATCCCCGTCCCAGCGTCGGGCACCACGGCGGTCGTGTTCAGGGCCACGGTCGGCGGCACCGCGCAGGCGCTGCGCTTCTTCACCCGCGAGGACGCCTCCACGCAGCAGCGTTACACCGCGCTCAACGCCTGGTTCACCGAGCGCGACCTCACCGGCGACGTCGCCAACTGCCGGTGGGTGGACGACGCGATCCTTGTCAACGGGCGACGCTGGCCGATGGTTCAGATGGAGTGGGTGGACGGGCGCACGCTCGACCGGCATGTCGAGGATCTCGTCGAGACCGACGACCGCGCGGCGCTGGAGACGCTCGCCGGCTCATGGCGCGACCTGCTGCGCCGGATCCAGGCCGCCCGGTTCGCTCACGGCGACCTGCAGCACGGCAACGTGCTCGTCGACACGGCCGGCCGGCTGCGCCTGGTCGACTTCGACAGCTCGTGGATCACCCCGTTCACCGGCTCCCCGCCCCCGTCGGAAGGCGGGCACCGCAACTACCAGCCCGAGAAGCGGCTCTGGGGCCCCTGGATGGACACGTTCCCCGGTCTCGTCGTCTATCTCTCGCTGCTGGCACTCGCCCGCGAACCGAATCAGTGGGAGCAGTTCAACGACGGCGAGAACCTGCTCTTCCGCCACAGGGACTACCTGCCACCGCACCGGACCCAGGCATGGTCGTGGGTCGAGCGGCTGCACGACCCACAGATCGACGGGCTCGCAGCCCGGCTGCGGGCCTGCTGCGCCCCGGGCTGGACGGCCACCGGCGACCTGGAAGGGCTGATCGCGGAGCCCGTCCCATGGTGGACCCGCACCGCCGCACACCCGCCCGCCGGCGCGCCGCCCGAGCCCGGGCCCACCACCGCGCCGCCGCGGCCCCGCCCCCAGCCCGGTCCCCGGCCGACGGGGCAGCCCATGTGGTGGCAA
>NZ_CADDZT010000025.1:52425-59752 GCF_902812655.1 Candidatus Frankia meridionalis | reverse complement strand
AAAAACAAACGATCTACAAGACCTGACCAGTTACGGTCAGACACCCGTATCGTCCCAAGTCAGAGGCACTTTCCCGTCACCGGGGCACCCCACCACCCAGATCAAATTGGCTCCGATGTGAACAGCCGAGGCCAGTGGAAACGCGGCAATTCTTGACGGTCCGATCCACGGCCCCTACGCTGTCATAATGAGTACATATGGTGCCGAATGCAACCGAAAACTCGTCAATGAATGATCAAAAACAAAGATCCAGGATTATTCGATGGACAGCGCTCTTCCTGTCTCCCGTTGCGGCATCCTTCGGATCCACTATTATGGGTTCCACCCCGGCCGAAGCTTATGCCTTTATCGGATGTAAATGGGATCATACTACCATTACCTATACGAACAAAGCCCCGGGTGGCTACGCGATCGGCTTTCGAGACCGAGCTCAATCATGGACGAATACGCCTACACCGATCATTTACAGCGAAATAACGGGTACCGGCGACGTCACGGTTAACGCGGGTTTCGCCGGCAACACAGGTTGGAGCGGGCTGACCACCTGGGGCTGTTCGAATGGGTATTTCATCCATCACGGACTCCAGTCCAGCGTGGTCGCCGTGGCAAACCGTACCTATACGGATGGCCGCGACGACAACACGAACAACGGTGTGCTCTGCCATGAGCTCGGGCACGCGCTCGGTCTTGGTCATAATACCAGTGACCAATACCAGGTCATGTGGCCGGACGACAGTCGATACAAAACCACACCGCAGAGCGATGACATCAATGGAATCAACGCTCTTTATTAGGAGCCCGGTATGCCTGTATGGAACTATCGGCGATCCGCGGTCGCTTTATCTTTGTTCATAGCTGCCGCCGCGTGTGCAGGTACGTCGACATCAGAACAGGTAACCAGACCGGCCGACGGCCGGTATATCGAGATGTCACGAGAGAAAACCTATACATCGCTGGACCAGCTCACTGCCGATTCCGACGCAGTGGCCCGGGTCAAGACGACGTCCAAAACCGCTGTCGTGGAAGTGGATAACATCCCGTTCACGATCACAGACGTCCGGGTGACAGAGGTGCTACGCGGCTCTCTGCCAGACAGCATTCGCATCCGGCAGACCGGTACGTCAGATACCCGCTACCAGGATTCTGGCAGCTCCGAAACCACACGGTCTCCGGTCCTGCATTCAAGTACCACATACCTTTTGTTTCTGGACCGATTCAACAGACCCGGCGAGGACGTCACCAATCAGTATGTCATCGTCGGTGTCGCTGCGGGAATCTTCCGAGAAGAGGGCGACCAGGCTCTGCTTCAAGACAACGAGTCGCCGAACCTGCCCGCCACGGTCAGCATACCCTCTCTCCGGAGCAGGATCGCGGGTTAGTTGGTGAGATGTGATGTCCGGAGAACAACAACCCCGCCCCGCCCTAAGTGGATCATCGCGGATGAACCGCCGGACAGCACTGCTTGCGCTAATGGCGCTCGGAGTGATCTCGGTTGGCTTCGTCACCTTCTACGCGAAGGAAAGAGCCGACCGTCGGTGTTTCCCAGAAATGCCGACTGCTACTCCGGCTACGGTAGAATCAAACCAGAGGATAACAATATCCAGCGTCGGATTCCTGTGTCAGCACCGCCAGTCGGGAATCATCTATCATTTGATCCTAGACCAGGCCGGAACAGAACCCGTCGATCTCGGTTCGATTCCGGTGGAACGCGATGGATCGTTCTCCGTCTCCGTGCATGTTCCGGAGAAAATCCGTCCCGGAGAGGTAGCTTTCAGAATAACCGGAAGCCCGTACGACGACTGCCGCGACACACGATCATGTATAAGCTATGGAGTCAGAGTAACGGTCGCCACACCGACGGAACCTCACTAGAAAAATGCACCAATGAAGAAACTAGGCTACCGGACAATCAAGCTCCTTCTTGGCATAATTAATCCATTTTCTCGTTCCTTGAGGGGAACACGAACTCCAAAACCTTCATCGAGTACCTGGAGAAGCTGCTCCACGACATACTGAAGAGAATCTTAGTAGCTGGACAGCTTCGAGCCCCTGACCTGGGCAGATGCGCCTTGCCGAGTCTGGCAACCAAGATTCTCGTTAGTACCCGGTAATATCTTCCTCATCGTCGACGGCTACCGTGCGCACACGGCCAAGGCGACCAAGAAGTTCGTGGAGTCCACGGACGACCGGATCAAACTGTTTTACCTACCGCCATACTCACCGGAACTCAATCCCGACTGAGTGGGTCTGGAGAAACGTCAAGGGCGGTCATGTCGGGAAGATGGCTGCATGCAGCCAAGACGAGCTCAAGGAAGGCGTCAAGAATGCGGTCGCCCGGCTCCACCGAATCCCAGAGATCGTCTGTGGATTCTTCCGTGACCCCGATCTTGGCTATATTCGCCAGGCGGAACCGAGTCCATTAGACTAGCTTCTCCTTAGTATTTTTAATACACAGGTAGACCCTTCCAGTAAAAAGTGTTAAATAACCGGCAATGGAGACGTGGGAAATGAATATCGATGCCTGCCGCCGTCGATAAAAAGATAATCATCTCTCTGATCGCCCGCCGTTTTGGCATCGATCCGGCTGAACTCGGCCCGCAGACGAGCTTCAGCGCCGACCTTAATTTTGACTCATTACGGATGCTTGAGCTGATGGCCACACTTTCCGAAGTGGGAATTATTTATACCGACAACGGTTTTTATCCGGTACGCACGGTCGGCGACCTGTACAACTACTGCGAACAGGCCGCCGAGCAGAAAACAGCGGTGAAGGTACTCTGGACGAGTGGGGAGAGTCGCCCGGATATCGGTGAGATACGCCCTTCCTCTGCGATCCAGGAATCTCAAGAACTACACCCACCCCTTACAAACGGACTTTTTTCACTCGAACCACCCGAAGGCGCGGACACCGCGTTCCTATACGCTCTTGCCACCGCCGATGAAACCGGTTATCGCTGGCGGTTCCGCGGTCATATACCGTCTTTGGAACAGTTCACGGCCGGCCTGTGGAAATCGGTGCTCACCCAGTTTGTCGTCCGCACCACCGTCGACCGGAAACCTGTTGGTCACGTGGTATGCTATAATGCCGACCTCATCAATGGGTATGCCTATCTCGGAGCAGCATTCGTCCCCCGCGTCATCTCCTCCGGATACCCCGTCGGTGGAGTCTCACTTTTTCTGGGACATCTTTTCTCCACCTGGGCTTTCCGGAAGATCTACCTCGAAGTGCCGGAGTTCAACTACTGGACCATCAGCTCCGGCGAGGGCCGCTTTTTCGATGTCGAGGGTCAACTTGTAAAGCATGACTTTTTTGGGGACCGATACTGGGATAAGTACATTCTGTGCGTCACCCGTGAACAGGCCCGCACATTTTGCTTGACACCTTTCGAATCGGGAGCCGACACGAACTCTTTCCCCGACAGGCACGGAGACTGACCTCCTGTCAACCATATCTGTTCACACGCAGAGAGACCTTCCACTAGCCAAGAGGTAGTTGTCGACCCGGACAACGTCGGGCTTTCAAAGCAAGGAATGGGAAGCTGTCGTCAATATGTCAGAATTCATCGACGCAATCGAACAGGGAACAGCCAGGTCGGGGCTGCTCCGTGTTCACACAGGCGGTCGGGTGGACACCGCAAGTTGGGCCGAGGTGCACGCAGAGGCACGCGGGATGGCCGGCTTACTCCAGCGTAATGGTCTCAGGCCTGGTACGGCGGTGGGTCTGCTCGGTGCGACCACCAGGACTCTGGTGACCGCGATACAGGCCGTATGGCTCGCCGGCGGCAGCGTGACCGTGCTGACACCGGTGCTCCGGCCGGGCACTTTGGGCGAGCACTACCGAGAAGCCGTGTCCGCAGCCCGGCTCGAAATGCTGCTCGTCTGCCCGCCGTTAGTGACAGATGAGACCGACGTCGCTGGTGCTCGGCTGATGGTTTTGGACGATACTCTGGGCGCGGGCTGTTGCGACTCGTTGTTCATACAGCCGCGGCTGTCGTCCCATGACGTAGCTGTACGGCAGTTCACCAGCGGCTCGACGTCGGCGCCAAAGGCCGTGCAGATCACGCATGGAAACCTCTTCGCGAACATCACGGCAATCAAGAAAGCCACGCGCCATGAGGAAGCACATCGTTGCCTGGTTTCGTGGTTACCTCTGTTCCACGATATGGGCCTGGTCGGCTTTGTCGCGCTGCCGATGACCTGCGGGGGCTGTGGCGTCGTCCTGCACTCACCCGAGCAGTTTCTGGCATGCCCACAGACGTGGTTGGAGAGTGTCTCCTCCTACCGAGCGACCGCGACCGCGGCCCCCAACTTCGCGTTCGGACTCGCAGGCAGGATGCTGCCGTCCTCATCGGATCTGGACCTGTCATCACTCATGGTCGTTCTCAACGGTGGCGAACCGATCGATACGGGGGTCGTTCAGAGGTTTTCGCAGACGACCAGGGGTCTGGGTTTCAACCCGTCGACCATTGTCTGCGGCTACGGGATGGCTGAGGCAACTCTTGCTGTCTCCCTGGTACCGATGGGGCGCGGCCTGACATATACCTCCTTCGACGCGGCATCGATCGAGATCGACCAGCACGCGCGGATCACGGACGGGCGGAACCGTGTCCTGCGCCTTCCGCTGCTCGGTCCGCCGTTGCCAGGAGTCGAAGTCAGGGTCGTCGACCCTGAGAGCGGTCAGGTCCTCAACGGGAAGAGAGTCGGCGAGCTCCAGGTGCGTGGCGACTCGGTCGCTGATACATACGTGGGCGAGCCCGATCCGGACGCGTTCCACGACGGTTGGTTTCGATCCGGCGATCTCGGTCTGCTCACGGATGGCGAGATCGTCGTGTGCGGTCGCCGAAAGGAAGTCGTGATCATCGGTGGGCGAAACATCTTCCCTTATGAAGCCGAACGCGCCGCCTGCCGAGTTCCCGGCATCAGACCGGGGCGGGTCGCCGCATTCCGTGGCACTGCCGAAGGCGGAGAAACTCTGCTGATCGCGGTGGAATCACGTGAAGGAGACATCCCGCAACTACGTCGTAACATCGCCCGGGAGGTCCTCGACCAGGTCGGTGTCCGTCCCGGCGAAGTGGTCGTCCTCCCTCCGGGAACGTTACCCAAGACGACGTCCGGCAAGATGCGCCGCGGCGAGGTCCGGCGTCGCTTCCTCACCGGTGAACTGCTGCCGGGAGCCGTGCGATGAGCCCATTCCAGCAGGCTGGATCCACGCATGGACAACAAACCGTCATGACCTCCCGGTCGGGACGGGGCGGTGGCCGAGGGCGTAGCAGGCGATCGCCGCGGTCGCCGCGACGTTGAGGGAGTCGACGCCGTGGGCCATGGGTATCCGCACCCGGATGGTGGCCGTGTCCATGGCGGCCCGGGTGAGACCCGGGCCTTCCGAGCCCAGCAGCAGCGCCAGCCGCTGCTGCTGACCCGTCCGCAGCGCGTCCAACGGCACCGCGTCCGGGGACGGGGTGAGCGCGACCACCGCGAACCCGCGGTCCGCCAGGAGGGACAGAGCCGCCGGCCAGGGGTTGAGACGGGCGTATGGGACGGCGAACACCTCCCCCATCGACACCCGCACGCAGCGCCGGTAGAGCGGGTCCGCGCAGCGTGGGCTGAGCAGGACCGCGTCCATGCCGAGCCCCGCCGCCGACCGGAAGATCGCGCCGAGGTTCGTATGGCTGACGATGTCCTCGCAGACCAGCACACGGTGGGCCCGGTCGAGCACATCGGACGCGTCCAGGGGCAGGCTGCGGCACATGGCGGCAAGTGCCCCACGGTGCACCTCGAAGCCGGTGATCGTGGCGAGTACGTCCGGGCCGGCGAGGTAGATGGGAACGCCCGGGTCGAGGTCGTCCGGCACGCCCGCGAGTTTCGACGGCCCGACCAACAGCGAACGCGGCCGGTAACCGGCGCGCCGGGCACGTTCGATGACCAGCTCACCCTCGGCGATGAACAGCCCCTCGGCGGGCTCCCGCCGCCGGCGCAGCGCCACATCCGTCAGGCCGACATAGTCGCGGACCCGCTCGTCCGCCGGATCATCGATCTCCACGATGCCCAACCGCCGTCACCTCCCGTCCACCGCGATCCGCCGCCGTAACAGTCGCACAGCAGAATCGGCGCCCATGACCGTACGTACTCCACGACCGGAACACGACGGCTTTCCGTCCGCGCCGGGATCCGCCGTCCCACCGGTCGACCTGCTCGTGCGCGGCGCCGAACTCGTCGCGACCGTCGACGACCGGCGCCGCGAGCTGCCAGGCGGCTGGGTCGCGGTGTCGGGGGGGCTCGTCAGCGCCGTCGGCGGGTCGGGCGACCCGGTCCCGGTGGCCCGGCGGACGCTGGAGGCGACCGGCTGCCTGGTCACACCCGGCCTGGTCAACACCCATCATCACATCTTCCAGAACCTGACCCGGTCGTTCGCACCCGCCCTGTCCGCCACGCTGTTCCACTGGCTGCGGACGCTGTACCCGCGGTGGGCGCGGCTGGACGAGGAGGCCGCGCACGTCTCCGCCTATGTGGGTCTGACCGAGCTGGCGCTCGGTGGCTGCACCACTACCACCGACCACCTGTACGTCCACCCCCGCGGCGGTGGGGACCTCATCTCCGCCGAGATAGCCGCCGCCCGCACCCTCGGGATGCGGTTCCATCCCACCCGCGGGTCGATGTCGCTGTCGGTGAAGGACGGCGGGCTGCCACCGGACTCCGTCGTGCAGGACCCCGACGAGATCCTCGCGGACTCGGCGGCCCTCGTCGCCGCCCATCACGACCCCTCCCACGGCGCGATGGTGCGGATCGCCCTCGCACCCTGCTCACCGTTCTCCGTCAGCCCCGAGCTGATGCGAGCCACCGCCGAACTCGCGGAACGTCTGGACGTGCGGCTGCACACCCATCTCGCCGAGGACCCGCAGGAGGACGACTACTGTCTGGCGACCTACGGCCGGCGTCCGATCGAGCACTTCGAGGATGTCGGCTGGGGCAGTGACCGGGCGTGGGTCGCCCACTGCATCTGCCCGAACCCGGCGGAGGTCGCCACCTTGGGACGGTGGGGAACCGGGGTCGCGCACTGCCCGAGCAGCAACATGATCCTCGGTGGCGGGCTCGCCCCGGTCGCGGAGCTGCGGGCGGCCGGTGTACCCGTGGGACTCGGCTGCGACGGCTCGTCCTCGGCGGACGCCGCGTCCCTGTGGCTGGAGGCCCGCACCGCGATGCTGCTCGGACGGTTGCGCGGCGGCGCGGCGTCCACGTCCGCCCGGGATGCCCTTGAGATCGCCACCCGGGGTGGCGCGGGCTGCCTTGGGCGGGTCGGCGAGATCGGCGAGCTGTCCGTCGGCGCGGT
>NZ_CADDZT010000025.1:50357-52119 GCF_902812655.1 Candidatus Frankia meridionalis | reverse complement strand
CCCGGCACACGGTGGTCGCCGGTGAGACGGTGGTCCGCGATGGTGTGCCCGTCCACCGGGACCTGGCCGAGATGCTGCGCCGTCACCGTGTCATCGCCGCGGGCATCCAGGCGGACCGGTGACCGGTCGGTCGCCGCGGCCCGGGTGGTCGCCGCGGCCCGGGTGGCATCGACCTCGGACCACACGGATCGGGTGATCCGTTCAGAGCCGCCGGGGACGAGACTCCAGGAGGTCAGCCATTTAATGATCTTAAGGTTTTCCTGAGGGAGATATCATGGCCAGTCAGGCCACGCAGGCGCGCATTGTCGTCCCACCGACCGCCGGCGCCTACCGCATCGACCCGGCCCGTTCGTCCGTGTCGTCCACGTCCAGGAACTTCTTCGGTCTCCTACCGGTGAAGGGGACGTTCTCGATCCGCGAAGGGCGTTTCACCGTCGGTCACCCGTTGACCGCCTCCACGGCACACGCGGTCGTCGACACCGCGAGCTTCTCCACCGGCAACCGCAAGCGCGACGAGCATGTGCGCGGCAAGAACTTCCTCGACGCCGTCACCCATCCGACGATCACGTTTACCGCCGATGAGGCCCGCGAGCGCGACGACACATGGGTACTCATGGGAGTCCTGACCGTACACGGCGTGACCCGACCGATCGAACTTGCCGTTGACCACGCGGAAACAGCCGGTGACGAGGTCCGTTTCCACGCGGCGGCCAGGGTCGACCGCCACGAGTTCGGGGTCACCAAGATGAAGGGCTTCCTCGCGCGGGCCGTCCGTGTCCACATCGAGGTGGCCGCCACCCGGAGATGACCGACGGGCAGGCCCCGTCCGACACTGACAGGCGTGCCGACGCTGCCGGATGACGTGACCGCCGCCCTGACCGCACCGCTCACCCGTCTCGACACCGATCTCGCCGCGGGGTTCCCCGGCGACCCGGGCACCCCCCATCCCGTACACACCTGTTACGTACCGGCCGACCAGGTCACCGCGACCCTCGCCGACGACTGGGGTGCCGCCGCGCGGGCCGTGCTCGACACGCACGCCGGGAACGCGTCCGTGCTGGCCGCGGCAACCGGCATTCCGGCCGCCCTCGCCGAGCAGGTCCACGCCCATGTTCGCCGGGTCCTCACCGACAGGCCGGTCGCCGACCTGCGGGTCGACCTCGAGGACGGTTACGGTATCCGCACCGACGCCGACGAGGACGCCGACGCCGCGGCGGCGGCCGGGGCGCTGCGCGCGGCTGCCGCCGCCGGAGGGCTACCCGCGTCCTATGGGCTACGGCCCAAGTCGCTGGACCCAACCGTGCGGACCCGCGGGCTGCGCAGCCTCGACATCTTCCTGACCACGCTCACGGAGGGCGGCGAAACCCCGCCCGGGCTGGTGGTCACCCTGCCGAAGGTCAGCGCGCCGGGTCAGGTCAGCGTGTTCTGCGACGTCCTCACGGAGCTGGAACGGCGCCTCGGGTCCGGATCCATGATCCCACTCGAGGTGCAGGTCGAGACCCCGGCGGCGGTGCTGGCGCTGCCGGCGATCGTGGCGGCGGGCCGGCCCCGTCTCACCGGTCTGCACATCGGCACCTACGACTACTCCGCGGCGCTGGGTGTGAGCGCCGAACACCAGGGCGGTGACCATCCAGCGGTGGAACTCGCGACCGCGCTCATGCAACTCGCGACGGCCGGCACGGGTGTACGGGTCGCGGACGGATCGTCCAACCTGCTGCCGGTCGGCGACCGGGCCGCTGTGCACGCGGCCTGGCACCGGCAC
>NZ_CADDZT010000025.1:47187-50047 GCF_902812655.1 Candidatus Frankia meridionalis | reverse complement strand
AGCTTGGACACGGGGTCTCTACCAGGGTTGGGACATTCACCCCGCACAACTGGTCTCCAGGCACGCGGCCGTCGCGGCCTGCCTGCTCGCCGGCCTACCGGCGACGCTGCAACGGCTGTCCGCCTGGGTCGGCGCGTACCCGTCCGGGTCGGTCGCCGACGAACCCGCCACCGCCAGGGCGCTGGCCGGTCACGTCCGGCGGGCACTGGACGCGGGCCTGCTCGACGACTCCGGCCTCGCCGCCGCCGGTCTGACCCGCGCGGCGGTCACCGATCCTCGGATGTGAATCCCGACCTGTGCGGCGCCCAGGCCTGTCAACTGCCGCGGTAGGTGGAGAAGCCGAAGGGCGACAGCAGCAGCGGGACGTGGTGGTGCGCCGCCGGGTCGCTCACCACGAAGGTGACCACGACCTCCGGGAAGAACGCCGAACGGGACTCGGTGTCGAATACCAGGCGCCACGCCCCGACGCCGTCCACCGGAAGATCCCGTACCCGTCCGTCCACGTCGGTCGCGGTGGAGGTGACGGACCGCCAGCCCCGGGCGTCGCCAGCAAGGCCGACGATCATCCGTTCCAGACGGACCGGCATGCCCTCCACCGGGCCTCCGGCGGCGGTGTCGAGCACATGGGTGGAAACAGTCACTCTGGAATCATGCTCCTATGCCGGCTGGTGACGGCACGACGCACAACCGCCGACGCACAACCGCCGACGCACAACCGCCGACGCACAACCGCCGACGCAAGGCAACCGACGCACGGTCCGGTCAGGAACCACTGATCAGCCGTTGCAGTCGCAGCGCGGTGATCTCGGCCTGCTGCCCGGCCGCCACCCGCAGCTCCGTGGCCGGATCATTACCCAGCCGTTCCCGCAGCAGATCCAGGATCTCCTCGGCGCCGCGGCCCGCGGCGCGGACCAGGAAGATGTAGCCGAAACTGTCCTCGTACTCCTGGTTACCGGCAACCAGGGCCGCTTTCAGGTCAAGGCTCGCGTTGTCCACCGCGGCCTGTTCACGGCGGGGCGCGTCAAGCCCGGCGACGGTCGCCCGGGTGGACGTCGTCGGCGCCGGCGCCGGGGCACCGCGCTCGCCGATCCGGGGATGGGCGGTGAACGCCTCCAGCCAGTCCGCCTCGGTGAGCTGCCACCACTGCTCGGCGGCGGCGTCGAGCAACGCGGGCAGGGTCGGGTACGGCCGGCCGTCCACGACGGCCGCCGCCCAGTCCTCCGAGCCGCAGCAACCCAGTAGCTCCGCGTGAGCAGCCCCCGGGGACAGGGCGTTGAACCAGCGCATGGCCAGTTCCTGGCGTCCGGGTGGTGTCGGGGTGCCGATCAGGCGGAGCCGGGCCAGCCCCCCGTCCGGGATCGCGTCCACCCGCACGTGGGTGGCCTCCACCGGAACCTCCAGGTCGAACAGGTGCCGCGTGTTCGGCTGGACCCGGACCTGCGGCAGCAGCGACTGCCAGTGGGTGATCGACGAGATGTCGTCGCTGTCGAACAGGTCAGGGGCGGACGCCGCCCACAGCGCCACGGCCCGGGGGGCGTTGCCGTGGAAGTGCCGGGTGTCCACCTCGGCCCGGATCACCTGGCCGGTGGTGGCCAACCGGATGACCGCCCAGTCGTAACCCATACCCCGGCGGCGGCGGGTCTCCCAGCCCTCCCCCATCACCCGGGCCTCCCCGGAGGCGTTGAGGTTGTGGCGGTCGCCATAGTGCATGTCACTACATGCCACCACCACCCCACCGAGATAGGCTGCGGCCAGGTCGGAGGTGACCCGATCCAGCATCCGCGGGTCGGCGATCACCGTCCCGTGGACGCGCAGCCGCGCCACCCCACCGTCCGGGTGGATGGTGAGCCGTAGGTGTGTGACCCGGGTGTGACCGGCATGCACTACCGGCAGGACGTTGACCGCATCCGCTTTGATCGGTGTGCGGGGCACCAGCGCGACCCAGTTGACCGACGCCTCGGCGACCTCGGCCGCGGACGGGTAACCGGCGATCGTGGCACCGTGCAGCTCCACCGACTCCGGGGCGTTACCGGTGAAGTGGGTGGTGTCGACGGTCACCGCGCGCACCACACCCGGGGCGCCGAGCCGGACGATCGCCCAGTCCGAGCCGTACGGTTCACGGCGGCGCCGGGTCTCCCAGCCGTCCGTCCACGCGCCCCGTTCGGTGAAGACCCCGGGCCGGGCGATCGGCGGCTCGGGCAGCAGCATCCGCTCGGCCAGTGCGAAGAACTCGTCGTTGACGGCCACCACCGACCCGCCGAACCGGGCTCCGGCAAGGTCGACAAGGTTCGTCAGATCGGGAGCGTCACTCACTGATCGTCTCCTCCTGCGGGATGGGTCCATCGGATACGAGGTGGGTCCCTCGGATACTCGGAACGCCGATACTCGAAACGCGGGTGTTCGGGACACGGGTACACCGAAAGCGGGTGTGCGACACGCGGGCGGGGTATCCGGCTCATCTCGACCGCAGGTCATCTCGACAGCAGGTGGCCACGCGGCGGCCGGTCGCCGTCGACGCGCTCACCGCGCAGGTAGGTCGCTCGCACCACGCCATGCAGCGTCCGTCCAGCGTATGGCGTGACCGGATGCCGATGTGCCAGCTTGGCCGGATCAACGACGAAGGTCCCGTCCGGGTCGAGTACCGCAAGGTCGGCGTCCGCACCCGGGCTGATGCGTCCCTTGCGGTCCAACCCGACGAGGTCGGCCGGGCCGGTGCACATCCAGCGGACGACATCGGCCAGGTCGTGGCCGCGGCGGCGGGCCTGCGTCCACACCGCGGCGAGACCGAGCTGCACGGAGGCGATCCCGCCCCACGCCTCGGCGAAGTCGCCGGATTCGACCGCTTTGCGCGCCGGGGTGG
>NZ_CADDZT010000025.1:46077-46590 GCF_902812655.1 Candidatus Frankia meridionalis | reverse complement strand
CCACCCCGGCGAACAGACCCTCGGCAAGCCCCCGCCACAGTGCCTCCCGGTTGCCGGTCCCCCGGATCGGCGGCGCGCACTTGTAGGCGGTCGCGCCGTCGGGAACCTCCTCGGCGGTGAACGTCAGATAGTGCGGACAGGTCTCCACAGTCAGCGGGAGGCCGCCGTCCCGGGCGGCGAGCACGTCGTCCAGGGCCGCCGCCGCGGACAGGTGCAGGACGTGCAGGCGGGCGCCGCTCGCCGCGGACAGCGCCGCGAGCCCCGCCACCGCCTCGGTCTCCGCGACCGGTGGGCGTGAGGCCAGCCAGCTCGCGAACGTCCGGCCCGCCACCGGCGGCGCCGCGTCCAGGACAGACGGTGACTCGGCGTGGATGACGGTCAGCGCGCCGAGCCCGGCGGTGCGGGCGGCGGCCCTGGCCAGGACGTCCATGCAAACGTGCGGGAACTCCGCCACCCCGGACGGTGCGAGGAACGCCTTGAACCCGAACACCCCGGCGTCGTGCAGGGCTGCCA
>NZ_CADDZT010000025.1:44825-45617 GCF_902812655.1 Candidatus Frankia meridionalis | reverse complement strand
ACCTGCACCGAGCTCCACCAGATCATCCGGGCGGATCGGGACCCGGCGCAGGTCACGGCCTGTCGCGTTGCGGACCGCCGCCACCACGGCCGGGGTCGCCGAGCAGGTCGGAGCCTCCCCCACTCCCTTCACCCCGTAGGGTGCGTCCCCCTGCGGATAGGTCAGCGCGACGAAGTCCAGCACGGGCACATCGGCGGCGGTCGGCAGGACGTAGTCGTGGAACGTCGGATTGCGCACCACGCCGCCTTCGACCACCAGCTCCTCCATGAGGGCCAGCCCCAGTCCCTGGGCGGTACCGCCCTCGACCTGCCCACGCAGCGACATCGGGTTGAGCACCGTCCCGACATCCTGGGCGAGCGACATGGACACGACCCGGACCAGACCCAGGTCGACATCGACGTCGACGACCGCCCGGTGCGCGGACGCCGCGAACGCCACGTGCACATCACCCCGACCGGCCGGGTCCAACGGCTGGGTCCGCCGGTGGTGGAAGACCTCCACGGCCTCGACCGGTCCGTCGGCGAGCACGTCCGCGACCGGTATGCGCACCCCCGCCTCGGTTCCGACGATCTCACCATCGGTCAGGGTCAGCACCCGCCTCGGTTCGGCGACCACGTCGTCTGGCAGGCCCAGCAGCAGAGCCGCCCGGGCCAGCAGCTGCCCCGCGACCGTGACGGACGCGGCACGCACCGCGCCGCCGCTCATCCACGTCTGGCGGGACGCGCTGGTCGACCCGGCGCTTGCGACGGTGGTGTCCGCCGCGGCGAGCACCACCTGCCCGACGCCGAGCTC
>NZ_CADDZT010000025.1:43367-44779 GCF_902812655.1 Candidatus Frankia meridionalis | reverse complement strand
CCAGACACACCCGGGCGGTGGAGGAATCATCGAAACCCTCGGAGAACAGCAGGTTCTTGTATGCCAGGGCATAACCGACACCGCGGCGGACCCGACCCGGGTCGGCGGCGGCCGGCCGCCCGCCGGGCAGTGAGGTCGCAGGCGTCCGAGCGGACACCGGCGGTGGCAGCGGACGGGATGCAACCGTCTCGATCGCCTCCCGCAACGGCAGCGGGTCGGGCACGACCTGCCCGGTCGGGAGCACATCCCCTGGTTGCAGCGCGTTACGGCGACGCAGCTCCACCGGGTCGATGCCGAGGGCGTCGGCGAGCCGGTCCATCTGCGCCTCGTGCCCGAAGGCGACCTGCGGCACGCCGAAGCCGCGCATCGCTCCGCACGGCGGGTTGTTCGTTCGCACCACCCATCCGTCCACCACGGCGTTGGGCACGAGGTAAGGCCCGGCGGCGTGTGTCACCGCGTTGGTCAGCACCGCCGGGGACGACGACGCGTACGCCCCGCCGTCCATGAGCACCCGTGCGTGCACGCTGACCAGTAACCCGTCGCGGGTCGCGGTATGCCGGTACCACATGCGGGCCGGATGCCGGTGCGGATGACCGAGGAACGACTCGACCCGGTCGTAGGCGATCCGGACCGGACGCCCGGTGACCTGCGCCAGCAGCGCGCCGTGGATCTGAAGGGTGACGTCCTCGCGTCCGCCGAACGCCCCGGCGACACCGGCGAGAGTGAGCCGCACCTTGTCCTCGGGGATGGCGAGGCAGGCCGCGATCTGCCCGCGGTCCGAGTGCAGCCACTGCGTTGCCACCCGCATGTCGACGCCGCCGTCCGCCGCCGGGACCACCAGGGCGGCCTCGCAGCCCAGGAACGCCTGGTCCTGCATGCCCACGACGTAGGAGTCGGTGACGCCGACCTCGCCGTGGACGTCCGGGTCACCGTGGCGCAGGTGGATCTCCCGGAAGATGTTGCCGTCGGGATGCAGCGGCTTGGTGCCGGTGCCGGTGCCGGTGCTCACCATGTGCTCCGGATCGGTCAGCGGGGGGAGCCGCTCGTAGTCGACCTCGATCGCGGCGAGCGCCAGCGCGGCGGTGCGGGCGTCCACCGCCGCGACCGCCGCGACCGGTTCGCCCTGGTAGCGCACGACGTCGGAGGCGAACACCGGCTGGTCAGCGACGATCAGGCCGTAGGTCGCGGTCCCGGGCACGTCCGCCGCGGTCACCACCGCGGCCACACCGGGCATACGCCGCGCCGCGGCCGTGTCGATCCGGCGGACGCGGGCCCGCGGGTGAGGGCTGCGCAGCGTCCGGGCGTGCAGCATGCCCGGCACCCGCAGGTCACCCGCGTACAGGAAAGTACCGCCGACCTTGGCCGGGCCATCCGGACGCGGTACGGACACGCCGACACCCGCACCGCCCGCG
>NZ_CADDZT010000025.1:35962-43105 GCF_902812655.1 Candidatus Frankia meridionalis | reverse complement strand
CGCGGGCGGGTCTGTGGTCACCGGCGGGCGTCCTGGACGGACCTGATAGCGGCGATGATGCGCCCGTAGCCGGTGCACCGGCAGATGTTGCCGGCAAGTGCCTCGCGGATTTCGTCCTCGTCCGCGTCGGGGCGCCGGGCCAGCAGATCGGTCACGGCGACCACGAACCCGGGCGTACAGAAACCGCACTGGACGGCGCCGTAGGCGAGGAACGCCGCCCGCACGGCCCGTGCCGGACCGCCCGAGCCCAGCCCGGCCACGGTGGTGACCTGGGCGTCCGCGGCGTCGGCGGCGAGAACCGTGCAGCTCGCCACCAGCCGGCCGTCCATCAGCACCGAGCAGGAGCCGCACCGTCCCTGCTCGCAGGCGTCCTTGACCGACATCACTCCCAGATGGTCGCGCAACACGCCGAGCAGCGACTCGGAGAAGCAGACGTCGGCCACTTCCCGCACGGCGCCGTCGAGGTACAGGTGGTACGACACGCGAGGGTCGACATCAGCGCTGATCGGGGTGTCATCGATCCCCGTGTCGCCGATCCCGGTTTCGCCGGACGCGTCGGTGCTCATACCCGCAACCGTCCGTCAGGCGCCGATACAACCGGTGCTGTGGATGGTGTGGCTGTGACAGATGCCGTGGACGCGTCCCGGCTCCGTACCGGACCGGACAGGCAGCGCCCGGCAGCTCGGGCCGCCAGCACCCCGGCGGCGTGCCCACGGTAGGCCGCCGACACCAGCAGGTCATCCGGGAGCGGGTCGACGGCGATGCCCGCGGCCTCGGTGACGAGTTCCCCGAAACGGATGACCGCATCGGCGGAGAGGGTGGCCGTGGACCAGTCGACCTGATCGCGAACGAACTCCTCGGCGGCAAGCGGACGCATCGGCCGACCCGCCACTCCGCTGATCGCGCAGTTCACCCGTTCACGGACCCGGTCGACGACCAGCGCGCACGAAACCACAGTAGCCGACGCAGCCTGGCGCGAACCGACCTTCAGATAGAGCTGGGGACCGCACGGTCGGGGCAGCCGGACCGCCGTGACCAGCTCGGTCGGGCTGGCGCCAGCGTCCAGGAACGACCCGACCGGCACCGTGCGCATCCCGTGCACGCCGCGGAGCACGACTTCGGCGTCGACCGCGGTCAGGAAGGTCAACAGGTCTCCTCGCGGGTTGGCGGTACCCAGCGCCCCACCCACAGTGCCCGCGTTGCGGATCTGGGGCGAGCCGACCACCCGTGCCGTCGCCGCGAGACCGGGTGACAACGACCAGCCGACCAGATCGTGGTAGGTCACCCCGGCGCCGATGATGAGAGTGTCGGCGCCGGCGCCGCGGGAACGCAGTTCCAGGACCCGACGCAGGGCGACGATCCGCCGCGGTCGGCGCCGGCCGGTGCGCAGCGCCGGGACCAGATCGGTGCCCCCGGCGAGCAGCTCCGCGTCCCCGTCGGCCAGGACTTCGACCGCGTCCGCCACGGTCAGTGGCCGATACAGGCGAGCGCCGGCCGCGATCACAGAGCACTCCTGACGAGCGCACCCACGGCACCGATGCCGGGTCGCAGGGACGACACCGCACCACACACAACCCCCATGGCAGCCGACGATAGTCGCGGGAGGTTACATGCATGTTCACCATCGGCGACGTGACGCATCTTCCCGTTTGCCCTCGACGACAGCCGACGTCGACCGCCCCGCCCCTATTCACACGGAATATCAAGCCGGTTACCTGCACAGACACACATACCATCGTCTCATGAAACATGACCGTCGCGAACATTCACCCGCATCAGATAGCGGTCACCCTGGGCACGAGATATCAATCACCGTCACCTTGTGTCATATATGGGACGCGAACCCGAAACAGAAATCAGCTTGAATAGTCATACTCGGAGAACGCGATCCACCGAAGATGACTCGACACCATCAGCCGACCCGGCATCCAACGGCCCCTGACCCAGGAGGTGGTTGACGTTCAGCAACGACTGACAAACACGGATCCTTCGCTGCGACGCGGCTGGCATCCGGTCGCGCTCTCATCCGACGTCGGCGAGGAACCGGTGGCCGTCCGCCTCCTCGGCGAACCCTGGGTGATCGCCCGGCTCGACGACAAGATCGTGGCCCTCGCCGACCGCTGCCCCCATCGTCTGGCGCCGCTGTCGGCCGGCCGGGTGGACGGCCCCGAGCTGGTCTGCGGCTACCACGGCTGGCGTTTCGTGGCCTCGGGCGAGTGCACCGCCGTGCCCGCGCTCGGGCCGGGGGCTCCCGCCCCGAAACGCGCCCGGGCCAAACCCGCCTGGGGCGCCACCGAACGCCACGGAATGGTCTGGCTCGCTCCGGAGGAACCGTTCGCGGACATCATCGACCTGCCCGAAGCGGACGACCCCGCCTTCGACTCGATATGGCTGGACGTCGTCCGGACATCGGCCTGCGCGGGTCTGCTCGCGGACAACTTCCTCGACACCGCGCACCTCCCGTTCGTCCATGCCGCCACGATCGGCGCCGGGGAGGACACGGTCGTCCCCCCGTACCGGGCCACCCCGGAAGGCAACGGGTTCCGGGTACGGATCGAACAGGAGGTCGCGAACCCGGAGGATCCGGGCGTGGCCGCCGGGCTGCGACCGCTGGTCCAGCGCCGCCGTTCCACCTATGTCTACCGACCGCCTTTCCAGCTCCGGCTGGCACTGGAGTACCTCGACGCCGGGACCCACAACACGATCCTCTTCTGTCTGCAACCCGAGGACGCCGGATCGACCCGCATCTACACCCGCCTGCTCCGGGACGATCTCGGTGGGGACGCGGGCCGCCTGCGTGACGCCGCCCGCTTCGAACTCGACATCCTGAACGAGGACCTCGCCCTGCAGGAGATGCTGCCGCTCGACGGCCTGCCGCTGGCACCCGAGGCGGGCGCCGGGCCCGAGGAGGTCAGCATCCGGGCGGACGCCGCCGGGCTCGCATTGCGGCGCGTGCTGTCCGTGCTGGTCAGGCGTGCCCGGCGGAACACACCGTCCGACCCGCCGGGCGGTGTCCGCTACGCCCGACGCACGCCCGCGGACTCCCGGCCACTGACCCGCCCATGACCCGCCCATGACCCGCCCGAAAAACCCTGCTTTCGTATCGCCTTCATGCCAGGTGCTTTCGCTCCCCGAAGGACCAGGCCCGGTTCGGCGGGGCCGAACGCTCAGGCTGCGGACTCGGCCTGCCGCCAGGTGCGGGCCCAACCTGCCAGGGCCTGGACGCTGTCGGCCCGCGCATGGTCGGCTCGCAGCACCGCCAGTGTTGCCCCGATCGGGCGGCCGACGGCGCGGAAGGGCCGAGGAGCCAGATCGAGAGCCACTCCGACCCGGTCGACGGCGGCATCGATCTCGCCCCGGCGGGCGTCGGCCAGGGCCAGATGGGCAAGCGCGACAGCAACGAAACCGGGACGGTCCATCGCGGTCAGGGCCGGAAGAGCAAGATCGGCATAATCCATCGAAGCGCGGTAGTTCCCCACGATCGCCGCGGCGATCAGCGCATGGTAGGTGATCTCGACCGGGTGGACCGCGTCCGGATCCTCGCCGCCGACACTTCCCCGCTGCACCGCCGGTAGGTCGAACGCCTGGTCGATCGCCCGGTCGGCGAGCCGGGCGACGTCGTCGGGTTTCCCACCGGGCAGTGCCGCCACGGCCCGCGCCTCGAGCGCGAGCGCAGCGGTCGCCACCGGCGTGGCGGGTGCCCGACGTTGCCCGTCCACCACCAGGGACAGCGCCGGGCCCGGTTGCCCTTCGTTGAGTTCCACCATGGCGGCGACCTTCCGGGCGTAGCCGACAGCCAGCGGATCGCCGGCGTCCCTGCCATGCCGATAGGCCGCCGCCACCAGCCGGCGGGCCTGGTCGACACGGCCGGTGTTGAACAGGGCGTCCGCGCACAGCGCTCCGACCCGGGACGCCGTGGAGTTGAGCGCCTTACGCTGGGCCGGAGCTATCCGACGTCCGGACATGCGGATGGCCTCGGCATGCATGCCCTCCAAACGCGGCAACGACTCCGTCAACGGGATGTCCTCATAGGCGTGGACCAGCTCCCGTAGGCGGGTGTTCAGGTCGGCAAGCTCGTCGACGAACGGCGCGGTCATGAGCGCGCCGCCGGTGCCGAGAGCAACCAGGACGGCGAGCTGTCGCCGGTTCGGAGTTGCTGCGTCCACCGTGACCTCCCTGGCCAGGGCCATCTTTGGTCAGTGTCGGTCCACCGTCGCTGATCGTGCGGTTGATTCAACATCCTTACTCCCCGTGTCCATACAGTCTGCCTGTCGGACAGTAACGGGATGCATGGCTTACAGTGAGCGGAACGCGCCGATGAGTCCACGCAGGACCCATCCGGCCCACTACGAGCAACCTGTTACGAGTGCCGGTCACCACGGGCCCGGCAGACACGACCAGGATCGGTCCCGCGGGGGCGAGGCGGGGGCGGGGGCGCCACCAGGCATGTCAGGTGCAGGTGGTGCCCTCCGCCGGTGACTTCAGATCGACGAAATAGAGGTCGACCGCATCGTCGATGCACTCGCTCAGATGGCCGTAGGCACCATGGCTGACGCCGCGCCAGGTCACCAGCACACCGGTGGCGAGTTCGCCCGCGAGCGCCTTGGCCCCGGCGTAGGGCGCCGCCGGATCACCGGTGGTACCGATGACGACGATCGGCGGGGTACCGTCCGCACGGAACGGCCCTGTGTAACGGGAGGCTGCCTTGACCGGCCAGAACGCGCAGGGAAGATGGTCGAATCCGACCATCCGGCCGAAGCGGGGATTGCGCCGGCCGAGTTCCTCCGCGAGCCGGTCATAGACGGCGATGTCGACCGGATTGATCTCATCGGTGCAGACGGTGGCCGCATTGGAATCCATAAGATTGCTGTAGGTGGCGTTGGGCTCACGACCGCTACCCAGGTCGGCGATGGCGAGCAGCTCCGAACCGTCGTTCTCCTCGTCCGCGGCCTTCAGCGCG
The DNA here is from genome assembly GCF_902812655.1 of Candidatus Frankia meridionalis. Classification (GTDB taxonomy): domain Bacteria; phylum Actinomycetota; class Actinomycetes; order Frankiales; family Frankiaceae; genus Protofrankia; species Protofrankia meridionalis. The sequence goes on along the minus strand of NZ_CADDZT010000025.1, from coordinate 38,145 downwards.
TGCTCGAGCGCAGGCCAGGTGAGCTGGCTGTAGAGCGCGGTGATCATCGCGTCGAAGACGACCGACCCGTTGACCGGTCGCGGGTCGGCGCTGGACACGGCCGGGATCGGCTCCCGGTCGAGCCGATCGACCAGGCGGTCGTACGCGGCCGACGGGTCGTCCTTGCCGAAACCGCACTCCGGCCGGGCCTTGCAGTACGAGAAGAAAGCGGTGAGGGCCGCCTCGAAACTCGCAGCCTGCTGGCGCACGAGCTCCTGGGGCCGGTTGAACCAGAGGTCCGGGTCGACCGCGGCGTCGAGAGCCATCGCCCGGACCCGGGTCGGGAACAGACTTGCATAGGTCGCACCGAGCACCGAGCCGTACGAGAACCCGAGATACGACAGCTTTTCATCGCCGAGCGCTATCCGTAACAGGTCAAGATCTCTTGCCGAGGCCTCGGTCGACATGAACGGCAGGAGCGCGCCGCTCGACCGCTCACAGCCCTGCGCGAAACGGCGTGCGTCGGTGACCAGCTCGTCATGCTCCGCCGCGGTGGCGGGCAGGACACGCCCGGTGGATGTCAGCCGATCCTTCTCCGCGTCGGAGATGCAACGCACCGGTGCGCTCCCACCGACACCACGCGGATCGAACCCGACGATGTCGAAACGGTTACGCAGCGGGAGTCCGATGGCACCGGTCGCGGCCCCGGCGCGGACGAACTCGACGCCCGACGCACCAGGCCCGCCCGGGTGGAGGACGAGCGAGCCGATCCGCCGGTACGGCTGACGGGCCGGTGCGCGGATGAGCGCCAGCTCGATCTTGGCCCCGTCGGGTCTGGTGTGGTCCACCGGAACGGGAAACCTGGCGCATTCCAGCCCGCCCCCGCACGGTTCCCAATGCAGCCCGGGTGGACTTCGGACGCCGGCCGTCGCCGTCGCCTGCCGCGGTGGGGCCGGTTTGGGCCGGGCCGGGCTACAGGCGCCGGTTGTGAGCAGGATGACCACCGTCAGCAGAGCCACCGTCAGCAGGGCAGCGAGCGGCGGGTAGGCCGGGCGGGCCAGCCGGGGCAGGGGCATGAGAGTTCGGATCTCCGATACGACTGGTCAGCGAGTCAGGCCAGAACAGCCCAAACCGGATGACTATCACCATAAGAGCTTGACCGGATGCGCACCGCCATTACAGATGAGCGCCCATTCCAGAAAAGCCCGCCCATCACCCACCGCCCAGGGGAGTCCACCCACCCAGGGGAGCTGTAGGTGGAAACCATTGTGGGGATGACGGTTCCTACCTACTGCTTCGCCGTTGAGGCCGGTATCGGGTCTGCGGCTCGTCGTCCACAGGCAGGTGACCTGGGCAATCCACAGGATCGTGATCGCGGTGACGGGCACGGCTCAGGTCGTGCCACCGTGTAGGCATGGCCCCTGACCCCGGCCCCAGCCTCTGTCCCGGCACCTGTCCCGGCACCTGTCCCGGCACCAGCCTCCATCCCAGTGGTTCCGGCAGGGCCGGCGCTGCCCCGGCGCGCGGGCGCGGGCACCACCACGACGCCACCTCGGAGCACAACGCCACCTGGGAGGGGATCGCGCGGTCCCAGTGTGGAGTGATCGCGGTCCGCACCGCCATGAGCTCCGGCCTGACCGAGTCGGAGATCGGATGGAAGCTCCGGACGGGCCGTTGGCAACGCCCGATGCGGGGCGTCCTCGTCACCCATTCCGGCCCGGTCACCGACATCCAGATGATGTGGGCCGCCCTCGCGTCGATCGGACCGGGCGCGGTACTGGGCGGGGCGTCGGCCGCGTCCCTCGACCGCCTGCGTGGATTCGACCGCGGGCCGCTCGTCGTGCTCGTTGACGCCGCACGCCATGTGGCGCCCCGGCGGGGAGTCATCATCCGCCGGAGCAGGTACCTCGGTTCAGATGATGTTCACCCCCGGCGCCTGCCGCCCCGGACACGACTCCCCCGCTCGGTCGTGGACATGGCCAACTGGGCCGCCACCGAGGACGACGCACGCGCGGCACTCGCCGCTGCCGTCCAACAGCGGTTGGTCACCGTCGCCGAGCTTCGCGGTGTCGTGGAAGGGCGTAGGCCGCTCCGCCGCCACAGACTGATCACCGACACCCTGAGCGACCTCGATGATGGTGCACACTCCGTGGCCGAGATGCTCTACCGGACGATCGAAAAACGCTTCGATCTACCCGCCGGCC
>NZ_CADDZT010000025.1:31405-35496 GCF_902812655.1 Candidatus Frankia meridionalis | reverse complement strand
GCCGGCGGCCGGCGTTACCTCGATGTCTGGTACGAGCCGTGGCGGGTCTGGGTCGAGATCGACGGCGGATACCACCGGGAGGCAAGCCACTGGTGGGGCGATCTGGCCCGGCAGAACGCCGGTGTCCTCCAGGACCGCCTGATCCTGCGTTTCCCCGTCCACGTGCTGCGGACCTCACCCGCCCTCGTCGCCGAACAGGTCACCGCAGCGCTCCGCCAACGCGGATGGCACCCGGACCTGTAGAGGCCCGTAGGTAGAAACCTTCACCCCGACGATGGTTTCCACCTACAGCCACGGCCGACTCTGCCCAGCCATAGGTAGAAACCATCGCTATCACGCCGGAAACCACCTACGCAGCCCGGCTCAACCTCAGCGAGGAGGGCGACTATCCAAGAAGGCCCGTCGCCGCGGCAACAACATATTTCAATCCGATTCGGTTTTGGTGATCGCCGCGACTTTCAGTAGAGAGAAGGACAGTCGTGACTCAGGAGTTTCAATCCGATTCGGATTTGGTGATCACTACGATTTTCATCCGCATCGTACCCCCTCCGACCTACAGGTTTGCAAGATCATACAAAAACCTCTTTCAATCATCGAGGGAGATGATCTTTATCGGATCTTGAAAAACGATGTTTTCCCAGCTCAGCGAGAATGTGGATGTCGACGCCACATGCGGACGGATCTCCAGCATGGCCAACAAGAGCGGGGTACGGGTGGATGTCGATCCCGGCCTGATCCCAGCCTGACGAGAGACCTGGAAGGCACAGGTTCACCCGGATGACCGGCGGATCAGCAGGCCGGTTCGCACCCACCCCGCAGCATGACCGATCATCGGTCCCGGACGCGATCCCGGAACCGGACGCGATCCCGGGACCGGGACCGGACCAGGGCGCCAGGGGTCCATGACCAGGGCGCCGGGACCGCGCCCGCGAAACCGATGACAGGGAGATCGTAATGCCGGCACGGATCGTCGTCGGACTGAAGCCGGAGTCGGCTGGATCGCTGCCGCCGCCGCAGACCGGCCCGGCGGTGAGCGCGGCCGTCCTCGCGTCGCTGCGCGACGGCGGGTATACAGAACTGGCCACCGCCATGCACGACGCCCATCCCCCCAAGGCGTACGCGGTGACCCCGCTCCTCGACGAGGCGCACCGAGCGCCTGGCCGGGCATCGGAGCAGGTCCGCTTCGAGGTCGGGGTCCTGCGTGACGAGCTCATGGCTCCGGTGCTGGCCGCGCTGACGGCCCGATCACGCTGGGAGTTCGGCCGCACCGGCTACGTCACCGACACCGTCTTCATGGGCGCAGCCGAGCCCTACCCCGAACTGCTGGCCGCCGCCCGGCCTGCGACCACATGGGCGTTCCATCTGCTCACCCCGGTCGCCTTCATCACCGGCGGCCTGCAGGGAGCACGTCGACAACAGCCGTTACCTGATCCGGAACGGCTCTTCGGTGCGCTCCTGTCCCGGTGGAGGGCCCATACCGGGGACCTCTCGCCGCTGCCGGACGGAACGCCTGAGGCGATCGAGGGCCATCTGGAGATCACCGATTTCGAGTTGCGGGCCACCGAGCACCTGATCAAAGCGGGAGTCGGGCCGTTGCGGGGCGCGGTCGGCACCGTCCGCTACACCCTGGTGCAGGCGTCCGCAGTGCCGGCACCGGCCCGGTGCGGGCTCGACGCCCTCGCTCGTTTCGCGCTGTACGCGGGGGTCGGTAACCGTACCAACGTCGGAATGGGCTATGTCCTGCCCGACCTGTCCCGCGTCCGGCCGGGAACGTCAGGAAGGCCGGGGGCACAGCCGCAGACCCAGCGGCGCGAGCGCCAGGAACGGTGAGGGCAACCGGCAACCGAGTGACGCCGCCGCGGAATCGACACCGGCCAGTTGGTCGCGGACGGCCTCCCATGGCGCGTCGCTCATCACTCCGGCTACCGGTAGCGGGCAGGCCGCGAGCACCCATCCGCGATCGACCACGACGAAACCGCCGCCCATTCCCTCCAGCGCCCGCGCCGCCGTCATCATGTCGTGATCGCCAGCGCCGATAATGGCCAGATCGCCGGGTGCGACGCTCGTGGTCATCGCGATCGCACCCTGGCGTAGACCGACCCCGCGGATGAAGCCCACCCGTGTTCCGGCGGCCCGGTCCGGCCGCTCCACCCGGCCTGTCCCCCGGAGGAGGAGGGCGATCTTCAACAGGTCGTGCTCGGGGTCGGCCACGGCGTGAGCGGTACCACTGATGATCACTGGTTGCACCGGAACGGTCTCGATATGGGGTGTCCCGGTCGCGGAGACTCCTATCCGTGTACCGCTGCCCGTCCCCGCCGACAGCGCGGGCACGGCGAACGAGCCACTGTGTAGCCCGAGGGGCAACGCCACCCGGTCACGGCTCCAGTCGGGGACACCGTCGAGGTTGTCGAACAACGGACGGCCCCGGTCGGCGGCCATCCGCCCGTTCACGAGAACGACCTCGGGCGCAGCCGACCCTGCAATATCGCTGACGATCTGGATGTCGGCAAGGCGTGCGGGTGCGAGGGATCCGAGCAGGTGGTCCAGGCCGTACCGCCGGGCCGGATCGAGGGTTGCCATCCGGACCGCGATCATCGGATCCATGCCGGCATCGACCGCACGGCGGACATCCCGGTCGAGATGACCGTTCACGGTCAGGTCGACGACCGTTCGCCCGCCGGACGCCTCCATCAGCGCATCCCAGGCCTCGTCGGCCTCGGTGCGCTCCACCGGCGGATGCACGGCCCTGGGGGGCTCAGGTAAGGGGACGGCCTGGCGCGGCACTCTCCTCGCCGGGTCCGGGAACGCCGCGTCGGGCGGCACCCCGGGCACCCCGGGCACCCCGGGCACCCCGGCGAGTAGTCGGACGGGCGTCCCGGTGGCTGTGACGAGCTGCCCGCCACGCGCGCCGCACAACGCAACCAGCTGACTTGGGTCCGCCAGCAGTGTGGCCGTCCCGCGGGGCACGACAAGGCGGGCAAGCTCTCCGGGCGTCAGCAACGTCCGCTCCACCCGGATGAACCCGTCGACGTAGGCCGGTAGGAGAAAGCGGCCGGACGCGTCCAGAGCACGACGGCCGGCGAGCGCCCCGGGCCGGGTCACCGCGGCGATGAACCTCCCGACGATGAGCAGGTCCCGGCGCAGCAGGTCGCCGGTGTGCACGATGACCACCGTGCCGCCGCGGACGACCAGGTCCGCCTCCTCCTGGCCGCATGCGACCCGCCGGAGCCGCTCCAGCTCCGCTGGTGTCGGGGACAGGTGGGCGGCGGAAACCGCTCCGAACCGCGCGATCCGGGCGGACGTCGCCATGTCGGACGAAGCCATGTCGTGCGTCCCACCGGCCCGTGCCGCCCGCACCGTCGGCGTAGCGCCGGATGGCGAATCGTCATTCACCGAAAATGCGGCCGCAGGCAGGCCGGTGACAGGTCCGCGCGCGAGACGCACGCGCCTGCGGTCACGCTCGGTAGTCATAGGGCCTCCGGAGACACCGTTTTCGTGAGCATGGCTTATGACGCGACGCAACGAACTCGCTCGGCGATGTGATGTAGGTTACGCCTCGACGTAGGCCCGCGACCCGGGGTCGGGGCCCTCCATGGCATAACGGCATAACTGTGCCGCCCCGGATGCCGACCCGACCCGGGAACCGGCGGGTTGTAACCGGCCCGTCATCGGATACCTCTAAGCTTCGCCAGCGTGCTACTGAAAGCGTCGCGACTGTGTTACTGAGCCCGCATGAACAGGAACGGCTGCTGATCCACGTGGCGGCCGGACTCGCCCGCGAACGGCGGGCCCGCGGCCTGCGGCTCAACCACCCCGAGGCGACCGCCATGATCACTTCGTTCCTTCTGGAGGGCGCGCGGGACGGCCGCAGCGTCGCCGACCTGATGGCGGCCGGCCGGACCGTGCTGACCCGCGAGGACGTGATGGACGGTGTCCCGGAAATGCTCGGTGAGGTCCAGGTCGAGGCGACCTTCCCGGACGGCACCAAACTGGTGACCGTCCACCAGCCCATCCCGTGAGCGGCGTTGGCGTTGGCGTTGGCGTTGGCGTTGGCGTTGGCGTTGGCGTCGGCGGTGGCGGCGGGTCGGCGT
>NZ_CADDZT010000025.1:29743-31318 GCF_902812655.1 Candidatus Frankia meridionalis | reverse complement strand
GGGATCAGACCGGGCGAGGTCCTGCACGACGACGACCCCGTCGAGATCAATCCCGGGCGACGGGTGCTGACACTGCGCGTTCGCAACATTGCCGACCGTCCGGTGCAGGTCGGGTCGCATTACCATTTCGCCGCGGCCAACCCGGCGTTGGAGTTCGACCGGGACGTCTCCTGGGGATACCGGCTGGCCGTTCCCGCGGGCACCGCCGTCCGGTTCGAACCCGGGGTCGAACGCGAGGTCGACCTGGTGCCCCTGGCCGGCCGGCGGGTCGTGCCAGGCCTGCGCGCCGAGTGGGCCGGCCCCTTGGACGGCCCCCCGAAGAGCCCCTCGGACGGCCCCTCGGACGGCCCCTCGGACGGAGCGCGCCTGTGACGCAGTACCTGGACCGCGCCCGCTACACCGCCCTGTACGGTCCGACGGTCGGTGACCGCATCCGCCTCGCCGACACCAACCTGTTCATCGAGGTGACCGAGGACCGCAGCCGCGGGCCGGCCGGTGCCGGCACCGGGGACGAGGCGGTGTTCGGCGGCGGCAAGGTGATCCGGGAGTCCATGGGACAGGCCCGGGCGTCCCGCGCCGAAGGCACCCCCGACCTGGTCATCACCGGGGCGGTCGTCCTCGACCACTGGGGGGTGGTCAAGGCCGACGTCGGGATCCGCGACGGCCGGATCGTCGCGCTGGGCAAGGCGGGCAACCCCGACACCATGGACGGCGTCCACCCCGACCTGGTCATCGGGCCGGGCACGGAGATCCTCGCCGGCAACGGGAAGATCCTCACAGCGGGCGCGGTGGACTGCCACGTCCATCTGATCTGCCCGCAGCAGGTCCCCGAGGCCCTCGGCGCCGGCATCACCACGCTGATCGGCGGCGGGACCGGGCCGGCCGAGGGCACCAAGGCCACGACCGTCACCCCCGGACCGTGGAACCTCGCCCGGATGCTGTCCGCGATGGACACGCTGCCGGTGAACGTCGTCCTGCTCGGCAAGGGCAACACCGTTGGCGAGGACGCCCTGTGGGAACAGCTGCGCGCCGGTGCCGCCGGGTTCAAACTGCACGAGGACTGGGGTTCGACCCCGGCCTCGATCGACGCGTGCCTGCGGGTCGCCGACGCATCCGGGGTGCAGGTGGCACTGCACTCCGACACCCTCAACGAAGCCGGTTTCGTCGAGGACACCCTGGCCGCGATCGCCGGCCGGGGCATCCACGCCTACCACACCGAGGGTGCCGGCGGCGGGCACGCACCGGACATCATCACGGTGGCCGCGGCACCGAACGTCCTGCCGAGCTCGACGAACCCGACCCGGCCGCACACGGTCAACACCCTCGACGAGCACCTCGACATGCTCATGGTCTGCCACCATCTGAACCCGACCGTGCCCGAGGATCTCGCGTTCGCCGAAAGCCGCATCCGGCCGTCCACCATCGCCGCCGAGGACGTCCTGCACGATCTCGGCGCCATCTCGATGATCGGTTCGGACTCGCAGGCGATGGGACGCATCGGTGAGGTGGTGCTGCGCACCTGGCAGACCGCCCATGTGATGAAGGCCAGGCGCGGCGCGCTGCCCGGCGACGGCC
>NZ_CADDZT010000025.1:28630-29476 GCF_902812655.1 Candidatus Frankia meridionalis | reverse complement strand
GGCCGTCGCGCACGGCCTCGACACCGAGATCGGCTCGGTGGAGCCGGGAAAGCTCGCCGACCTCGTCCTCTATGACCCGGCGTTCTTCGGTGTCCGGCCGGCCGTCGTCCTCAAGGGCGGGTTCGTGGCGTGGGCGGCGATGGGCGACGCGAACGCGTCCATCCCGACCCCGCAGCCGGTGCTACCGCGTCCGATGTGGGGGGCGGCGCCGGGCCCGGCGGCGGCGGCGTCGCTGTCGTTCGTCGCCCCGGCGGCGATCGAGGATGATCTTCCGGGCCGGCTCGGCCTGGCCAAGCCGATGGTGGCGGTCGCCGATGTGCGGCGCCGCGGCAAGGCCGATCTGCCCGGGAACACCGCGACCCCGGACATCCGGGTCGACCCGGAGACGTTCACCGTCACCATCGACGGCGACGCCGTCGAGGCCGCGCCCGTGGCCGAACTCCCCATGGCCCAGCGCTACTTCTTGTTCTGATCCGGATTCTGATTCTGATTCTGATTCTGATTCTGAATTCTTTTCTGACGTCTCCCGTGCCCGTCAGGACGGGCCGTGCTCCTGGCCGACGCCCCGACGGCGCCTGCGTCGTGACGAGCCGTCCGCTCCGGACAGCGGCTCGACGACGACCGTGCGGTAAGGGCCGGCCAGACGAGCCAGATCGTCGGGGTCACCGGTCAGGACCACCCCGCCGCCCGCTTCAACCGCGACGGCAACGGCATGTGCGTCCGCCAGGTAGTCCGATCCGAGATCGGTTTCGGCGAGCAGCGCTCCGACCAGGCGTGCCAGGTCACGATCGGTGTTACGCATGAACAGTCCGTCCGGGGCCTCCCTGGCGAGCATCGCGTCCAGCG
>NZ_CADDZT010000025.1:27620-28536 GCF_902812655.1 Candidatus Frankia meridionalis | reverse complement strand
GGCACGGCGTACCGTGCGCTCTGCGGGATGATCGGATTGCACCAGCGCATTGACGGCCTCCGCATCCAGGACGACTCGCGTCACAGTTGTGTTCCGGGGCCGTGTGCAGAGTGATCCGCGGTGACCGGGGCGGCACCGTCGGTCGTGCCGCCCAGCAGACGCATGAATCTCATGATTTCTTCGGCATCTTCGGCGGTGTCGAGCGGCCCCCGTTCAGCAGCGAGCCTGTCGAGCATGTCGCCGAGCGCCCGGTGCCGTCGCCGTCGCGCAAGTTCGTCCCGAAGAGCCATGTTGACCTGGGCGGACAGGTTCTCGCCATCCGCTTCGGCCGCCGCGACGAGGTCGGCGTCGAGGGTCACCGAGACCTTGCGCTTCGCAGGAATGGTCATACCAGAATGCTACTACTATCGCACCTTCCGCTCGTCCGCATCCGCTGCGGTGTCCCTCGCCGGCCGGTGTCCCTCGCCGGCCACGGCCTCTCCTACACTCCCGGCTGGGAGGTGGCGACCCGGATGACATCAGGACCGTCCTCGGCGGCGTTGCTGCTGCTGGCGGACGGGCGGCTACCGGCCGGCGGGCACGCGCACTCCGGCGGTGTCGAGGCGGCGGTCGTCGACGGCGGCATCCGGGACATCGGAGATCTTGAGGAGTTCCTGCGCGGACGGCTGGCCACCTCCGGCCTGGTCACCGCCGCTTTCGCCGCGGCCACCCGCCGGTCGTGCCCGGCGAACGGGCCTGTCCCGGACGGGATCATCACCGAGCTCGACATCGAACTGGATGCGCGGACCCCCTCCCCGGCGCAGCGGGCCGCAAGCCGTGCCCAGGGCCGGGCATTGCTACGCGCAGGCCGGGCCGCCTGGCCGGGCCTGTCCTGCCCGCTCTCCGCTCCCCATCAGCCGGTGACGTTCGGGATCGT
>NZ_CADDZT010000025.1:23607-27196 GCF_902812655.1 Candidatus Frankia meridionalis | reverse complement strand
GCTGGCGGTGGTGTACGGCGCGGTCAGCGGCCCCGCCTCCGCGGCTGTCCGCCTGCTCGGCCTGAACCCCCTCGCGGTCACGGCCCTACTCGCGCGGCTGTCGCCCGATGTCGAGGCGACCGCGGACGCGGCGACAGTCTTGTCGGAGCGCCCGCCCGCGGACCTGCCGGCGCTCACCGGACCACGCCTGGACCTGCTCGCCGAGCGCCACCGCGCCGCCGAAATCCGCATGTTCGCGTCATGACCGGTCGGCGCTGTCTGAACCATTCCGGGCCGGGGTGCGGATGGGACGGAAGTCCGGGAAGGTGTAGCGATGCACCGCGAGCATGACCTTCAGACGTTCCCGGCCGGGGGTGGCGGTCCGGCCCAGGCGGCCACCGCAGGGCAGACGCCAGGGCAGACGCCAGGGCCGACGCCACGGCCGGCGAAAGCACCAACGACAACGGCAGCGGCAGTGACCCCGCACCCGCTCCCGACCGGCCGCGCCGTCCGGATCGGGATCGGCGGGCCGGTGGGCAGCGGGAAGACAGCGCTGGTCGCGGCACTGTGCCGGATCCTTGCCGGCACGCTGCGACTCGCGGTGGTGACCAACGACATCTACACCACCGAGGACGCCGACTTCCTGCGCGCGGCCGGCGTGCTCGACCCGGCGCGCATCCGCGCGGTCGAGACGGGATGCTGCCCGCACACCGCCATCCGGGACGACATAACCGCGAACCTGGACGCCGTCGAGGACCTGGAATCGGAATTCGGGCCGCTCGATCTGGTTCTCGTCGAAAGCGGCGGCGACAACCTGACCGCTACCTTCAGCTACGGCCTTGTCGACCGGCAGGTATTCGTCATCGACGTGGCCGGCGGCGACAAGGTTCCCCGCAAGGGCGGCCCCGGAGTAACGGGCAGCGACCTGCTTGTCATCAACAAGACCGACCTGGCCGGGCTGGTCGGCGCGGATCTCGCCGTCATGGCCCGGGACGCCGAGCGGGTCCGGCGCGGACGTCCGGTGCTGTTCACCTCGCTCGCCGCCGAATCGGGAGCGGCCGAGGTGGCCCGCTGGGTCCTTGCGCAACGTCCGGACCTCAGCCAGGCCCCTGCTTCGAGCCGGCCCGCCTGACCAGCGTGGCGGCGGATACCGGGACCCACCGCGCGGGTATGGACCGGCCACGCGAACGCACCGGCCGGACGTCGATCAGTGCGCACGCGGCTGTGCGGGTCGAGCCCGGCCCCGGTGGCGGGGTCCGGGTGAGTGAGCTGCGGTCCGAGGTCCCGCTGGTGCTGCGCCGCACCGGCATCCAGGCCGGATCAGCCACAGGTGCCGGCGCCGACCATCCAAGGCTACCAACCGTAACCGTGTATCTGGTGAACGCGGCGGCCGGGCCGCTTGCCGGTGACCGGCTGCGGCTCGACATCAGCGTCGGAGCCGGGGTCCGGCTGGTGCTGCGGTCGGTGGCGGCGACGGTGGCGCTGCCCGGGCACGGTGACGGACCCTCCCTGTTCGATGTGCACGCGACCGTCGCGTCCGGTGGCGTGTGTGAGTACCTGCCCGAGCCGACCGTGGCCGCCCGTGGCTGCCACCACCTCATGCAGGCGACCGTCAGGCTGGCCGCCACCGCCCGTCTGGTTTGGCGGGAGGAGATCGTCCTCGGGCGCTTCGGTGAAGCAGCCGGCTCGGTCTCGTCCGCCCTGCGCGTGGACGTCGATACCGCCGGCGACCCCGGGACCAGGACCAGGACCAGGACCAGCACCAGGACCGGCAGCAACACCGCGAGGATGACGCGACCGCTGGTGCGTCAGGATCTGCGCCTCGGGCCGGATGCGCCGGGGCTCGACGGGCCGGCGGTTCTCGGCGGGGCCCGTGCCATCGGTTCGCTGCTGGTCGCCGGACCCGGACCGGACGGGCTCGCCGTAAGCCCGGCCGTCACTGACGTCTTCGCCGTGCTCCCCCTTGCCGGGCCGGGCGTCCTCGTCAGCGCCCTGGCACCCGACACCGTCACCCTCCGGCGGGCACTGGACGCCGGGCGGGCCGCGGTCCCCGACCCGTGAACAACCACCCGTGAACGACCACCCGTGAACGACCACCCGTGGCCTCGCCCCGACCGGCGCCACCGTCAGAACGACAGAGCGATCAGAACGACAGAGCGATCAGAACGACAGGGTCTCGGTATGGATGTGGCGATGGTCGACACCCGCCGTGCGCAGCGACGTGACGGCGGTCGTCACCATCCCCGTGGGGCCACACACGTACACGTCATGCCACCGCAGCGCCGGGACCAGGTCGGTCAGCCGCTCCGGAGCCAGCGGCTCAGGTCGGCCCTCCCCGCCGGGCGGCCCGGCAAGGTAGTGGACGCCGATGCCGCAGCGCCGGGCCAGGTCATCGATCTCATCCCGAAAGATGACGTCCTCGCTGCACTCGACCCGGTAGATCAGGGTCAGCTCGCCCGGATCGGCGGTGAGCCCTTCCAGCAGGGCCCGTAGCGGCGCGATTCCCAATCCACCCGCCAGCAGCAGCACCCGCTGCCTGCGTCGACGGCATTCGGTGAGCGCGCCGTACGGGCCTTCGATGGCAATGCGTGTCCCGACCCGCACCCGCCCGAGGGCCCGGCTGTGGTTACCGACCGCCTTGACCGTGAAGCGCAGCCCGTCCGGCCCGGGCGGCGCGGACAGCGAGTAGGGATGGGCGGTGAACCAGCTCCACCGGGTGAGGATCCGCCACCGTAGGTACTGACCGGGACGTGCCTGCAGCTGCTCGATCCGGCGTCCGCGCACCCACACGGACACGACGTCTGGAGCCTCCCTGATGACGGCTGTCACCCGCAGCCGGTGCCGCAGCGATGCGCGCACCGGTGCGACAACCCGGAACCACAGCACGAGGACACCGACGAGCACATGCACGCCCGTCCACAAGGCGGTACCGGCGGACCCGACCAGGTCGGCTCCGAGGAGCTGGTGGGCGAACCCGAGTCCGACCGCGGCATAGGTCGACAGGTGGAGCAGATGCCACCAGCCGTAGGCGATCCTCGCGCGGACACTCCGGGCGGATGTGGCTGCGGCCATGACGAGCAGAGCGAGCCCGGCCGCGGCAGCCATGACGTGCGGAAAGTGCAGGACCATGCCGATCGCGGCGCCGACGAACGGCGACTGCGTCCGTGCCGCCTCGACCGCGACGGCGAGACAGGCATGCAGGACGATCAGGGTGAGCAGCAGCCGCCCGTTACGCGCGTGCCAGCGCCGGAGCACGATCACCGAGACGTCGCGCTCCAGCCATGGCAGGCGCGCGACAAGCAGCATCTCCACCAGGAGCAGGTAGCTGCCGAGCAACCCGCACAGGCGCGCCCCGGCTCCGAGCCAGCCGGCCCTGTCGCTCGGCGGATTGTTGACGATCTCACTGATGCACCAGATCACCAGGCCGGAGCAGCCGTAGGCGACAACGACAGGCAGGACGACCGGTAGGCGTTCGTGGAGCGAGGGGGATGCGGGAGACCTCCGGGCCTTCGTGGGGTACGACCCGGCGGCTTCCTGTGTCACCCGCGCTCCCGACTCCGGACTCACCCGCCGGATACCGCGAACCCAACCGGAGGATCACGGCCGAGAT
>NZ_CADDZT010000025.1:18978-23535 GCF_902812655.1 Candidatus Frankia meridionalis | reverse complement strand
GGCCGTCGATCACGCGAACCGGGCGAAGATAGTTGACTTTGATCTCGATGGACGTGTACCCGAAGCCGGCCGGAAGCGCCGTATGCACCGAGCAGCCGGTGACCGTGTCCAGGAGTGTGCAGACGAGACCGCCGTGGACGACGCCGATCGGATTGTAGGCGGACTCGTCCGGGGCGCAGCCGAAGACCACGTCCCCGTCGCCGACATGGCCGATCCGGAAGTCGAAGTGGGCGGCGATCGGTGGGGGTGGCACAGCCCCGTCCCGCATCGCCAGCAGGAAATCACGACCCGTCATGGTCTTCCCCACGGCCGCGATGGCCATCGGGTCGTGCCAGACGAGGGTCTTGCTGCGCGGCTCGCCCCAGGTGACATCCGGTGGGCGTGGCTCGGTTGTCGTCATGGTCCGACAGTCTAACCCGCTAAGTTCGGAAAACGAATCCAGATATGGCATAGTGGATGCATGGACTCCCCCCGGGTATGCTCGATCGCGCGCACACTCGGGGTGGTCGGCGAACGTTGGTCACTACTGGTCATCCGCGAGGTCGCCCTCGGTGTCCAGCGATTCGAGGCGATCCGGATCGCGACCGGTGCCCCCCGGGCCGTCCTTGCCGAGCGGCTGCGCACCCTGGTGGACGCGGGTGTTCTCGAACGTCGGGCCTACCGGGAGAACGGCGCCCGCTCCCGGTACGAGTACCGTCTCACCCAAGCTGGCCGCGAACTCCAGCCGGTGCTGACCGCGCTACGACAGTGGGGTGACCGTCATCTCGCCGGCCCGGACGGTCCGCCGGCGCCCATCGTCCACGCCGACTGCGGGGCGATCGTGCGCGCTCGGCACATGTGCGAACGCGGACACGTTCTTGATGACACCGGTCGCGGTCTCACCGCATTACCCGACCTTGACCCCGGTACACGATCGGAGATATGCCACTAACGCCATCCAAGCACCGTGACGGACATTCCCACCGCCGAAGTGGCCCATCGGAAGATAGCGTGCAACATAATCAGCGAATGAGCAGGATGCGCGTTGGCGAGCCCCCGGCCGCCACCCGACAGGTTCTCCTTGCCGCTGCGCGGCAACGTTTCGGGACCCAGGGGTACGCGGCCACGGGCACCGAGGAGATCGTGGCGGACGCGCAGGTGACCCGGGGCGCTCTTTATCATCACTTTCGCGACAAGGCCGACCTGTTCAGCGCCGTGATGGAGCAGGTCGCGCTTGAGGTCGCCGAGCAGCTTGTCACAAAGGAACTTCAGCGCGCGACAGACGCGGCGACCACCGACGCCTGGGAGCAGCTACGCACCGGCTTCCAGTCGTTCCTCGACATCTGCACCGACAGCGACTTCCAGCGCATCGTCCTGGTCGACGGCCCTGCTGTGCTCGGCCACGACGCCTGGGACATCCTGGTCGAGCGTCACGGGTACCGGCTGCTCGCCGAATGGCTGAGCAGGGCCGTCGAGGAAGGGCGGATCGACCCGTTGCCGATCGCACCCCTCACCCGTGTGCTCGCAGCCGTCCTGTCCGAGGCGAGCCTGCTGATCGGTCGGGCCAGTGAACCGGCGCGGGCCCGCCGCGAGGCCGGGGAGGTTCTCGACCGACTTCTGACCGGTCTTGAAGCGGGACACCAGTAGGACCCCGAGGCCTTGAAACGAGCGAGAAGAACCGTGATCACTCACTCTTCGACCAACTCGGAAAGCCGGCCACCGTGACGGTGGCCGGCTTTCCGCCGGGGTTTGAGGCGCGCGGCGTCCGCCACTCAGACGCCACACGTGTGATCAGACTTTATACGGGGATCACAGACTGCGCATCGCGCGCAGCGACTCCTTCAGCGAGGACGTGGTGGCGAGAACCGCGGAGGTCTCATAGCCGCAGTGCGCCATGCAGTTCGCGCAGCGCGGGTCCTTACCCCGGCCGTAGGCGTCCCAGTCGGTGGTCTCGACCAGCTCCTTGTAGGACGAGACATAGCCGTCACTCATCAGGTAGCAGGGCTTCTGCCAGCCGAACAGCGAGTAGCTCGGGATACCCCAGGCGGTGCAGGAAAGATCGCGCTTGCCCTCCAGGAAGTCGAGGAACACCGGCGAGTGGTTGAGGCGCCACTTCGCACGACGACCGTCCCCGAAGACCTTGGAGAACATCTCACGGGTCTGCGAGACGCCGAGGAAGTGCTCCTGATCGGGCGCCTTCTCATAGGCGTACGCGGGCGAGAGCTGGATCTGGTCCACCCCGACCTCGTCGTTGAGGTAGGACAGCACGTCGATCACGTCCTGCGGGCTGTCGTTGTTGAAGAAGGTCGAGTTGGTGCCCACCCGGAAGCCGGCGGCCTTGGCCGCGGCGATCGCCTCGATCGCCTCGTCGAAGGTGCCCGCCTTCTCCACGACCGCGTCGTGGCGCTCACGCAGGCCGTCGATGTGGACGATGAAGGTAAAGTACGGCGACGGTGTGAACTTCGCCATCTTCTTGCGGAGCAACAGCCCGTTGGTGCACAACAGAACAAACTTCTTGCGTGCGATGAGCTGACGGACGATCTCGTCGAGCTGCGGGTGCATCAGCGGTTCGCCACCGGCGATCGCGACCACCGGCGCGCCGCACTCCTCGACCGCAGCCATGGCGTCCTCGACGCTCATCCGCTGCTTGAGCACGGATGCCGGGTGCTGGATCTTGCCACAGCCGGTGCATGACAGATTGCAGGCAAACAGGGGCTCGAGCTCGAGAACGAGCGGGAAGTGCTTACGACGCAGCACCTTCTGCTTGGCCAGGTACATCCCGATCCGCAACGAGTACCGCCACTCCACCGCCACGGCAATACCGCCCTTCGGCGTCGACGTCGTGCGGCCGGCCGGCCGCTCCAATCCAAGAACATACAGGGTGTACGTACAGCTTGTATGTTCATCGAGAAGGTCGGATCGGCCACTATCACACCTGGCGTCCCGTTTCCGACCGACCGCACGCGGCGCCTGTCGCCGCAGGTCAACGGCTATAGTCGGACTTTTTGATCAAAGATTGGGACGGATCGGTGTCGGGTACCCGACACCACCCCAACCATGATTAAGACAAGGCGGACGGGCTTGCCCGGCGGGCACACGTGCCCGCCGGGCGACGGCCGACCAGACCCCGCAAACCCGGCCCGGCGACCCAGGCCGTGGAAGGCAACGCGACCGGTACCGACGGCGACCGCGACAGCATACCGGTGATCGATATCACCCAGGGTCACCAAAATCACGGCTGACCACTTCTTCATCGATTCGGAACCCGCCGAACCCGCAGGCCCGCGCCCAAGCCCACGCGAAACGCCGAGTAATCTCAGTCACAGGACTCCCAAGGAGTGACGTACGCCATTGCCGATCGGCCCACGGTTCCTCAAATCCGCGACATCCAGCCTGTATGACCGGCCCTGTGACATTCCAGCGGACAGCTGAGCGTGGACCGGACCGGTGCGGCTGAACCCGCCCGGTCAAAGGCCGGCCGCGACAACGCCTAACATCGGCGAAAAGAAAGCTGGTCAACCGGCGCAGAGGTCACATGGGGTTGGACACGCGTTGCAGGGTGAAGGCGGGCGTATGACATCAGGCGGGCACACCGCCACGCGGATGGTCGGCGGGCGGTACCGCCTCGTCGAGCGCCTCGGCTCGGGCGGTATGGGAACGGTCTGGCGGGCATATGACACCGGTACCGGTGCCGAACGCGCCCTCAAGGAGATCCGGATCCCGGACAACATCCCGTCCCACGACCGTGAGCTGTTGGTCGAACGTGCCCACCGTGAAGCACGTAACGCCGCAAGACTCGGCATCCACCCCAACGTGGTCACCGTCTACGGCCTGGTCGAGGACCACGGCACACAGTGGATCGTCATGGACCTGGTCCCCGGACGCTCGCTGGCGGCAGTCATCGCCCAGGAGGGCGCTCTGAGTGAGCGAGAAGTCGCCCGGATCGGTATCGCCCTGCTGGACGCACTCGTACACGGTCACCGCCGCGGTGTTCTGCATCGGGACGTCAAACCCTCGAATGTCCTGATCACCGCTGACGGAACGGTCCGGCTGGTGGACTTCGGCATTGCGGCGTTCGAGACCGACAACCGGATCACCGCTGCCGGCGGGTTGGTCGGTACCCCCGCCTACATGGCACCCGAACGTATCCGCGGTGGTGACAGCGGACCCGAAAGCGATCTGTTCTCACTTGCGACCACACTGATCCACGCGGCGGAGGGCGCATCCCCGTTCGAGCGGGACACCACCTTCGCGACCATGCACGCCGTCGTCTACGAGGGGCCGAGCACGCCGGTGCGCGCCGCACGGACCCAATCGGTGCTCCAGCCGATGCTGGCCAAGAATCCGTCCGACCGGCCCAGCGCGGACAGGCTTCGCCGGCAGTTGCAGGCCGTCCTGTCCGCCCCCCTGTCCACACCGGATCCCCAGCCGGCCTCGACGGTGGCCGCCTGGCCGACCGCGAGTGCCTTCTACGAAGCGCCGACCATGCATTCCCTGACCACCATGGAACACAGACCCGACGCCTACAGCTACTTCCACGACGAGCTGGACACCGGCGAGCTGCCCGCCACGGTCGGG
>NZ_CADDZT010000025.1:14553-18666 GCF_902812655.1 Candidatus Frankia meridionalis | reverse complement strand
GGACCGGCGCGGCCCCAAAACCGGCCCCCGGCGACCACGACGAGATGGCCGATCCCGACGACCCGCCGCGGCCGTCCCGGCGGGGTGTCCTGCTCGCCGCCGTCGCCGTGGCCGGGCTCGGAGCCGGCGGCGGGACCGCGGCCTGGGCGGCCCGCCGGATCAGACGGCCGGCGACCGCCGGAACGTCTAGAACCGGGCTGGGTCCGCTTGCGGTCCTGCTCCCGGCAACCCGCGACGTCGAGTTCGCCGGCTCCTTCATCGCCGACAACCGCGGTTACTACCGCAGGGCCGGATTCACCCGGACGGAGTTCCGCGACAGCGGGCCGGATGCCGCGACCGTGGCGGCGTTGGCCTCCGGCAAGGCGTTCGTCGGTGTTGCCAGCCCGGACACGGTGGCCCGGGAGATCTCGGGCGGTGCGCGCCTGCGGGTCATCGGCACGCAACGGCAGAAATCCCCCTGGGCGATCGTGTCACTGGCGGACCGGCCGATCCGGACACCACAGGAGATGATCGGCACAAGGATCGGGATAGCGCCGGGCAGCGTGGCCCTCTGGACGGCGTTCCTGTCGGCTGCGGGAGTCCCGGAAACGGAAGTGACAAAGGTCGTCACGGCCGACCACGCGCAGGCCGTCGCGGACCGCCGGGTCGACGGCGTGCTGTCCTCCCTGGCCGACGCCCCCGTAGTACTCGCCCGCCAGGGCTTCACCACCTCGACGTTCCTGCTCGCGGACCACAGATACCCTCTGGTTTCCGACGTGTACGTGGTTGCAGCGGAAACAATCAACACGATGAAAGGAAAGGTCAAGGCATTCCTCAGCGCTGAGATCCGCGGTTGGCGGGACAGCCTCGCCGACCCGATGCTCGGCGCGCGGCTCACCACGGACGTCTATGCGAAGTCGCGTAGTCTCGACGTCACCGAACAACTGGAACGCAACAAGGCGTTCGGCACTCTCGTCCAGACCGAGGAAACACGTCGCAACGGCCTGTTCACCATGACCGACGCGTTGATCGAGGCGAACATCCGCACGCTGTCACGTACGATCCCGATAACCGCCCGGCAGATGTTCGACCTCTCCATCCTTCGGCAGCTGTACACGGAGCGACCTGATCTGATCTGATCTGATCTGATTCACGCAGACACCATGCCGACCGCCCAGGCGGACGACGAACATCCGTTGGGTCCGCCCCTACCGAACTCGCCTACCCGCACGACGGGTCCGGCGCCGCGTTCGGCTACCGGGCAGCCTTGTTCCCGTCCGGGTGATGAGGCACCGGGCAACCCCCCGTCGGGAAGGTCCCGAGCTGCCGGACATCACAGCCGTCCTGGTAGAGCGTGAGCTGCGGCAGCTGGCGAGGATACAGCGGCTTACCGCGCGGCGGCAGGAAGCGCACCAGCGCGCCGCGGGCCCGCAGACCGCCGGCGGCGGCTACCCGCGCCAACCGCGACGGGTGGGGATAGCCGAAGGCGTCCAGCAACGGGTCGTCTAGCAGCGCCAGACTGAAACGCCGCACCAACGGCGCGAGCGGTCGTGGGTAGAAACGGGTCATCAGGTCGAGCGTCGCGTCGGATACCGCCCGACCGCCCGGGTCGAAGGCGAAGTTCGCCCGCTCATAGTCGTCGAGGTAACTCGCGAACTCCTCATGCGTGGTCGGGCTGTCCCCGATGCCCATGTGCCGGCCGAGTTCCCGGTAGTAGTTCGCACTCGCCACCCGTTCACGCTCAGTGAACGGTCGTCGGCCGAACCGGTCCATCCAGCGGATCGGCACGACGACGAACGTCGCCTGGACATAGCGGAAATCCTCGTTCGAGATGGTGTACGCGCCGTGCATCTGATTCATACGGCGGATCGCCGCACGCCCGGTATCGCTCGCGAACCCGTGCTCGAGAACGGCGTCCAGGATCACCACGGTGTCCTCGTAGCGCTTTCGGGTCCGGCCGGTGAGCTCGCCGGTGCGGGCCAGCAGGGCTCCGATGCTCGGCACCGCGTACGTCCGGTAGAGGGCGAAGCTGAGCGCCTGGTTCATGTCCCACGGGAACTCGTGGGCAACCATGATCCGGTAGATCTCCGCGAAGTCGCGTTCCGGGTCCAGTAGGTCGATCCGGCGCCGCCAGTAGGCACGGTCCACGCGCTGTCCCTTCACCGGTCCACCATGATCCGCCGTGGCCCGACGCCAGGATCCTCGGGTCCTTCGACCAACCTGGATACCGGACCACAGCAGGGTGTCATCTCAGGAGTTGAACTTATAGGTCGGGAGGTTCGCGGGGACGATGTGCTGGTGGAAGCTGAAGACCTGAGGGTCCTTCGCGTCGACCGTGGCGCTTGTCCAGTGGTTGAGTGAGCTGCCGAACGTCATCACCGGGGTGCAGTTCTCGATGACGTTACCGGCGCGGTCGGTCCATTCGTCATCGCCTGGAACAGGATAATCACGGTGCCGGTGGGCATCCGTACATACGGCCACAGGAAGAACGCCGGGTAGTCGAAGGAGGCTCCTTCGACTACCCGGCGCGATATGAAGAACATCGGTTTCCGCTACCCGGAATCACCCGTCAGGTATTACATCACCCGACATCATCCGATATTATCTGACGTCACTTGGCCTGGCGACGCAGCTCCTTGGGAAGGTGGAAGGAAATCGTCTCGGCGCCGACCGAACGCACCGCGACCGTTGTCGGGCCGAGGCCGGACAACGCCCTGGTCAGCTCGTCGACCAGGGTCGGCGGTGCCGACGCGCCCGCGGAGATGCCGATGGTGTCAGCACCGACCAGCCACCGCATGTCCACGTCACCGACATCCCCGACGAGATACGCCGGGACACCCTCACGTTCGGTCACGTCGACCAGGCGGCGTGAGTTGGCACTGTTCTCCGAACCGACCACCAGCACCACGTCGGCCTCGATAGCGACCCGCCGGATCGCATTCTGCCGGTTCGACGTGGCGTAGCAGATGTCGGCCGACCCCGGTCCGATCACAGACGGGAAGCGGTCACGCAGCGCGTCGACCACCTCCTCGGCCTCGTCCACCGCGAGTGTCGTCTGCATCAGGTACGTGACCCGCTCCGGGTCGTCGACCTCGACGTTCGTGACATCCGCCGGCGACTCGACCAGTTTGATCTTCCCGGGGGCCTCGCCGAGGGTGCCGTCGACCTCCTCATGACCGGCATGCCCGATGAGCAGCACGGTGTCGCCGCGGGCGGTGAACCGCCGGGCCTCCGCATGCACCTTCTCCACCAGCGGACAGGTTGCGTCGATCACGGACAGGCTGCGGTCATCCGCCTGCTCCCACACGGCGGGAGCCACCCCGTGTGCGGAGAAGACCACGGTCGCCCCGGCCGGCACCTCGTCCAGTTCCTCGACGAAGACAGCGCCGCGCTGGGCGAGGTCTGCGACCACATGGCTGTTGTGGACGATCTGCTTACGGACGTAGACCGGCGCTCCGTAGAGATCCAGGGCTCGTTCGACGACCTCGATCGCCCGCTCGACCCCGGCGCAGAACGCTCGCGGCTCGGCGAGCAGCACCTGCCGTGATCCGACAACCGCCGACCACCGTTCCAGCACCGGGCCGAGGGTCATCATCGTGCGCAACCCGGCGATCCCGCGGCGGGCCAGGTCAAGGCGTCCGAGCGGTTGCTCGTCCGTGTCGACGATGACGCGGACGATGGCCAGGGGCACCCCGTTCGCACCCGGCGCGATCTGTGCGGACTCCATGTCCACGGCGATCGCACCGGTGGCCGCGAGTTCGGCGCGTGCGGTACCGATCGCCAACCGGGCGACCGACACGACCGGCCCGACGTGCACGGTGAGTCCCTGCCTGCGCAGCTCACCGGCCAGCAGCGGCGCCGACGGACAGCGGGCGCTGACCGAACCGTCAGCGGTGCGGACCTCGTCGGCCACCACCACATGCCCGGGCTTCACCCCTTGGCCGAGCCCACCACCGAGACCGACCAGGGCGATCGCGTCGGCTCGGGCCTCCCGGATGATGCGGGTGGACCGGCTGGCCTGCTCGGGCCCCATGCCGGTGCGGATGAGAATCGTACCCGCCGGAAGGCCCGAACGGGCTGCGGCCCACGCCTCCAGCCGCAACGGTGCGGCGACGACCAGCCTTGGACGACGCC
>NZ_CADDZT010000025.1:11893-14113 GCF_902812655.1 Candidatus Frankia meridionalis | reverse complement strand
CGGCGTCCAAGGCTTCGGGCCCTCCGGACGGGGCCGTCGCGGACGCGGGCACCTGGAGATCGGACACCTTGAATGCCTGCGGCCTGGGCATCGCCATCTCGGAGGACGGTTCCCTGTGCCCCGCCGTCTCGGGAGACGATTCCCTGGGTGCCGACGTACTCGGTACCGACGCTTCAGCTGCCAGTACTTCAGGTACCGACGTTTCGGATACCGATTCTCTGGATGCCGACGTCTTGGACGCTTCGGCGGACACCGACGTCCTTGATGTGTCCGGTGCCGAGAAAGTCATGACGCGGACCCGCCGCTCAGGTACCGGCCTAGCGCGGTCAGTGGGAAGACCAGCCGGTACAGATGGTAGTTGATCGAAAAGTCCCCGGGAAACCCGGTGCCCGTGTAGTGCGGCTCATCCCAGGTTCCGTCCAGGCGCTGCGTGTCGACCAGCCACCGCACCCCCCGTTCGACGGCCGAGGATGCCGGGTCGGCAGCGAGCAGCGCCAACAGCGCCCACGCCGTCTGGGACGCGGTCGGCTCGCCACAGCCGATCCAGGCGTCGTCCGTGTAGGAACGCAGGTCCTCGCCCCAGGCGCCGTCGGGTCTTTGATGTTCGACCAGCCACCCGACAGCCCGGATGATCGCCGGATGGTTGGCCGACACGCCTGCGGCGATCAGTGCCGGGACGACCGCGCCGGTGCCGTAGATGTGGTTGACCCCCCACCGGCCGAACCATGAACCGCCCGGCTCCTGGTTGGCCAGCAGCCAGTCCACGGCCCGTTCGGTGATGGGGTTGGCGGACTGGCCTACCTCGGCGAGCATTTCCACAATGTGCGCGGTGACGTCCGCGGACGGCGGGTCGATCACCTGGCCGAAGTCACAGAAAGGCAGCTTCGTGGGGAGAGTCCGGGTGTTGTCTGCGTCGAACGCCCCCCATGCGCCGTTGGCCGAACGCATCCCGATGGCCCAGTCCACCCCGCGGCGTGCGGCGGACCGCAGCCGGGCGGCGAGCTGCGGGTCGACCGCGTCGATCCCATCGGGTGAACCGTGGGGGCCGAGCAGCCGGCGGATGGCCAGCACCACCTCGGCCGTGTCGTCGACATCCGGGTACCCGTCGTTGTCGAACTCGAAGGCCCAGCCCCCGGGAGCCAGCGCCGGGCGTTTCACGGCCCAGTCACCGGTGATGGTGACCTCCTCGTCCGCGAGCCACCGGGCCGCCCGCACCATGGCCGGGTGGTCGGCGGGAAGACCCGAGTCGCGCAGGGCGACCACGGCGAGCGCGGTGTCCCACACCGGGGACTGGCAGCACTCCACCCGGCGGACCATCCCCGCGGGCGTGTTCTCGCGGATCGTGTAGCGCTCCATCCCACGCAGTCCGGACGTGATCACCGGATGGTTCATGGGGTAGCCGAGCATCGTCAGCGCGATCATCGAGTAGACCCACGGCGGCTGGATGCCACCCCAGCAGCCGTCCGCCTCCTGCCGGGCGACGATCCACTCCGCGGTCCGGCGCAGCGCATGCCGGCGCAGCATCTTCAGCGGGCGACGCTCATAGCGGTGCAACATCGCGTCCAGGCGCTGGAACGCACCCGACCAGGAACGCAGCGGTGCCGGCGGTGTCGGCGGCAGCTCGACCTTGAGCTCGTCGACGCTGAAACCGAGCCAGCGCTGCGGCCGGAACGTCCCGACGATCGTCAACGGTGCGATCGACTGCCGGGCCCAGCAGCCGAAGTCATACAGGTTGAGCGGGAACCACGACGGCAGCAGCACGAGCTCCGGCGGCATCACCGGCAGGTCGTCCCACGACCACTCGCCGAACATCGCCATCCAGATCCGGGTGAACACCCGCGTGCGGGCGAGGCCGCCGTTCTCCCGGACGAACGCGGACGCGGCCCGCATGTGCGGCGCGTCCGGGCTGTCACCGGCGAGGCGCAGCGCCACGTAGGCCTCGAAAGTGGCGTTCAGGTCGGGCGGGCCGCCGTAGTAGGTCGTCCAGGTGCCCTGGTCGCTCTGCTGTGAACGGATCCACCGGGCGGTCTCCTCGGCCGTCTCCGGTGTGAGGATGCCGAGGAACTGCCGCATCAGCAGGTCCTCCGCCTCGATCGTGACGTTGGTTTCGAGCTCGCCCTTCCACCAGCCCAGATCGGACTGCAGGGACAGCAGGTGGTCTCGGGCCCGGACGGCGGCTGCCGCCACCGTGTCGGTGGAGACTTCGGATTCCCGGTAGTC
>NZ_CADDZT010000025.1:8225-11759 GCF_902812655.1 Candidatus Frankia meridionalis | reverse complement strand
GCTGGAAGGCGGTTCCCAGCCGTGACCCGAACTCGGCGAGGCCGTCGACGAGCCGCGGCGGGCCGCCGGCGAGGACCGCACCGATCGCGGTCGAGCAGGACAGCAGCGCGCCGGTCTTCCCGTCCTCCATCATCAGGGTGTCCGCAACGGTGATGTCGTTGCGGGTTTCGAAGTGCAGGTCCTCGGCCTGGCCGCGGACAAGGTCCTGAACACCCGCACCGAGCATGATTGCGGCACGGCGACCCGGCTCCCCCTCGACCTCCAGCAGCACCTGGGTCGCGAGCCCCAGCAGGGCGTCGCCGGCGAGGATCGCGCCGTCCGCGCCGAAGACCGTCCACGCGGTGGGCCGGTGCCGCCGCTCGGTGTCGCCGTCCATGAGATCGTCGTGCAGCAGGGAGAAGTCGTGGACCAGCTCCACGGCGACCGCGCCGGGGAGCCCGGTCTCGACCGGGGCACCGGCAGCCTCGGCTGACAGCAACGCCAGCGCCGGGCGCAGCAGCTTTCCGCCGCTGCCGGTCAGCGGGGTGCCGTTCGCGTCGATCCAGCCGCGGTGGTAGGCCACCACCCGGCGCAGGCGGGGGTGGAGCCGGTCGACGGCGGCGCGCAGTGCCGGCACTGCCAGGGTCCGGCCCCGCTCGATCGCATCGGGAACCAACGTGGTCATGCCGGGAATCCCCCTGTCGGTGACGCTGTCGAAGTCGTGTTCGAAGTTGCGGTTGAAATGGATGTCGAGGGCGGTGCGGAGGGCAGCTGGGTCGAGGGCAGCTGGGCGGTCGACATGCCGGTCGATGATCCCGGCGGGGTAGAAGATGACGGTCCCTCGCCCGGGACCTTGGTCTCCGGCGTCTGGGACGATTGTGATGTTTTCGATGGGATGGTCGGTGACGAAGCGCAGCCACGCTGCCCTCCGGGGGAACCGCCCGGGGATTCGACCACTGGTAGCAATCTACGGGTCGGGCCTGGTACGGGCGGTCCGGAACGCCAACCGTCGAGCGCCACCTTCGCGGCAGCCAGTCCGCTACGGACAGCGCCTTCCATGGTCGCCGGCCAGCCCGTGTCGGTCCACGCGCCCGCCAGGACCAACCCGGGCAGCTCGGTGGCCGGGCCGGGGCGCAGCGCGCGGGTGCCGGGGGCCTGACGGAACGTCGCAGTGCGTTCACGGGTGACGAACACCTCGACCGCCTCGGCGCTCCGTGCCGCCGGTAGCAGCCGGCGCATCTCCTCGATGAAGAGGCTGCGGATCTCGCCGGCCGGACGGTCGATCCACTCGTCCGCGGCCGACAGGGAGATCGCCAGGTACTGCGCGCCGGTGCGGCCGGGCCGGCCCTCCCCCGTTCCCGTGACCCCACTTGATGCGGTCCGGTCGAAGACCCACTGGACCGGGGAGCCCACCACCGCCAGGAACGGTTCCTTGAGCACCGGCCGATCGTAGATCATGTGGACGTTGACGATCGGCGCGGAACCGAGCTTCACAAAGCGCGCCGGCTCCTTGACCGCGCCGTCCGGCAACAGCGCGGCAGCCGCCTGCGGAGGTACGGCGAGAATCACGGCATCGGCATCAACCGGGCCGCTGTCCGTGGCCACCTGCCAACCGGTCGCCGTCCGCGTCAGCGCACGCACCTTCACACCCGTCCGCACGTCCGCTCCGGCGTCGGCGAGCTCCGAGGCTGCCGCCTCACCGTGCAGCTGCTGCAGCGGGACGTCGGCCCATCCGATGTCACCGGCGTCGGCCCGCTCCAGCAGACCTGTACGCACGACCTTGGCGGCGAGCCCGAGGGACGCCGAGTCGGCCGGGGCGTTCAGGGTCGCGACGGTCAGCAGTTCCCACAACGCCTCGATGGCCGCGGGCCGCTGACCCCGGTCGGCGAGCCAGCTTCCGAACGAGACGCCGT
The DNA here is from genome assembly GCF_902812655.1 of Candidatus Frankia meridionalis. Taxonomy (GTDB): domain Bacteria; phylum Actinomycetota; class Actinomycetes; order Frankiales; family Frankiaceae; genus Protofrankia; species Protofrankia meridionalis. The sequence goes on along the minus strand of NZ_CADDZT010000025.1, from coordinate 9,867 downwards.
CCACCTCGGGTGCGTTCGGGTCGAGGCGGCCGAGGCGGTAGGCGGCGAGCGCCGCGCGCAGCCGCTGGCCGACCGGGAACGCCCGGTACCCCAGCAGCGCCGGGGTGAGGTGCAACGGCGCAGGCCAGGGGATGCGGGTGCGCCGCAGCCGGGCATGCGCCCCCGATTCCGCCAGTAGTACCGGGACGTCCAGACGCTCCTGCAGGGTGGTCAGGTGCTCGACCCCGAGCCGACGCAGGAACCCGCGGTAGGCGGTGCAACAGCGCATGAACACGTGCTGGCCGGTGTCCACCCACATGCCGTCACGGACGAACGAGGCGGTGGCACCACCGAGCCGTGGCCGTGCTTCCAGCACGGTCACCTCGGCACCGGCGTCGGCGGCGACCAGCGCGGCTGACAGGCCGGCAAGACCGCCGCCGACCACGACAAGCCGGCGAACCCCCTGGCCGGGCGGCGCAGCGATGGGCAACCCCGCGGTGGACACGCTCATGCCACCGACACCTCCGGACGGCCGGCGAGGCTGCGGGCGGCAACCACCGCTTTCTCCCAGCCAGGCAGCGACATCCGCTCGTGTAGGACGGGGGTCGGGTCCATCCTGATCCGGCGGTTGAGCCGCAGGTAGATCCCGGCCATGGCGCCGCAGCACGCCGCACTGCGACGGTCGAGCATACCGAGCAGTTTCAGGCCGCGTCCGTACCACTCGTCGGCGCGCTCCGCGCAGCCGCGCAGGTACTCGACGAGTGCGTCGGGGGGGCCGCCGAGCTGGCCGTCGGGTCCGAGACCGAGAGTGATCCCGGCCTTTTCCAGCTCGGTCCGCGGCAGGTAGATCCGGCCGATGATCAGGTCCTCCCGGACGTCTCGGAGAATGTTGGTCTGCTGCAGGGCGATCCCGAGTTCGTCGGCTACCGTGGCGGCGCCCGCGTCCGCATGGGCCGTCTCGGTGCCGAAGATGCCGAGCGACAGGCGCCCGATGGTGCCGGCCACCCGCCGGCAGTACCCGACGAGGTCCTCGAAGGACTCGTAGGTGACCTCGTGCAGGTCCATCTCGACGCCGTCGATCAGCTCGACGAAGGCGTCCACCGGGATGGGGAAGCGCCGGGCGGCATCGGCGAGCGCGACCAGTACCGGATCCGAGCTGGATGCGCCGAGACCGGTGATGTCAGCTCGGGCCGCGGCCAGCGCGACGGCTTTGTCCGTGGCGGGCAGATCGCCGTCGCCGATGTCGTCGAGCCTGCGGGCGAAGGCGTACACCGCGGACAGCGCCGCCCGTTTGTCCGCAGGCAGCAGCCGGATGCCGTAGGAGAAGTTGCGTGCGGCCTCTCTCATCAGAGTTTCACAGGTCACGTATGCCTCGGTAACCGTCGGCGACCGAAATGGACCGGCGGTAGTCATTGCGTACCTCCGTGCGAGGCCGGCCGGGTGATGGTGCCGCCGCCGGTGACCAATGGTGGGAGCCCTACCCGCGCCGCGCGACCGGCCCGGCGGGCGGAGGGTGTGGCCGACGCCAGTGCGACCGTCAGGGCGAACCGGGCGATCCGGGGCTTCGGCGCGGTGGGCGCGCCGCCCAGGACGTCGAAATCAGCCCGCCGCACCGCGTCCAAGGCTCCCCGTCCGCCGCCGACGAACCCGGCGAACAGGAGCC
>NZ_CADDZT010000025.1:0-7640 GCF_902812655.1 Candidatus Frankia meridionalis | reverse complement strand
AAGGTCCTCGGCTACGTCCTGGATGTGCTCGACGAGCTGGAGCGCTGTGCAGATCCGGTCGGACAGCGCGACCCGGTCAGGCGTTTGGATACCGAAGACGCCCAGCACCATGTGTCCCACCGGGTCGGCGGACAAGGTGCAGTAACGCAACAGGTCGTCGAAGGTGTCGTAACGCGTGACGAGCTGGTCCTGTCGGTTGGCGGCCACGAGCCGGCGGAACGGTTCCGGTTGCAGGCCGCACTCCCGGACGGTCGGTGCCAGCGCCTGGATGACCGGGAGCGTGGGCGTACCACCCCAGATCCGATCAAGATCAGCTTCCAGGGTGTCGAGCAGGGCGACCCGGTCGCCGGTCGCCTCATCACCGATGTCGTCGACGAGGCGGGCAAATCCGTACAGGGCAAAAAGGTGCCGCCTCGCCCGAGCGGGCAGGATCAGCGGGGACACCGGGAAGTTCTCCGCGGATGCCGCCCTCAGCACGTCCTCGGGTGAGGATGTGAGGCTGTGGCCGGGCAGCGGCGCTCCGGATGTTCCCGCCGGCCCGCCCGGTGGCGGACCGATCTTCGCGTCGTTAGCAGTCATGCGCCTCCCCCTTGTCAGCGGATGGGCCCGACACGGATCGCCGGAGCCACCCGGCGATGCGCCTGAACTGGTCTCTACTGTCCAAACTCCTCAAGCCTCCGGAGGCAAGAAAAATCATGTTAACGCCGCCTTCGGCCAGTTTGCTCATACTCAACACACCCTGCCGGGTATACCCCATTCGATACTATTCGGCCCGGCACGACCGATATGATGATTGTCCGGCTGCCTGTTCCGGCTCTGCACCGGTACCCTCATCGATCGGGTGATGTGGGGTTGCCACGATGAGGTTGGCAACCTAGCCGAAGACACCCGCGAGACGACGGTAGAGCGGGGGTGCGGCTCCATGAACACGTGCGGCGAGCGAGAGCCAGCGCGGTACCCACACCTCGGCATGACCCCGCCCGGCCGCGAACAGCATGCGCTCGGCAACAAGGCGGGCCGGTTGGGGGCGTGGCCACCTGCGGACGTAGGGCGCTCCACGACGATGGAAGAACGGGGTGTCAACGGCCCCGGGGAAGCACAGAGTCACCGAAATGCCACGACCGGAAACCTCGGAGCGCAGTGCATTGGCGAACCCGACAAGAGCCGCCTTGGTTGCCGAGTAAGCAACCTCACCGCGTACGCCGAAGGCTCCGGCAACGCTTCCGACCAGTAGGATGCGCCCGTGTCCACGCTCAAGCATGGCTGGGAGCACCGCGCGGACCAGCGCCATCGGTGACAACAGGTTGACCGCCACCAGTTCGGCGAGAGCTTCGTAGGAGAGCTGGTCGTAGGGACCCGCGGAACCGAGACCAGCAGCGCATACCAGCAGGTCGAGGTCGCCCAGGAGATCCTCTCCGCGGGAGGCCACTGCCGCTTCGGAACCCGGGACCGACAGGTCGACCGCAATCCGGTGACCTTCCGTTGATGCGGCAACCTCGTCCAGTGCCACTCCGTTACGACCAACCAGGAGAACCTGGCAGTTCATCGCGGCGAGCAGCAGCGCCGACTCCCTGCCGATTCCACTGCTGGCACCGGTGACGATCGCGGTCTTCGGCGGCCACCCCCGGCTGCCGGCGAAGCGGGACTGCTCGGCGACAACGTGCAAACGGCTGTCCGGAACAGTGGGACGGGCCGGTGTGTGCACAACAAAACCCTCCGGTCGCGCGGTGGTCGCCTCCTCCCGGGATGGGAGACGGTCGCGGTCAGGCCTTCGGAACCTGGGTGTCGACAGCGCTGGCGACAAACGGTAGGCCACGTACGGCCTCTCCCTATTTCATCGCCCCACAGCGTGAACGTCCATCGTCAGATAGGCGACACCGCGCCGAAAACCTTGTTGGCCCCGTCACGTCAACGACGGGCCCACACTACAAGCACTACATGGCATCCCGTCGACATTCGCCCAAAATAGGATTGTCGATTTGTAGCTCTTCTCACATCGGAACATGGATTTTCCCCCGCCGACACACCCGGACCCTGATGTGACTAGTCGAAGTCGATCACATCACCCGGGCGTGTCCCGGCATCGGTGAAGGTACCCGCGGGGGCCTCGACCGCCTCCGTGTAGGCCGTACCCGCGCGGTAGATCTCACAACGGTCCGGATCATTTTCGACACAAGGCGTCATTTCCCGGACCGCGACAACATGTCCGTACCGTATGAAAACGAGGGAGAGCGGAAGCAGCGTCCGGTACATGTAAAAACCATCGGTCGACTCACCGTGGAAGACGAACAGCATGCCGGTTCCGGCCGGAAGGTACGTGCGACCCATGAGTCCACGAGCCCAGGCCGCCGGAGTGTCGGCCACCTCCACGGTGAGCGTCACCGTGGCGACCCGCACCTTCTCTACCCGCACCGCGCCGATCGCCGGAGCTGTGACACCGACAGCGACATCCGGCTCGGTTCCGGCGGTGGTGCCGGCCCTGTTACCGCCTGCCGCTTCCCCAGGCCGCGTCAGCTCGGTCGTCACGGATCGAGACGACCGGTCGAGGCCGGCCGGATGAACCGGATGGCGGAGTGCCGCCAGCCCAACCACACCCCCGGCAAGAACCAATACACATGCAACCACAAAAGGCACATAACGTACACGCAACATTACCCGAACGTTACCCTACGGGTTCGCGGCCGGTTACCCGACGCGGCCGAACGCCACGAGTCGGCAGCCCGTACCGGGGTGGACCGTGCAACCGCCGGCCGCGCCGCATGCGGGCGGGGCGGAAATCCGCCGGGCACGGAACCGTCCCCGGTCAGGAGGGAACCGGCACCAGCGGACATCGTCCCCGTTTGCAAAGGCGACGGGTGAATGGCATTTCAGCCATCGGCCGCTTTCCCTCAGGCCGGTTCCCTACCTGGAATCAATACCATCGGACCGGCCGTCGGATAGAATTTCGAATAATCAGCTTCCGGTGGCCTTGCGCACCGATGAGCCCGGTCGTCGGATCATTCAAGGATCAATGCCACGGGCCGGTCAGGAGACGCCGGACCTGTTCCCCAGGGCATCGAGGGCAGCTTCGACAACCTCGCGGCGGACGTCGTCCGGGACGAGCGGGTGGTCAAGGACGAGACCATCCGTGCCACGCCCGGACCTGGCCGCCGAATCGCTGCTGGCATGGGCAAGCGTTCGCCGTGCCACGGCCGTACCGAGGATACCCGCCTGCACGCAGCCGACCGCGCATCGTGCACGCAGGAGGCGCAACGGTGTGGGGTCAGGTCCCGCGAGGGCGGTCACGATGGCGTCCTGATGCGACGCGATGTCACCCTTGCCGATCTGTCGGTGGATCACAGATGGATCGTTGACGAAGGCGAACAGCACCGCGCCCGGCCCGGCCATCGCATCCACCAGACCCTCGATGATAGATCGGGCCGAAGCTGGTGGATCAACGCGCGAGAGATCCCTCACATGACCGAACGCCTCTACGAACGGCTGTACTACTGCGTCCAGAATCATGTCCTTGGACGCGAAGTGGTAATAGAGGGCGGCCTTCGTCATACCGAGCCGCTCCGCAATGTCACGAATCGATGTCCCAGCGTAGCCTTGTTCGTTGAACAGCTGCACGGCGACGGCGAGAATCCGGTCGCGCGTATCCCCCGCGTGAGCACGCGGCGCGCGGCCAGACATGGTCGCCCCGCTCTCCTCTCACCTGGAGGTCCGTAGCGAAGAACCTATACCCCTCCCGCCCAGATCCGCATCTACTGACCGTTCGGTAAACTACCCCGACCGACCGATCGTTTAGCAGACCCTGACCCGTCCATCGGCCCAGACCGGGGGGAAACCCGTGGCATCGCTCGCGCGTTGGTGCTTCCGCCACCGCTGGATCGTCCTACTGCTGTGGCTCGTCGCCCTGCTCGGCTTCGGTGCCGCCGCGACCGCCACCGGTACCGACTACAAGAACAACTTCTCGCTTCCGGGGACCGAGTCCCAGCAGGCGATCGACCTGCTCAAGCGGGAGTTTCCCGCGGCATCCGGAGAGACCGCCAGCATCGTGCTGCATGCCCGCGCCGGCACGCTGTACAACCCACTGCTCGAAGCGGACGCCGTTGCCATGCTCGACCGGGTTGCGGCTCTCCCCCACGTCGTCGATGTGACGAGCCCGTTCGACCCGCGGGGCGCGCGCCAGTTCACCGCGGACGGACGGACGGCCTTCGCCACCGTCGCCCTGGACAACCAGGCCGTCGACATCCCCCGCAGCAACCTCAAGACCATCATCGACACCGCCCGTACGGCCGATGCCGGACTCCTGCAGGTAGAAATGTCCGGCAGCGCGGTTTCCATCGTGGAACAGCCTCAGCAGAACACCAGCGAGCTTCTTGGAGTCGTGGCCGCCGCGATCATCCTGTTCATCGCGTTCGGGACGCTGCTGGCGATGACCCTGCCCCTGATCGCCGCGGTCCTTGCCCTCGGTGTCGGCATGGCCGGCATAGGCCTGGTGTCACACGTGATGTCCATCGCCCAGTTCGCGCCGACGCTGGCGACACTCATCGGCCTGGGCGTGGGTATCGACTACGCGCTGTTCATCGTCAACCGGCACCGCATCGGCCTGCGCGCAGGCAAGACGCCTGAAGAGGCATGTGTCACCGCGATCAACACATCCGGCCGGGCCGTCCTGTTCGCGGGCCTCACCGTCTGCATCGCACTGCTCGGGATGTACGCCCTCGGGGTGACCTTCCTCTACGGTGTTGCGATCTCCGCGGCCCTGATCGTGTCACTGACCATGGCCACCGCTGTCACCCTGCTGCCAGCACTGCTCAGTCTCTACGGGATGAAGGTGCTCGGTCGGGCCGAGCGCGTGAAGCTCACTCACAAGGGTCCAGAACCCGAACACCCGTCGGGTTTCTGGTGGCGTTCGGCCCGCCGGATCGAACGGCGTCCGGCGAAATACACGATGGTCTCCGCGGCGATCATCGTGATCACCGCGCTGCCCTTCTTCTCGCTGCGCCTCGGATCGGCCGACGAGGGCAACGGTTCGCTCACGAGGACCTCCCGCCGCGCTTACGATCTTCTTGCCAACGGGTTCGGACCCGGGTTCAACGGTCCCTTCACGCTCGTCGCCGAGACCCGCTCCTCCGATGACGTGACAGCTCTTGCCAACGTCGTCGCGGAACTACGCACCGAGCCGGGTGTAGCCGCGGTCACACCACCGATCTCGAGCCCGACCGGGCACGCCGCGACCGTGGCCGTCTTTCCGGTCACAAGCCCGCAGGACGCCCGGACCTCCGCGCTGCTGCGGCGGTTGCGCGGCAGCGTCATCCCACGGCTGACCGAAGGGACATCCCTGGACGTCAAGGTGGGGGGTGCCACCGCGACCTACCAGGACTTCTCCAACGTCCTGACAAACAAGCTCCCCCTGTTCATCGGCGTCGTCGTAGCGCTCGCCTTCCTCCTGCTCGTGGCGGTGTTCCGCAGCCTGCTCGTCCCACTCACCGCATCCGTGATGAACCTGCTCGCTGTGGGTTCGGCCTTCGGGGTCATCGTCGCGATCTTCCAGTGGGGGTGGCTGGCGGGCCTCATCGGGGTCAAGGGCGGTCCCATCGAGCCGTTCCTGCCGGTGATGCTCTTCGCCATCCTGTTCGGTCTGTCCATGGACTACGAGGTGTTCCTGGTAAGCCGGATGCACGAGGAGTGGATCGCTCGCCGTGACAACCGGATAGCGGTCTCCCTGGGCCAGGCCGAGACCGGGCGTGTGATCACAGCCGCAGGGGCAATCATGACCCTGGTCTTCGCCTCCTTCACCCTTAGTGATGATCGTGTGATCAAACTGTTCGGCCTGGGAATGGCAGTGGCCGTACTGATCGACGCGTTCGTGATCCGCGCGCTGCTGGTACCGGCTCTCATGCACCTGACCGGCATGGCGAACTGGTGGTTGCCGTCCTGGCTGGACAGGGTGCTGCCGAGCGTCTCAGTGGAATCCCAGGAAGAGATCGACGAGATCCGTAACACGCCGGTGCCCGCCGAGGTCATCACCCCCGCAGACAAGGAGGACAACGCGACGGACCAGACGACGGCGCCCACCCGCGTCCCGCCGACCCGACGAGCTGACCATCATGCATAGCCCGTGCCCGCACCTACCGGCCGCACGGACGCCCGGCCAGTAGGTGCGGGGGCACCCCGCGACTACGCGGGGTGCCCCCGTACGGGCGATCCGAGGAGACGGTGGATCATCTCGGCGGACCAGCCGGTCACACCCGGTCGAACGCCGAACGGCGGCGGTTCGGTTCGAACCCGGCACCGCCGACCATGAACGGCGCGAGCACCCCCAGCGCGACACCGGCCGGCATGAGCGGTACCGGCCCAAGGTTCACCTGGTTGCAGACCGTGGTGGACAACGTCATCGACCCTCCCGGTCGACCGATCGGCCCCGCCGGCCGATCGGTCGACCACACCCTACAGATACTTAGCATCGCTATAACAGCACTCTAAGTAATCGGAGTGTCGTGGTCGACACGCGGGTGACCGGTTGGCGGTTGGCGGTTGGCCGCGCAAGGTCGACCACAGGGCGACGGCCGGTCGGATCGGGGTCAGGCCAGCAGAGCGGGGTCAGGCCAGCAGAGCGAGATCGTCCGCGGTGACGAGACCGGCGGCGATCACCCATTCACCGAGCCGGACGATGTAGTCGGGCAGGCGACGCGCCGCCGGGCCCGGCTCGTCGCGCAACAACCCGGGGATCCCCTGCCCAGCCAGATTGCTACGAACAGTAGCAAGACGTGACCGTACGTAGTTATCGTCGCGGTTAACCCGGCGGGCGATCTCACGATACGTGGCAAACGGCGCATGAGTGTCACCGGTACGCAGACGTGGTTCACACAAGGCAACCAAGAGGAGACGTTCGGTCTGCGTCAGCCGAAACGTCAACTGCATCGTGTCCTGCTCACGGCGGACCTGGAGCCGGCGATGATGAACAACATCGATCTGGTGACGCTCACCGTCCGTCCCAACGGCGATGATGTGGAACTGCACGAGGCCGGCCGAGACCGCGATGCCGGGCGACAGGATGCGGTGAGTATCACCATCCGCGGTCAGTAGGAGCAGCGGATGCCGGCCGGTGTTACTGATGACGATCGCGCCTTCGCTTTCGGCCAGCGTCCCGGCCCGCCGGGACACCCGCAGATCCTGCGGCTCCGCGCCGAAGGGGATGTCACACCCGGCACGGCCGAAGGTCAGCCGACAGCCCGATCCGAGGGCCCATCTCCGCCCATTGGCGACGACCCGGGCGACGACCGGTGGTGCCGCCTCCGGTACCCCGCTTACGACCATGCGTTCCCGTCGCCCCTTTCATGCCAACCACTGGATGAGCCTAACTGTGAAAAGGTCCGCTGGCTGTCATGTCCGGGTCACCCTCCAGCGGGCATACGCGCAGGTCACAAGGGTTGTGGGCATCTCTGCCGGTAAGGGAGCACCCCTGCTCCGGTGCGGGGGGGCTCTGTTCGGATGTTTACGGACCCGGCAGCATCCGTACTGCGCCCGACAGGGGGGACACCGCAGGATGTCGAGGCGCACCTCGGCTGGGGGGCCGAGGTGCGCCTCGACATCCTGCGGTGTCCCCCCTGTCGGGCGCAGTACGGATGCTGCCGGGTCCGTAAACATCC
>NZ_CADDZT010000024.1:14138-18172 GCF_902812655.1 Candidatus Frankia meridionalis | reverse complement strand
GACCGGCGGGGGCGGTGGGGGCCGAGGGCCCGGTCGACGGGCCGTGGTTGACGCCGAGCGTGGGGGCGGACCGTTCGATCCGGGACGGCGACCTGCCGAACGTGGCGACCGGCCCGATCTGACGGATCACGCCGTGTTCGGGATCGTTGATTCCGATCGAGTTCCCGTTGTGGACGATCTGCGGGTGGTCGAGACCTTCCTCGCAGGTCGCGGCGACCTCGAAGGCGACGTCCGAATTCGCCTCCAGCAGCGGCACCCACTCGGCGCGCGTCCTCTTCCGGACGGTCTCGCTGAGCAGGTCCTCCCACCGCTGGGCGTCCTCGGGAGTCTTGAACTGAGGCATGTTCTCGAACACGGGGTCGGCGATGGTGTGTGCGAGACCGAGAACCCGGGTGAGGGCCTGCGCCTGGTGGGGAAGCTGCGGATTGGTGATGATGAAGCGGCCGTCGGCGGTGGCCATCGTGAGGCTGTACCGGGTGGCCGCCAGCGCCCCGCCGCGGGGATTGATGATGACCTGCGGCTCCTTGCCGGTGTTCATCGCGTACTGCCAGTGCATCGTCCCGAAGTAGTCGACCGGGTTGATGCCCTGCACCAGGGTGGCCTCGACACGTTGGCCGCGTCCGGTCCGCTCGCGAACGATGAGCGCTGCGAGGATGCCGCCGAGAGCCATGTGCGCGGCGCCGCTGCTTCCCAGTGACGCGGCGGTGAAGATCGGGCCCGGCCGGAAGCCGAACTGACCCCGGGCGAACGCCCCTGCCTTCGCGGCGACCACGCCTTCGTAGCCCTTGAGGCGTGCATACCTGCCGGTTGAGCCGAAGCCGTTGATCGAGCAGTGGACCAGCGCCGGGTTGACCGTGCGCAGCGTCTCGTAGCCTAGGCCCCAGCCGTGCGCGACCCCGGGTTCGAAGCTTTCGATCAGGACGTCCGTGTGCCTGGCGAGTTCACCGACCTCGGCCTGGCCGGCGGGAGTACGCAGATCGGCGGTCAGGCTTTCCTTGCCTCGGTTCCAGACCAGGAAGCCCGGTGGCAACTGCGTGCGTAGGCGGTCACCCTCGGGTGATTCAATCTTGATGACCCGGGCACCGTTGTCCGCGAGGATCATTCCCGCCAGGGATCCGGCAATGCTGCCCGCACCCAGCTCGAGCACTGTCAAACCGTCGAGGATCATCGATACCGCTTTCCAACGCCGCGGGTCACGCCGACACGAGAACCCCTCAAGCCGTCCTGGCTCCCATCCGGAGCAGGAGGGCGAGGCGTTTCGCTGCGGACGCACTCTTAATCAGGTGAACAATCTAACAGGTTGAGGGCTGCTCCAATAGGTGGCGCCGGATGCGTCCGGCGGCGAGGCACGTTGGTAGATGTGCAGGTCTGCGCGCTGGAGCGAGGGCTACCGGCCCGCTTCGTCGACACCGAAGACGAAATCGGTGATGAGCTCGGCGAGCTCCACCGGTCGGTCGCCCTGGACGGAATGGCCGGCGCCGTCGACGGTCTCGACGCGGCTCGCGGGTTGGCGGCGGCGGAACTCGGCCACGTCATCCGCGGTGACGACACCGGAGGTCGATCCCAGCACGAGCATGGCGGGCGCCGAAAGCGTGGAGACGTCCTCCCACAGGGGAAGGAAGTCCAGCATGCCGCCCGGAGGGGTCAACCGGTCGTACCGCCAGGTCCAGCCGCCGTCCGGGAGCGGGCGGGCGTTGTGCAGCAGACCGCGGCGCAGCGAACTGACCGACCGGGTCGGGTTGTGCGTGATGGTCCGTTCCAGCAGTTCGTCAAACGAGGGGAAGGACACCGGGCCGTTGACGAACGCGACGATCGGGGCGCTCTTCTCCAGGGTCACACCCGGGGTCACGTCGACGACCACGAGCCGAGGGACGAGATGTGGGTACCTCGACGCGAGGCGGATGCTGGTGAGCCCGCCCAGCGACATACCGACAACCCCGGCAGCGTCCGGTGCGAGTTCGGCGATGACCTTTGCCAGGATGTCGGCGTTGCGCACCGGCCAGTAGTCGCCGTCCGAACGCCAGCCCGAGTGGCCGTGCCCGGGAAGGTCGACCGCAACCAGGGGACGGCCCAGGGCCAGCGCGACGCTGTCCCAGGTGTGCGCGTTCTGCGCCCCGCCGTGCAGCAGCACCAGTTCGGGGGACCCTTCACCCCAGACGAGCGCGCTGATCCGTTCGCCCTCGACGACGACGTCCTCGCGTCTCACGACCGGTGCGCCGCTCCAGGCCAAGCCGGCCTCCCGGGCGTTGTCCGCGAAGTGCCCGAACTCGTCGTACTCGGGTAGTTCCACACCCTCTGCCATGCGCGGGCCTCCGGGAGTGATCTATTCCTTGAACGGCCATCCGTGAGGTGACCGGATGCTGGGACCGGCGTCCGCGGTAGGGGACTGGTGGAACGCCCTCAATATAGTTACAACATAAACCTATATCATGTACGGTCCGGACCTGCCCGTACCGCGGACCTGCCGTGCGACGGCGTGAAGGAGACCGTGATGAGTGCGATCAGCGACGAGGAAGTGCTGGCGCGCTTCCCCCGGACCGCGATCGACCATGACAACAAGCACTACTACAAAGGCCTGCTCGAGCGGAAGCTCCTGGTGAACAGGTGCCGTGCCTGCGGCAGTTGGCGCCAGCCGCCGCGACCGATCTGTTCGGACTGCTGGTCCACGGACATCGAGCCGGTGGAGGTGTCCGGCCGGGCCGTCATCCACCTGCTGATCTTCCTCCACCAGGGCCCGCCCGCTCCGGGCGTCGACTACTCGACGCCGTACCCGGTCGCCGTGGTCGAACTTGAGGAGCAGGAAGGCCTCCGCTTCTCCACCACCATCGTCAACGCCGATCCACAGACCCTGCGCATCGGACTGCCCGTGACGCTCACCTGGCTCGAACGTGACGGCAACCCCTTCCCAGCCTTCTCACCCGCCTCACCCGCCTCACCCGCCTCACCCGCCAGTGTGTAGTGCCGGCGCTGGCACATCCGACGATTGACCAGGAGACCTGGACGATGACGCGGTACCCCGTCAAGGACAAGGTGGCCTTTGCCGGCACGGGCGCCAGTGCGTTCTCCCGTGACTCGGGCGGACGGTCACAGCTTTCTCTGTGCGCCGAGGCGTGCACGCGGGCAATCAGGGACGCGGGCCTGACCGCGGCCGACATCGATGGCATCGCCGGGGCGATTCCGATCGCCTACAAGGTCCAGTCCACGGTCGGTATTCCCGAGACCACCTGGTGGACGAGCCCACCGCAGGAGGGTTCCTTCGTCCAGGTGATCCTGGAGGCCATGAACGCCGTGTATTCCGGCGCCTGCACCACCGCGCTCGTCTATCACACATTCTACCGGCTGCCCTGGGCGTCGAGGGCCGCGGCCAAGGACCCGTTCCGCAGGATGCTGTCGATCGCCGGGGGTATTTCGGACGCGCCCGAGAACGTGTGGGGTTCCGTCGGATACACCGCATGGGCGAGTCGATACCTGCACGAGTACGGTGCCTCCCGGGAGGATTTCGGGCTGGTCGCCATCAACTCTCGGTCAAATGCCGGGCGTAATCCGCATGCCGTCCTGCAGACCCCGATCACCATGGACGACTACCTGGCCGCCCGCATGATCCGCTGGCCCCTGTCGCTGCTCGACATGGACATTCCCATCGACGGTGCCATCGCCTTTGTCATCACCACCGCCGAGCGGGCCCGCGATCTGCCGCGGCGACCCGTCCTCATCCATGCGGCGACGGCGGGTGTCATCGGCCGCAACGAGGAGGATCAGACCCCGGGGCTGCGCAACCACGGCCAGCGGGTGAGCGTCGAGACGCTGCGGGCCCGCAGCGACCTGTGGCTCGACGACATCGACGTGTATTATCCCTACGATGGTTTCTCCTTCATCACCCTTTCCTGGCTGGAGGCCATCGGTTGGTGCGGCCCGGGTGAGGCCGGCGCTTTCATCCGGGACAACTGGGACGACAAGACGAACAGCCTGTTAATCAACGGGAGGATTCCCGTCAACACCCATGGCGGCAGCTTGTCCGAAGGCGGGACGCAGGG
>NZ_CADDZT010000024.1:7600-13871 GCF_902812655.1 Candidatus Frankia meridionalis | reverse complement strand
ACCGTCAGGTTCCCGACGCCCGTACAGCCGTTCTCACTCCCGGCGGATTCTTCTTCAACGCACACGGACTCGTCCTCCGGACGGAGTAAGCCCGGCCGTGGGTCTGGCTGACGATGGGACCGTGTCCGGCGAAATCCGGACCTGGACTACATTGTGGGTTCGCACGGTCACCAGCTGGCCAAAGGGCGCGCGATCATCTTTCTCTCCGTGCGCCCGGCGGCATCAGGGATCTCCACGGGGGCGGGGCTGATGGTCATGGACGCGCGTGTCGAGGAGCTGGCACGCAGGTCGGCGAACTTCGGCTTTCTGCTCCCAGCGACAGCGGACCTGCCCCGGCAGGTTGGGCGAGGTGGACGAACAGCCGGGCCGTGACCAGTGCGTCACAGGTGGAGCGGTGCAGCGTGAGAGTGTGAGCGTGTCGAAGACCTCGGGGCACTGCCAGTCACCGAGTTTGCGCTGAAGAACACCGACATCAACGTGTGCGTCGGCCACGTCCTTGTTGGTCAGCCCGTGGATGCGGGTGGCGAAGTGCTTGATCGGCTCGTCCGAGCTGACTCAGCGGGCAGATGTCACACAGCTCCCGGATGCCGTAGTGGCCGTAGCAGCCGTTGTAGTTGGGAAGACCGTGCGCGTAGGCCACGGCGCATGAGGTCTTGCGGAACAACGGCGTGGTGGCGTCGAAGGCGGCCAAGACACGCCGCTCCAATGTCTCGGGCACGATCTTCCGGCGTGCGGTGTCCTCATAGGGCTCGGGCAGCCCGAGGGCCGCCAGGAACGCCCGCCGCCCACCTGGCCGGTAGGCCGCGAGCGCGTCGAGCAGCCGCACGGCACGGTCGGGGTGCGCTGGATCGCGGTCCGAACGCGTGTTAAATTATCGATGATCTACGTGTAATTTTCATGGTCAAATATGTGTCAATTCCATGATCGGATATTCGTGCGCGCCTACGTTCCTCGTCTGCTCGACACGGAGCTGCGGGATGTCGTCGCCTCCCACCCAGCCGTCCTCGTCGTCGGCCCTCGGGCGTGCGGCAAGACGACCACGACCCGGCGTGTCTGCCAGTCGATCCTGCGCCTGGACGTCCCGGCGCAGGCCGCGGTCGTACGGGCCGACGCCGACGCGGCGCTGCGCGGGCTCGAGGAGCCCGTCCTGATCGACGAGTGGCAGGTCGTGCCCGACGTACTCGGAGCGGTGAAGCGGGCCGTCGACGACGACCCGCGCCCGGGGAGGTTCGTGCTCACCGGATCCTCGCAGGCCGACCTCACCGCCTCGGGCTGGCCTGCGACCGGCAGAATCGTCCGGCTGACGATGTATCCCCTCGTCGGCCGGGAACGCCACGGCGACCCCACCGCGCCCTCACTGATCGACCGGATCCTCGACGGCGGCACGGACGCGTTCGCGGATCCCTCCACCGGCTGGGACCTGCACGCCTACGTGACCGAGGCACTCACCAGCGGCTGGCCGGAGGCGCTGCGAACCGAGGCCGACCGAGCACGCGACCGCTGGCTCACCGGCTACGTCGACCACCTCGCGACCCGGGAAGCCCCGGCGCTCGGCGTCGCACGAGACCCCCTGCGACTGCGCAGATATCTCCAGGCGATCGCCGCCAACACCGCCGGTGTGCCGACCCACAAGCTGCTCTACGACTCGGCGGGCATCAGACGCGAGGCCGCCGTGGCCTACGACGACCTCCTCGACACCCTTATGATCACTCAGCGGGTCCCTGCCTGGGCGGACAACCGCACGAACCGCGCGGTCCGGCTACCCAAGCGATACCTCACCGACCCCGGCCTCCTCGCCCCGTTGCTCCGTATCGACCACCGCCGCGCGCTCCGCGACGGCGACCTGCTCGGACGCATCATCGACACCCTCGTCGCCGCCCAGTTCCGCGCCGAGTGCGCGCTGAGCGTCGTCGGCGCCGACCTGTACCACCTGCGCGACGCCAACGGCCGCCGTGAGATCGACCTGCTCCTCGAAGCCCGAGACGGCCAGGTCATCGCCATCGAGGTCAAGGCATCCGCGGCCCCCTCCCACACCGACGCACGACACCTGGAATGGCTTGCGGCGGAGATCGGTCCACGGTTCACCCTCGGACTCCTCGTACACACGGGCCCACGGGTCTTCCAGCTCACAGAGCGCATCCTCGCCGTCCCCGCAGCAAGCCTCTGGTCCTCCCGCTGAGGACGCCGGTGCCGCGGAAACGTCCACGAGGAGCTCGCCGCGCCCTCGCTCGTCAGACGATACGAGGAATCGGTGCTGAGGCTGTACCGCAGCGAGACGGTGCCCCTGGCCCGGGCAACCGATCTCCTCTTCGAGGCCTGGGCCGAAGAGGACCTGCCCTCGCTGCCACAGCTTCCGGAGAGTGCTATCTGGAAGTTCGTGTCATAAGTGAGGATGCCGAGGTCGGCGGGCATGTTCCGCGGGGCTGAGCGGCGGGCCGCCGGGGCGACCGGTCAGGATGTGGCCTCGTGAGTGCTGAGTCGCGGCGGCTGGTCGTGCTGGTCCGCGACCTCGACACCGGCGCCCCCACCACGTCACCCTGACACGCACATGAACCGGCTGAGCCATGCTGACCGCGTTCTGAGAGGCTGCCAGCGGCAAGCTTGCCGACGGATGGGCCGCCTATCTCCATCCTCAGATGGTGAGAACCTGTCGTACCGTCTGCGACGATCTGTGATCGAGAACAGAGAGAAGGTCGGCAAGGTCGCCACCCTCGGTTACAAGGTGCCTCATCGAGTCAACGTGCTCACCGAGCAAGCCGAGTGCGATGGTGAAGTCATCCTGCTGGTGGCGCCGGCAGTAGGAGAACGAGCCGATCAGGCGGATTGACCGGCGAAACAGGTCGCGCAGCTGCGTCGGAAGGTGGACGCCGGGATGGTAGGCGTTCTGGACGACGACGGTGCCGCCGTCGTTCACGAGCCGCAGAGCGAGGTCAAGCGGCGCTGGATCGGTTCCGGTGGCCGCATCCACCACCACGTTGAAGGTCTCGTCCATAGGCAGAGCAGCAGGCGAATGGAACGTGGCGGGCACGGCCTCGGTCACGCTTGGGTGGGGTGCGCGACCGACGCGGTGTACGACGGCGACTTCCCAGCCTTGCCTGTGGGCGTAGAGCGCGGTGAGCAGGCCGACCGTGCCCGCGCCGATGACAGCCAATCGTCTGGGTGATCCGACCGGGGTGCAGCGTAGGCCGTGGACAGCGACGGCGGTCGGGTCGGCGAGAACGGCCGTCAGGGGATCAAGTCCATCCAACAGCGGGTGTGTGTTGGCGGTGGGCGCTACCACCTGCTCCGCGAATCCACCCGGAAGGTCCCAGCCGAGCCGCCGCAGACCGGAGCAGAGATGGGTGCTCCCATCGGTGCAGCGGGTGCAGTCCCCGCACGGCACAAGGGGATCGACGGCGACCGGACGGCCTGCGGAGTCGGTGCCGACGATCTCATGGCCGGGCCGCCATGGCTCGGGCAGGGCGAAGTCGCCTGCGCGCAGCAGCTTGGGTGCATCGCTACCGCAGAGGCCTACGTGGCTGACCTGGATCAGGATGTGCCCGTCCTTCAGGCGGGGTGCCTCCACGTCGTGCAAGCCCAGCGTGCCCTTGCGCATCTCCCACGCTTTCATCTCAGCGCGAGGTAGGCGGGCACGTGCTCCGCGGCGACGAGGGTGCCGAACAGGTCGAGCACCACAGCTTTCTATGCCCGGGATCAGTCGGTGGCCACGATACGGGCGAGTTTGCGGCCGACCTTGAGGTAGAGGTCGCCGGTCCGGCCGTCGAGCCTGTTCTTGACCACGGCGGACAACGGTTCGTGGACATCGTTGGCGTTCAGCGTCACCTGATGCTGGCCGCTTTCGGACTCGACCACCAGGCGCAAGCCGTTCTGCTGGGCGACGCGGCGGACATCGCCGTTGCTCCTGACGAAACCGAGAGCTTTGATCACCTCGGTGACCGACTGGCCGAGGTCGGAGACGGTGGGCAGGTCTTCGACTTCGCTGAAGGTACGCCGGGAGAAGCGGGCCACGAACTCCTCCCGGGCCTTCATCGCGGCGTCGACGCCGTGGACGGCGGCGGTGACCTCCCCGGCCAGAATCTTCTTCAGGTCCATCGGGTGCAGCGACCCGGCCGTCACCCGCTCACCGGTGATGGCGAGCTCGGGGTCACGCCACTCGGACAGCGCGCGGAAGTACGGCTCGACGAGCCGGTCGGGCACAGACATGATCTTACCGAAGATCTCGCCGGGCGGGGCGGTGAGGGGCACGTAGTTGCTCTTCGACTTCGACATCTTGGCGCCGGTGCCGTCCGTGCCCTCGATCAGCGAGGTGGCGACGACCAGCTCGGGGGTCTGGCCGCAGATGTCCATGACCTTGCGGCACATCTGCATGTTGAGGAACTGGTCGATCCCGCCGACCTCCAGGTCGCAGTTGGTCTCCACCGAGTCCAGCCCCATCACCACCGAGTAGAGCAGCTCGGCCAGCGACAGACCCTGACCGGCCTCCAGCCGGTTACGGAAGTCCTCGCGTTGTAGCGGCATGGACACCGGGATCTGCGCGGCGATCTCGATCATCTTCGACAGGGTGACCTGGCGTAGCCAGTCGCCGTTGCGGCGGAACTGCGCCCGGTCGAAGTCGAAGAACGGGGTGACCTGCTCACGGTAGGTGGCGAGGTTGCGGGCGATGTCCTCGTCGGTCAGGACCGGCCGCTCGTCGGACCGGCCCGAGGGGTCGCCGATCCTGGCGGTCATGTCCCCGACGATGAACACCACCTGGTGGCCCATGCGCTGGAACCGGCTGAGGAGGAGCATCGGTACCGCGTGCCCCAGGTGCACCTCGGCCCCGGTGGGATCGATGCCGAACTTCGCGATGAACCTGCGGCCTTTCTGGTCCGCCTCGATGATCCGGGCGGCCAGCGCGTCAGTGGAGGGTTGGAGTTCCTGGGAGCGGTCGGCGATCATGGCGGCCTGCTCGGCCGGGGACAGGTCCGACAGGTCCAGACCGCGGCGCTGCGTCGTCTCTTCCAGCAGCTCGCGCACGGTGGCGTCGGCGGTGAGGTCCGCACCCGCGAGCAGGGCGGTCACGCGGTCGACGGACTGGTTCAGGCGGGTCATCGAACCTCTCCTGGAAACTGGACGGCCATTTATGCTATCGGACCGTCGCGAGCCGATTTCCCCTGGTCAACGAGGCCAGAGGCTGATCATATCGATCATGTAGTCGGCGAACTCGCCCACCGCCCGCTGCCAGGCCGGGCCGGCGTGTAAGCAGTGCGTGTGCAGGTCGAGCAGGATGCCAGCGTCGTAGCGGGGTACCTGGCACATGAGCTGGTAGGTAGCGGACTCCTCGGGGATGGGCGGCTCGGCGGCGAGCAGGCGGTGCACCTCCTCCGGCGGCGTAGTGACGTCCAGGGCCGAGCCGGGAATGCTCTTGCTGAACTTGGGATGACCGCCGAACCCCTGGACCATACGGGTGTAGGCGGCGGTCAGCGCGAAGTCCGACCGCAGCGGCACGTGCTCGTCCAGGCGTCCCCACGCCTGCTGGGCGAAGCGCACATAGCGGTGTTCGTCCACGCCGAGCATCACCAGTACGGCGTCGTGGTCCTGGCCCAGCGCGAAGAAGTCGGCGGCCATCAGTGACAGTGACAGGGCGCGGCGGAAGGTCATGGTCGCATCGACCAGTCCACGGTCGGCGTAGTAGCCGTGGTTGTCTTCCTCGGCTATGTCGAAGTCGACCTGCTCGACATAGCGGCCGAGCAGGTACATCGCCTCCAACGCGGGCCGATAGCCCTCCTGGGAACGCAGGATTCCGGTCACATCGTCGAAACCCAGCCGCAGAATGTACTCCCGAAATCGCTCGGCCAGCTCGCGCACCTCGGTGTAGGGCTTGGCCTTGCCGTTGTAGGCGTCGAGGTCGCCGAGCACGATCTGGCAGTGTTCACCGCCGCGCTGGAGTTCGATCATCTTGAGGATGTGGGACACCGTGGCCAGGTGTGGCACGCCGGACATGCCAAACCCGGTGGTGACGATCCGTCGCTGTGGGGCGACGTGCAGGTACTGCTCGCCGTGGTGGTGGCACAGGTAGCGGGCGTTGAGGGTGACGGAGTCCAGCCCGGCCAGGGTAAAGTCGAACTGCCGCAGGTCAAACGGGGTGTAGCCGAACTCGGCGAGCACCTGCCGGTAGTAGGGCTCGGAAAACAGCACGGCCTCGGTCACGCGGAGGGTCCTTCCCGCGCGACACTGAACGCTGCCCGCTTGCGCTGGTGGTGGGCGTCGTCACGGTGCTCGGCGGCCTGGT
>NZ_CADDZT010000024.1:1612-7533 GCF_902812655.1 Candidatus Frankia meridionalis | reverse complement strand
TCACGACGGCGGTGGTCGGCGAATTTTTCGGCATCGTGGGGCTGCCAGCCGTTCTGGATCGCCGAGTGCACAGTCTGCATCGCCTCCAACAGCCGTGCGCCGTGCTCGAACGGTGTGTGGTCCGACCAGTCGAACCACACCGGCTCGCCCACCAGCCTGCGGTGTAGCGCCACCTGATCCGGCAGAAATCCGGTTCGCGTCGTCGCAGGCAGCGCGCCACGGTCGAGGGCGTGTTCGAGCTGCCCGGAGTGGCTGGCCCACCGGTAGGGCAGCAGCAGGCAGTCGGCGCCCGCCACCGCCTCGTTTACCTCGTCGTCAGTCGGGAACGGAAGCACCTCCACCCGCAGCCGCGGATCGGCGGCGTGTTCCCGAATAGCCCGCCATACCTCGGCATCCTCGGCCAGACTGGCGCGGGACGGAGCACGCAGAAGCAGGCGCAGTGTGGTCTCGGCCAGATGGCGAGCGAAGCGCCAGCAGGCCAGCACCAGCTTCACGTCCCGGTTGCGCCGCAGCGAGCCATAGAGCAGAAACCGCGTAGGGCCGGGATTGCGTGGCACCGGGCGCGTCAGCGTTCCCGGCGGAGCCACGTAGCCATGCGGCACCATGGCCGTGCGGGCACCGAACCGCCAGCGCACCTCGGCCTCGGTGGCAGGCGTGAGACAGACGAACGGCACACTGTGCTCGGCGAGCACACGCAGCCTACGGTGGTGCTCCGTCTGGCCCCCGAAGACCGGGCTCACGTCGTGCGCGGTGAACACCACCCGTTTCCCAAACCGGCAGCACTCCGCGAGCACGGTGCGCAACCACGGAATCGGCTCGAAGTCCGGATGGTGCAGGTGCACCACGTCCAGCCAGTCCCACGGTCGGTGCTCCAGCAGCCAGGCGAGCGTGGCGTCTCGCGGCACCGCGAGCCCATCCACGGTCGTGCCGTTGAGGACCTGGATACCTTCGTCGTGCAGCTTGCGCGCGTAGGGGGTCCGGCCAGGGATATGGACCACACGGATTGCCGTCACCGCCGCTCCTCGGGCCGCGCCATGACGACAAGTTGGGTCGTCAACCCGCCCCAGCGGTTGTCGGTGCGGGTCAGTTCGAACCGTTCGATCGCCACCAGAAAGATCTCCATGAAGACCAGAACCTCGCCTTGTGTCCACTCCCGAACATGCAACGGGTTGAACGACGGCCTCAGATCCGCGTCTAACCACCGCCCGATCGGCAGGCGCTCTCGGCACCAGTCGATGTTGGGGCCGAAGCCGACACCGATGATGTCGAGATAATGAAGGTCCGGGTCGAAGCCCATGATGCGCTCAGGCACTCCTGTCGGCCGAGCGTGCAGCCGGGACACGGGCGAGCGCCGTACCGCTGCGCAGGATGTCCTCGGCCAGGTTCCTGCCCTGGGGCAACGACGCGGCGAGACCGCTGAGCACGAGCAGATGGGCGGCATTGAGCGCGACGAGGGCACGGTGGCTTTCCAACCCGCGTCCAGTCAGCAACTCGCCAGTCCGCTCGATCGCCTCCTCCGGCCCGTGCGGCGTCGGCAGCTCGCCAGGCAGGCCGATCGCAGTCCAGCCTTCGGCTGGCTCAACATCAACTGGACTGACTTCCCCATCCCGCACCCGACACCAGCGCAGCTCACCCGCCGGACCGATCTCATCCAGGTAGTGACCACCGGGTAAGCGTGTGCTCAACACGTCCACGTGATTCATGCCGAAACGGCTCAGGACCCGCGCGGCCACGTCCACGCACGGGTGCGACAAGCCAAAAATTGTGACATCGCCGCGCACCGGGCTCGCCAGCGGGGCCAGCCCGAAGGAGAACGGGTTCGGCGCGTGGAACCGGCCGCCGTACAGCCTGTCCAGGACCGGAATCTCCGGTTCGATCGCCACGAAAGCGAAACCAGACACGGCCAAGTCAGCGCGCACGCCGTCGGCGGTTCGGTGCTCGCGCAGCCCGAGGGCACGCACCAGGTCACGAGAGCCCAGCGCCGACGAGGTAGCGGCCGAACCGACTTTGATCACACGCGCCCCTGCGGCGGCTGCCACGAGCGCGGCTGGTGTGGACACGTTCAACGTCCGCAAGCCCTTCTTACCGCTGCCTGCCAACATCAGCATCGGGCGGTCACCACCGCTGATCATTTCGGCGGGTTCCCGGCCGTCCACCGCCAGTGCACTTCGCAACAGCGCCTCCACGTCATCAACCGCCGGGCCGCGCGCCATCACGGCCGTCATCAGCGACCCGAGTACCACGTCCCGCGTCGGCGCGGGCAGATCCACGCTGGCTTGGAAGGCATCAGCGAAGGCATCGGAGGCAACATGATCGCCTACGGCGATCCGCGTCAGCACCGCACGAACGGTGGCAGGCAAGTCATCGCTGCGGGGCGGCGACGCCGTCTGCCGACCGGCAGCCGGCTGGTACGCCAGCATCGAGGACACGGGCTTTCCCCACGGCGTGTCCATCTGGCCGGCTGATCCGCGAGCGCTGTCCCCGCTCTCGCCTTGATCGAATGTTACCTGTTGTGTTGGTCCCGTCATTGTCGGGAGCCTATTACTGATGTTGAATGCGTGAGGTGATAATGGGAGTCCACGGGTAACCCCAGGTACAGGAGATACCCCGACAGCACCAAGGAGTTCCCGGTCGACAAAGGAGCCCTGTCGGGCCAGTACTTCACGTTGTCTGGCTCTGCGATCGACTACGACGGGGACGGGATGGTCCGGCGTGGAAACGCCCGTCACGGGTCGATCAGTCCTGGTCCACGCCGCCGCCGTGGCGGGCATGTTCCGCGGGGCTGAGCGGCGGGCCGCCGGGGCGACCGGTCAGGACGTGGCCTCGTGAGTGCTGAGTCGCGGCGGCTGGTCGCCAAGCTGTGGAACTACTGTGACGTCCTGCGGGATGACGGCGTGTCCACCATCGACTACGTGTAGCAGCTGACCTATCTGCTGTTCCTGAAGATGGCGCACGAGCGGGCGAACCGTCCGCTGAACCCCGACATGGCGCTCGCGCACGTCGCGAACCGGTGGCAGGCCCTGCTCAACTACGAGGGTGACACGCTGGAGAAGGTCTACCGCACCACCCTGGACGAGCTGTCCCGGGAGAGCGGCACCCTCGGCGTCATCTTCCGCAAGGCGCAGAACAAGATCTAGGATCCGGCGAAGCTGAAGAAGCTGGTCGTCGACCTCATCGGTAAGGAGAAATGGTCGGCCGCCGGGGTCGACGTGAAGGGCGACGCCTACGAGGAGCTGCTGGCCAAGAGTGCGGAGGACATCAAATCCGGCGCCGGCCAGTACTTCACCCCACGGTCACTGATCACAGCGATGGTCGACTGCCTGCAACCCGGGCCGGCCGACACCGTGCACGACCCGGCCTGCGGCACCGGCGGCTTCCTCCTCGCGGCCTATGAGCGCATTCAGGCGCATCACGCTGCCGAACTCACCCCGGAGCAGCGCCGGGCGCTCGGGCGCACCGCCATCACCGGCATCGAACTCGTCGACGGCACGGCCCGGCTCGCCGCGATGAACATGCTGCTGCACGGCATCGGCCAGCCGAACGGGCCGTCCCCGATCGAGGTGGCCGACGCGCTTGCCCGGCCGTCCGGGCTGCACCCGAGCGTGATCCTGGCGAATCCGCCGTTCGGCAAGAAATCGTCCATCACCGTGATCGCCGATGACGGGCGCGCCGGACGGGATGACATCTCCTACAACCGGAAGGACTTCTGGGTCACGACCACCAACAAGCAGCTCAACTTCGTCCAGCACATCGCGACCGCGCTGGGCATGAACGGGCGGGCGGCGGTCGTCGTCCCCGACAACGTGCTGTTCGAAGGCGGCGCCGGGGAGACCGTGCGGCGCCGGCTGCTGACCCAGTTCGATGTCCACACGCTGCTGCGGTTGCCGACCGGCATCTTCTACGCCGGTGGGGTGAAGGCGAACGTGCTGTTCTTCGACAAGCGGGAGGCCCGGCCGGGTAAGCCGTGGACGTCGAAGCTGTGGGTGTACGACTTCCGGACCGGGGAGCATTTCACGCTCAAGCAGAATCCGCTGCGCCGCGATCATCTTGATGATTTCGTCGCCTGCTACCGGCCTGGTGAACCCTGTGCGGACCGGGGTGGAGACCGAACGGTTCCGCCCGTTCGGCTACGACGAGCTGGTCGCCCGGGACAAGGCCAATCTCGACATCACCTGGCTGAAGGACCCGAGCCTCGACGACGCAGACAGTCTGCTGCCACCGGAGGTGATCGCCCGGGAGATCGTCGAGGACCTTCAGGCCGCGCTCGCCGAGTTCGCCGCCATCGCCGACTCCCTCGCCACCCGCTCGGCTGCGCGGGAGATCCCCTCAGTCGGCGGTGACCCCACCCCGACCGCCTCCTGACCTCGGCTGCGCGGGAGCTGGCACCGGCAGCCGATGCATACCCTGACGCCTACCTCCCACACGATCAGTGCTCTGACCAGCGGTGGCGCCATCGGCGCGGGCGTGTCTGCGTCAGCAGATCTGCCGCAGCAGCGACAGACGGCTGGCCGTACGGCTGATGTCGGCCGGCAGCTTGTCACCACGTAGGTCGTCACCACGTAGGTCCTTGCCGCGCAGGACGTCTGCCAGCGGGACGTCTCCGATGAGGAACAGCACGACATCCCTGTCGCAGAGAACATCCACGAGGTGGACGAAACGCTGCCGGGCGTCCGGTGAGCACTCCGCCAGCCGGCGCAGCCCCTCTACAACCCAGACGGTGAAACGGTCCGTCAGCGCGAGCACGTCCAACGCCGAAGTGGGACGTTCGCACAGGTCGACGAAATCGAACCAGACATGGTCGTCCCGGACGGCCAGGGCCGGCAGGTCACGACCCGCGACACCGACGACCGTCTTCTCCTGCGTCCCGGGCCTGACCAGGCCGGCCCCGGCAAGCTGATCGTCCCGTCCCGGCCAGAGGTACGCGCCACGGCGGAAACCGGCCTCGCTCTGCGTGGGATGGGCGACGGCGCGGTAGTCGGTCGGACCGGCGACCTCCACCACATCCATCTCCCTTTTGATCATTTCAATCGCGGGGAGGAAGAGATGGTGGTAGATCGGGTTGGGTAGCAGTCCGTCCGGCGGGTAGTTGGAGGTGGTGACAAGGACGGTACGGCGGGCGAACAGATCCCGGAACAGGCGGGTGACCAGCATGGCGTCACCGATGTCATGGGCGTGGAACTCGTCGAAACACAGCAGCGCGCAATCCGCCAGCAGCTGCGACACCGCACTGTTGATGGCGCTGGGTGTGTCCCGGTGGCGGTGGACCGCTTCGTGCAGCTGGCGGAAGAAGTCGTGGAAGTGCACCCGGCGTTTCGCCCCCGTCGGGACGGCGTCGAAGAAGATGTCGACCAGCCAGCTCTTCCCTCGCCCAACCGGTCCTCACAGGTAAAGGCCGCGCGGCGACGGCCGCAAGACGCCGATGCCGATGCCGCCGATGCCGACCTCGGCCCCCAGCCGGGACAGCCGTTCGACAGCCCGGTCCTGCGCCTCGTCGAGGACGAAGCCCCGCTCGTGGGCTGCCAGGTCAAAAGCGCGACGTATCTCCTGCTGGCGTAGCCGGACCTTCCTCATCCGCCACGACGCTAACAGCGCGCATTTGCTCGATCTCGTCGGGGCAGAGTCGTGAGAGGTGGGGCACATTGTTTCCCGCACCGGGCTGCCCTGCCCTGCACCGGGCTGCCCTGCCCGTCGCGCCGTGGACCCAGCCCAGCCGTAGGCTGCGCCGGAACTCATCCACGAGCATCTCTTATGCCGGAACCCGAGGGTCTTTTATGCCGGAACCCGAGCATCCTCACGGGTCCAGGGCGGTGCGGGTACCCCGTGGACAGTGTCGTGTTGGACGGCTAAAATGAACATATGTTCGAATTGCTCGATGGGCTTGCCGGCCCCGACCCGACCGGCCCCAAGTCGGTCGGCTCTGT
>NZ_CADDZT010000024.1:0-1027 GCF_902812655.1 Candidatus Frankia meridionalis | reverse complement strand
GGCGGGCGTTCGGTGAGTTCGCCGCCGATGAGGTTGCCGCGGAGTTGGGGCTGTCGCCGAGTGCCACCATCACCCAACTAGATCTTGCCGATATGGTGACCCGGCGGCTACCCGCGACGCTGGCTGCGTTGGCGGCTGGCATGGTCGATCTTTCTCGGGTCCGTGCGGTCGCCGACGCCACCGCGCCCCTGTCCGACGAGCAGGCCGCCGCGGTCGAACAGAAGGTGCTGGCCCGCGGTGGGCGGGCGAGTCATGCGCTGTTCCGTCAAGCCCTGCGCCGGGCTGTGCTCACGGTCGATCCCGACGGCGCCCGCCACCGCCACGACCGCCAGCGCCGCGACCGCCACATCCGCCTGCGCCCCCTCAACGACGCCATGGCCGAGCTGTGGGCGTTGCTGCCCGCGGTCGACGCCCAGGCCGCCTACCAGCGCATCGACACCCTCGCTCGCCGTGCCGCCGGTCCAGATGATCCCCGCGGTATCGACGAACGCCGCGCCGACGTCCTCACCGACCTGCTCCTCGGCCGCCGGTACGACGACACCCCGATGCATGTCGAGGTCGGGGTGATCGTGCCCGTGACGACGCTGCTCGGCCTGACCGACATTCCCGGGGAACTCGCCGGGTACGGGCCGATCCCCGCCGGTCTCACCCGCGCACTGGCAAAGAACGCGACCTGGCGGCGGATCCTCACCGACCCGGCCGATGGCAGCGTGCGGGAGGTCGGCCGACGCCGGTTCCCCTCCCCGGCGCTCGCCCGCCACATCCACGTCCGGGATCGCACCTGCCGGTTCCCGGGCTGTCGCAAACCCGCGAAAGCCTGCGACCTCGACCACGTCCAGGCCTACAACGACGGCGGAACCACCGAACCGGGAAACCTCGCCACCGTCTGCAGACATCACCATCGGATGAAACATGAAGGGGGCTAGACCCTCGAACAAACCCGGCCCGGTCACTTCACCTGGACCAGCCCGGAAAAACACGTCCACCACACCGAACCGGAACCATACGCCGACCAGGCCCCGGAACC
>NZ_CADDZT010000023.1:35534-42655 GCF_902812655.1 Candidatus Frankia meridionalis | reverse complement strand
GGCCGAGGTGGGGGGTGGAACCGGGGGGAGAAGAGATAGCCCGGAAACCGGCGGGCTGGCGGCGGAGGGGGTCGCCAGCCCGCCGGTCCACCACGTTCCCCGCAGGACGATATGCAGCCAGCCCCACAGCCATATCCTTGTGATCTATGTCATAGCGCTCGAGTGATATTCACCCAAGCTGTGACCAGCATCATTACAACACCCTTATCCGTCGTGATCCAGATCGTGATCCCGATGCCGCCCACGCGAGCCGCGCCCCGGCCAGGGCAGTTCATCAGACCTATCCATGTACGCGCCTTTCGCGGTGCGATGTCGGGTACTTCTTACGCCCTGTCGGGACGCATCCGCCGTTGCCACGATAGTCACCCGTGGATCGCCCGCACGGCTTGACCGGGTCGTACCCGTGAAAGCGTCAGCGCACAGCATGTGCCCGCGGATGCTGGGTACCAACAGGACCCGTAGGGCTTCGGGCGGCACCGGACGCATCAAGGTCACGCCGTCCCCGGCCGGAAGAGTGCAGAGAGGGGATCCGCATGACCACCGCACACGAGATCATGCACCGAGACGCCGAATGCATCGGTGAGACCGAGACTCTTGTGGATGCCGCCCGCAGGATGCGGGACCTCGGCGTAGGGGCGTTGCCGATCTGCGGCGAGGACAACAGACTCCAGGGGATCATTACCGACCGCGACATCGTGATCAGATGTCTTGCCGAGAGCAAGGACCCCACGACGACGCGGGCCAGAGACCTTGCGCAGGGCAAGCCGTTCTACATCGATGCGGGCGCCGACCTCGACGAGGTGATGCGCCAAATGATGGAGCACAAGATCAAGCGACTGCCCGTGATCAAAGATAGTCGACTGGTTGGAATGATCAGTGAGGCCGACCTGGCGAGGAATCTGCCCGAGGACAAGCTGGGTCAGCTTGTAGAGGCCATCAAGTCCGGGCCGGCCGACCGCACCACCTGACGGGTATCGCCTGAGGCCGTGACGCGGGAACGATGTGAACCGCCGCCGCTCGGACGACTGCCCGGACAGCCGTTGGTTCACATCGTCCGCCGACCGGTCAGGATGCGGGGAACGAGCCGGGGTCAACCCTGCTGGTGGACGCGTTCCCGGCGGCACTCTTGTACAGGGTGAGAGTGAAGGTCGTGTACTGGGTCTCGGTGCGGTAGTAGTTCGTCCGATACGGAAGCGACTGATCGAACTTGCTGAAGGTGCAGTCGCGGGTGAACCGACCGCCGGCCGCGTCCCAGTCGGTACCGGTGGTGAAGAAGGCGTCAAGGGTTCCGTCGGGAATCGCGTCGACGGTCACCGTGGCACCGGCACGCACGTAGACGTTCCGGATCAGGCTGCCGTCCCGGGTCAGTTTGACCACAGCGTCGGTAGATGATCCGTTGATGGTCAGCTCGCCCATTCCGCCGCGCTTTCCCGGCCCGAGGCTGCCGTTGGCCGGCTGGCGGTTCAGGTCCGGTGAGCCGGCCGGCAGGAACGTCCCCACCTTGTACGACTGCGCCGGGTCAGCGGTCCCGATCTCCGTCGCGGCCTGACGCAGCGCCTGCGCGCCGCTGCCGCTCGCCGCCCGCGGGATTCCCGCGCCACCTGTGCACAATGCATTACGACGCGCGTCACCAGCCAGCCCCTGGAGATCGCTGGCCAGCTTCCACAGTGCGGCAAGAAGATCGATATGGGCGGAAGCGACGTTCACCGGGGGCCGGATCTGGGTAAGCGCCGAACGCCGGGTGCTGATCGTCGTCGCGGCTTCGGTGAACGCCTTGGCCAGATCGGCCGGCGTCCCGCTGAGGAATATCGACGAAAACTGCGGGGTGAGGGCCGCGTCCACCGCCGAAAGCGCCGCCTGGTATTCGACCGGCGCGATCGGCGTGGGCGTCGGGCTCGGGACAGGCGTCATCGAGGATGGCCGGCCGGCCTGGGCTGTCGGCCGCGCGTGCCCCTGCCCCGACCCACCTTTGCCGCAGGCGGCGACAGTCACGCTGACCAGCACCAGGAGCAGCGTCCCGGATAACACGATGGGTCGACCGCGCAGGATCATGCCCGACACTCCATTGAGTCGAAACGACCGATGACCCTCAGTGTAGGGTTGGAGACTCACCATACAGGCCGATTTCGCCTGTTGGATGCAGATCGGCCCCCTGTAGGTAGAAACCGTCACCAGGACGACGGAGACCACCTACACCAACATTTTTTTAATGGTTTGCAGGTTGCTCTCGTGAAACAGTTCGTAAGCCGCGAGCTCGTCGGTCTGCATCTCAAGGTCCAGGTCCCCCCGACCGGCCTGCTCAAGCTGCGTCACGTCCACAACGGTTCGATAGACAAAGGTCGCGTTACCTTCGAGCCGCGGAACCAGGGAACCGTCCGGGCCGGGCACCAGAAGGCAGATCGAACTCCCACCCGGATTGCGGACCAGGACCGCCTCACCGTCCGGGGCATGACCGAGCCTCGAGTACACCGTACGTGCCGCGACCACTCCGGATCCACAGGACGGGGTCAGCCCTGCCCCACGCTCGAAGGTGCGGACGAAGACTTCCCGTGGCGAGGACAGCTGTTTGACGAACGACACGTTCGCGCCGACCGGGAGGACGTCGGGCAGCCGGGCTGCCGCCTGCCCGACAGCGACCAGCTCGTCCTCGGCATAGTCATCGACGATCGCGACAAGATGAGAGTTCGGAACGGCCACACCGGTGAAGCGGAAGCGTTGGTCCAGGCCCGGGATAACCGCGTCCACGTGCTCGGCGGCCGGGCTCACAATGGGGACGTCGGCCGCACGGAATGTTACCGGAGGCAACTCGACGGCCACTGTCCAGACACCGGGAGCCACATCCTCGATCCGTTCGACCCGAAACAGACCGCCGCCTGTCGAAACATTCAGTGAATCGACTCCCCGACGCTCGAGAACGAGTCGTCCGACGCACCGCAGACCATTTCCGCACAATTTGGCAGATGATCCGTCAGGGTTGAAGAAGAACGCTTCGGGCACTGCTTTCGAGTCGTCCACGAAATAAAGACCGTCCCCGCCCAGGGAACCTTTCCGGTCGCAGAGGAGACGAACAAAACCGGCGACTTCGGTTACGTCCGTAAAATACCGGTCGGGCCGGCCGTCAACAATGAATATGTCATTGCGTGAGCCGTGAGCCAGTAGCAGCTCGAACTTCATGTACGCCCTCCCGGTTTCAACAATCCAGCTTATTGTAGTCCGGCAGCTCGAGGCGTCGGCTGTTGCGGCGGGTGGATGTCCCCGACGAGACGGACGGGGAACGTGACCGACCGCGCACGGTCCGCCCGGGTTCTATCGTCGGTGGGTGACGCGAATGCGGGCCAACGAGGACACCCTGGTCAGGGAGCTGGATGCGGCGCTACCCGACGGCGCGGTGATGACGGACCCGGATCTTCTCGTTTCCTATCGCCATGACCAGGCGACCGGGGCGAATGCCGGGCAGCCGGCCGTCGCAGTCTTCCCCCGCACCACAGAGCAGGTCCAGGCGGTCATGCGGGCCGCCCACTCACGACACGTACCGGTGGTTCCGCGTGGCGCGGGCTCCGGGCTTTCCGGCGGAGCCAACGCATCCGACGGATGCATCGTCTTGTGCCTGGAACGGATGGACGCCGTCCACGAGATCCGCCCCGCCGACGGATACGCCGTCGCCGAACCGGGCGTGATCAACCAGCGGTTGCGTGACGACGCCCGCGCCCACGGGCTGCTGTATGCACCGGACCCCGCGTCCCGGGACTGGTGCACGGTAGGCGGCAACATCGCCACGAACGCCGGCGGCCTGTGCTGCGTGAAGTACGGCAGCACCCGCGACGCCGTTCTCGGCCTCGAGATCGTCCTGGCCGACGGGCGCGTCACCCGGGTCGGGCGGCGCACCATCAAGGGAGTCGCAGGCTATGACCTGATCGGATTGTTCGTCGGTAGCGAGGGCACCCTCGGCGTCGTCACCGAGGCCCGGCTGCGGCTGCGTCCGCTACCGCCGCCGCCGACCACCGCCGTCGCGCTGTTCGGTGACCTGGTGAGCGCCGGTCGGGCCGTCGAGAAGATCATGGTCGTGGCCACACCGTCCCTGCTGGAACTCATGGACGCAACAACCCTGGCCGCGGTCGAACACTTCCAGCCGATGGGTCTGGACACCTCCGCCGCCGCACTGCTCATCGCGCAGAGCGACCTGCCAGGACGGGCCGGTGAGGTCGAAGCCGACAGCATCCTCGCCGCATGCGACGCGGCGGGTGCCACGGAAAGTTACCGCTCTGAGGATGCTGAACAGGCCGACATGCTCCTCGGCGCCCGCCGGCTCGCCTTCCCTGCGCTGGAGCGCCTCGGCGCGTGGCTGCTCGACGACATCGCGGTGCCGCGCTCACGCATCGCCGAGACGATCCTCGGCATCGAACGCATCGCCGCCGAACGGGACGTCATCATCGGCACTTTCGGCCACGCCGGCGACGGGAACCTGCACCCGACGATCGTCTATCCCCATGACGACCCGGACGCGGCGCGGCGTGCGCTTGCCGCATTCGACGACCTGCTCCACCTGGCGCTGAAAGCCGGCGGAACCGTCACCGGCGAACACGGCGTCGGTGTGCTCAAGCGACGCATCCTCGCCGAGGAACTGGACCCGGTCGCGCAATCGCTGCACGACGCCGTCAAACACGCCCTCGACCCGGCCGAGATCCTCAACCCGGGCAAGGCCCTACCACTGCGGAAACCTCCGGCGACGCACAAAAACCCATGATCGCGCCGCCTTCGGCCCTACCACTGCGGTTGCGGCGGCAGGGCCGAAGAGTCTCGGCCGGAACGGAACCGCTCAGGCCGCGGCGCGGGCCAGTGCAGCCTTCTCGGCCGTTTCCCGGGACTGCTCGGCCAGCGGAACAAGGTCGGCCATGGCCGGGTTGACCGCTGCCATCGTCAGCTCGACGTGGATGAAGCTGATGTCGGTGGCGCCGAGCGCCCCGAACACGTGCCGGAGGTAGGGCTCCTGGTGATCGTTGCCCTCCTGCGGAGTGCCGGGGCCGTATGCCCCGCCACGGGCGGTGATGACCGTGACCGGCTTGCCGGTGAGCGCGCCGGGGCCGCCCGTCAGATCGACCGTCCGACCGACGACGATGACGGCGTCGATCCACGCCTTGAGGGTTGACGTGATCGACCAGTTGTACATGGGGACGGACACGACGAGGCTGTCGGCCGCCTCGAGCTCGGCGATGAGCTCCTCCCGTGCGGACCAGGCCGCGGCCTGGTCCGCTGACTGCGCCTCCGCCGGGGTTTGCGAGGCAGCCACGGCGTCCCAGTTGATATGCGCGGGCGGGTTGGCTGCCAGGTCCCGGTGCAAGACGGTGCCGCCGGGGTGGCTCTCCGTCCAGGCCGCGGCGAACTGGCCGGCAACGCCCCGGGAGGACGAGGCGGGGCTGACGCTTGAGTCGAGGTGCAGGAGGGTGGACATTCGATCTCCTTGTGCGGTCAACGGACCTGTGGTCAGCGGAAAGACTGCTAACGGATGCGCCGCGAGACTGTACCTAGCCACGATCATCTGTAGGTACACGCATCGTACGAGAAGACTATCTCAGATAGCAGGTAGTAGGATTACGAGGTGGAACCTTCAGATGCGGAGACCGTTGCGCTGCCGGAGGAGCTCCACGAGGACCTGGGCTGGCTGCTGAGTCAGGTCCTGCATGGCTTCCTACAGGCGACACAGGCCGCGGTCGGGGATCTTCCCGGTGGCCTGCGCGGGCTACAGGTGCTGTCGGCCGCCGCCAGCGGATGCTCCCGTAACCAGCTTGAGGTCGCCCGCCGCCTCGGCATCGACCGATCGGTCATGGTGCGCCTCGTCGACGACCTCGAACGCAGCCAGCTGGTCAAACGGTGTCCCGACCCGGCCGACCGACGCGCCCGCATCATCCGGCCGACCGACACGGGCCTGGGTTGGCTCCGGGAGATGACCGCCCGCCTACGCCTGGCCGAGCAGCACGTCCTGGCACCGCTGACCGCCGACGAACAGACCGTTTTCACGGACGCGCTGCGGCGGGTGGTCGTCGGCGTCCTTGCCTCCGGCCTGCCTCCCGCATCTGGACCATGCGACGGTACCCCTGGGATGGCGGAGACGGCCGGAGCCTGACCGGACAGTCGGGGCTGGCGGGGGCCCGTATCACAGGTACGAGTCTAGTGTGAGATGGGGCACAGCATCCACCATCTGCCGCGGGAGACTCGATGATCCTGAATCCGGACGAAACCGCTCTTGTCCTCATTGAATTCCAGAACGACTTCACCACGGACGGCGGCGCGTTGCACGGCGCGGTCTCGGACGTGATGGAGCGGTCCGGCATGCTCGCCAACGCGATCACGGCCGTCGACCAGGCCCGGCAGGCGGGTGCCACGATCATCCATGCTCCGATCTCGTTCACCAAGGGTTACGGGGAGCTCGGCGCGAACCCGTACGGCATCCTTGCCGGCGTCGTGGCGAGCAACGCCTTCGTCAAGGGATCGTGGGGCGCGGAGATCGTCGCGGATCTCGCACCGGCCGCGGGCGACATAGTCGTGGAAGGCAAGCGCGGGCTGGATGCCTTCATGAGCACGAACCTGGACTTCATCCTCCGCGCCAAGGGAATCCGGAATGTAGCGCTCAGCGGTTTTCTCACCAATTGTTGCGTGGAGTCCACGATGCGAACCGCCTACGAGAAGGGCTTCAACGTTTTCACCCTCACCGACTGCGTCGCGGCAACATCCCAGGAGGAGCACGACAACGCCATCGCGAAGGACTACCCGATGTTCTCGCACCCCGTCGTGTCCAAGGAGTTCGTCGCGACGATTGGTGGCGAAGCCAAGCTGACCGACTCGAGCCGTGGCTACACAACCTGACCTACATCACTTGGCCGACGCCCGCCGGGCCGGTCAATCTGCGGGTTTCCGGCGTGATTGGGTGGGTACTCCAAGAGTCCGTATGGTCCCAGAGGGTTATTAGCGACAGAGAGTTTTTGGTGACAGAGAGTCATTAGCGACAGAGAAGATCCTCGTAACAGGGATGGTCCTCACAACAGAGCAATGGACACCAGCCGGTAGGGCCGTGGGTGAGACGTCAGGAGTTCGTGGTGCCGTCAGATCGGAGGTCAACCGACGGA
>NZ_CADDZT010000023.1:30256-35250 GCF_902812655.1 Candidatus Frankia meridionalis | reverse complement strand
ACAGCCACGCACCATCTTCGATGATCAGGATCTCAACGCCGCCCAGACCGGCAGCCGGGGAGGACGGTACGGATTCGCGCATCCGGTCGCCGCCATCCCGACCGAGCTGGCGCAGGTGTTCGACGCCGGAGGTGCCGTCGGGGTCCTGATGCGGGGGCTGGACTGGTCGGCGACGCCCATCGGTTCCCCACGGGACTGGCCGCAAAGCCTGCGGACGGCAGTCGGCATCTGTCTGACCTCCCAATTCCCCATCGTGATCTTCTGGGGACCGCAGCTCGTGAAAATCTACAACGACGCCTACGCGCTGATGCTCGGCAACAAGCACCCGGAGGCGATGGGCCGACCGGCCGAAGAAGTCTGGGCGGAGATCTGGGACGCCGTCGGACCGATGCTGTCATCGGTCCTGGCCGGGGAAGGAGGCAGCTACCACGAGGACGAGATGCTCCCCATGAACCGGCGCGGCTATCCCGAGGAGTGTTATTTCACCTTTTCCAATGGCCCGATCAGCGAGGAGTCCGGACGGGTTGGCGGAGTGTTCAGCGCGTGCACGGAGACGACCGCACAGGTGGTGGGCGCACGCCGGCTGCGAACACTACGCTCGCTCGCTTCCGGCATGGGCGAGGCGCGGACCGGGCGTGAGGTGTTGGAACGGGCGGCATCGGCTTTCGGTGAAGCCCGTGCCGATGTTCCATTCGCGCTGCTCTACCTGGCAGATGAGCTGAAAGGTGATTTACCGGACGATGCCGTCGACCTGGATGAGCCCGGTCACGACGTCGGACTACGACTCGTGGCGGGCCTAGGCCCGGACGATATCGACGCCACGCGGGCCGGCTTCGCCGTCCAGGCCTGGGCAGCGCTCCACCGGCGGGGACCAGTCCTGGTCGAAGGGCTGACGGTGCCGGCCGGACGTGTCCTGGTCAGGCGCGCGTTGGTTCATCCGCTCAGGGCGGTGGGCGCGCGCGGAGTGCTGGTGGCAGGGGTGAGTCCCAGGCTGCCGCTGGATGACGACTACCAGAGCTTTTTCTCCCTCGCCGCCGACCAGATCACCAGCTCGATGTCGGGCGCGGTTGCGTATGCGACCGAACGCGACCGGGCAACGGCACTGGCCGAGCTCATCACGGCGAAGACGACCTTCTTCGCCAACATCAGCCACGAGTTCCGTACACCGCTGACCCTGATGCTGAATCCCACGCTGGACGCACTCACCGATGACAGGTTCCCGCTCGCGCAGGTCCAGCGCGAACGCGTCGAACTGGTCCGCCGGAGCGCGCTGCGCCTGCTTCGGCTGGTGAACAACCTGCTGGACTTCGCCCGGCTGGAGGCCGGCCGGATGGAGGCCAGGTACGAGCCCGTCGACCTCGCCGGCTGCACCGTGGAGCTTGCGAGCATGTTCCGGGCGGCGGCCGAGAAAGCCGGGCTGACCCTGTTGGTGGACTGCCCGCCACTACCCGAGCCGGTATGGGTCGACCATGACCAGTGGGAAAAGATCGTCCTGAACCTGTTGTCCAACGCTGTCAAGTTCACCCTGCGCGGAAGCATCACCATCCGGGTGAAGGCGACGGACGAACAACCAACCGGTAGGGCTGAGCTGTCGGTCACCGACACCGGTGTCGGCATCGACGCCGCGGAGCAGGACCGCCTGTTCGAACGGTTCCATCGTGTCCGGAACGCAGGTGGCCGATCGCACGAGGGCGCGGGTATCGGTCTCGCGCTCGTCGCCGAGCTGACCGCGCTGCACGGCGGCACCGTGACAGTCGCGAGCACCCCGGAAACGGGCAGCACATTCACGGTGCGGCTACCGTTCGGTACCGCGCACCTTCCCGCCGACCAGGTTGTCCAGGCTCGCGCATCCACCACCACATACGCGCCCGTTGGATCTGCCGAGGAATTCCTTGCCGAGTCGATGCGCTGGTCCGGCCAGCCCGTTCGCCCTGCCGAGGGGCGCCCGCGCCCGGATGGCGATGATGACCGGGCACGGGTGCTGATCGTGGAGGACAATACCGACATGCGCGACTATCTGGTCGCACTACTGACGGACGACCATGACGTGACAGTGGCCACCGACGGGGCTGCGGCGCTCCGAATGATCCGGGATGCTCCGCCGGACCTGGTGCTCACCGACATGATGATGCCGGGGCTGGACGGCTTCGCCCTGCTCGCCGCGGTCCGCGCGGATCCCGCGACCACTCACATCCCGATGATCTCACTGTCGGCGCGCGCCGGGCAGGATGCCGCGGTCGCCGGATTGGAAGCCGGCGCCGACGACTACCTGACCAAACCGTTCTCCGTCGCCGAGTTACGCGCGCGGGTACGGGCAAACCTGGAGCTGGAACGGGCCCGCCGGCATGGCGCGCACTACCTGCACATCCTCGACGACTTCCCACTGCTGATCTGGCGGTCCGGCACCGACGGCGGGTGCGACTACTTCAACAACACGTGGCTCGCGTTCACCGGGCGCACGCTCCAGCAGGAGTTCGGGTACGGCTGGACGGAAGGCGTGCACCCGGAGGATTTCGACAGTTGCGTTGCCGTCTACCGCGACGCCTTCGACGCCCGCAAGCCGTTCGAGATGGAATACCGGCTGCGTCACGCCGACGGCAGGTACCGGCGGATACTCGACATCGGCCGACCCATCTTCAACCTGGGGGGCCACTTCACCGGATACATCGGTTCGTGCCTCGACCTCACCGAACGGCTACAGGCCGAGCAGGCCCTGCGGGCCGCTGCCGTCGTCGAGCAGGCAGCCGCCCGCGAACACCGGATCGCAGCCGAACTTCAGAGAAGTCTGCTTCCCACCACGACCTTCGCCCCTGACACCCTGCGGACCGCGGTGTACTACCGCGCCGGGGGGCATGAGATCGATGTCGGCGGGGACTGGTATGACGTGATCGAGCTTGGCGCCGGCCGCGCCGCCCTCGTCATCGGTGACGTGATGGGCCGGGGGGTGCGCGCCGCAGCCGTCATGGGGCAGCTCCGGGCCGCGGTGCGCGCCTACGCCCGCCTTGACCTGCCTCCGGCGGACGTCCTCGAACTGCTCGACGGGGTTGTCCGTGATCTCACCGAGGACGCGATCGTGACCTGCGTGTACGCGGTATATGATCCCCTCGACCGGTCCCTGACGTTCTCGAGCGCAGGCCATCTGCCCCCGCTGCTCACCGACCCGGCAGGCGGCGTCCACCAGCTCACCGAAGGCAGCGGACCGCCGCTGGGAACCGACCTTCCGGAGTTCGCGACGCAGCGCGTCACGATGCCGCCCGGTGCTCTGCTCACCCTCTACACCGACGGGCTCGTGGAGCAGCGCGGCCGCGACATCGACGCCGGCATTGACCAACTCGGCCAGCACCTGGCCGAAAGTCGAGATACCCCGTTGGCCGCACTACCCGATCTGCTCGTCGACCGGATGGTGCCCGCCGACCAGGACGACGACATCGCGTTGCTGCTGGTCCAGGTCTCACCGTCGGCGCCGTCGGATGCCGTGCAGCCCATACTGCGAATGGAGATCCCAGACAGCCACCAGGCCGTGCACGATGCCCGCACCGCCGTCACCTCCGCACTGCGTGCCTGGCGGATCCCGACCGACCGTGCCTCCGACATCGTTCTTGTTGTCAGCGAACTCGTCACCAACGCCGTCCTGTACGGGGGTCCGTCCATGGACCTGAGGCTGCGACGCACCGGTGACCAGCTCGTACTGGACGTCCGGGACGGCGCGATCGTCCTGCCACGGCGGCTGCGCGCGGCCATGGATGACGAGCACGGTCGCGGCGTGTATCTCGTCTCGCTGATCGCCGACCGGTGGGGAGCCCGCACCACCGAGCGCGGCAAGTCCGTCTGGTGCACCTTCACCGTCGACCGGTCCGAAAACATGTGAAGCCGACCCTCAGGCCAGCCAACCCTCAAGTCAGCGAGCACCATGGACCGAGACCAAAGATCGGGGTCCGGGGGAGCGAATTGTCCCTATACACTACTGAATGTGAACGGCCTCCGTCGACATCCGGGCGCGGCACGTGTCGAGGTCCGCACGGTCGCGCTCGGCCTCAGCGCCTCGGGCGCCATCTCGGAGCTCGAGGCGCGACCTCCGCTCGGTTTGCACGGTCCGGATCAGGCCCAGACCGCGGCGGGTAGATCGGTGACGGTTTCTTCGGCGGTGCTCACCGCGTGACGGGTCACGATCACGAGTCGGATGTCGGAGGCGACGGGGCGTTGGTTTAGGTGCTCTCGCCTATAGCGAGAAGAACACGACGGAGGTCGGCTACGAATCCGGACAGCTGCTCCCTGGCGGTCGTGTGCAATATTTCCACGTCCACTGACCAGTAACCGTGGACGATCCGGTTGCGCAATCACACGGGCTGCTTCCATGTGACGTCAGGAAAGCGAGTCGTGACTGCGTCGGAAAGCTGACTTGCGGCTTCGCCGAGCACCGTGAAATTCCAGAGCAACGCGTCACGGCGCTGACGGTCTGTCTCCAGATCGCTGGGGGTGACACCGTCTGTCAATTCCTGCGCCTGCTCGGCCGCCTCGATCATCTCGGTGAGCAGGAGAATGTCACGCCGCATACACAGGCCGTGCTTCAGCCAGCACCGACGACCGCAGCAGTGGGTGCAACGCCCGTACCGACACCAGATCAACGTGCCATCCGAACAGGTCGGTGAGATCATCTGCGAGCTGTTCGATCTCCCAGCCCAGTCGTCGCCCGGGGCGGAGGGTGTAAAGGACGTCAATATCGCTGTCGGATCGCGCGGTGCCGCGCGCTCGTGACCCGAACAGCTTGAGCTCCGCGATCCCGTACCTGTCGCAGACCGCGGCGAGGCGAGCCTCATCGATCTCCACACCCAGAAAAGCGGTCACCACTCAAGGCTATCCGGAGCCGACCTTCGGGGCAGGTACCCGCGCGCGGTGTAGGCCTGCCGAGCGTCCTCGTGTAGCTGTACCGGACCAGGGCTGCGACCGACCGTTGTCGAACGAAAGCTTTTGATAATCACATGGGTAGCGAGGGT
>NZ_CADDZT010000023.1:28776-29935 GCF_902812655.1 Candidatus Frankia meridionalis | reverse complement strand
GTGGAGGTGGCGGGAATCGAACCCGCGTCCTCCGGCCCCGCAACAGGGCTTCTCCGGGCGCATCCTGCTACTTGTTTCTCAGCCCCACCTGTCACACAGGCATGCTGGTGTGGGCTCAGTCACTGTGAGATGTCCCATCTGACCCCGTGACCGGGTCAGAGAGTGATCCTCCTAGCGACGCCAGGCCCTGGGCCGGAGGAACTCCCAGGCTGACGGCTACTCAGTACCGCTCAGGCCGCGAGGGCGAAAGCGGGGGTAGCAGACTGCGACTTGTTGGCAGTTATTTCTTTGAGCGGATCGTTTACGAGATAACCGCTCATCCTCGGCCCGCTTCCCCTATCCCGACGTCCGGAGTCGAAACCGGTCACCCCCGTGCTCTGTCAGTTCACGTTGTGTCGTCGTGCATCCTGCCGGTCTTCATCCTATACGGCCTTGCCGTAGACCGGCATCCCGGGCGGCGTCGGCGTCCCTCGGGACAGCACGCTGTCAGGGCAACGACACGCCCGTGGGGTCGGTGCACACCAGCGCCCACGGACGCTCGGCGTGGCGGGTCATGACAACCGTCACCGCCGGCCCTCCCGGGACCAGATCGCGACCGCGTGGCAGTAGCCGCCGGCGGATCACCTCGACGTCACCGGCGAGACCCCGACGTCGGACGTCCACCGCTCCGACGCCGGCTGTCCGCAGCAGCCTGGCCAACGACCGGACGTCGAACGGGAGGCTGTGCTCGACCCGGAGCACCCGGGCAAACGGCGTGGGACGCGACCCGTCACAGGTCAGGAAGGCTATCCGCGGGTCGATCTGCCGGGCGTCGAGACCGCGTCCCAGCTCGCCGACGAGCCCGGCACGGGTGACGGCCGGCGACGGGTCGTAGAGATAACCGGCCGGCTCGCCGACAGGCAGCGGACCCAGGTCGGGATCACCCGTCAGCGTGGCCACCGTGCCCGGCAGCCCGCCGAGCAGCACGCTCGCTCGCCGACGCACCGTCGCGAGAGCCGGGGAGAACAGCACCGCCTCCTTCAGGTCGCGGCGGTCCGCGACGAACTCGACCTCCCAGCCGGGCGGGACGAGATGGAGCGGCAACCCGGGGGCCGCCTTGACCACGACCGCGGCGACCGTGTCGGTCAGTCCGAAGCACCAGGCCAGCGGCGGGGTGCAC
>NZ_CADDZT010000023.1:28264-28701 GCF_902812655.1 Candidatus Frankia meridionalis | reverse complement strand
CCCCGCCGAGATCGACGTTCTGGACATCGTCGCACCGGCCATCCACATCGCCGGCGTTGCGATCCGCCGCCCCGTGAACGCCCGCGTTGTGAACGCCCGCGTTGTGGCAGGCCATCCGCAGATGGGTCGGGTCCCGGTCCACGGCAAGCACGTCATGCGTGGCGGTGAGCGCAAGCAGGTCACCGCCGATGCCGGTGCACAGGTCCGCGAGCCGTCCGAGGCTCTGGAAGCGGGTTGCGCGGTGGCGGGCCGCAGCCTCGGACGACGCCTGTTCCAGACCGTCCCGGGTGAAGAACATCTCGGCCGCACGGGAGAACTTCGCCGCGGCCCGCGCCCGCAGTTCAGCCTGGGTGAACGCGGCAGCGACCAGCTCCGGCGGATGCCCGGCGGCCCGTAGCCGGGCTCCGAGCGCGAGTTCGGCGCCCGATGCCAGCGCG
>NZ_CADDZT010000023.1:25288-27660 GCF_902812655.1 Candidatus Frankia meridionalis | reverse complement strand
AGGGTCAGGCCGCCCTCCCGCGTCTTGCCGACCAGCTTGGCGATCTCGTCGCGGTGCAGCAGCAGCTTGCGGCGCCGCCGCGGCGCGTGGTTCGTCCAGGTGCCCTCGGTGTACTCGGGGATGTGCATGCCGTGCAGCCATGCCTCCCCGTCGCTGATCTGCGCGAAGGCATCCACGAGGGATGCCCGGCCCGCGCGCAGCGCCTTCACCTCGGTGCCCTGCAGCACCAGCCCGGCCTCGACCGTGTCGAGGATCGTGTAGTCGTGTCGGGCCCGCCGGTTCTGCGCAACCAGCTTCCTACCGGTCTCCTTCGGCACTTTCCGTGTCCCTCTTCCCAGCCAGGTTCCACCAAGGTTACGGGATGCGGTTGGTGCCGGGATCGAGCGATCCAGGCGTACCTCGGACAGGCATACCGGCCGGGCATGTCAGATGCGCAGATGGCGGCGCAGCGCCACCGCGGCCATGCCCGCGGACGCCGTGGTACCGATCAGGAAAACGGTGACGACGGCGGCCCACACCGCGTCCCAGCCGAAAAGAGGAAAGGCGGTCTGCCGGGCGAACCGGTGGTCGACGAGATAGACCTTGCCGACGATCAGCGCCGCCGCGGCGAGCGTCCCGCCGACCATCCCCATGATGGCGCTTTCCAGGACGAACGGCGCCCGGATCGTCCTGTTCGTCCCACCAACCAGACGCATGATCGCGGTTTCCTGTCGCCGCCCGTACGCGGATATCCGGATCATCGTGTAGATCAGCGCGACCATGGAGAACGCCTGCACCGCGGCGAGCACGAACGCGCCGACCGTGAACGCGTCCAGGAACCGGTAGAGCGGTGCCAGCAGCGCACGCTGGTCGCGGACCCGGTCGACACCGTCCCGTCCGGTGTAGTCGTTGATGATCTCCCCGGCCTGGCGGGGGTCGGTGAGAGTAAGCCGCAACGATGCGGGCAGGTCGTTCGCGTTCACCCCGCTGACGACGTCCGGCGAGTTGCGGAAGTCGCGCCTGAAGCGCGCGAAGGCATGCGCCTTGTCCTCGTAGACGACCGACTGCACCAGGGGATCGGCCCGCAGGTCGGCGGCAAGGGTGTCCCGTTCGGCGTCCGAGGCGTTGTCGGTGAGATCGATGACGACCTGGATCCGATCGAGGAGGAACCCGTTGACCGTACGGACCTGGGCCCGCAGCAGCAGGCCGGCGCCGAAAAGCGTAAGGCAGATCGTCACGGTGACGATCACCGCGAGGGTCACGGCCAGGTTGCGTCGCAGACTGGTGCCGACGATCCGCAGGAGCGGACCGATCCGCATGCCACGCATGCCTAGAAAACCAGCCCGTAGACACCGCGAGCCTGGTCACGCACGACCGTCCCGTTCCGAAGCTCGATGACCCGGCGGCGCATGGCGTCCACGAGGCTGGCGTTGTGCGTGGCCATGACGACGGTCGTGCCGGTCCGGTTGACCGTGTCCAACAACCTCATGATCTCAAGACCCGTGGCCGGGTCGAGGTTGCCCGTCGGCTCGTCCGCGAGTAGGACCTGCGGACGCCCGGCAAATGCCCGGGCGACCACGACTCGTTGCTGCTCACCGCCGGAGAGTTCGTCGGGGTAACGATCCGCTTTGCCGGCGAGTCCGACCAGGTCGAGGACTTCGGGTACAACAGTGCGCGTGACGTGCCGCGGCCGCCCGGTAACTTCCAGGGCGAAGGCGACATTGCCTGCGACGGTCCGGTCCGGCAGCAGCCGATAGTCCTGGAACACGCAGCCCACCTGCTGACGCAACAGCGCCACCCGGCGGTTGGGGATGCGGGTCACGTCACGGCCGCCCACCTCGACCACGCCCGCGGTGGGCCGCTCCTCCCGCAGCAGCAGCCGAAGGAAGGTGGACTTGCCCGAGCCTGACGGGCCGACCAGGAAGGTGAACTCCCCCGCGGCGATCTCGACGCTGACGTCGTCCAGCGCGGGACGCGCAGCCGCTGGGTACCGCTTGGTCACCGACGTCATGCGAATCACGATTGATGCTCCTAGCATCCATATCGACACTCTGGGTTAATAATGGATGCTAGTCCCGTCCTTCGCCAGTACTCCTGAAGCATGACGGGTGCGGTGTCGCGCGCGACAGCGTACGGTAGGGTTCGAAACTCCGCGTCGCCTGCCGCGTCCCCCTGCCGCCATCCGCCCACACCGGCGAACGGCTGCCGGTCAGGGCCTACGCATCCGGGTAACAGCGAGACCAGTGGGTAGGCCGACAGCCACAGCCATCCAAACCGTGACGGAACTTTCCCGAACCGCCAGACATTGTGCGGGTCAGCCCATGAAAACGACGACTCGCCGAACGGACGCAAGGAGGTCGACGGCATGTGCTGTGAGGACCTGGTATGCGCCC
>NZ_CADDZT010000023.1:23617-25026 GCF_902812655.1 Candidatus Frankia meridionalis | reverse complement strand
GCGATTCGCTGCACCACACGTCCTTTGCGATCACCCCGCAGACGCTGCTCGTCGTTCTGTCAGTATTGGTGTTGCTTTGCCTACTGGCCGCCCGCCATATTTGAAACCGGCGGGATACCGATGAGAACAACCTGCTGCCGGATGCCGGGAGCGGAAGATCAGGTGAGTTTGTCGCGCAGGGCGACAACATCGCCGATCACAATGACGGACGGCGACTCAATACCGGCATCCGAGGCCAGACTGGCGATATCGGCGAGCGGTCCGGTCACCACCTGCTGATCACCACCGTTCCTGCTGTGGATCACAGCGGTCGGGGTTGACCGCGCCCGGCCCCGCTTGATCATCTCGGCCGCGATCCGCGCCAACGCGCCCACGCCCATCAGGACGACGACCGTCCCGGCGCCGGTTGCCACCGCATCCCAGTCGACCGTCGAACCGGGATGGGACGGATCCACATGACCGGAGACGACCGTGACGTCCTGGGTGATCCCACGGTGGGTGACCGGGATGCCGGCGAGCGCCGGGACCGCCACCGCGCTCGTCACCCCCGGTACGACCTCCCAGGGCACCCTGGCCTCCGCGCAGGCCAGCGCCTCCTCGCCACCGCGGCCGAAGACGAACGGATCGCCTCCCTTGAGGCGCACCACCCCGAGGCCTCGCCCGGCCCGGTCCACGACCAGCCTGTTGATCTCCTCCTGGGTGAGGTTGTGACCATGCGGCTCCTTGCCCGCGTCCACGATCTCGACCTCGGGCCGCAGGTCGTCGAGCAGCGCCCGCGGGGCCAGCCGGTCGACGACCACCACGTCCGCCCGGCGCAGGAGCTCAAGGCCCCGGACAGTGATCAGATCAGGACGTCCCGGGCCGCCGCCGACAAGCGCCACCCACCCGGCCCTGCCATGACGCGTGTCCGGGTGTGTGTCCGGGTGTGTGTCCGACATCCGCGCCGGCTGGTCGGTGTCGGCCGTCCGGTCCGTACCCGTCTCGGTCTGGTCGATCTCGGTCTCGGTCTCGGTCTGGTCGGTCTCGGTCTGGTCGGTCTCGGTCTGGTCGCTCTGGTGGCTTTCGGCAGTCGGGTCCGTCTCGAAGCTGTCCACCGTCCCAGAGTCTCCCAGTGACTCCGGCCGCGCGACAAACATCATGATCGAGCCGGCAGGTCGGCAGGTCGTCAGGCAGAGCGGAGCGGCGGACCGTCACGCCGAGCCGCGCCCGGCGATGCGGCGCAGGCCCCGCAGCACCAGCGCAACCATCTCGTCGACGTCGTCCGTGGTGAACAGCGCCTCGTTCTCAGCCCGGTCAAGACCGTTGGCCAGGCTGTCAGGACCGGCCGCCCGCAGTTCGCCGAGCAGACCTTCGTAGTCGGCCGGCGTACCGGCCCGGGCGGCCTCCGCCACGAGATCGGCATACTGCGG
>NZ_CADDZT010000023.1:18115-23542 GCF_902812655.1 Candidatus Frankia meridionalis | reverse complement strand
TCAGCACGGCTTCCTCCAGCAGACCGGGGTAGAGGCCCGAACCGACGATGACACCACCGCCGAGCATGACCCGTACGCCGGTCTCGGCGGCCATCCGCTCGCGCATCGC
Source organism: Candidatus Frankia meridionalis (assembly GCF_902812655.1). Classification (GTDB taxonomy): domain Bacteria; phylum Actinomycetota; class Actinomycetes; order Frankiales; family Frankiaceae; genus Protofrankia; species Protofrankia meridionalis. Next base: position 23,433 of record NZ_CADDZT010000023.1, on the reverse strand, counting down.
GGTCAGGCAGCGGGTCCGTTTCCAGCGGGCCGTCACCGTCGTCACCTCGCCGCGCAGATCCGGATCGTCGAGGCTGATGTCCGGCGGCGGGGCGACACCGACGACCGTGGCCACATCGACGACCTCGGCCTGCTCGTCCACGCCGAACCGGAGGAACAGATGCCACGCGAGGTAGTCGGTGACCCGTTGCGGCCCGGGTCGACCGGGCAGGTCGTAGGTGTCCACGAGGTCGAACAGCGCCCGGGTGTAGCCGCCGGGTCTGAGGTCACCGCCGTAGGCGAGGGACCCGCCTGCGGCCAGGACATGCCGCGCGAGCTCGACGAAGGCGTGTTGCTGGTGCGGCATTCCCATACCCCGACCGGCGAGATCAGGACTGTCCGAAATGGAGACCGCCACCCGGAGGTCCACAAGCAAGGATGTCACTGCGACCTCCCGGTCCACCGTTGCCACCACGTCTCCTGTCATCAGGACGAGTCATCAGGACGAGAACAGCATCGTCGGTGTCACTGGTCGCAGCGAGCTGTCGAGCTCGGCCAGCAACCTCGTCTCCTCCGCGCCCAGAGGTGGATCAGGATATAGAAGATCGACAAACTGCCCGGTCCCGGTAGAGAACCGCGGAATGTCGAGGAGGCTCAGCAGTTCGGGCGGCCGGGCCAGCAGCAGCGGCGGCAGGGCTACACCATGCTTGCCGCAGATCTCGGCTGCCCGTAACGGGAAGTACCTGTGCCTGAGCGCCTCCGTCAGAAGTACCCCCACAAGCCTGTCCAGAACACTGCGCGAACCGTCATACCAACGGACGGCGGGAACATTTCCGAGATACGGGAAGGTCCTCACCGATCCGTCCCTCATCGCATCCAGGACGACTACCGGCATGGACCCTCGTTTCGCGCCGAGAAACTCCCGCTGGCACCACAGCCGTGCGCTGTACGAGTCCGTGTTCACCGCAAGCAGCGGAGAACCCATGGCCGCGGTATCAAGAATATCGGCAAACCGATCTCCACCGGCAATATGATGTGCGTCCAGAAAGTCGTCGACATCGGTTTCAAGGCGGAGATGACGGCTCACCTCCCTCGCGATGTCGCCACCGTCCCTGGAGGCATAGCTGACGAAGACCCGCACTGGGTCCGAATTGCCGATCTGGCGGCATACCCGGTGCAGGACGTGGTTCAGGAAAACCTGTTCACGAAGATCCACCGGTACGCTGTGCAGATCAACGACATCGACCTGGGTCAATGCCGGGATCCGGGCGAAGTTCGGAGTGAGCGAGAACGGCAGAAACCAGTTACCGGATCCGGAACCCGCAGTACGTACCAGTTCCGCGAGGTAGTCCTGCCAACCGGCGCTCACCAGCCCGTTGTCGACGAGCAGCACGACAAGGTTGCGTTCCGACCGGTCAAGGTTCACAACTGGCGGCGTCGCCACAAGCCAGGGCGTCTCAGGGGACTCACCCGCCGACCAGTGCCGGACCGGCACCCCCAGCGAACGGATGTTGGGATGCGACGGGTCAGCCTCCAGGTGGGTGAAGACCGCGTGCGCCAGCTTGTCCGCCTCGGCGCCGCCGGAACGCCAGACCACGTGTACGGCCACGGGAGACCGCCTGGCGGGGGTTACCAACGGTCATCAATCGGATCCCGATGCACTCCGGAACAATAGCCTGACTACCGGGGAAGTAGCGGACGTATCGGTATTCAGTCCGCCGACCGCCCCAGGCCCATAGGTGCGTAGGCCCGCAGGCGCGCCCCGACCAGGTACGCGTTGACCGCGTCCCTGTCGGGTCGGTCTGGGTCGGGTCGGTCTGGGTCGGGTCGGTCGGGCAGCGGGTCAGCCCTCTACCCACTGGCCGACCAGGCCGGGACCGTCGCCGAAGTTGCTCTGCTCTAATTAGATGTGGCCGAACTCAGCAACTTCGCCGCATCGGGCTCCACGGCCGCCCGCAGGAACCGGCGCGGATGCGCGACTGGCTGGACGAGGTCCAGGCGGTCACCACGGACGACGGCCGCCATCTCATGGAGCGCCTCGGACACATCCATGCCACCTTCGAACGGGTACATCCATTCCTCGACGGAAACGGCCGTACCGGGCGGCTCCTGCTGAACCTGCTGCTGTGCCGGCTCGGCTACCCGCCGCTTGTCCTCGCCCGCCGCGACCGTGACCGCTATCTGAAGGCTCTCCGCCAGACGGACGCGGGGAGCCCGGGGATGCTTGGCGAAATGATCGCCCGCGGGGTGCTGGACAACCTCTACCGGTTCGTGGTGCCGACTGTGGGCGAGCGAGTACCTGGCATCACGGCATCAGCGACTTGGCCTCTGACCACGGCTGCCCGCCCATGACCACGGCTGCCCGCCCGCTGTCTGGATACGGGTCAGGAATTGCCTTCGCTGGTGCGCCGCCAGCGGATCTCCGCGTCGATGAAGTCGTCGATGTCGCCGTCCAGCACCGCCCCGGTACCGGACGTCTCCACGTCGGTCCGCAGGTCTTTCACCATCTGGTACGGATGCAGGACGTAGTTACGGATCTGCGAGCCGAAGGACACGTCCTGCGGGCCGCCGGTCAGCCGCTGCTTTTCGGCGGCCTCCTCGGCACGGCGGCGTTCCAGCAGCTTCGCCTGGAGCACCATCATGGCCGCGGCCTTGTTCTGTAGTTGGCTGCGTTCGTTCTGGCAGGTCACGACGATGTTGCTGGGCAGGTGGGTGATTCGCACCGCTGAGTCGGTGGTGTTGACGCCCTGCCCACCCGGCCCGGACGAACGGAAGATGTCGATCCGCAGTTCCTTGTCGTCGATCTCGACGTGGTCGGACTGCTCGACCGCGGGCGTCACCTCGACCCCGGCGAACGAGGTCTGCCGCCGGTTCTGGTTGTCGAACGGGCTGATCCGCACCAGCCGGTGGACGCCGTGCTCGCTACGCAGCGTCCCATAGGCGTACGGCGCCTTGATCTGGAACGTCGCGGACTTCAGACCCGCCTCCTCCGCCTCGGAGGTGTCGAACACCTCGGTGGCGTGGCCGTGCCGCTCGGCCCACCGCATATACATGCGCAGCAGCATCGCGGTCCAGTCGGCCGCATCCACACCACCGGCGCCGGCCGACAGCTGGATGATCGCGTCACGCTCGTCGTACTCACCGGACAGCAGCGTGCGGACCTCGAGCGTGGAGATGTCCCGGGCGAGCGTCGGCATGTCCCCCTCGGCCTCGGCGAGCAGGTCGTCGTCCCCGAGATCGATGGCGGCGATCAGGTCATCGAGACGCCGGCGCAGCGCTTCCACCCGCGAGAGGTCCCCACGTACCGACGAAAGCCGGCGGGTGACAGCCTGGGCACGGTCCTGGTCACTCCACAGCTCGGGATCGGCTGCCTCGTGCTCAAGGTCGGCGGCGCGGCGCCGGAGACTTTCAAGATCAAGAACTGCTTCGATGCCCGCGAGCGTCGCGTCGAGAGCCTTGATCTCCTCTGTGAAGTCGGCGGCCATGAGACCTACCTTACCGTCGGGCGCGCGGGTACCCTCGCCGCAATACCGATCTTGCTGTGGCCGCGGGCGTGGGCACAGCCGTGGCCGCAGTGAGCACGAGCGACCGGCACGAGCGACCGGGTGCGCTCCGGGTGCGTCCGGCGAACCCGGGATGCGGGTCCGCACCGGCAGGCGCACCCTCATCGCGAAACGTCACCCATCGGAAACGAAATCGACCGCATCGCAATACCGACGAAACACGGTTACGCGCCGGTAATTCACTCCAGTTCAACATGCGCTCCGCTGAGCCCCCATTGCGCGAAGAGAGACGTAGCGCACATCCGAACCTGCTCGCCACAGGAGCGGCAGCGTTTCCCAAAGGCTATCTTTGACTGCCAGTGGCCACTTCGGTCCGGAAAGTGGTGATACTCGGGTGCCGTTCCATCCAAGGTCAGAATCAACCCTGGTCAGCGCTGGGAAACCGCACGCCGTCCCGTCACTTTTCACGCGGGATGGCGACAGCGCCCTCGCGGCAGAAGCCCTCGCGACAGAAAGAGCACAGAGGAAACCGACGTGCCTGACGCTGCCGACCGATGCGGGCTGTTCGTCCCCCGTGGGGCGGAGGTCCCCGCGATGAACGACCAGGCCCTCGTCAGCACCGGCGATCTGTATGAAAGCTGTACCCGGACGCTGGAACGGACACTCGAGGAGTACGAGACGTCCGACCTGGCCGACATCACAACCCTGCTGACGCCACTGGAACAGACCACCCGCATGGTGCCCCGTGCCCGACGGCTACGAGGGTCAGCCGCGCTGGACTGGATGCGGTTGCACGCAGCCGTCACCGCCACCATGGCAGGCGCAGCCTACGACCGGGGCCGCCACAGCGACGCGGTGTCGCTGGCTGATCGAGCAGCGACAGTGGCACGGGCCGCGGGTGACAGCGCGCTCGCCGGCCGTTCGCTGGCGGTACGCGCCCGCGTGGTACGCCAGCACAGCCCGGCGGTGGCGCTGCAACTCGCCGGGGCTGCTGGCCGCATCGCCGGTACGAGCCCCGCCCGAGCAATGATCACCGGTAAGGTCACAGCCGGTTCGTATGCCGCCGTCGGCGATGTCACCGGGGTTCGCAACGCGGTGACCCGCGCCTGGAAGATCATGGAAAAGCTCGACGCATCCACGCAGGGACGTCCGGGATTCGCCCTCGACACCTACTCCCCCGCGGATCTGGCGCTCGCCTGCGCTGAGGCGCTGACCACCGTCGGGGTCCCCGAAGAGGCGACACCCCACCTTGAACGAGCCGCCGCACTGATCGCGGACAGTGGCCAGACCGGGATGATCGTCGCGGTGCACATGGCCCGGGCCCGGACAGTGCTCGCCCGTGACCGTCCGAACCTCGACGAAGCCGAGAACCACGTCGCGCACGCGGTCACGTTGTCCGCGCAACGCCCGGCGGAATGGGTCGCCCGGCTGGTCCGCGACATCTCCGCGCTCGCCGGCAGACGGACCGGCCATCACATGGACGACCTGGTCGCCGCCACCAGCGCCTGGTCCTGACCAGCGCCTGCCCCTGGCCTGCTCCTGCTCCGCTCCTGACCAGCGCCGCGCGACCGCCTGCCACGCGCGTCACGGGACGGGCGCACGGACGAGTGACTGGGCGTCCGCGCTGGCCGTGACGGTGACCGGGCCGATCCCGAGGATGGTAACCACCGGCAGGTCCACCGTGCGGGTACCGGTCACCCGGACCGTCGTCGGGTTCAGCAGTTCGGCGGTCAGCACCGTCCGCCCGGACGGATCAGCGTCGGTCTGGTACTGCGCAACGGTCGCGGCGACATCCGTCAGGGGCAGCCGTTCGAAGTTCTGGGTCGCGGTGTAGATC
>NZ_CADDZT010000023.1:10653-17746 GCF_902812655.1 Candidatus Frankia meridionalis | reverse complement strand
GCCGCGGAGGCCACCGAACGCCTGGCCAGATACACCGCCGAGACGTCGGCCACGACAATCGCCAACATCAACGCGACGACGACATAGCCAAGCGTCAGGATCAGTATCGTCCCCGCGTCCTGGCGGGATCCGGCGCACGCGGCGTCGGTGGAACCTGCCCGCAAGGCGCCGGTGGAACCTGCCCGCAGCCTGTGGCGTCGGCTCACGGGATGGTCCGGTTGCGACGGTAGGCGTCCACCACCACGACGAATTTTCCGTTCACGGTGATGTCCGCGAGCCCGGTGAACAGCTGCGCCGTCCCGGGCAGCGCGGCAACGGACCGGACGCACACGACAAACCGGGAGCCCGGAGCGAGCGACGCGGCCCCGTCGCCGGGGTCTCCAGCACCGCAGTCCGCGCCCTCGGACGCGAAGCGGAGCTCCGGCGCGGCATCGAGCCCCTGGTCGGCGAAAGCCAACTGGGCGGCCACCTGTGCCCGCTGGACGGCCTGATCCTCACTGTCCGCGGTCGCGTAGGCGCGGCCGGCCGCCCGGGCCGCCTGGGTCACCGCGAACGCGGAACGCTGAACCGCGAAGACGCTGAGGAAGAAGTAGACGAACGGGAGCAGCAGCAGCACCGACAGCCCGACGAATTCGATCAGCGCGGAGCCGGCGTCGTCACGCAGGCGTGGACGCCGCCCGCGCCCGCCCCGCACCGGCCACCGCAGGCACGCCCGGCCCCACACCCGCGGGCCGTTGGCTTCGCCCCGGACAGGGACGGCGACCTGGACTGCGACCTGGACTGCGACCTCGACGGAGGCCTCGACGGGAACAGTCGAGTTCACGGCGTCTCCTGCACCGCGTGTCCGACAACGCTGATCGTCGTGCTCGCGCCCAGCGGCACGAGGGTCAGCGGTACGGAAACCTGGCAGTGCACCTCGACCAGCGGCACCCCGGCCGGCCCGGTCACCGCGTTGCTGGTGCAGTTACCGGCCGTGTTACCCGGGACGGACGAAGTGATCAGCTGCTCGGCGTACGGACCGCCCGAGTCGGGTGCGGCGTTCAGGTTCGCCGCGTGCCGGGCGCCCTCAGCCGCATCGGCGGCAAGGGTGTTGCGAATGTGCAGCACAATGCCGACCTGCACCACACCCAGGAACAGAAACAGCAGCAACGTCCCGACCAGCACGAACTCGACGACAGCCGATCCACGGTCCGCCACCGGCGCCGGACCGGACGCGGTCATTTACCGCCGGTCACGGAGTTGATCGCATTGCTGAAGGCGTCGTTCAGCGCCGGGCCCGCGATTGCCAACAAGGCCACCACCAGAGCGGCCGTCATGACCGTGACCATCACCCAGCCGGGCACGTCACCGCGGTCACCGCGGGTACGCCGCCCGGCCCGGGACGCCTGTTCCCATATCTGTTCCCGTGCCGAGATCCACCGGCTCACTGCCACCACCAGACCATGCACAGCCAACAACTCCTCCGGATAGATACATCGTCATTGCGCATTGAAGGTCAGACTCACGATCGCCGGATAGAAAGCGAAGATCACGGTAGTCGGCAGAACAAAGAACACGACCGGCACCATCATCGCGATCTCCTTGCGGCCGCCGGCCTCCAGCAGCTGGCGTTTGCCCGCCTCGCGGACGTCGACCGCCTGCGCCCGCAGTACCTCCGCCAGCGGGGTGCCGCGCTCGATGGCCACGGCCATGCCGTCGACGAACCGGGCAAGGGAGGCGACCGTCGTCCGGCTGGCCATCCCCTCCAGCGCCTGCACCAGGGTGGCGCCGGCACGGGCGTCGGCAAGGGCCGACCGCAGCTCGCGGCCGAGCTCGCCGTGTGACAGTCGACTCACCCGCTCCAACGCGCCGATCGGGCTCTCTCCCGCGGTCACCGCCAGCGCGAGCAGTTCGGCCACGGTCGGGAACTCGATGAGGATCTTCTCCTCGCGTTCCCGGATCGCGCGGCCGAGCCACCAGTCCCGTCCGAGGATCCCGCCCGCGACACCGGCGACCACCAGGGCGACACCGACGATCGGAGGCGGTCCGAAGCCTGACAGTGCCCGCACCAGCAGCAGGAAGGCGCCGAGAAGCGCACCCACGGCCGCGCAGATCACCTGCTGGATCCGGAACTCCTCACTCGACGTCCGTCCGCCGGCCTGGGTGAGGCGCCGCTGCAGGGCGGAACGTCCACCGAGGAAACGGTCGAGCCGCCGTGCCGCGTCGTTGACAAACGGCCGCAGCAACGCCTCCAGCCCGCTGCGCGAGGATGCCCCGGACCGCGTGCGGTCCGCGAGCAGCCGGGACTGTGACGGGGTGTCGCGCAGGTAGGGGTCGATCCGGTCGGCGAGCCGAATCCGCCGGGCGGTCGGCGACCGCAGGACGACGATCACCAGTCCGACCCCGCCGAGCAGGCCGAGCAGGCCGCCTGTCGCGGCCGGGCTCATGATGCCCTCGCGGTGCGCTCATGGCATGCTCGCGGCGCGCTCATGGTCGCGGGCTCATGGCCGCAGCACCCGGCCTTCCTCGGGCAGCCGCCCGATCCGCTTCATGAGCAGGTACGCCAGCATCGACACCCCACCGCCGGCCCCGAGCACGGCGACGCCGGTCGGGCTGTCATAGGCGCGCACGGTGTCCCCACGGGTTGCCAGCAGCAGCAGGACGGCCCATGGGGCGGCGAGCGCGAGGCGGGCGGCATTGACCGTCCAGCTCTGCCGGGCCTCCAGTTCGGCTCGGGTCCGCGCGTCCTCCCGCAGGAACGTCGACAAGGTCCGCAGCAGCCGGCCCAGATCGGTGCCGCCGACTTCCCTCGCCATCCGCAACGACTCGATGATCCGGTCCGCGATCGGGTCCGCGAGGTCGTCCGCGAGCCGGTCGAGGCTTGCCGAGAACGACCCGGTGGCCCGGTAGTCCTCGCCGAAGCGGGCGAAGGCGGGACGCAGCGGAGCCGGACCGCGCACGCCCACGGACGCGAGCCCCTCTGGCAGGGACATCCCGGCCCGTACCGCGCTGGCCAGGTTGTCAACGACGTCCGGCCACAGTTCCCGCAGGTCGTGTACGCGCGTGTGACGGCGTCGCAGCACCATCGTGCGCGGCAGTAGCGCCGCGAACAGGAAGAACGCCGCGGCGAGCGACCAGGTGGCGGTGAAGGCCAGCACGGTCAGACCGACCAGCGACCCGACCCCGATGCTGATCATGACGAACTGGTCGGGGCTGACTCCCGGAATACCCGCCTGGGCGAGCAGCTCCCGGGTTCGCCTCCGCCACTTCGCCGCGCCGGGATTGCGCGAGGCACGCGGACTCCCGCTGACGACGACGAGGAACAGCCCGAGGCCGAGAAGCAGACCGAGGAAGATACCCATCAGCGCTCCACCGCGATCTCACCCCGGGCCCGTTCGCGGTCGGTCGCGGCGAGCAGGGCGGGCAGGTCGTAGCCGGCGCGGGCGAACCGGTCGGCGTGGGGCGGATATCCGTCGGCTCGGATCAGGGTGTCGCCACGCGACCGGTAGATCTGCGCGACCTCGATGACGTCCCCCTCGGTGCGGCCCGGCAGCGAGACGATCTCGGTGACGCGCCGGCGCCCGTGGGCGTCCTTGGTCAGGTGGACGACGAGGTCGACGCTGGCCGCGACCGTCGGCACCACAAAGGCGTGGCTGACGTTCTCCCCGGCGAGCAGCGGGAGGGTGCACAGTTTGGTGATTGCCTCACGGGCCGAGTTCGCATGCAGGCTGCACATCCCGGGCAGGCCCGAGTTCAGGGCGATCAGCAGGTCGAGAGCCTCCTCCTGGCGGACCTCCCCGACGATGATGCGGTCGGGGCGCATCCGCAGCGCCTCCTTGATCAGACGTCGCAGCCGGATCTCGCCGGTGCCCTCCAGGTTGGCCTGACGGGTCTGCATGGCCACCCAGTCCGGAGCCCGGAGCTTGAGCTCGAAGACCTCCTCGCAGGTGATGACCCGCTCCCGGCCGGGAATCGCCGAACCCAGGCAGTTGAGCATCGTGGTCTTGCCCGCCTGGGTCCCGCCCGCGACGATGATGTTCAGCCCGGACCCGACAGCGGCCTCCAGGAAAGCCGCCGCCGACGGAGTGATCGTCGCGAAACCGACGAGTTCCTCCATGCTCGCGGCGGACAGGATGAACTTACGAATGTTGACCGACCAGTGGACCCGGGTGACGTCCGGGATGACCACGTGCAGGCGCGAGCCGTCCGGCAGCGTCGCGTCCACGAACGGGGTGGACAGATCGACCCGGCGCCCGGAACTCTTCAGCATCCGTTCGACGAGGTCCGCCACCTGGTCGGCCGTGAGGATCGTCGTCGTCAGTTCGCTGCGCCCGTTACGGGCGACAAAAACGCGTCCGGGTTCGTTGATCCAGATTTCTTCCACGGTCGGATCGTCGAGATGGCGCTGCAACGGCCCGAATCCCGCGACCGCGTCATGCACGAGCCGCGCGGTGGTGGCGCGGTCGACAATCGCGGGCAGGTCACTGGTAAGCGCTCGTTCCTCATAATCACCGAGGACGTCCTCGACGAGCTGGCGGATCTGGGTGGGTTCGCGAACCGGGTCGAGCGAGCGGCGCCGGACCAGTTCACGCACTTCGGTCTCGACGAGTGAAGTTGCGTCCATCCAGCCGCCGCGTGCCGCCACAGAAAACCCGATCCCCCCGGTCGCACGTCTGCCTTCGATCCGGACAATTACCACGAAGAGTAGGAAGTGGGCCGCGCCCTATCAAGTCCCCACCCTCCGGATCCCCCGGACCTCCGGCAACAATATTTGCACAACCATCACATGCCACCCGCACCGCCCCCGGGGCAACCCGCGGCGAGACGAAACCGATCACACATTCGATCAGGTGATCGCTACTTTCCGTATTGGGCGACGATCGGGCTGCCAACGCATGAACGAGACAGCCGTCAGTTCTTCGGGAAATCACCCGGAGCGACCGTCATCACCCGAAACCGCCCGGGGTACAAGCGACGCCCGGCCGATCGGGAGAGAAACACCTGGAACGAATTCCGATGGGGGCCGACAGCTGGCGCTAACCTTCAGATGTCCGTAGCCGGACGGCGCGCATCAACCAGTTACGCGCGCCGGTTCCAGCCGGCGAAAATACCTGAAGTCCACCAGTCGCGCAACCGGCTGCCGAAACCGGCATCCGGGTGCCAACACCATGCCCCATCCGCCGCCGAGAAGGGTTGACGTGCAGACTCAGCTACCCTGGAGATGCTCTGGATCATCGCCTGGCGCATCGGACGGTCCAGCGGACCGTCCCGGAAACGGACTTCAGCGATGATCGAAAATAGGGGTGGAACTGATACACCAGAGTTTTTCAATGCTGGCTGGGAAATGTTCACGATGCTCACCCGGAACTGTCCGATTGCGGTATTCGCGACCGACACTGCCGGCCGCCATACTTTCGTCAGCCAGCGCTGGTGCGATCTGACAGGAATCATCGAGCAAGAAGCCCTGGGATATGGCTGGGAACGCGCCGTCCATCCGGCGGACCTACCCGGTATTCGCAGGCAGTGGCGAAGAGCAATAATTCATGGTAACGCTCTGTGGACACGGCTCCGGCTGGTGCGACCAGCCGGCGAAACACGCGATGTGATCATGTATGCCGTGGGGACGCCGTCCCCGGACGGCCGGCGCCGCTGCTTCGTCGGGACGCTGACCGCCTTCCTACCGCCACTGTCATGGCCACCGCTGGCATGGCCACCGGCTCCGGCTGTCGGACCCACCGACCCACCGAACCGGCGCGAGGACCTCGGGTCCCTACCCGCACGATCGTCGGAGCGCGAGCACCCCGACGTCCGAAGCCCTGAAATCCGCAACCTCGACATCCGCGGCTGGGTGCCGGGCCGCCGGGTCGCGCAGGGGTACGGCTGGTCATCGGTCCCGGCAGACCGCCCTACCGGCGCGGCAGATCGCGTCCCACCCGCCACGGGCAGACCGAACCGGAACGGTGCAGGGCACCCGACGGGACGCCTGATCGGAGGTCACCGGGCCCCGCACCCCAGCGGAACTCCCGCGGCCGGCCGCGGCACAGGTACGCCTGCACCGCAGCCCGGGTCCTGCCATGGCACCGACGCCGCGGTGGCACGGAACATGCCCGTCCTTCCTCGGCACCCGTCGCGATCCCAGCCCGCCGTCCAGAGGCCGGAACCTGACCCGCGCCTCGCCTCGCGAGACCTGGGCCGAGAACCCCGATCCGTACCCGGTGGAGCGCATGACGATCCACCGGGTCCCCACAACGCCTGTGGCTGTCTTTTCGACGAGCTGATGCGCGTCCACGGGGCCTGTCACGATCGTGACGACAGGCTCGAAATACTACTCGCGACCCTCCCCAGCTCCGTTCTCATGGCCGACGGCGACGCAAGGGTGGTCGCGGTAAACCAGAACTTCTGCGACCTGTTCGAACTTGCCGACGCCCCCGCAGACCTGATCGGTGTCGACTGCCGGACCGTGGCCCGTCCGGTGTGCACCCTGGTGGAGGACCCCTCAGGGTTCGCTGCCCGGCTCGACCTGCTGCTACGCAGACGGCGCAAGGTCCGGGACGAGGAGGTGATGTTCTCCGACGGACGCGTGTTCGCGCGCAGCCACATCCCGGTTTTCAACGGGGATGTCTACGGCGGGCACCTGTGGCTCTACGTGGACATCACCGACCGTCGAATCCTCGAAGCCGAGACCGAATGGCTAATCTCGGAAACATGATCTTTCGTGACCGTGGGCGTCAGGCGGTGCCGCTGTAATGGCGCTCGTACAGCGAGCGCGCCTGACCCACCCAGTCGTCCGGGACGATCCGGTCGCCGAACCCGTCGAGGATGCGGACGAGCCTGTCCACCCCGTCGTCGTCGAGCTCGGCAAGCTGGCGGAAGCTGGCGATACCGAGCGCGTGCAGGCGCGCCTCCACGACCGGGCCGATCCCCACGATCTCCTTCAGGTTGTCCCGCCGGCCACCGGACTCCTCCACCGACGCGGCGGCCGGGAAGTCGCCGGGCGTCGACGTCAGCCCCGCAGGCGCGGCCGAGCCGGGCAGCGCCGCGCAGCGCTGCCCGGGGTACTCCCCGGGCACCCGCCGGGCGGTCTGCACCGGGACCACACCGGCGAGCGCCGGGT
>NZ_CADDZT010000023.1:9417-10341 GCF_902812655.1 Candidatus Frankia meridionalis | reverse complement strand
ACCCGGCGTCCCCACGGTCGATGGCGGCGTCCCCACGGTCGATGGCCGTCACACTCTGCTCGGTCTGACTCATCCGGGCCAGCAGCCGTACCTTCTCCGCCGCCCATTCGGCCTGGTGGCGGTCAAGCCTGGTGGTCATCGTCGCGACCTGGCGCTGCGCGGCCTCCGCCTCGGTGCGGGCCATCGCCAGCCGGGAGGAGAACTTCGCCGCCCGTCCCTCGGCCTCGGCAAGCTGGGTCCGTAGCTGCTCGGCCTCGGCTGCGAGCGCCTCGACCGCCTCGCCCTGACCTGCGGCCGCTTCACCGGATACCGCAATGACCCCGCCGGATCCGCCGACGGTGTCAACGTCCCTCGCTGAACCACCGGCCCCGAGCGCGGCGCGAGCGGCCGGTACCACCACCGCCGGCACGCCGGCCGTCCGGCTGTCATGCCTGTCGGCCTGCACCTGCGCCTGCGTAAGGGCCTGCGCCTGCGTAAGGGCCTGCTCGATCATGCGCACCCGCTCACCGGCCGCGGTGACCTGCCGCTCGGCAGCGGTCATCCGCAGCTCGGCGGCGCCGACACGTCGCTCGTACCGGGCAGCCTGCTGCTCAGCGGTTGCCAGCCGGGCCGTGAGCTCCGCCTTGTCCAGCGCGGACTCGTCCTCCTGGCGTCGCAACCGGATACTCAGTTCGTTGACCAGGGCCGCCGAAGCAACCTCCGAGCTGTGGGTCGGCACCGTGACGACGGTCTCGGACTCCCCGACGTCCACGCAAGCCACACCGTTGTCGGCGATGGTGCCGGCGGCGGCCAGGGCATGGCGGGCCGCCTCGCTCTGGCGCCGCACCGGGCCGATGAGGAGCACCCAGGTCAGCAGCGCACCGATAATCAGTGCCGCCGCAACGAACACCAGGATCTGGCTGGCGAGGTAGAACACGAACGATC
>NZ_CADDZT010000023.1:6638-8789 GCF_902812655.1 Candidatus Frankia meridionalis | reverse complement strand
TCCATCGAGATCCACACCGGCATGGGTGACGGCCCCGACTGCGTCCGAGGACCTCATCATGACTACGAGAGCTTTCTTCGGATGTGCCGGGCACACCGTGAATCCATCACAAAGTATCGCGAAGCAGTACGACGATCTTCCGCGGCGGCAACGGGCAATTGCGACGCACGACTCAGTCGACGCACCCGGTCACCGTTGTGGACGCCCAGCGCAAACATCCTTCGGTCGATACCGGTAACAGACCATTTCACAGGTGCGTTTTGGACGTCCAGTTACCATCGGACAACCAACCGTCAACCAGTGTGGTCCGGGCGTGGCCCGGGTCGGGCCTTCGGACCCCATTTCAAGATCTTCTCAACTCATGTGCGGGTAGGCGACCCGACGCGGTGGGTCGAAAGTCTCCTTGAGTGCCCGTGGGGAGACCCATCGCAGCAGATTCAGCACGGAACCGGCCTTGTCATTGGTACCGCTCGCGCGCGAGCCGCCAAACGGCTGCTGACCCACCACCGCGCCGGTCGGTTTGTCGTTGACGTAGAAGTTTCCAGCGCTGTAACGCAACGCCGCCATGGCCGCCGCGAGCGCTCCGCGGTCACGGCCGAAAACCGCACCGGTCAGCGCGTAGGGCGCGACATCGGAGAGATCCCGCAATACCGTCGTGAACCCATCCGGACCGGGGCCTGTCGGCCGGTCGTCGTAGACATGCACAGCAAGGAGCGGTCCGAAGTACTCGGTGCGGAACACCTCGTGCGTCGGGTCCGCGCACACCACCACGGTGGGCTCCACGAAGAACCCGACCCGGTCGTCGGTCGCACCGCCGACGAGAACCGACACATCCGTGTCCGCCCGCAGCCGTGCCAGCAGGGCCGACAGCCGGTCGAACGCCCGCCGGTCGATCACCGCGCCGCCGAACAGACTCAGGTCCGCCACGTCGCCGTAAGTCACAGCCGCCGTCTCGGCGACCAGCCGGTCCCGCAGCCCGGCCCGCCACATCGACGCGGGCAGGTAGGCGCGCGACGCCGCCGAGCACTTCTGCCCCTGGTACTCGAACGCACCACGGACCAGCGCGACCACGACGGCATCCGGATCGGCACTGGGATGGGCCACGACAAAGTCCTTCCCGCCCGTCTCACCGACCAGCCGCGGGTAGTTGCGATAGCCGTCGATGCCCTCTGCGATCTTTCGCCACATCCCACGAAACGTCGCGGTGGACCCGGTGAAGTGCACCCCCGCGAGATCACGATGCGGCAGCGCGACCGCGGAGACCGCCGCGCCGTCCCCGGTGACCATATTGATCACTCCGGGCGGCAGGCCGGCCGCGGCCAGCAGCGACATGGTGTGGTGAGCGGCAAGCTGCTGGGTCGGGCTGGGCTTCCAGACCACCGTGTTACCCATGATCGCCGGAGCGGTCGGCAGGTTTGCCGCGATCGAGGTGAAGTTGAACGGCGTCACCGCGAGGACGAACCCCTCCAACGGGCGGTAGTCCAACCGGTTCCACGTACCGGCGGACGACAGCGGCTGCCCGGCTGCGATCCCACGGGCGAACGCGACGTTGAAACGCCAGAAGTCGATCAGTTCACAGGCCGCGTCGATCTCCGCCTGGAAGCAGCTCTTGCTCTGCCCGAGCATGGTCGCGGCGTTGAGGGTGTCCCGCCACGGCCCCGCAAGCAGCTCGGCTGCCCGCAGGAACACCGCGGCCCGGTCGTCGGGGTCGAGCGCCCGCCAACCCGGCCCGGCCGCCAGGGCCGCCTCGACCGCGTCGGCGACATCGCGCGGCGCACCGGCCCGTCCGGTGCCCAGCACCAGTGCGTGCCGGTGCGGGGCAACCACCTCGAACGGCTCACCCGCGCCCGGCCGGGACTCCCCGGCGATGGTCAGCCCGAACTCGGCGTGTTCCCCGGCCATCCCGGTCACGGCGGCCTGCAGGCGGTCCCGCTCCGGGCTGCCCGGCGCATAGTCACGGATCGGCTCGTTGACAGGCTCCGGAACGACGGTCACGGCATCCACTAGAAAAGATCCCCCAGTTCCTGGGTGGCATACCAGAGGAGCTCGTACCCGTCAGCCGTGTCCACCAGGAAGGCCGCGTCATCACCGCCGAGATCCGCCTCCACCACGGCGGCCGCGGCCGCGGCAACAACCACCTGCGCGTCGGCG
>NZ_CADDZT010000023.1:0-6347 GCF_902812655.1 Candidatus Frankia meridionalis | reverse complement strand
GAAGGAACAGGCAGGCGCGAGCACCAGGACCTCGTCGAGCCCGACACCCGCCAGAAGGTCCGCAGAAGCCGGCGACCGAGTCCCGCCGTCCACATAGGCCCGTCCGTCGATCATGACAGGGGCATACCAGGACGGGATGGCGCACGACGCCATGACCGCGTCGGCGATCGACGCCTCGGGCGCGCCGGGCGCGCCGAACACGACCCGGGTCCCGGTGTCGTAGTCCATCGCGACGATCCACAGCGGTACGGGAGTCGGCCAGGTGGTCGTGCTGGAACCCGCCGCGGCCACGAGGTCACCGACCGCGGCCAGCGTGCCACGCCCCTGCGGGAGCAGGGAGACCAGGGCCACCAGCGGAGTCACACTGCGCGGGTGGCGCGCCGAGGTGACGAGCAGACGGCGGGAGCCGATCCGCATCCGCGGCCTCGGTGGCAGCGCGGAACCGAGCCGGGTGTAGTCGAGGACCGGATCGTTGAAGAGAGGTCGACCGTACTCGGAGTTGACCATTGTCCCGACATCTGTACCGACGCCGATCAGAGCAGCTATCACCGAACCGGCGGAGGTACCGACGACCATGTCCATGTCACGGACGTCCATACCGGTTGTTTCCTCGTAGGCTCGCAAAGCCCCGATCATCCACGCCGACCCGAGCACGCCGCCGGCGCCCAGCACCAGTCCGCGACGGGGCGC
Source organism: Candidatus Frankia meridionalis (assembly GCF_902812655.1). Classification (GTDB taxonomy): domain Bacteria; phylum Actinomycetota; class Actinomycetes; order Frankiales; family Frankiaceae; genus Protofrankia; species Protofrankia meridionalis. Next base: position 5,657 of record NZ_CADDZT010000023.1, on the reverse strand, counting down.
CCGTCTGCCAGCCATCAGCCACCTCCCGCTGTGGGTCCGTCTCGCAGTTGCACGCCCTGCGCCGCCGTCCGTCTGCCGTCCGTCTGCCGTCCGTAGTCGTCAGTGGTCGCCGGCGCCATCCCGCCAGTGCGGATGCCACCCCGCCCGGCGTACCGAAGGGCTACTCGGAGACCTCCTTCTCGCCTTCATCTTCACCTTCACCTTCGCCGAAGCTCGTCTCAAGCACACCCCATCCACGCAGCCGCTCGGAGAACTCCTGCGGGGTGGTGTCGTGGAGAAGGGCCAACGCCCGCAGGTCACCATCGCGGATGGACAGGACATGCCCGGCGTAGTCGTCTCGCTGGCGCTGTATCTGCGCCACCCAACGTCGTACCAGTGCGGAGGAGTCAGGTGGCGCTTCTCCGAGCCTCTTGAGGTTGAGGACGGTACGCGGCCGGCGCTCACGCGGCGGCAGCGCCTCCTCGTCCGGCAGAAGCGCTGAGACCGGAACCCCGTAGAAAGCCGCGAGTTCCGACAGTTGATGAACGCTGATCATCCGGTCGCCGCGCTCGTAGGAGCCGACCGCTGCGGTCTTCCACCGCCCCCGGGATTTCTGCTCCACCCCTTGCAACGACATTCCTTGTTGGATCCGTATGGCCCGTAGACGGGCGCCCACGGCCTTGGCGTACTCCCGGCTCACCCGGTACACCCCCCGTCGCTTCGAACGAGCACTTGGTGATCATTAATTGCTCCCACCACTGCGGTGACGCAGGTGCTCATACTAACCGAATGTTATCAAAACAAGGTAGTTATCGCTTTCTGCACCAAAGGCGACCTCCGTACCGTGACCGTCTCTTTCCGAGAAAGGTCCTCACGTTGGCTGGGCTCGAAGCGCCCACCCCGACACGCGCACCCCACTTCGAACAGCGAGATGATTGCCAAGTGCTAGGTTCGTCGTACGATCAGTCACCCAGACAGACTGCCCCGGAACCGCGGTCCGTAACCGTTCCTCGCGACGGCGAAAGGAGGATTCCAACATAAAACCGACATCTACGGTCCACGTCCGACCGTCTTCACCGGCGGCACTTCGCACAACCGGAACGCAAGAACGGAACAAACAACAAACCAGGGGATCCGCCCCTCGCCGGGGCCATCCCCGCAGACTGTCGTGACCGACCGGGCACGCCTGTGCGCGCCGGTAGCCACCGTCCCGGTCGACATACACCGGTTGATACATCTCGGTCAAAATCGACCGACGTGATTCTGGTCAGTTCAACGGCGGGCCGACGAACGTCGCCGACGCCCGCGGACCGGACGCCCAGCCACCCGCGCCGCGAGTTCGCTGATTGCCAGCCGGGCAGGCGACTGCGGAGCAACGTCACGTAGCAGTTGACCGACAGCCTGCGCGGTGTCCATCGCCGCGACATCCAGCGGTACCAGGGCCACCGGCTCCGCCCCGACATGGCGCACCATCGACCGGGCGACCTCACGGCGAGCGTCTCCCCCGACCGCGGACGCGCGGAGCCGGTTCACGACGATCCACGGATTCGTACCAGGCACGGCATCGCGCAGTTCGGACAGGGCTCGAACGAACCGCACGAGCCCGACCGGCTCGGCCGACGCCACTGCCAGCACGGTGTCAGCCGTGCCGAGCACCGTCTGGGTCACCCCGTTGCGACGCGGCGCGGTCGTGTCGAACGACAGCTCCTCGTCCATCTCCAGGCAGAACCCACAGTCCACCACGACGAAACTGGCAAGCTGGCGGGCCAGCGCCAGCACAACCTCGACGGACGCCGGACGAAGCTCCGGCCACCGCGACGGACGGGCGATCCCCGGCAGGACCCGCAACCCCCCGCCGAGATCCCGGCACAGCACCGCCAGGCGGGGGATATCGAGGGTCCCCTGGTTCGCCGCCCGGGCCGCGGCGGCAAGCCCGGGGGCCTCCTCCAGCAGGCCCACCAGCTGCCCCACCGATCCGCCGTAGACATCGGCGTCGATCAACAGCGTCGACATGCCCATGCCGGCCAACTCCGCGGCCAGGCCCAACGCCACCGTGGTGCGCCCAGGCGCGCCGGTCGGGCCCCAGACCGCGATCACCCGACCGTCCCCGAGCTCCGAAAGATCGACGGATGCCGACTGGGGAACCACCGGCGCCAATGCGGCGAAGCCGGCCATCGGCTCTCCGTACGCACCGGCGGGCAGCGCCGCGGGTCCTCGGTCGGACAGCGCCCGAACCGCCTCCACCACCGCGGCCGCCACCACCTCGGCGGTCGAGTCAGTCGCGATCACCGCGACGACGCCGAGCTGGCGCAGCCGCCGCTCACCGTCCTCGTCCCCCGGCACGATCAGCCCAATGGCCGCGACTCCCGCAGCCGCGAGCCGGGTGAACGCTTCCCGGTCCAGTCGACGCAGGTCCGCCGACAACAGGGCGGCCCGCGCCGCGCCCGTCGTCGCGGCGGCCAGCAGATCGGGCAGATCCACGCATCGGCGGACGACCGTCACCCCGAGATCGCGGCGGTCGAACGCGGTCACCAACCCGGACTCGACGACCGAGTTCGTGACCGCGGTCAGGATCGGCAGGTTCATTGCCCGAATCCCGGGACAGCCGTCGGGCCCACCCCGCCCACCTCGCCGCGGGAACCGCGCTCGAGTTTGACGACGTCCACGCGCTCGCTCTGGGAAGCAGCCACCGCATTGATTGCAGAATCCACCGGCACCCGTAGCGTCAGGGATCGAGCGCCCCCCGTAAGAACTTCACGCGAGATGAACTCGACGTCGTGCAGCACAAGCACCTCCGCACCGCTGCCGGCCGAGGCGGCCTGCGCCGTCTGAACGGACTGGCCTGCCGACTGCGCCGAATTCGCGGACACAACGGCCGACCGCTGGTACACGAAGACATCCACATGATCACCCGGAGAAAGCGGAGGCACCCGGCCGTCTTTGACAACCACCGGAACCAGCCGGGTCGCGGCGACTCCGTCCCGCACGAAGTCCGCGCCGCTGACCAGCTCGCCGGCCGAAACCGGGCGCGCGAGCATTGCTCCGACCATCTCCGAACTCCGCTCACCCGGGTAGTAGCGAGCAGCGGTGTCGGAACCCAGATGCGCCGAGGCCGTGGTGAGATCCGCCGCCACCACGACATGACCGGCCGGTAGATCTGCCTGCGCCACCACCCAGGCTCGGGTTCTGTCGGCAGTGGCGAACAGCCTGGCACCCGCCACGACCGACACCAGCACCAGCAGGACACCGATCAGGAGCCGCGAGTCCCGCCAACGCCGGCGGGTCAACCGGCGGGCAGGTGGCGACGGTGGCACCACCGGTTTCGGCGAAGGCGCCAGGGCGGGCGTGAGGTCGGGCACCCGGACCTCCAGGTGGCTAGGGTCCCGTCCGGCCGCCGGGCAACACGAAAACACCGGAACCGGCAGATCGCTCTGCAATTCTGCCGTACCCCCGTGGTCGCACTGCCGTTGGCCGGTCAGGAACTACTGGTGGGCGGACTACGGATGCGACGGTAGACCCGGTGACGGACATATCCGATGCGCACCCCGATCGCCGAGAGTACGTGGTCCACGACAACGGCCGCGGATGGGCCCCGACTACCGAACCAGGCGAACCGCGGCTGTTATCCACAAGTAGAGGCATTCACAGGCGATTCGCCCCTCGGAGTCTGATACACAGGAGACACGACCCATCCATCGCCAGAGAGACATGCCGATGAACGAGCGCTTCCTTCAACTCAGCGATGTGGCAGAGATCCTCAACATCTCGTCGAGCCAGACATACGCGCTGGTCCGCTCGGGCGAACTCCCCGCGATCAAGATCGGCGGCCGGGGGCAGTGGCGGGTGGAACGCACCGAGCTTGAGGCGTACATCCAGCGGGCATACGAGCAGACCCGCGCGTTCGTGGTCGCCAACCCGCTGGGGAGAGGCGACGCACTCCTCGACGAGAACCGACTGTCGGGATGAACCGACTGCCTCTCGACGAGAACCGACCGCGAGGGGCCTCCGGTCCAAAGGCCGATCTCACGCTGTTCGGCGGACGAACCCGATCGCAGCCAGCGGAACCGTCCGCACAGCGCGCACCGAACGCGCCCTGCGGAACTCGTCATCAGGATGTTCGGCCACCTCACAGAAATCCGCTCCGACCCGGTCGATGGTGCCCGTCACGGCTGTGCCGTCAACAACCACGACCGAGCAGAGCGAACGGTCCCGTACGACCCCTCGCAGGGCGTACCGCAGGTCCAGCTTGGCCGCCAGCGGACCTTCATGACCGGGCTGGGCGGAGGCCGCCGCCAGACCGTGCACCCATAACACGGAACGCAGCGGTAGTAATACTTCCTGTGCCGTCGATTCCTGGAGAAGCAGCCAGTCCATCCCCAGTGCCACGAGCCGACCGCCGAGGACGGCACCGCCGTCCCGCCCGCCCGCCAGAACACCCAACCGCAGCCATGTTCCGATCGCTGGGCGCAGGCGGTCGATCAGGCGCAGGTAGCCGACCTCCCGCCGGCTTCTATCCACGAGCTCGGCGTCGAGGTCGGCCGCCTCAGCCGCCTCCCACTGCATCTCAAGATCGGCAAACAGGGCCTCCCAGCGCAACCCACACCCCCATCAATCCCAACACCAATAGTGGTCGGACCGTCCGGCTGGTCGGGGCCGTCCGGCTGATCGGGCGCTACCAACCGCCACCATCACCGACGACCTCCACCTGCCCACATGGTCGCGCACCGGGCGGGGACCTCGAGTGCGGGTACGACCTCGTCCTGGAATCAGGAGCAAGGCCGGGTAAACCACCCAAGCCGGGTTGACACGTATTCGTCAGACGACTACACAAGCAAACATAGTCAAACAACCTGTTTCATAATCGTCCATCGGGTTTGGGGGTAGCCAGTGTCAGCCGTCCGGCGCCTACTGGCCGCCCTTACGGGAAGCATCACCACCACGGCACTGGCGATCTTCATGATCGCCGCAGGCCCCCGGCGGACCGATTTCCCGCCCGACATCTCAGCGCTACCCAGTTGGATCAACGCCGACCCCGAACACGCGCTCACGAGCGTCGTCGGCCTGGCCGCCTGGGCATGCCTGCTGTGGCTGTGCCTGGGATTTCTCCTGGGCGCGCTGGCGACGCTGCCAGGAGTGGGCGGCCAGATGGCCGCACTCGTAGCTCGCCGCATCCTTCCCAGGACACTGCGACACATTATCGAGATCACTCTCGGGGTAACCCTCGCCGCGGGGACCGCCGTGCCGGCATTGGCGGCAAGCCCCACAGCAGGTACCGGAACGACCGGCGCCGTCACGGCGTCCGCGACCGCATGGCCCGACATCGACATCCAGACGACACCGACCACCCTCACCGCGACACAAGCAGCCCCAACCCCTCAGCTCACACCAGCCAGCCTCTCGTCCAATAACCCTGACCAGCCCCCGGCCACCCAGGCGCGAACCGGTATCCGTTGGCCAGACCTTGACCCGCACGACCTTGACCCGCGCGACATCCGCCCCGTAGCCGCGGCACCCGCGAGCACCCCAGGTCCGTCCAAACAGACAGATCCGGCCACCTTTTTGGACATCCGTGCCGTCGCGCTTGATCCCACCCCCACGACCGCTACGGACTTGTCCCCACAGCCGGCCAGATCCTCCGACCGGCCCACCGATTCAAGCCCGACCCCCACGTTCACCCC
>NZ_CADDZT010000022.1:20566-25799 GCF_902812655.1 Candidatus Frankia meridionalis | reverse complement strand
GAAATCACGAGACACTAGCTGTCCTCGATCGTCGAACACACCTGGTCGGTCTCCTGGACAGGTGGGAGCCCACCCTTGTTTCCGTCGGCGAGCAAAGCGTTGTCGACGTCGAGGTTGAAACCGGGGGTGCGGTTGTACAGCTCCCAGCGAACAGTTCGGTGAGACCGGGAGAAAGTCGCGTCGCCGTTGCCGACCACGATGTCCGAGCCGTCGAGCCGCAGGTGGTACCAGCGGCCGTCCGACGGCAGGTCACAAAGCACGGACTGCGATTCCTCCCCAGCGGTGCCCGGGTCTCCCCAAACCGCAAGGACCGCCCGACAGCTCCCCTGCTTGACCGGGCAGCGGACCAGCGCCTCGGCGACGACGTTCGTCCGGCTGGTCACAGGCATCCCGATGTCCCGGTACAGCGAGACCTGGTTGGAGCGGCCGCCGTTGAATTCGACGAAACAGGTGCTGCGATAGCCGCCTCCGGTACAGTGTTGTGACCGGTTGGTGTCCGCCGGCTCCAGAACCGAGTAGTGCGCCCAGGGGTTGGACTCGAAATCGCCGTCCGCCAAGAGGTTTGGAGGTTTCGGCCACGGATCGACCACCCCGAGAATCACCAGAATGCCAGCACTCAGGGCAATGACCACCGCCAGTCCTCCGGCGATCGCGCTGACATGTCGCCACCGCCGCGGCACAGGTTTGGAATCCGGTGGGGCTGGAGATGCCACCAGCGGCTCCTCCGCCACCGGGTCAGAGGATCGTTCGCCCGCGCCGGGCACCCCATCGGTGAGCCGGAGCAGGATCCCCGACCGTGACGTCCACCCCGGCCCGTAACTGCCGGTCGCCGCCCCGGCGAGCGCGACCGCGAACGCCCGCGCCGAGGCATACCGCGCCGCCGGATCCTTTTCCAAAGCACGCATGACCACCTCGGCCACCGGGGCCGGCACGCCCGACAACGACGGGGGCGTGGCATGAATACGATGGTGATACAAGACGTAGGGTGGCAAATCCTGATCGAACAGCGGGCTCCCGGCCAGCAGCTCGTACAGAACCACCCCGAGGGCGTACAGGTCGCTGGCCGGCCCCAGCCGGCCGCCGGTGAGCTGTTCGGGGGCCATGTACTTCGGTGTCCCGATAATCGCGCTCGCCGTGGACGCCGCCCCGGCGAAGACCTTCGCGACGCCGAAGTCGCTGACCTTGAGCAGGCCGGCGGCGTCGAACAGGATGTTGTCCGGCTTGATATCGCGGTGCAGCACCCCCTGGGCATGCATGTAGGCCAGCGCCTCGGCGACGGCCAAGCCGACCGCGCAGGCCCCCTCCGCGCTCATCCCCGGCTGCCGGCTGGTCAGGGTCCCCCCGTTCAGCAACTCCATGACGATCAGAAAAAGGCCTTCGGCCTCGGCATACTCATGGACCCGGACAATATGGGGATGGTCCATTTTGGCGAGTACCCGCGCCTCTGTCCGGAACCGGACCAACGCATCTTCGCCCGCCGCGGACAACACTTTGATCGCGACATCGCGGTTCAGGTGGCGGTGCCGGCCCGCCAGCACCAACCCGAACGCACCGGAACCCCGCTCGGCACCCAGTTCATAACCGGGCAGCGCCGCCGCGACCCGCGCCCGGTCAACGAGCATGCGCGGATGGTCGCCGGTTACCTGCGACCCCGACCCCTACCAGCGCAAAATCGCCCATTACCGCCAGTGTAATACGATCATCATCACCATCACCCCACCATTCGCGGGCACCCCCACCGAAGACCGACAGACACGACCAGGCCCGTTGTCGGCACCACGGCCCGGAGGGAGGGAGTATCTCGGCTATCCCGCTCACGGTGTGGTAATGGCATCGCCGCAGGCACACGCACCCGCTCGTCAGTCCCAGGATGTGAGCTATCAGCGTTCGTCAGCCAGCAGCGCGGCCGCGTCGGTGGGGTTCATGAGATTGGACCAGGCTTGTATCGTCGATGGCGCGGATCCGCTCATGTTTGGCGTTCGCCTCGGCGAACTGATCGGAGGCCTTCGCCAGCAGCGGATGTTCGACATCCTCCAGCAGGCGCGTGACCGGCGGAACCGGCAGATCCAGGTCCTCTTGCAGGCAACGCAGAGTAGGACGGGCGCGGCGCATCAGGGGTCTTCCCCTCGGCTCACGCGTCGATCCCGCCGACCGCGTCGATCTCCTCCGCGGTCAAACCGGTCAGCAGCATCACGTCCGCCTTCAGCGAGCCGTCGAGAACCTTCATCGCCGCGATCATCCCAGCGCGGAGCTCTTCCCGCCGCTGCTCCAGATACGCCCGGACCGCCTCAGCGACCAGATCCTTCTTCGTCACACCGAGGAAATGCGCACCCTGACTGATCAACTTGTCGGTCTCCGGATCCACCTTCAACGGAGACTGCCGGGAAACCCCCGTCGTCGTTCCCACCACGATGACCACCACCTCTCACTCGACCAGAGTACCCAAGTACCTCAAGGCACACCTCCTCACTCGACCCACTCTGCCTCCAACATCTGCACCTCCGGTCATGATGCCCGTGACAGGCAGCAGGACCCGAGCGAGCGAGTCGATGAGTGCGTGTTCGCAGGTCCGGAGTCGCGGTACTGATCGTCAAGTCGCGCACACCGCCACGCCCTCGCCTGCCCACGCGACTGGGCGCATCGTCAACCACCTGATGCTGACCGGCTATGACGTCTCCACCCGGCCTCGACCGCGCTCGAAGCGGGTCTCAGGCGGGCTCGGCACCCAGTTCGTAGCCGGGCAGCGCCGCCGCGACCCGCACCCGGTCAACGAGCATGCCCGGGTGGCCGCCGGTAACCGGCGACCACGACCCCTACCAGCACAAAACCGTCCATTACCATCAGTGTAATACGATAATCATCACCATCACCCCACCATTCGCGGGCCGTCCGTTCGGTTTCACCGACGTGGCGGCAGTAATGCGAGATGCTCCGGGCCTACCAGACCGAACCGCAGGGCCACGGCAACAAGCGTGTCCCGCTTGGCGGTGCCACGACCGGCACCCGACTGCTCGAGCGGACGGGTACGAAGCTTGTAGCGGGCCAGATAGTCGATGTGGTAAGTGACCCCTGCCGAGGTCAGAGTCGGCTGTCGACGGTCAAACCCGAGCCGTTCGACGACCTGGGTGGTGGTGGGTACGACCGCGCTGGTCGCGTCCCGCAGCCGTGGTTCGCACAGGGCGACAAGCACCTGGAAATACCGGGCGCTTTCGTCCAGGCTGAACGCGTCCACGGTCGGTTCGCTGTTGGAGCCGGAGACCCGGCCGACCCCGGAAGCCACGAACGCATGTCCGGGCGCAAAGACGGTGATACCGCAGCCGCCGGTGGGTGTCGGGAGGACGATCCGCGCCAACTCGAACGGGATGGGCGCCGCGAGCCTGCGGGGCGCGACCCGGACATGCTCGCCGCCGCCTTCAATGTTGTCGACCACATAGGATCTCGTGCTGCTGAAATTGGTCAGCGTCCAATGGTCGGAGACAGCCGCGATCTCTCCGGCAAGCCGCGAGATCCCCGGGTTCGACAGCACAAGGTCCACATCGATTCCGGGAGCGCCACGACCGAACGTGAGCGTCTGCCCCGCGACAATCTTGTGGTGTTCACCCGCTTCGCCGGTATCTATCGGCTCTGAGGATTTCTGCACAACCAGGTAGCTCACACTGCCCTCCGGGCGAATCGTACAGCCCAGTAGCTATCCGTAGCAGCGCGCGACCGTAGCATCCCCAGCACGCTCGGTAAGACTACTTCGGACGTATCCGACGTGGGCCGGGTCGCATAACCGCAGACATCCACCAACATGGGCAATGATCGATCACTGCCAGTACCACGGAGACCCGGTACGCCAAGATCTCCCAATGTAGTACACATAGCCCGGCAGACACACTCCGTCAACCCTCTGACCTTACAGGGTCACAAGTCGGACGCACTGCCCTACCGTCCTACCGTGTACAGCCGAGCCGGAACCGCCGCGGTGTCGACTCGATAAGCGCTGTGCCCCGAAATTCGGCTGCGATCGAGGCATGCTTGCCGGCTGTGTCTGATTAAGGGGGTCGATGCGATCTGCGCCTGGGACCTGCGCCCCGCGGTGTCGACAGGTAGGCGGCCGACCAGGCCACGCACGCTCAGCTACTGATCAAAGAAAGTGCGAAAGTCGAGTCATGGAGGAAGAATGTTGAAGCAGGCACGAACGAGGACGTTGCGGCTGTGTGTCGTACTCACCATCGCCGCAGCGGTCGGTTTTCTAGCGCCCGCTACGGCCGAGGCCACTCCGACGGGTTGCTCCACCGGAACTTTGGGGCCCGATATCGCGTGGGCTCAGTGTCAGGGCGGAACGGGCCAGTACTACGTACGGACTTTGTGCGTATCGATCAATCCATTTCAGAGCAGCTATTGGAAGAACGGCCCGTGGCGGAGCCCCAACGGCATCAGCTACGCCGACTGTGGCACGACATTTGTGTGGTATGCGAAACGGATCGGGTACGTCACATTCTCATCGGTGTAGAGCGCTTCCGGAACCCGATATCGGTCGGCGCGGCGGGCGATGCGCGGCGTCCGGACGAAACTGATCCGGTCGGGTCGGGGTCAGCGGCTTCGCCGTTGACATACTCGGCCGGGACGTGGGTGCACTATACGTTGTCGGGCTCGCCTCTTGAGTTTCGCGGTTACGCCGCCTCGGTGTCCCAGGCCAGACGGATGGCGTGGATTTCCGCCGGCCTGGATTTTTCACCGGGATGACGGGCTCATCCCCTTGATCCCAGCCCCGTCGTTTTGATCATGGTTTCCTGTTCGTGGGTGTGGTCGGAGTCCGACTGTCGCGTCGGGGGCGCCGGGTTCCACGTTCCCGGGGGGTCCTTTCCTGGTCGGCGGGTCGTTGATGGCCTGGTCAGGTCGGCACGGGGATGACTTTGATCGCTTGCCAGGCGTGCAGGAGGTCATCGAGCCAGGGCCGGTCGGCGCGTAGGTGGAGCCGCCGTTTACGTTGGCCGCGGGTGAAGCGGGCGGGGAGGTATAGCAGCCGGTAGCGCAGGAGTTTCGGGGCCGCGTCACGTAGCTCACCCGCTGGTAGCGCCAGGTGGCGAAAGCAGGCGAGCAGGTTCACGGCGAGGCCCACGACCTGCGTCCACGCCACGTTGATCTTCCAGTGTCGCGACGGCCACCGGTTCAGGCCCAACGCCTTGGCCTGCTTTGCCGGCACGAATGCAGCGCTGGCCCTCAGAGCCCGAGGCTAACGACGTTA
>NZ_CADDZT010000022.1:18026-20183 GCF_902812655.1 Candidatus Frankia meridionalis | reverse complement strand
ACGCGAACACGATCTGCGGTAGAAGGAGCACCGACATCCTCGGTTGAAACGCCTTCTCGGTCGCGGAAGCCCGGGGCCGGTGCCACAGGACGACCCGGAAGAAGGCGGTCAGGTAGAGCGGCGCATTGAACAGGGTCATCGCCGCCGTGCGGATCGCACTCCCAGCACCGCCGCAGGCCACCATGAACAGCAGCGAGCTGGCAAGATACGGTCCCACGAACAGCAGATGCGCTTCCGGGGTCTCCGAGGAGAACGGGGTCCGGAAGATGATGGCGAGCGGCGGACCGACTATGAAGACCGCCTGACTCGAAGCCAGCAGCGGACTGAGTGTGGAATGCAGGTAGTGTGCCCGCTGCCAGCCACTCAGGCCGGATTTGATCAGCGGACTGTCGAACAGCATCAGGCGCATGTAGTTCATCATCCACCGGAATCGCTGTCTTGCGTAGACGGCCACAGTTGCCGGCGCCGTCCCGATGGATACCGCTCGGGCGTGGTAGACGCTGGACCAGCCGCGGGCATGAATCTGATACGAGGTATGAATGTCCTCGCCGATGTTCCATTCGCTGAATCCACCTGTAGATTCAAGTGCGGACCGACGGTAAAGTGCTCCGTTGCCGGTGGAGAAAGCACTTCCGTCCCTGTCCTTCGCCGGCTGGAAGGCACGGTAGAATATAGATTCCGCGTTGTTCAGCATGTCGAGGCGACCCGTATCGAAACACTGGGCGGTGCAGACGAACCCGACTTTCGGATCATGCAGGTAGCCGACCAGCTGTTCAGCGACATCCGGTACCACAAGATGATCGGCGTCGAGAGTCAGGATCGCGTCGCCGTCGGTACGGGCCAGCGCGTGGTTGAGGTTGCCGGCCTTTCCCGACGTGCCGTCAACGCGGGTGAAGCACGGCACACCGAGGCGGGCCGCGAGCGCGTCGATTTCGCGCCAGTTCTTCCTGCCGGATATCCGGCCGTCGTTGAGAACATAGGTCCGGTGCGGATAGTCGATGGCCAGCGCACAGCGCAACGTCTGCTCGACCATCGACGCGGGTTCGCCACACACCGTCACGAAGACGTCAAGAGTACCCGTGGGCGGACCAGGACGGCGAGCATCTCCAGGCCGGTAACGACCCAGCATCACCGCCGTCCAGGCGAGCGCTACGTAGCTCAGTAGTTCTGCTCCGTAGAAGACGCGCCCTATCATGCCGGTCCCGCCCAGGGTTCCCGCACGCCAGACCAGGTAGATCGCTCCCAACACGATCACCAATACGCCGGCGACCAGTCCCAACCGCCGGCTCGCCGGGGCGGCCACCCGCCGGGACCAGTGTCCGGGCGGGAGGCGGTCGGCCGGTACGCGCGGCCGCGGAATCCATTCCGGCAACCGTCCGGGGACGTGAGGCTCCCAGTCTCCCCCGATCGGCTCCCGAGCCTGCCGGATCGGTTCGGCCGGTCCAGCAGGAACCCCCGGCACGGTCAACTCCTGATCGCCCCGACGTTGGCCGTCGTGGCTGTCCAGAGTCGACGCGGTGAAGTCGACAGGCACCGCATCGCGAGCCATACCAGTCACCTTTCGCAAACATTCAGCCGTTCGGCCGCCACCAGGAAGTCCTGCGTGATTCAGACGGCCAGGATCTCAATCAATGCGCGATAAAACGCGCGATAAAACGCGCGAATAAGTAGCCCGGACCCGAGCGGTACCGGCCGTAAAGGGGCGACGATCCCGGTTCTCGACCTTGGGCGGCGGAACGCAACCACTCCAATCGGGACTCGGGGTAACCGGCCGGATACTTCGCAAGGCTATCGCCGCTTTGGCTGTGGAGAGCACGCGGCGCGCCAGCCGAAGGCCGACGAAATCGCTCGGTCGTTTAACACGCGGTTTCCGCGATCCGGCGGCGCGCCGACATTGTGCTCCGACCTCCGGGTAATATCGCGTATGCCACACCCCACCCCGATGGACGGAATTGTTCGCAGCGCCGCATCCTCCACGGCCGTCTCAAGACCAACACCGTGGGACCGGTCGAATCTGCGCCGGTGTACTCAGATCGGTGCTGGCCGGCGACGAGCCAGCCCGGCATTGGGACAGGATGCCGCATGAAGCGTCGACTACTCGACCCGCTCATGATCCGCGCACACATTGTGAACATCGACCAGCTCACACCGCGGATG
>NZ_CADDZT010000022.1:14360-17727 GCF_902812655.1 Candidatus Frankia meridionalis | reverse complement strand
CGTTGGACGCCCGGCCAGCACGTTCGAGTCCAGGTAGCGGGCCTGGCCGGGCCGCTCGACTGGCTGACCGGCCTACGACGCACCTACTCGATCTGGGACTACGACGGAACAACACTCGAACTGTGCATCTTCGACCACGGCGACGGACCAGGCGCGCACTGGGCCCGAACCCTGCGGACCGGCGACGACGTACTGCTCAGCAGACCGCAGGGCGACTTCACTCTGCGACCGGCCACCCATCACCTGTTCGTCGGCGAGGAGACCGCTTCGGTCGCCTTCGGCGCGATGCTGCGCGCATTGCCCACCACCGAGGATGCACGCGCCATCATCGAGGTCGACAGCGACGACGACGAACTGCCACTGCCCGGCCGCGTGCACTGGCACTACCGCCACGGTACGCCGGCCGCGTCCTCCACCAGCCTGCTCGAAGCAGTACGCCGCCTCGAGATCCCCGACCAGCCCGGCATGGCCTACCTCGCCGGCGAGGCCCGGACCATTCAAGCGACCCTCCGCCACCTCGTCACCGATCGGGGTTGGCCCCGCCGCAACGTACTGACCAAACCGTTCTGGACACCCGGCAAGACAGGAATGGAGTGAGTAAGCAGGTCAGGTCAAAAAAGGACAGCCATATAGCCACCGTGATCAACGCCGTCGGTGCCCTGGCCGACCCGGTGGATGTCGGTCTTGACCCCCGCCGGCGAGGGCGACGGCCCCAGCCCGTGGGAGCCCCGGCCCGTGGGAGCCCCGGCCCGTGGGATGCGAAGCGTTGGGTAGTTCGCTTCGCATCCCACCCGTTCGCTGGTGGTACCCGTCGGCAGTGTGCCGCGTGGCTCAGACTCCGGCGGGGACCGGAGCCGAGAGCACCGTGACCGTGCCGGTGTTGCCGTCCACGGTCACCTCGACGCCGTCGCGCAGCCGCGTCGTGCCGTCACCCACAGAGATGACACACGGGATGCCGAGCTCCCGGCAGACCACAACGGCATGGCTGTTGAGCCCGCCGACGTCCACCACGGCCGCGCCGGCCACGAGGAACAACGGGGTCCACGCCGCATCCGTGATCGGGGAGACCAGAACCTCTCCGGGCTCGAGGGCCTCGCACTGGGCCAGCTCGGTGACGACCCGCACCCGGCCGGTATAGACACCGTGACTGCCTCCGACGCCGGTGAACACGTCCCCCTCGAGGGCCGGTGCGGGCAGTTCACGGTCCCGGCGCGGCCAGGTGGCGATGTCGGGGTCCTCGGCGACGAAGAACGGCGGCTCCAGTTCAGCGAGCTCTCCGTACTCGACCAGACGCCGTGCGATGATCTCGGTGAACCGGCCGGGGTCGGCGAGGTAGTCGTCGAGCTCGTCCGCGAGCAGCATCATGACGTCCTCGGGACGGGCGAAGCGGCCCGCTTCGACGCCGCGGCGGCCGAGCTCACGGATGGTCACGCGGATTTCGTGCAGGGCGGCGACGCAGTTGGCCTTGGTGCGTTCCCGCGCGGGCATCCAGACGTCGACGGCCTGCATTCCGACATCGAAGGTGGCCAGCGCCTCGGCGTTGTCGGCGAGCTCCTTACGGATCTCGGCCGCGGTCTGCGCGCGGCGGGCGGCGAGCTTGTCGTGGCGGAAAGCCGGAGCCTCCGAATCCGGGCTGTGTCGCAGCCGGTCGATCAGGGTGATGGCCGCGGTCGGCTCCACCTCCCACGGCAACGAGTGGATGTCCCACTCGTTGGGGCCGCGGTCCCCGTAGTCGGCGAGGAAGGCGGCGAAGGCGTCCCGGAACGCCGCGACATCACCTGTGGCGGTATCTCCCAGGGCGGCGGCCACCGCGGCCGGACCGGCGTCGAACAGTGCGCCGACCTCCGCCGACCCCGGCACCAGGCGGGACAGGTCCCACAGCCCGACCGCCGGCGAGGCGGAGTCGATGTCACCGATGCCGCTGATCAGGTCGAGCAGGTCACCGCCGCGTCCGACGCTCTCGCACAACGGCCCGAGGATGCCGGGGCCGAAGCTCGCCGGGAGCGTCGAGACCAGGTGGCGGTAGAAGATGCTGCCCTCGCTCTCTGCGAGCAGCGCCCGGGCCCGTGCCACCAGCTCGGCGTCGGACAGGGTGGTGAGGTCGGGGCGCTCGCGTCGGATCGCGAGTACCCGCTCGCGGTCGGCAACGGCGTCGGGGAACTCCGTCGCTCCGAGCAGCCGCTGCACCGAGGCACCGGCCTTCGCCGAACGTTCCTCGTCGACGTCGTCCGGATGCGCGACGTGGGGCGGGATGTCCGGGCGCTGGCCGACGAACGCCCGGTCGGTCTGCTCGACCGGCACTCCCAGGCGTAGCGAGAACAACCTCATATGGGACAGGTTCAGGTAGAAGTAGCCCCCGAAGAGGCCTGCGATCTCGGGTCGGTCGGTCGACAGCTCGTCGGAGCGGTAGACCCCGAGGTCGATGAAGCCCGTCCGCCATCCCCTCAGCACGTGCACGTAGGCCAGCGTCCAGCCCAGCGGGCTCGCGGGCTCGGGTAACGTCTCACCCGCGTTGGCCCTGGTGTAGTGAGGCAGCCGCGGGCTGCGCTCCCAGTCTGCGACCCAGCTCTGCACGACGCGTCCTTTCTCTCCTGACGCCAAGCGTCAGCACGCACGGCCGCCCTGCCTCAGGGACCCATGGGGCCTCCGGCGACGCGAGAAGAATCGCGATCGCGCTACCTTTGGCCAGGATGGCCGTCACCTATGTGACGGCCATTACATGGGACTAACTGTATGTTGTCAACAGAAAGTCTCGGATGTGCCCAGTTTCCCCGCCGAGCTCACCGGGGATGGTCGAGATCCTCGACCAGCTCGATGACGTTGCCCTCGGGGTCGGCCCAGAAGGCGATTCGCCTGCCGCTCGCCTCGACCAGTGGCGGGTCGGACAGCGGGCTCGCTCCCCCGTCACGCATCCGCTCGGCAACCCCCGCGGCGTCCTGAACGTACAACGTGAGGTAGGACAGCCCACGACGGGTGGCGATCGGCACGGCCGCGGCGAGCGGGGTCGCGGCGGACGCAGGTCGCAGCAGCTTGACCCGCTCCCCCCATGGCGTGCGCAGCCACACCACCGTTGTCGCCCCGCCCAGTCCCAACCGCGCGTTGAGCCCGGCCGGTACCTCCGAGCGATGCACCTCGGTACAGCCGAGCGCCTCGATATAGAAGGCGACCATGCCCGCCAGGTCGTCGACGACGATCCCGATCTCCAGTGCCCGGGTCATGACCAACGACGGAGTGGACGATACGGTGCTCACCGTCCTCGCCTCCCGACCTCGTAGCAACGTCCGCAGCCCTGCCGCGAGAAGAAGCGCGACCTGTTCGGGCGGCTCCCCGCGCAGCCGGGATGAGATGACCTCGACGGACAGGCCCG
>NZ_CADDZT010000022.1:13245-13969 GCF_902812655.1 Candidatus Frankia meridionalis | reverse complement strand
CCCCCGGGCGATGGCGGGCCGCGGCCGCGAGCAGACCCGCCAGATCGAACTCGCCGTCGCCGAACGGCCGTCGGTTGGCCATGCAGTCCGCCAGCAGGTCGTCGTCCTCGGCCGCGAGAGGACCGTCGGACAGTTGCAGCCGCACGACATGCGGCCAGAGACTCTCCGTGAGATCGGCCAGGGTCCCACCGCCGCGGTGGACATGCCAGACGTCCACGCACACCCCGCCGCCCGGACGACCGGCCGCCGCGACCAGCGCCGCCGCCGTGGCCGCGTCCGCCAGGTTCGTGAACGGCAGGAACTCAAGCCCGACCACGACACCCTCGCCCACGCCCGCCGCCCGGTCGCAGAGCGCGGCGAAGCGGGCGACCGCGTCGTCCCACCCGCCCTCGTAGGAACCGATGGCCCCCACGTAGGGCACCCGTAAGCGCTCCGCGACCGTCCAGCAGAGGTCCTCGGCCGCGTCGGGCTGTGCGCCGAAGGGACGCAGCGTCTCCAGCTCACCGACCGTGACACCGCTCTCGGCAAGCAGGTCCTCCAGCTCGGTGAGGGTATGGCCGTCCGCGAGCCAGCCCCGCAACCAGCTCAGGCTGAGGCCCACCGAGGTGAAACCGGCGGCGCGTGCCGCCCGGACCCGCCGCCGCGGCTCGATGACCGGTGGCAGCGAGTGGAAGGACAGCACGGCGCCGTCGAGGTCCTCCGGCGCGGATCCGTCCGGGCTCCC
>NZ_CADDZT010000022.1:11901-12616 GCF_902812655.1 Candidatus Frankia meridionalis | reverse complement strand
GGGCTCCCGCTTAGCGGGCTCCCGCTTAGCGGGCTCCCGCTCACCGGGCGGCCAGATCGTCGGGTGCGCCCTGCGGCGCGGAGGTCCACATCTTCGCCCCGTCGAAGCCGGTGCGCCGCTGCGGTACGACCTCGATGACGACCCGGCCGGTCGAGTCGAGCAGCCGGGCGAACTCGGCCTGCCTGGCGGGTGCACCAGGCCGCATCGCCGCGGAGAACTCCGGGAAGAACCAGTCCTTGGTCGCGCGGTCGTCGTGGACGACGGCCAGTCCCCGGTAGGTCAGTGAGCGGCGTTGCGGGATGCCCGAGCCCTTGCTGCTCACCACGATGGCGACCCGGTCGTCACGGCGGATCGCCGCCACCCGGGGCCGCCAGTCGGTGGCCGTCGCCCAGAATCGGTTGCGGCGGAAGATGAAGTTGACCACCGCGCCGAGCGGATGGCCGGTCGCGTTCACCCAGACGAAGGTGCACTCCGTCTGGCGCGCGAGAAGCTCCGCCTCACCATCGTCGTCGAGGGTGAAGCTCGACAGGTCCTCCCAGCCCCGGACCGGTTGCGCTGACATCGGCATTCCTCACTCCGTAGTCGGAACTTGCTTCCGTGGGTCGGACAGCTCCGTGCGGGCGACCGCGCGGTATCTGCCCGACGGAGCCGGTCGCCCGGCACCTGCCGGGCGCAGTACAGTCCGACCGTGACAGACGTCTCCGTACCCACCGAT
>NZ_CADDZT010000022.1:5372-11853 GCF_902812655.1 Candidatus Frankia meridionalis | reverse complement strand
CGTTCTCGACGTCGTAGCGGCCTACGCCACCGCCCTGGACACCAGGGACTGGGTGTCGCTGCGCGAGCTGTTCACCGACGACGCGGTGTGCGCGCTCGGGGGGTCGGTGGGTTCCCCCGTCGGCCCGGACGCGATCGTCGAGGCGATCAGTTCCATCCTGGTGCCGCTGGACGCCACGCAGCACCTCGTCGGCAACTCGGTGGTACGGCTGCACGGCGACGACGCCGGGCACACCGCCTACGTGCAGGCTCAGCAGGTCCGGCGCGGTACGCCCGGTGGCGACCTGTACATCGTCGCCGGCCGGTATGACGACCGGCTGCGCCGTACCGCCGACGGCTGGCGCTTCAGCTACCGCGGCCTGACGCGCATGTGGACCGACGGCAACCGCGCCGTCCGCTACCCCTGAGCCGGAGTCCTGCATCCCTGAGCTGGGCACCGAGTCGTCAGCAACCGGCCAGGCGGGCCACGACGGGCGCGAAGGCCTCCATCGCCCGGTCACCCACGGTTATGTAGGAGAAGCCGTACTCCTCCCGCCGCCGCTCGAGCTGGTCGCAGACCTCGCCCACCGAGCCCACAAGGGCGTGCGGGAAGGCCCGTAGGGCCGTCGCGTCGAGTCCGGTGCGCGCGGACAGCTCGGCCTCGGTCGTCTCCGTCCCGCCCTCGATCGCGACGAAGTAGGCGGCCGTTTCCAGTTCGAGGTCGGTGAACCGGTCACCGGCGCCCTCGCGTACCCAGGCCAGCTTGCGGTGGGTCTGTTCCGGTCCGGAGCGCGCGACGCTGTCCGGGCCGATGACGCCGGACCGGTTGTCGAAGTTGACACTGACGATGTCGGCGCGCCGACCGGCCAGGCGCAGCACCCGCGGGGAACCTCCGCCGATCATGATCGGCGGGCGGGCCGCGGGCACCGGTAGCGGGGCGAAACCGCCCGCGTGGACATGGCGGCCCTCCACCGCGATGTCCTTGCCCGCGAACCACGCGTCGAGCAGCTCCACCACCTCGGCCAGCAGGTCGACCCGTTCGGCGCCCCCGGCGTACGCCACGCCCATCGCGGCGTACTCGGCCGCGAGCCACCCGGCGCCCAGGCCGACCTCGATCCGGTTCTCGGCGAGGACCGCGAGCGTGGCGATCTCCTTGGCCAGCACCACCGGCTGGTGGTAGCCCACGCAGAACATGCGGCAACCGATCCGCAACGTGGAGCTGATCTCGGCGGCGACAGCCATGGCCGGCACCGGCGCGAGGGTCACCGGCCGGTGGCCGGTGCCGTCCATCGCCGGGCCGGGCCCGACGTAGTGGTCGGAGACGTGCAGCGCCGAGTAGCCGGCGTCCTCGACCCGGCGCACCGTGTCGCGCCACTGCTTGGCGTCCGCGGCCCGGTAACACTGGGCGCCGAAACGGAACGGACGTCGGGTCTGCATGAGGACCCCTCCTTTATGAGTTCGCGGAAACCGTGCAGTGCGTCCCGGGTCACCGTGCCGCCCGGCCGCGGCAGGCACAGCCCGACCGCGGTCAATGCCCGACCTCCGGGTGATCCCCGTCCGAGGCGGCCGGCAGACGCCGCACGGTGACAGGCAGTGTGTCCAGGCCCCGCACCATGAAGCTCGGGGTGTAGCTCAGATTGTCCGGGTCAAGGACGTCCAACGACTTGACGTGCTCGGCGAGCACCTGCAGGGCCGTGACGCCCTCGATGCGGGCCAACCCGGCACCGACACACATGTGCGGGCCCTGGCCGAACGCCAGGTGGGTGCGCACCTCGGGCCGGTCGGGGTCGAAAGCGTCGGGATCGCCGAAGGCCAGCAGGTCGCGGTTGGCGGACGCGAACGACACCACCAGCCTGGCTTCAGCGGGGATGTCGACCCCGCCGAGCCGGACATCCCGGGTCACCCGGCGGTAGGCGACCTGCGTCGGAGTCGACCAGCGCAACGCCTCCTCCACGATCAGGCGCGCCCGTTCCGGGTCCGCGCGCACCCGGTCCCACTCTTCGGGACGGCGGTCCAGCAGGTACACCATGGCCGCGATCAGTCGACCGGACGTCTCGTTCCCGGCGACGAGCAGCTCGCGCACCACCGTGAGCAGGTTCGCCGTCCCGATCGGTTCCTCACCGTGCCCGACCTCGGCGGATGCCGACACCAGGGCGGACAGCAGCCCCTCGCGCGGCTGCTCGCGGCACCGTTCGATCTCGGCCGCCATCGTCTGCTGGTAGTCGAGGAGATCCTCCTCCGTGCGGATCCAGCCCTCGGCGTCCGGGCGGGCACCGATCGTGGCGGTCGCGGCGAGCGTCCAGCGCCGGACGTCGGCGCGGCGGGAGTCATCGAGCCCCAGCACCCGGCAGATCGCCCAGGCGGGCAGTGGCTCGGCGAACGCGGTGTAGAAGTCGACCTGCCCACCGTCGGGCAGCGCCGCGGCAAGGTCGTGCGCGGTCCGGCGGACCAGCGGCTCCATCCAGGCGAGCGCCCGCGGGGTGAACGCCTTGTTGACCAGTTTGCGCAGCTGGGTGTGCCGGGGCGGGTCGTTGGTGCCCAGCGCCGGAACATAGGGCCAGCCGCGGGCGCGGATCGCGGCGACCGCGTCGGCGACCTCGGGCGGGGGCGGCGCGTGCTTGCTCAGGCCCGCCGAGGAGAACGTCGCCGTGTCCCGCAATACCTGTCGGACGAGCTCCGCGCCGGCCACGACATACCAGCCGTTGCCGGGCACGAGGCAGACCGGCGCCTGGACGCGCATGATCGCGTACCAGTGTTCCGGCCGCGCGAGGAACTCCGGGCTGGACAGGTCGGGCCCGGGGAACGGGCACGACCGCGCGTCGACATCGGTTGTCATCGAGCACCTCTCAGGTCCTGGATCTCGCCAGCCGGAAGAAATGGCCACCCGCGACCGTGTAGCCGCCGTCGACGGCGAGAACCTCCCCGGTCACATAGCCCGAACGCGGGGACAGCAGGAACAGCACGGCCTCGGCGATGTCGTCGACGGTGCCGAGCCGGCGCAGTGGCAGCACGGCCGCCCGCCGTGCCCGGGCGCTCTCGTCGCCGTAGTGTGCGTCGGACCCCGGGGTCGGGGTGGTACCGGGCGCCACCGCGTTACAACGGATACCCAGCGGGCCGAGCTCCACGGCGAGCGCGCGGGTGAGCCCTTCCAAAGCGGCCTTGGACGCGCTGTACAGCCCGGTACCCGGCGGATGGTAACGGGCAGTGACCGAGGACAGGTTGACGATGCTGCCGCCGCCGCGGGCGGCCATGGCCGGGGCCAGCGCCCGGGCCAGCAGTAGCGGTGCGACGACGTTGACGTCGAGCACCCGCCTGGCGTCCGCCGCGGTCGTGTCCAGCAGGGCGTTTTCCAGGACGAGAGCGGCGTTGTTGACGAGCATGGTGCAGTCCGGCGCGATCTTCGCGAGGCCTGCGACCGCGTCGGCGTCGGTGACGTCGAGAACGACGGCCCGGGCTCCGAGGTCATCCGCCACGGCACGCAACGGCTCGGCGGCGAGGTCGAGGAGTACCAGGGTGTGGCCGTCCGCGGCGAGGCGGTGGGCCAGCGCCCGGCCGATGCCCTGGGCGGCACCGGTCACCACCACGGTGCCCGGTTCCCCCTTGCCCGTCACGTGGCAGCCCGTTACGTGGCAGCCCGTCACGTGGCAGCCGGGCCCGTGGCCCCGCTCACGCCGGCGGGCAGCTGCAACGACATCAGCTCGAAGTACTCGGCCAGCCCGTGCTCGCCGAGTTCCCGGCCGACACCGGAACGCCGGAAGCCACCGAACGGGGCGAGGACGTTGAACCGGCCCCCGTTGATCGCCACCTGGCCGGTACGCAGCCGGCGCGCCACCGCCACTGCGGACGCATCGTCCGCGGCGAACACCGCGCCGGACAGGCCGTAGTCGGAGTCGTTGGCGACGGTGACGGCCTCGTCGACGTCCGCGACCGGGATGACCGCGAGCACCGGGCCGAAGACCTCCTCACGGGCGAGCACGGCGTCGTTGCCGAGCCGGCTCACCACAGTGGGGCGCACGAAGTAGCCTCGGTCGAGCCCGGGCACGGGACCGGGACCGCCGACGATCACGGTGCCCTCGTGTGCGGCCTTGTCGAGGTAGGACGCGATCGAACGCGCCTGCCCGGCCGAGGCGACCGGCCCGATCGTCGTGGCCGGGTCCAGCGGGTCGCCGACCACATGGGCCCCGACCAGCGCGGCGAGACGCTCCTCCACCTCGTCCAACAGCTCACGTGGGACGACGAGCCGGCTGGTCGCCGAACAGGTCTGCCCGTTGTTGACGAAACAGCCGCGCACGGCGTTGTCCACGGCGAGGTCCAGGTCGGCGCCGGGGCAGAGGATGAAGGCGGACTTGCCGCCGAGCTCCAGGGTGAGCCGCTTGACACCGGATGCGGCGATCTGCGCGACCCGGACCCCGGCGGCGGTGGACCCGGTGAGGCTGACCAGGTCGACGTCCGCGTGACCGACCAGCGTCTCCCCCGCCACCGCCCCCCGGCCGGTCACGATGTTTAGGACGCCGGGCGGCAGGCCGACCTCGCCCGCGACGTCGGCGAGGACGAACGCGGCGAGGGGCGCGACACTGCTCGGCTTGACCACCGTGGTGCATCCGGCCGCGAGTGCCGGCGCAACCTTGGCGGTCAGCTGGTAGAGGGGATAGTTCCAGGGCGTGATCGCGCCGACCACACCGGCAGCGACCCGCAGTACCAACGACGATCCGATCCGTTCCTCAAGGGGGAGACGTTCGGCGATGTCGGCGATCGAGCGGATGACGGACACGGCCAGGCCGACCTGCACCCGCCTGGAGGTGACCAGCGGAGTGCCGACCTCTCGGGCCATCAACGTCGCCAACTGCGCGCCGCGGGCGTCCAGGCCGTCGGCAAGCGCCCGCAGCAGCGCGACCCGGGAGTCGACCGTGCTGGTCGACCAGGCGGGGAAGGCCGCCCGCGCGGCTGCCACGGCAAGGGCGACGTCATCGGCCTCGCCCGCCGGTACGGCGCCGATGGTCTGTTCCGTGGCCGCCTCCACGACCTCGATCGTCCCGACGCCGCTCGGTGTCCGCCACCGGCCGTCGATGTAGAGCTCGGTCCTGCGGTCCATACGCTCCTCGAGTCTTTATCGAGTTGGACTCAACAAAGTGTCGGACGTCACAGTAGCACCAGTGGCATACCTGTCGCACTAGTTACTTTAGATCGTCTCTAGTTGATGATGGCGATCGGGCCATCCGATCCGCGCTCCGGGTGATCGGTCGACCACACCTGACAGGTGGTTCACATCGTGGTCACATGATCCGTGTGCCAACCTGCGTTCCGGGGCCCGGCCGTGGCATGATCGCGTCCGGGGTCACCTCCTGTCTGGCACCACCTGTCCGGCACTGTTCGAAAGTGAGTCCATGCCGCATCTCGGTTTCCTTGAAGCTGGCGCCATCGGCCTTCTACAGGGCGTCACGGAACTGTTCCCCGTGTCCAGCCTCGGCCACAGCGTCCTCATTCCGGCGGTCATCGGCGGCAGCTGGGCGCGGGATCTCGACGTGTCCTCCCCCGAATCGCCCTATCTGGCCTTCATCGTGGGCCTGCACGTGGCCACCGCCGCGGCCCTGATCGTCTATTTCCGACGTGACTGGGTCCGCATCGTCGTGGGCCTGCTGACCTCGCTGCGGGACCGTGAAGTGGTGACATCGGACCAGAAACTCGGATGGCTTCTGGTTATCGCCACCATTCCGGTCGGCGTGTCCGGTCTTCTCCTGGAACACACCTTCCGCACGACCCTCGGCAAACCGGTCGTGGCGGCGGCCTTCCTGACGATAAACGGTGTCGTCCTGCTCGCCGCGGAACGCATGCGACATCGACCGTCCCCGCAGGACGCCACCTACGGGGGACGACACGGCGCGCACCGCCGTCCCCTGGTGGCCGCATCCGGCAAGACGGTCGCAGGTTCCGGCGTCTCGGGCACCGGAGTGCCCGGTCCCGATTCCGAGCCCGGACCTCAGCCGGACGTCGACCCGGCCATCGCCTCCGATCAGCGGCTGTCCCGGCTACGCCAGTCGGACGGGCTGATCGTCGGGTCCGCGCAGATCCTCGCCCTGGCTCCGGGCATCAGCCGATCAGGCATCGCGATGGTGGCCGGGCTCCTGCGCGGACTGTCCCACGAGGACGCGGCACGTTTCTCCTTCCTGCTCGCCACGCCGGTGATCCTTACTGCCGGAGTACTCAAACTGCCGGACCTGTTCGGGCCTCTCGGCGAGGGCATCCGCGTCCAGGCACTGTTCGGCGCGGCACTGTCCGGCATGGCAGCCTTCCTGTCCGTACGGTTTCTCACCCGGTATTTCGAGAACCGCACGCTGAAGCCGTTCGCGGTCTACTGCATCGCGGCGGGTCTGTTCTGCCTCGCCCGTTTCACCCTTTTCTGAGATTGTTCGGACGGCATTCGGCCGACACCGGAAATGATTCGCGAATCCCACGATCAGGGCCGATCCGGATGCGGGTGGTCCCCGACCTCGTTTCGGCGGGCC
>NZ_CADDZT010000022.1:0-4784 GCF_902812655.1 Candidatus Frankia meridionalis | reverse complement strand
GACGGCGCCGAAGCGCTGGCCGGGCCGCTGCCCGACCGGATCGTGCGGGCACTCCTCGCCACCGAGGACACCCGGTTCTTCTCCCACCACGGCGTCGACCCGGTCGGCGCCGTGCGCGCCACCGCGGGTTTCCTTGTCATCAGCGGTGACGTGGGCGGTGCCACGCTCGACCAGCAGCTTGTCAAGATCTTGTACACGGATGGCCGGCGCGGCTTCACCGACCGCGTCGAACAGGTGGCCCTGGCGGTGAAGCTTGACGCCAGGTACAGAAAGACCGAGATCCTGCGTATGTACCTCGACACGGTGTACTTCGGCCACGGCTACTACGGGGTCACCGACGCGGCCCGGGGTTACTTCGATCGTGTACCCACCGCGTTGACCTGGGCGCAGGCCTCGACGCTGGCCGGGCTGGTACAGGCCCCGAGCGCATACGACCCCTACCAGCACGCCGAGGCCGCGCGAGCCCGCCAACGGCACGTCCTCAACCGTCTCGTCGCGACCGGCGCCCTCACCCGCGCCGAGGGGGACGCCGTCCTCGCCGAACCTCTCGATCTGCGCTGAATGGTCACCAAGAGCGCCCGATTCCGCCCGATTTCTCGGCTCCGTCAGCGATGACGGCCGATAGCCCCAAACACGGCTTCGGGGCGTCTTGTACGGTTCCGCCCATGGATCGCAGGACACTGCTGACGCTGCTGAGCATCGGCGCGGCCGAGGCCCTCGTCGGCTGCTCGGCGCAGCACCCCGGACCTGCCTCCAGCCCAGTCCCGGGGACAGGACAAAGCCGCACGCCGGTGGTCGACCAGACCTCACAACCGGCGGCGGCGTCGGTGATCACCCGGGACCAGCCCAGGCCGCAGCCGTCACCGCTGCCACCGATTCCACCGGCACGCCCAGGAGCCCCGTCGGTGGTGTTCGGAGCGCCCGCGCCGACGCGGCAGATCGCCATAACGATTGATGACGGCTATTCACCCGAAACCGTCGCCGGTTACGTGGAGTTCGCACAGCGCTCGGGCATTCCGATCACCTTCTCGCCCAACGGCGCCTACCGGGAGATCTGGGATCGGCACGCCGACGCGTTGCGTCCCCTGATCGAGGCCGGTCAGGTCCAGATCGGAAACCACACCTGGACCCATCTCAACCTGCTCGGCCGCGCGGACGACGCGATCCGCGCGGACATCGAAAGAAACGAGGAGTGGATCAACAAGACGTTCGGCATCACCTCGCGGCCCTGGTTCCGACCGCCGTACGGTTCGCACAACGCCCATGTCGACGCGGTCGTGGCCGGACTCGGCTTCACGAAGGTCCTGATCTGGAACGGTAGTTTCGGTGACTCCACGGTGCTGAGCCCCGGGCAACTCATGGATCTGGCCCGCCGCTACCTGCAGCCGGGAACCATCATGCTCGGCCACGCCAACCACCAGACGGTCCTCGGACTGTTCGACCAGATACAGCAACTCATCACCGAACGCAGGCTGGAACCGGTCACCCTCGACACCATGTTCCGCACCTCCCGCGCCGTCGGCTGAAAACCCGCCGGGGGCACAGGTGTCCCGACGCGGATAACGTCGTACCGGTCGGCTATTGTTCACCAGTCTGGACACCGGTCCTACCGTGGAATACCCCGGAAAGGGGCGGTCATGGCCGAGCCGATGATCGAAGTTGAGGCGGTGACCAAACGGTTCGGGTCGACCCACGCGCTGACCGGGGTCGACCTCACCGCCGAGGCCGGTACGGTCCTCGGGCTCCTCGGCCCCAACGGCGCGGGCAAGACGACGCTGGTACGGATCCTGACCACGCTGCTCGAACCGGACAGCGGCCGGGCCAGGATCGCGGGCTACGACGTCGTGCGGGACGCCGACGCGCTGCGTCGCGTGATCGGGCTCGCCGGCCAGTACGCCGCCGTCGACGAACTGCTCACCGGTCGGGAAAACCTCGAGCTTGTCGGGCGCTTCTACCACCTCCCGAAGGCCGAACGCCGACACCGTGCGCGGGAGGTCCTGGACCGCTTCGGGCTCACCGACGCCGGTGAGCGGCAGGTGAAGACCTATTCGGGCGGTATGCGACGGCGCCTCGACCTCGGCGCGAGCCTGGTCGGGCATCCGTCCGTACTCATTCTGGACGAGCCCACCACCGGGCTCGATCCGCGGACCCGCAACGATCTGTGGGCGTTCATCGAGCGCCTCGTGGCCGACGGCACCACCGTCCTGCTGACAACCCAGTACCTGCAGGAGGCCGAACGCCTCGCGCACCGCATCGTCGTGATCGACCGCGGCCGGGTGGTCGCCGACGGGACCGCTGACGAGCTGAAGAACCGTACCGGCGGCGCCGTCGTCGAAGCGCGGGTGACCAACGACACCGACCTGAACAAGGTCGCCGCACTCCTTGTCGGTATCGGTGAGGGCCCCCCGCAGGTGGACGCCGAGCGACGCCGGGTCGCCGTCCCGGCCACCGGTGGGGCCAAGGTCCTGCTTGCCGCGGGGCGCCGCCTCGACGAGGCGGGTATCGACCTGGACGATCTCGGCATCCGACGCCCATCCCTTGATGACGTTTTTCTGTCCCTCACCGGTCATGCCGCCACGCCCCCGGTCAACGGCGGTTCCGCCGCCGCCCCGCAGGCCGGTTCCGCGCCGCGCGGGAGGCGTCCATGAACAGTCCGACGGCCGACCGGCCGGCACCACCGACCGCCTCGACGGAACTTGCCGTCATCTTCAGCGACATCGGCGGGATCGCCCAGCGTAACCTCCGCCGGCTGGTGCGCACCCCGCAACTGCTGCTCATCTCCACCGCCCAGCCGCTGCTGATCCTGCTGCTGTTCCGTTATGTCCTCGGTGGCGCCATCGCCATCCCCGGCGGGCACTACGTGGACTACATCGTCCCCGCCGTGTTCGTGGAGGCGTCCCTCATCGGCGGTTCCGCAACCTCCGTCGGGCTCGCCGAGGATCTGAAGAGCGGGATCATCGACCGGTTCCGGGCCCTGCCGATGGCCCGCTCCGCCGTGCTCGCTGGACGGACCGTGGCCGATCTGTGCCGCAGCGTCCTGGTGCTGGCGATGATGATCACGGTCGGGGTCCTGGTGGGATTCCGGTTCCACAACTCCGCCACCGCGATTCTCGCCGGGATCGGGCTCGTACTGATGTTCGGATACGCCATGTCGTGGGTGTTCGCATCCATCGGCCTGGCCGTGAAGGACCCCGAGACGGCCCAGGTCGCCTCGATCCTGCCCTTCTTCTTGTTGATCTTTCCGAGCTCGGCGTTCGTTCCGGTGAGCACCATGCCCGGATGGCTGCAGGCCTACGCCAAGGCGCAGCCGGCCACCGTCACGATCAACGCCGTCCGGGCCCTCATGGTGGGTGGACCCGCCCACCACTGGGTGTGGCAGTCCGTCGTCTGGTCGATCGGCATCGGCATGGTCTTCGCCCCACTGGCCGTACGCCAGTACCGCAACCTCACCTCCTGAGGCGACTGTGCCGCCGGCCTTCCTCCAGGATGCGGTGAAACTGGCTTTCAATCATGGACGCACCTACCGTGAGGTAGCGATCGAACTGGGAATCCCGGAAGGCCGGGAATCCCGGAAGACATGGCGAAGTCACGCATACGCAGCGCGCTTGCGCGGGAGCTGGCGGAGGAAGGGGTGGGCAGGTGAGCACGCCCGGAGCTCATGTCACCGCCCTGCTCGGGGTGTGGGCACTCGACGCCTGCGACCCCGACGAGACCGACCTGGTGGCTGCGCACATACGCCAGTGCCCGTCCTGTGCTCGAGAGGCGGTCGACCTGCAGCAGACGGTGGCCATGATCGCCGAGCTCGTCGAACTCGACGAGCCGGACAGCGCCGAGGTCGGCTCGCCCCCGCCGCCCTCGGACGTGCTCACCGCCGCGCTGGCCCGCCGCCGGCCCGCGCCGTCGGTACCCGCCTTCGCCGCACCCTTCGCCGCCGCCGCCGGCCTGCTGGAATCCGCGTTCGCCGAACTCGACGACGCGGCCTGGACCCTGCCCAGCCCGGTCCGCGACTGGACCACGGGCGACCTGGTCGCCCACCTCGCCGCGACCAACGGACTGCTCGCCGCGGCGATCGGCGTTGCCGGGGACCCGTCGGTGGATCCTCGCCAGGACGTGGTCGCCCACAGCGAGGCTGTCATAGCTCAGCAGCGTGCCCGGCCGCCGGCACACACGTACGGGCTCTGGCGGGACGGTGTCGACGCGATCGCGCAGCGGTTGTGTGCCGACCCGGGGCTCGCCGATCGACTCGTCCAGGTCGGCGGCATCGAGATGCCCGTTGCCGACCACCTCGTCTCCCGGGGCTTCGAGACCTGGATCCATGCCCGTGACATCGCCAGGGCGGTCGGTCTGGCACTGCCCGACCCTGCCGCGGAGCACCTGCACGTGATGGCCGACCTTGTCGCGCGGATGCTCGACCACCTGTTCACGCTCGATCTGCCGGCCGCGTCCGGGCCACCCGCCGGCACGGTCCGCCTCACCCTCACCGGACCGGGTGCCGGATCCTGGCTGGTGCGGGTCGGCATCGCAGACCCGTCCGGTACCACCGGTGGCTTCGGGGCCGCTGATCTGTCCGGGGCCGCCGATCTGTCCGAGACTGCACAGCCCGCTGCCGAGGTGATCCTCGACACGGTCGAATTCTGCCTGTTCGTCGGCGACCGCCGAACGCCGGGAGACCTCGGTGTCGTCATGGCAGGGGACGCCACCCTCGGCCACCAACTGCTGGCGTTCGCCCCGGCACTGTCCGTCCCGTGATAGGCCAACCGATCGGGTCGGCACTGTTGCATTGA
>NZ_CADDZT010000021.1:66212-70681 GCF_902812655.1 Candidatus Frankia meridionalis | reverse complement strand
CGCCCGCCCCTGCCCCCGGCGCATCGGCCGGCGCCCAGACGCCCTGGCCCGACCTGGACCCTCACGACACCCCACCGCGTGATCTCCCGCAACCTGATCCACTGGTGGCACCAGGGTCGCTCGGAATCGGTAAATCCGGCCGGTTACCGGCCGTACCGTCCGACACCGGTGTCCTGAACAGCTCCGAGGTTGTCGTACTGCGTGGCGACAACCTCTGGGCGATCGCCGCCCGGCATCTCCCCCCTGGCGCGACCGCCGCGCAAATCGCGCAGGAATGGCCACGGTGGTGGGCCGCCAACGAGCATGTGATCGGCCCTGACCCCGACAAGATCCTGCCCGGTCAGCGGCTCCAGCCGCCCCGCCCCGGGCCCTGACCCCGCCCTCCCCGTCGACTGGAGAAAAGCGCCGTGACCGCCGTTGCCTCCGCCCGTCCAGGCTCCACCCGCGTGCGTCACCTTTACCAGATACCGAACACGCCAACCGAACCTCCGTACGACGACGAGCCGCAGGCGGGAACCTGGGCCGCCCGCCCACCGGTCGACCGGGACCCGGCGCCCATCGTCCTTGCGCTGCCTGACAGCGACCTGGGTGATCTCCGGCAACGCGTCACCAGGGACGTTCCGGCGCAGCCCCGATCCGGCCCCCGGACCGCCGGCACCCGGGACAACCGTTCCGCCCCCTCCGCCCGCGCCGTGGCCACGGTCGTCGTCCGCGCAATGGTGGAGGCCATGACGGGAATCCGGCCCGCGGCGCACCTTGCCGCCTGGACCACTCCGCACGTCCAGGCAGACCTTGAACGCCTTGCAGCCGACAACGTGCGCCAACGCCGCTACACCCTGCGCTGCGTGCGAGTGTGCGAGCCTCGCGATGGGATCGCGGAGGTTGCCGCGGTGATCGCCTGCGGCGAACGGGCGTGTGCCCTCGCGCTGCGTATGGAGACGTCCGACGGCCGCTGGCGGGTCACGGCACTACAGACCGGCTGACTCCCCCGAGATCCCGACCGTCGGAACCTCATGAGTGCCGCCACACCCCCGACCCACAGTAGGACCGAGCCCGGCCAGCCGCGGACGCGAGATGCGGACCCGTCAGGCTGTGCTGCGGTGCGAGGGATCTCCGTGGCAACGCTTGTACTTTCGACCGGAACCACACGGGCATGGAGCATTACGGGCGGTACGACCAGTGCCCGCACTCGTCACCGATTCCCCGTCTCCGACACCGAGTACGTCCCCGGACGAGCGGGTCGTTACCGTTTCGGACCCGCCGTCCACGGACGGCGCGGTGTAACGGAGATCGCCGGTTGGACGACGCGGCTCCAGGCCTTTGACGAACACCGGCGGGGGCGTGGGCACCACTGGTCGGCCAGGAACATCCGCGGAGGCGGCTACGGCCGAAGGAGCCGGGGCGCTGGCGCCGGCCGTCGCGGCGCGCACGGCCGCGACGAGACCGGCCTCGCCCGCTGCCTGCGCCGCGCGGTCCGCGGGCACGATCTCCGTACCGGCAGCGGTGCCCACAGCCTCGGGGGTGGTGGAGTCAGCGGAAGGAACCTGCACCTCGGCGTTGAACAGGAGTCTGACCGACTCCTCCTTAATGCCCTCCATCATGGTCTGGAACATGTCGTAGCCCTCCCGCTGGTATTCGACCAGCGGATCACGCTGCCCCATGGCCCGCAGGCCGATACCCTCCTGCAGGTAGTCCATCTCATAGAGATGCTCGCGCCATTTTCGGTCCAGCACCGCCAGCACGACCCGGCGCTCCAGCTCCCGCATGAGCGGTTCACCATCCGGGCCGACGCCCAGTTCATCCTCACGCTGGTCGTACGCCTCGTGCGCGTCGGCCTGCATATCCTCAATCAGCGTTTCGGTCGTCAGTCCCTCACGCTCATCCTGCGACGGAACCTCCACACCCACCCGATAAAGCTCGCCGAGACCGGACCACAGGGTGTCGAGGTCCCATTCCTCGGGATAGCCCTCCGCGGTCGCGCCACGGACGTAGCCCTCCACCGTGTCATCAATGAAATGACGTACCTGCTCATGCAGGTCCGCACCCTCGAGAACCTTGCGGCGCTCCTCGTAGATGACGGTACGCTGCTTGTTCATCACCTCGTCGTACTTCAGGACGTTCTTCCGGATCTCGAAGTTCTGGCCTTCGACCTGTGTCTGCGCGGACCGGATCGCACGGGTAACGATCTTCGACTCGATCGGCACGTCCTCGGGAATGTTGAGGCGGTCCATGATGCCCTCGACCGCCGCGGCGTTGAACAGCCGCATGAGATCGTCACCGAGCGACAGGTAGAACCGGGACTCACCACGGTCGCCCTGCCGGCCAGCTCGTCCACGTAGCTGGTTGTCAATACGGCGGGACTCGTGACGCTCGGTACCGAGAACGTACAGACCGCCGAAGGCCACGACGTCCTCGTGCTCGGCTGCAACCGATGCACGGGCCTTTTCCAGCGCCTCCAGCCAGGCCGCCTCGTAGTCCTCCGGGGTTTCAATAGGACTGAGGCCACGCTGACGCAACTCGGCCTGAGCGAGAAACTCCGGATTGCCACCGAGCATGATGTCGGTACCGCGTCCGGCCATGTTGGTCGCCACAGTCACGGCGCCCTTGCGCCCCGCCTCGGCGATGATCGACGCTTCCCGCTCATGGTGTTTGGCGTTCAGCACCTCGTGCTTCACGCCTCGCTTGGTCAGCTGCTTGGACAGGTACTCCGACTTCGCCACGCTGGTCGTTCCGACAAGAACAGGCTGGCCCTTGTTGTTACGTTCAGCAATGTCATCGACGACCGCGTTGAACTTGGCGACCTCGGTCTTGTAGACGACGTCGGGCTGGTCGGCCCGAACCATCTCCTTGTTCGTGGGAATCGGCACCACACCGAGGACGTAGATCTGGTGGAACTCGGCCGCCTCCGTCATCGCGGTACCGGTCATTCCGGACAGCTTGTCGTAGAGACGGAAGTAGTTCTGCAGAGTGATCGTGGCCAGGGTCTGGTTCTCCTGCTTGATCTCGACCTTCTCCTTGGCCTCGATCGCCTGGTGCATTCCCTCGCTGTAGCGTCTTCCGTGCAGCACCCGACCGGTAAACTCGTCAACGATGAGAACCTCGCCGTCCGTGACAATGTAGTCCTTGTCCCGACGGTAGAGCTCCTTGGCCTTCAGCGCGTTGTTGAGATAGCCGACGAGCGGCGTGTTCACTGATTCGTAGAGGTTCTCGATGCCGAGCTGGTCCTCGATCTTCGCCACCCCGGACTCGGCGATGGCGACCGTCCGCTTACCCTCTTCGACCTCGTAATCGGTGTCCTTCACAAGCATCGGCGCGAGACGCGCGAACTCGGTGTACCAACGGGTCGGGTTGTCGGCCGGGCCGCTGATGATCAACGGCGTACGGGCCTCGTCGACCAGAATCGAGTCGACTTCGTCGACAACGGCGAAGTTATGCCCGCGCTGTACGAGCTCCTCGCCGCTCCACGACATGTTGTCCCGCAGGTAGTCGAAGCCGAACTCATTGTTGGTGCCATAGGTGATGTCAGCCTCGTACTGCTGACGGCGGACGGCCGGTGACATCTGCGGGTGAATGACACCGACCGTCAGGCCCAGGAAACGGTGCACCCGACCCATGTTCTCCGCGTCACGTTGCGCCAGGTAGTCATTGACCGTGACGATGTGGACGCCCTTGCGGGACAACGCGTTCAGGTACGCAGGCAGCGTCGAGACGAGGGTTTTACCCTCACCGGTTTTCATCTCGGCGATGTTGCCCAGGTGCAACGCCGCCCCACCCATGATCTGGACGTCGAAGTGCCGTTGCCCGAGGGTACGCCGGGCCGCTTCGCGTACCGCCGCGAACGCTTCGGGGAGGAGCTCGTCGAGGGTTTCCTCGCCTCCGTCGAGCCGCTGGCGGAACTCGTCGGTCATCGAGCGCAACTCTGCGTCCGTGAGCCCGACGAAGTCCTCCTCGAGGAGGCTCACCTGCTCGGTGATCGCCTTGAGCTTGCGCAGAATGCGACCCTCACCGGCACGGAGGATCTTCTCGAGTACCACGGGTGAAACTCCTCGGGCGGTTTGTCGGCTGGGTCACCTACACAACAACACTAGCCCCCCGCGCTGATCGATCCACCCTGCGGCGGGCCGGACTTGCGCCAGGCGTCCTGGCCGGGTTGCATCGATCCCCTACGGATGCCGGGCTCTGCCCGGTTGTCGGACCCTGTCCACGACAACGTTCGAGACCCCCCGGCCGGTGCCCATACCCCCGGATGCGGGGGCCGACAGATCCATGGGCGATCCTGGCCAGCATGCCGAAACTGGAACCCGTGGAGATTACGGCGGGAAAGCTCCATCTACGGCCGTGGATCCCGGCTGACATCGATGAGATTCACGCCGCCTGTCAGGATCCGGACATCCAGCGGTGGACAAGGATGCCCACGCCCTATATGCAGGTCGACGCCACATCCTACGTCACCGAGTTCGCACCGCGGC
>NZ_CADDZT010000021.1:63632-65861 GCF_902812655.1 Candidatus Frankia meridionalis | reverse complement strand
GGCCGCGGTGGGTTACTGGTGCGCGCCGGGCGCGCGTGGCCAAGGGGTGGTGACGCAGGCGGTCGGCGTGGTGGGGCGCTGGGCGTTCCACACCTTGGGGATCGAACGGCTCGAATGGACGTCCGGCGTCGGCAACTGGGCCTCCCGCCGGGTAGCCGAGAAGAACGGGTTCACTATCGAAGGCACGCTGCGCCGAGGTCTCGTTCTGCACGGTACCCGCCTCGACTGCTGGATCGGCTCACTGCTGTCGGATGACTGACCGCGGTTCCGGGACACACCGACCTGATCACCGTCACTTTCCGGTGAGTCCCGGTGCCGCGTGCACCTGGGAACCTCAGGTGATCTCCAACAGTTTCTCCCGGACCGCGTAGACGACCGCCTCCATCCGCGAGTGCAGCTGGAGCTTCTCCAGGATGTTGCGGATGTGGTTCTTGACCGTGTTCTCACTGATGAACAGCTGCTTGGCGATGTCACGGTTGTTCAGTCCCTTGGCAACAAGCCGCAGGACCTCCATCTCACGCTCGGTGAGTCTGGGAGTGGGTAGCTGTGGCCGATCATCGGTCTTTTTGATCATGGATGCAAACTCGGTGAGAAGTTTCGACGCCATCGACGGGCTGATCAGACTCTGGCCGCCGTGCACCGCGCGGATGGCGGTCGCAACCTCGTCGATCGAGATCTCCTTGAGCAGGTACCCCATGGCACCCGCCTTGATCGCATCGTAGAGGTCCGCTTCCTCGTCGCTGATGGTCAGCATGACAATCTTCGCGCTGGGAACAGCCTGCTTGATCGCGCTGGTCGCGTCGATCCCACCGCGGCGCGGCATCCGAACGTCCATCAAGACGATGTCCGGTGCCATGTCCACCGCCATCGTGACGGCCTCAGAGCCGTCCGCGGCCTCCCCTACCACCTCGATGTCGTTCTCCTGTTCGAGAACCATCTGCAGACCACGCCGAAAGAGCGCATGGTCATCGACAACGAGCACCCGGATGGGATCCGTCGGCGACGGCGAGGACGACTCCTCCCCTGGTTGGCGCCCATCCCCCGTCATGTGACCTCCTTCACGTCGTGACCGCCTACGCCTCCGCCACCCCGTGCTGATGCATGGGGTGGCGGGGACGTGACTGAAGACGTCCACGGCAGATGGTCCCACGTCGGCTAGACCTGCATACGTTTACACCGTTGCGACCACACCACGAGCTTCGTCATAGACATCGCCGGAACCTGACTGATGGCGGTGAACCTCGACACCCGCACCGGGATGGTCATGCTCGCCTACTTCAAGCCGAATCACCCCGTAGTCGTAACCACACCGTCGGTAGACAACGCTCGGGAGACCCGTGCTCACGTCGCGGAAGAGATAGAAGTCGTGGCCGACCAACTCCATGTTCGACAGCGCGTCGTCGAGAGTCATCGGGGCGGCTCGATGGATCTTCTCACGGACAACCAGGGGCGAGAAGCCCGGATCACCGTAATCCGCGTCGCTTTCGGCAGTCTGGACGTCGGTACCACGGGTGGAGTCGGTAGGGCTGGAGGACGCAGCCCCGGCAGCACCCGGCAGGTTCGCCAGCGGATCGACCAGGGCACCCGGCAGATGCCCGAGGGAACCGCGCGCCGCCCCGTTGTGGCGGCTGCGCCGGTCAGCGGCACGCCGTAGCCGTTCGGCAAGCTTGGCCGCGGCCAGGTCGAGCGCGGCGTAGGGATCGGCGGCAGCTGCCTCGGCACGGATGACCGGACCCCGCGAGAACACGGTCAGCTCAACACGTTCGCGAACATGCGCCATGCGCGGGTTGTGCTCACGGGAAAGCTCCGCATCCACCCGGAACGCCTTATGATCAAACCTCTCCAACTTCGCGATCTTGGCTTCGGCATGCTTGCGGAACCTCTCCGGAACCGCTGTATGCCTTCCCTTGATGACGATGTCCACTCGCTTCACCTTCCTGTCGACCGGAGGTAGGTGATGACCAACCGATCCCCGTGGAAGCGGTCGGTCCGACCTGCCGATGTCGTGCTTTAGGGCGTATCCGCCTCGTTCCTTCCGCTCGGACCCCGAGCACCCAAGCCCACGCTTCGTTCCTCAGCTCCCACGGCGCGGGTACGTGGTGACGACAGTCTCACCCCTCCGGTACCCCGGTTGCAGGCAAACGGACACCTTCGGGCCGGTCATCTCCAGAAGGACCGCGGCGGGCCAACGTGGCCGCGGCGACCGCGGCGACCGATACCGGTACGCCG
>NZ_CADDZT010000021.1:59926-63360 GCF_902812655.1 Candidatus Frankia meridionalis | reverse complement strand
TCGTCACGACATCGTCGATGACGACGAACAACGCCTTGGACGCCGAACGGCCATTCCACCTGCCGATCTCCTGCTCTGCCCTGGCGGGAGAAGAACCGTCGGGCGGTCGGACGCGGTGACGCACGACGAAGGCGGAGTCGAGATTGGCCGCGCGGTCCGCCGCGGAAAGACCCGCCTGGTCCGCCACCGGCCGGGCCGCCCGCAGCAGCGGCACTACCCGAGCAGGCACCCCGACCCGGCAAAGCGCTCGGGCGCTACCGTCGCCAAGCCTGCGCACATGGTCGAAGCCACGCTGCCGTAGGGCGGCACGCGTCGGTGGTACCGGCACAAGGATGACCGGACCGTCGTGCGTTGCCATGGATCGGGCCGCCGCCACCGCACGGGCGAGTGCCAGCGTCAGCGGCCTGACAACGTCGCGGCGGCCACCCTCCTTGAAGGCCAGGATGATCTGCCGACACGGACCGTCATAGACAGCGCCGGCGAGGCAGGATGGTGGTGGCCCCCGCCGCCCCGGTGTGGCCATCTGTCCCGGAGCGGCGAGGAATGCCGGCCGATCGACCGAGCCTGCGCAGGCCGCGCAGACCGCCGGCCCCGCACAACCACAACCGGCACAGTTGCGTGGTAAGAGAAGGTCCAGAAGAAGATCGAACGCGGCGGTGACGAACGTGTTGGGCATGTGTTGCATGCTCTCCCCGTTGCGACCGCTGTGGCGAACACCTTTCGGGTCCTGTGGACAACCCGCCTGTGGACAACCCGTCGGTGGACGATGGAAATCCTTGTGTTCCGGTACCGCTCGACAAAACAACATCGGCGGTCTGGCACGATCTCATCCGCCAAGTCCCGTACAGGCCTGCCGGTATTGACGGATACGCACGGAAGACTGGGATGATCGCCCACAAGGCGGATCGGGATACCCGGACAGCAAGGAGACCCACATGACCGAAGAACCCGGTTGGAACCAGCCTCAGCAGGGCAGTCCCAACCCCGCGGACGGCCAACGGCAGCCACCACCGGGTTGGGGCCAGCCCCAGGCACCGCCCCCGCCAGGCTGGGGCCAACCCCAGGCACCGCCCGGCTGGGGCCAACAGCAGCCGGGCGGAGGCGGGCAATGGGGTCCGCAGGTCCAGGCCGAGAAGCCGGGAATCATTCCGCTGCGACCGCTGGCCGTGGGCGAGATCCTCGACGGCGCCTTCACCGCCGTGCGCCAGAACCCGGGCGCGACGATCGGGCTGACCGTCGCCGCGACCACTGTCGTCCAGATCGTCAGCACCATCCTGACCGCCATCGGCCAGCGCAGCTCCAGCGGCACCGAGATCTTCTTCGGCCTTGTGGGTACCGGGCTGGAGCTCGTTGTCCGCATCGCCCTCGCCGGAGCACTGAGCATTGTGGTCAGCGAGGCGACCCTGGGCAGCAGGATGAACAGCGGGGAGGTGCTGCAACGTATCCGACCTCGCCTGGGTGGACTGATCGGCCTGTCGATCGCGGTAACACTTCTGACCATCCTCGGAATCATCGGGCTGCTTGTCGGCGCGGTCTTCGTGGCGGTCGCGCTGGCCCTGTCGACTCCCGCCTACGTCCTCGAGGGCGGGACGATCGGAACGGCCATGCGGCGCTCGTGGGCGCTGGTCCGCGGTGCCTGGTGGCGGACCTTCGGGATCCTGCTGCTTACCGGCATCATCGCGCTCGTTCTCGGGATTGTTCTCGGGGTTGTTCTCGGGGTGATCCGCAACTCCAGCTCGATGACCGATCCCTACAGCGGCGACCTGACCGCGCTCGGCCTGTTCGTGAACGCCGTCCTCAGCATCGTCGGCAACACCGTGACCACGCCGATCATCGCTGGGGTCGTCGCGCTGGTCTACATTGACCGTCGCATCCGGCTGGAGGGGCTTGACGTGACACTCGCCCAGACGGCGCGGGACCGTGCCGCAGCCAGTCCGCGGTACGAGTAGGAGGTGATGATCGGGCCACCGGTAACCCGCGACGGCGCGGCGGACCAAGCCCACCGGGAACTGTCCAGGGCGATCTACCGCCAGGCCGAGCCGAGCTGGCCCGAGCGCGTCGTGGGCTGGATCGACGATCGACTGACCAATCTCTGGACGGGTGCCACGCAGTCGTCGGGCCACGGCCTCGGAATCGCGGCCGTCGTCATCGTGGTCGCCGTGGTCGTCATTGCCGTGCGGCTCCGGCTCGGCCCTGTCCGTCGCAACGCGAGAACAGCGCCAGCCGACCTTGAGCTGGGCAGCCCGCTGTCGGCGGCGGCCCTGCGGGCCGAAGCCGAAAGACTTGCCGACGCGGGCGCCTTCGGGGAGGCGGTGCGATCACGGCTACGCGCGATCGTACGGATGTTGGAGGAGACGGGAGTGCTGGAACCCCGGCCCGGACGTACCGCGGGCGAGCTTGTCGCCGAGGTCGGCAGGCTCGATCCTGGGACCACGCCCATGCTCGGGGCGGCCGTCACGGTGTTCAGCGAGGTCTGGTACGGCGGGCGCGACGCGTCGCGGGCCTCCTACCAGGTCGTGGTGCGGGCGGACGAAACGCTGGCCGGCATCCGGCCGCTCCCGGCAGGCCAGGCCGCACCCACCTTCACGGTGCCGGCTTGACCACCCTCAGCACGCTGCGAGCGGGGCCTGACCCGAGGACGGTCCGCCGTGCCGTCCGCGTCGTTGCCGCTTTGGCCCTGCTGGTCATCGTCTATGCGGCAGCATCATCCATGATCGAAAGCTCTGGCGGTCGTCCGCTCGACACAACGTCGGCCGCCCCAGGTGGGACCCGGGCACTGGCAGCGCTCATCCGGGAGCGTGGCGTCGAGGTTGCGCCGACGAACGACCCGGCCGAGGCTGCGTCCGGTCCGGGAACAGCCGGTGGGACGATCGTGGTCGCCTACCCGGAACGCGCCACCCCGGAGGCGCTCAACAGGCTTGGCGCGGCGGTCGGGCGCGGCACCGACGTGGTGCTCCTCGAACCGGACACGGCTGTCCTTGCCACGTTGCACCTGCCCGTCACCACCACCGGCGGCGTTCCGCCCGCGGCACCCGCGCCCGCATGTCGGCTGCCCGAGGCCGTGACGGCGCAGGCCGCCACGCTCGGCGGAGGGACGGGTCTGCGCATCACCCGACCCGGCGCCTCCGGGGTGACCGCCTGTTACCCGGTACGTTCGACCCCGACCCTGGTCGTCGTGGACCTGCCGGGTCCGACGCGGGCCGGGGCCCAGCCCGGACGGCTCGTCCTCGTCGGAAGCGCCGATTTCATGACCAACAAGCACCTTGACGAGCAGGGCAATGCCGCGCTCGCGATCGGGCTGCTGAGCCGACACCGAGTTCTGTCATGGGCGATCCCGCAGCCGGGCGGATCCGATTCGGTCGCCGCCCAGCGCGGTCTGGGCGACCTGCTCCCCGACCGGGTCCTGCTCGCCTGCCTTCAGCTTGCCATCGCGA
>NZ_CADDZT010000021.1:53270-59686 GCF_902812655.1 Candidatus Frankia meridionalis | reverse complement strand
GGGGACGACGAATGGGGCCACCGGTGTCCGAACAGCTTGCGGTCGTGGTGCGTGCCGCCGAGACGGTCGAGGGCCGGGGCCGTCTCTACGCCGCGGCGCAGGCCCGGGAACTGGCCGCGGCAGTGCTGCGGGCGGGCCTGCGGGCCCGCCTGGCCAAACGTCTCAGGCTGCCGACGCAGACCCGGTCGGCCGAGCCCGACCCGACCGCCCTCGTCGCCTCGGTCGCCGGCCGGACCGGGCGGTCACCGGTCGAGATCGGATCGCTCCTGTACGGTTCCGACATGACCGGTCAGACCCCGACAAACGGGTTAATGATCCCAGTAGACGGGGCGACCACTGAAGATCATAAACTGGTGGAGCTGGCGGACCAACTCGATACCGTGGACCGACAGGTGACCCTGGGATGAACAACCCCGAAACGTTCAGCAACACCACAGTAACCCCACCGACACGAGAGGTCACAGCCACCGGGTCATCCCTGCCGACCGAACCGAACCCGCATCCCGCTGAGGCACCCGACGACGCCACTCGGGTCAGCGCATCACCGACCGATGTCCCTGCGGCCGATGCGCCGGCAGGCAATGTCCCCGCGGCCGATGCGCCGGCAGGCAATGTCCCCGCGGCCGATGCGCCGGCAACCGGTACGCAGGCACGCCCAGGTGTACCGGATGATCCCGAAGCGGCACGCCGGGCACTGATAGCGCTGCGGGACGAGGTGGGCAAGGCCGTCGTCGGTCAGGACGCCGCCGTCAGCGGCCTTGTCGTCACGCTGCTCTGCCGCGGCCACGCGCTGCTCGAAGGCGTCCCGGGTGTTGCCAAGACCCTGCTGGTGCGAGCCCTTGCCGCGGCTCTGTCCCTCGACACCAAGCGGCTGCAGTTCACCCCCGACCTGATGCCCGGCGACGTCACCGGCTCGCTCGTCTACGACGCCCGTACGTCACAGTTCGCCTTCCGGCAGGGGCCGGTGTTCACGAACCTGCTACTCGCGGATGAGATCAACAGAACGCCTCCGAAGACCCAAGCCGCGTTGCTCGAGGCGATGGAAGAACGCCAGGTCAGTGTCGACGGGTCGCCACGCCGCCTGCCGGTGCCGTTCGCGGTCATCGCCACCCAGAATCCGATCGAGCACGAAGGCACCTACCAGCTTCCGGAGGCCCAGCTCGACCGGTTCCTGCTGAAGCTGGCCGTGTCGCTGCCGCCGCGGGACGACGAGATCCGGGTCCTCGCCCGTCATTCGGCCGGTTTTGACCCGTCCGACCTGGGCGCGGCCGGGATCCGGCCGGTCGCTGGACCGTCCGAGCTGGCCGTCGCCCGCAGGGCCATGGGCGGTGTGCAGATCCATCCGGAAATACTCGGCTACATCGTCGATCTTGTCCGGGCCACGCGTGCGGCCCCTTCTGTCCAGCTCGGGGTGTCACCTCGCGGAGCAACCGCCCTGCTGGCCACCACACGGGCCTGGGCGTGGCTGTCCGGGCGGACGTACGCCACACCGGACGACGTCAAGGCACTCGCCCGCCCCACCCTGCGACACCGGATCGCGTTGCGGCCCGAGGCCGAACTCGAAGGCGTCACCGCGGACACCGTCCTCAACCAGGTGCTGGCCACCGTGCCCGTCCCGCGGTAGCGGGCGCACAGTGGCCATCACCGGGCGGGCCGCCATGCTCGCCTTCGCCGGCGTACTGGCCGTGCTGCTCTCCCCGGCTCCGGCGCCGACCCTGGTGCTGGTCAACGCCGCACTCCTGCTGATGGTCGGGGCGGACATCATGCTCGCCGGCAGGGTGCGAAGGCTTGAGTTCACCCGGTCCGGGCCGACCTCGGCACGGCTCGGCGAACCGGTGACGATCGTTCTGGCGGTGACGAACACCGGCCGGCGGACGGTAAGGGCCCGCGTCCGGGACGCCTGGCCGCCGTCGTCCGGCGCGCAGCCGCGGATCCTGAACGTGACGGTCCCGGCCGGGCAGCGACGTTTCTTCGAGGTGGTGCTGCGGCCCACCCGGCGGGGTGACCGCCGCCCGTTCCGCATCACCGTGCGCTCGCTGGGGCCGCTCGGTCTGGCCGGCCGGCAGGGACGCCACAGCGCACCGTGGACGTTGCGGGTACTGCCGCCGTTCACCTCCCGCCGGCACGTTCCGGCGGCGTTCGCCCGCCTCCAGGAGATCGAAGGCGATGTGACGCTGCGGGGCGGAGGGCAGGGTTCGGAGTTCGACAGCCTTCGCGACTACGTTCCAGGGGACGACGTCCGCATGATCGACTGGCGGGCCAGCGCACGGCGCGGCGCGGTGGCGGTCAAGTCGTTCCGTCCGGAGCAGGACCGCCGGGTCGTCTGCGTCCTGGACACCGGGCGGACCAGCGCCGGCCGGATCGGCGACACCCCACGTCTTGACCACGCGATGGACGCCGCACTGCTGCTCGCCGCCGTCGCCGCCCGCGCCGGCGACCGGATCGGCCTGATCGCGCATGACACGGCCGCGCAGGCGATCCTGCCTGCGACGGGTGGCCTGGATCTCCTGGTCCGGATGAGCGCGGCGATGGCGCTGGTGGAGCCGGTGCTCGCCGAGGCCGACCATCGCGCGATCGTCTCGTCGGTGTTACGCACCGCCGGACGACGCTCCCTGGTCGTGCTGTTCACGGAACTGGCACCCGCGGTGATCGAAGAAGGCCTGCTGCCAGCGCTGCCGGCGCTGACCGCCCGGCATACCGTCCTGGTCGCGGCGGTGAGCGACCCTCGCGTGGCCGAACTCTCGACCGGACGCGGCAACGTCCGCGCTGTCTATGCGGCCGCGGCGGCAGAACAGACGCTGCTGCGACGGCGCCAGCTCACCGGGATGCTGCGCCACCGCGGTGTGCAGGTCGTGGACGCGCCACCGGCGACCTTCGCGGCGGCCGTCACCGAGATCTACCTGACGCTCAAGTCCACCGGCGGCCTGTAGCAGTGCACCGGACCGCTCCGTCGACGCGGGTCACCCGGTCGGCGCGAGGTCGGCGGACAGATCGCCGTCCAGGTCGCCCGACTCCCCCGCGGCCACGGCACGACGCCCGTAAACCCTGATGTACCCGACGAACAGCCCCAACCCGACGGCCCCGATGCCGATCCGAACCCCGGCCGGCAGGGACGACGGCGTCACGAACGCCTCGATCAGACCGCTGAACGCGAGCGCCACGGCCAACCCGAGGGAGATCCCGACAGCGGCCCGGCCCTCCGCGGCCAGCGCCTCGACCCGCCGCCGCGGACCCGGATCAATGACGGTCCACCCGAGGCGCAGCCCGACCGCGCCTGCGATGAAGACGACGGTCAGCTCCAACATCCCGTGCGGCAGGATCAGCGTGAAGAACTGCGACGACTCACCGCAGCTCGCCATGTAGCCGCCGGTGATCCCCAGGTTGACCGAGTTCGCCAGCAGTACGGCCAGGGTCGGCAACCCCAGCAGTGCACCGAAAGCGATGGCGGAGGCCGTCACCCAGGCGTTGTTCGTCCACACCTGCGCGGCAAAGGAGGACGCGGGATTCTCCGAGTAGTACCGGGCGAAGTCCGTCCGGCACAGTTCCTGTACCTCGTTCGACGGGAGCAGGCCGCTGTACGCGGCGGGGGTGTGTACCACCCACTGGCCGAGCGCGACGGCGACGGCGAGGCAGGCAACGCAGGTGGCGAGCACCCAGACCCGGCGCACGTACACCGCCGCCGGAAATGTCACGGTGAAGAACCTGGCGACGGCATACCAGCCCGGGTCCCGGGTCCCGGCGACGACCGAGCGCGCCCGGGTCACCGTACCTGCGAGCCGATCGACCAGCATCGGGTCCGGATAGCGGCTGCGGATCACCGAAAGGTGCGTGGCAACCTTCTGGTACAGCTCCACCAGCTCGTCGAGCTCCGCGCCGGACATCCGGCGCGGCCGCGCGGCCCGCCGGACAAGAACCTCCAGACGGGCCCATTCACCGCGGTGGAGGCTGACATACGCGTCGAGGTCCATCGCGTCTCCCGCCTCTCCACCACGTTCAGGACCCGGTTCCGGTATCGGCACACATCAGACGATCGGGAACAACGGGAGAAGAATAACGGGTGGTTCTCCCCGGGTGGGGTATACGCGCCGGCCAGGTTGTCCGGTTCCCGTGGCCCCCTGGTCACGCTGTCGCGCGAGCGCATGATGGTCGACGGGACCGTCACACGACAGGATGGCGGTGGACAGACACATACCCGCACGGACCGGAGGCGCCGCGTGAGCCAGTTCGTCACGGGTGAGGCAGTTCCGATCGACCTTCGGATCGCCCGGCTCGGCTCACGCAGCATCGCCGGC
Source organism: Candidatus Frankia meridionalis (assembly GCF_902812655.1). GTDB lineage: Bacteria > Actinomycetota > Actinomycetes > Frankiales > Frankiaceae > Protofrankia > Protofrankia meridionalis. The sequence continues at coordinate 55,394 of NZ_CADDZT010000021.1, read as the reverse complement.
CTGGTGGATCTCGGCCTTCAGTTCATCGCGCTGTTGCTGCTGGCCTGGCTGACGTTCGAGATCGTCGCCCCGGACGACGACGCGCTCGCCTCCGCGACATATCTGATCGTGCTGGTCCTCGTGGTGGTCGGATACCCAGTCGCAACGGAGACGCTCCTGAAGGGACGCACCGTCGGCAAGGCGACCATGGGGCTGCGGGTCGTCCGGGACGACGGGGGGCCGATCCGTTTCCGTCATGCCTTCGTCCGGGGGCTGGTCGGTGCGGTGGTCGAGCGACCGGGTGCGCTCCTGGGGGTCCCGGCCGTCATCAGCATGCTGATCTCGGAGAAGTCCAAGCGTCTCGGGGATCTACTCGCCGGCACAGTTGTCCTGCAGGAACGCATCCCGCGTGGTAACACCGTGCCCGCGACGATGCCGCCGCAGCTCGCCGCGTGGGCGTCGACCCTGGACCTGTCCTCGTTCGGGGACACCCTGGCGCTTGCCGTCCGCCAGTTCCTCGGCCGCGTGCAGGACCTGTCACCCGAGGCACGTGACCGCCTCGGCGGCCAGCTCGTCGCCTCCGTGCAGGCGGTCGTGACGCCTCCGCCACCACCGGGCACACCTGGCGGGGCGTACCTGTCCGCGGTCCTCGCCGAACGCACCGCACGCGCGCACCGGCGACTTTTCGGTGGCGTACCCGCATGGTTGCCCGGCCCTGCGCACAATCCAACCTGGGGATACCAGTACCCGGGGTATCCGCCCGGATACCCCGGGTACCCGGCCGGGAGGCATCCCGCCGTGCCCCCCGGCCCACAACCGAGCTGGCCTCAACCCGACCGGACCATCGCCCAGCAGACCCAGCGGACCCAGCCGACCGATCAGACCCAGCAGACCCAGCAGACCGATCAGACCCAGCCGACCGATCAGGCCGAGAAGCCCCCGCCCGGACCTTTCGTCCCCCCGAGCTGATTTCGCCGTGACTTCAGGAGCCGTGCTCCCAGGAGTTAAGGTAGGCCTCCTGCGCCGGGGTGAGCACGTCGATCGCAAGACCCATCGTCGCCAGCTTGAGCCGCGCGACCTCCTTATCAATCTCGGTCGGGACGTCGTGGACACCCGGGGTGAGCGACTGCCAGTTCTTCGTCAGCCACTCGGCGGTCAGCGCCTGGTCCGCGAAGGACATGTCCATGACCGCGGCCGGGTGGCCCTCGGCAGCCCCCAGGTTGACCAGTCGGCCCTCGGCGAGCAGCAGCAGGCGGCGGCCATCGGCCAACACGTACTCGTCGGTCTGGTGGCGTACCCGACGCGGGCCGGAGACCGCCAGGTCGGACAGCGCGACAATGTCGATCTCGATGTCGAAGTGCCCCGAGTTCGCGAAGATCGCACCGTCCTTCATGGCCTCGAAGTGCTCGCGACGCAGGACGTCCCGGTTGCCGGTGACGGTGATGAAGACGTCACCGATGGCGGCAGCCTCAATCATCGGCAGGACGCGGAAGCCGTCCATTGCGGCGTCCAGCGCCTTGGTCGGATCGATCTCGGTGACGACCACGTTGGCGCCCATACCCTTGGCCCGCGATGACACGCCCCGGCCACAGTATCCATACCCGGCGACCACGACGGTCTTGCCGGCCAGCAGGGTGTTGGTGGCCCGGAAGATCGCGTCCAGCGTCGACTGGCCGGTGCCGTACCGGTTGTCGAACATGTGCTTGGTGTCGGTGTCGTTGACCGCCACCATCGGGAAGCGCAGCGCACCGTCCTTGGTCATCTGACGCAGCCGGATGACCCCGGTGGTGGTCTCCTCGCAACCGCCGCGGATGCCTGCGAGCAGCTCCGTCCGGGTGGTGTGCAAGGTGTTGACCAGGTCGCAACCGTCATCGAAGACATAGTGCGGAGCGCCGTCCAGCGCAGCGTTGATATGTGCGTAGTAGCCGTCGCGGTCCACACCGTTGCGCGCGAAGGTGGGGATGCCGTACTCGGTGACCAGCGCGGCGGCGGTGTCGTCCTGGGTGGACAGCGGGTTGGAGGCACACAGCGCAAGCTCGGCGCCACCGGCCGCGAGCGCCCGCATGAGGTTGGCGGTCTCGGTCGTCACATGCATACAGGCGGCGATCTTCGCACCCTCGAACGGGCGCTCAAGCGCGAAACGGT
>NZ_CADDZT010000021.1:46625-53209 GCF_902812655.1 Candidatus Frankia meridionalis | reverse complement strand
TCCTGCCCTGCTGGGCGAGAGCAAGGTCGGCCACATCGTTCTTGGGCAGTTCTGCCATCCGGCTTCTCCTGTCGACGGGGCTGCGAGTCTCACGCAACCGGGGATCACGCAACCGGGGATCACGCGACCGGGGATCACGCGACCACCGTCACCCTTTCGGTCACCGGCCCACACTGTCAAGTAACCTGACATCTTCTTGTCAAGATAGGTAGGAACGAGATCAACCATGTCGGGAAGACCAGATGTAAGACGCGTGTTCGATGCAATCCGGACCAACGTTCGCCTGCGTCCCAGCGAGCGGCTCCCGATCACCCGCGCTGCGACCGTCCTCGGCACGACCCCGCGGATGCTGCGCTACCGGGAGTCCCTCGGCCTGCTCATCCCCATGCGTTCCGCCGGAGGCCACCGCGAATACGGCGAGCGCGACCTCGTCGCCGCCGCCTACGCGGACGAACTCGAACGACGTTACGACATCGGCCCCCGCGACCTGGCGTTTGCTCTGCGTGTCCTCACCGATCCCGAGGTGGCCGCCGACGTCCGTGGACTCGGTCGGCTCAACCACCGGCTCGCCTCCACACCGGTCGAGGCCCTCGATTTCGACGCCCAGAAAGCTCGCCGCCTGCTCCGGATGCAGACCTGACACCCACCCCGGCAGGGTGCTCCGTCCGATCGGACGGGCGGCGCGGACGGGCGGCGCGAACGGGCCGGTCAGACGGGCGGCGCGAACGGGCGGTGCCCGTCGGTCCCGCAATCCGGACAGGGCCAGGTGACCTTGATCTGGCATGGCTCACCAGTGACACTGGCGACCTGGAGCGAACCCACCCGGCCGAGGCCCTCACAGGTCGGGCAGAGCATGTTCACCTCGCGCGTGACCGGCTCACGCGGCCTGTCGCCCGGGGCCGCCTCGGCGCTCACCTCGTGCGTCCGGGAACGCTGCCAGCACCGTCACAGGTCCCGCAACAGACCAGACGGTTCGTGGTGAAGCCGCCGTCGGAGTCCTCACCCGCGAAGAACTTCGGTACCTCACCCATACCACGGCAAGTGGGACACAGTTGCCTGCCATAGCCGCCCGCACCGCCGGTGCCTGCGGCCGCGGCTTTGCCGCTGTCGTCCGCGCGCCTGCCCATGACCGCGTCCTGGTCCTTACCCTGGTCCCTGTCCTTACGGCCCATCGTGCCCGCCTCCGCGCCACTGCGGAGCAGTCCCGTGGTCACGGGACCACTGTAGGCAACACGATATGCGTAGCCCGGACATCAGGGGCCTTCACCACCGGACGGGCCACACTGTGAACCGGGTCGGCCAGGGTCCGGGTCGGCCACGATCCGGTCGCCGATACGAAGGGGATGTTCGGGTCCATACCGTTGCATCCGGGACAGGCTCGACGTCCCGACACCGCCCAGCCGTTCCCGACACCGCCGGACAACCCGGGAACTCCACCGTCCGGGCGTTCACCCCCGGCCAGAACCACCAGGATCAACATCCCCACATCTGACGCGGACCACGCGCGGCGAATGCCAGCAGTATGCGGGGGCGGCGACAATGCCTTGGACGGCGTCACGCATGCTTGGCGTCGTGGGAACTGGCCGCAGGCGCCCATCGCCCTGTCCGGCCCATCACAGGAGGTGACGTCGACGGCCGCCCAGAGAGACTCCGCAAACCGTGCACGACCGCGACGTCGGACGGTTGGCGCCGGCGTCGCCTCGGATGCACCGCAGCCCTCCGACAACCTCGCGGCCATGACCGGGTCAGCCGGTACGGACCCGGTCGCGGGGGACGGTCGAGCGGGTGGCGGCACCACGGGCGCAGGTGGTACCGGACCGCTGTTCAACCGCGACCTGCTCACCCGCATCGGGATGATCACCATTGCCGCCGGAGTCGGTCTCGCCCTGCTGTTCCTGCCCGTGGTCAGCGCTGTCGGCCTGTTCGCGAAAGCCTCGGCCGACCACTACCTCTCGCTGCCCGCCGAACTGGTCACTCCGCCGCTCCCGCAGAGCTCCCGCATCGTCGCCGCCGACGGCAGCCTCATCGCTACCCTGCGCGGCACGGAGAACCGGACCGTTGTCGACGGCAAGGCCATCCCGCAGATCATGCGGCAGGCGATCGTCGCCATCGAGGACTCGCGGTTCTACTCCCATGCCGGGATCGACATCAAGGGCGTGGTCCGGGCAGCCCTGCGCAACAGCGAGGCAGGTGATGTCCAGCAGGGCGCGTCAACGCTGACCCAGCAGTACGTCAAGAACGTGCTTCTGCAGAACGCCCGTACGGACAAGCAACGCGACGACGCCGCCGGAACGTCCATCGAACGCAAGCTGCAGGAGGCGCGCTACGCCGGGGAAGTGGAGAAGAAGCTCACCAAGGACGAGATCCTCGAGCGGTATCTCAACATCGCATACTTCGGGAACGGCAACTACGGCGTGGGTACCGCCGCCCAGAACTACTTCGGGACCGGTATCACCACCCTGACCCTGCCGCAGGCGGCGTTGCTGGCCGGGCTCGTACAGAGCCCGTCCCTGTACGACCCGGTGAACCACCCTGACGCGGCCCACACCCGCCGTGACGTCGTCCTCGACCGGATGGCCGAGCTGGGTTACATCACACAGGCCGCGGCCGACACCGCGAAGGCCACCCCGGTGCAGGTGGTCCAGGCCCAGGCCGCGGCGGCTCAGGACTCGTGCGAGTCCGCGAGCGCCCCGTTCTTCTGCGACTATGTCCGCTCCCAGTTGTTGGGCGATCCGAGGCTCGGCGCGACCGACGCCGAACGCGCCCGCCGGGTCTACGAGGGCGGTCTGGTCATCCAGACGACGCTGCAACCCAAGGTCCAGAAGGCGGCGCAGGACACGGTCAACGCCGTCATCGCCCCGACCAACCCGGTGTCGGCCACCGAGGTGGTGGTCGAACCGGGAACCGGCAACATCCTGGCGATGGCGGTGAACCGGGTCTTCGGCTCCAACGCCGCCGCCAACCAGACCAAGGAACCACTGCCGACCAAGGCGGTGTTCCAGCCCGGGTCCACGTTCAAGGCCTTCACCCTCACCGCGGCCCTGGAGGCGGGCTACGGGCTAAACACCCAGTTCTACTCGCCGGCCTGTTACGTCTCCAAGATATTCCCCCTCGCGGACCGGCATGACGGCAGCGACTGCCCCAAGGGTTACGCCAATGCCGAGCCGGACGAAAGCGGCATCTACGATATATCCGAGGCGACCTGGAAGTCGGTGAACACCTACTACATCCAACTTGAGGAGAAAGTCGGCGTACCCGCCGTCGTCAAGATGGCGAACCGACTGGGCATCCCCTCGTCCTCCCTGAAGGGAATCTCTTCCAAACAGGGCGATCTGACCCTCGGTCACCCGAAGATCGCACCCCTGGATCTGGCCGACGCCTACGCGACACTCGCCGCGCACGGGATCCACTGCGATACGCGCTATGCCACCTCGGCCACCGACTCCACCGGGCAGAAGGTCGACATCGCCCCGGCGCCCGTCTGCCAGCGGGTCGTGTCCGCCGGGGTGGCGGACACCGCCACGAGCGTCCTGGAAGGCGTGGTCACGCAGGGCACCGGGTACCCGAACGCGGCGGCGGTCGGACGCCCGGCCGCGGGTAAGACCGGGACCATGGACAACTACACCGCCGCCTGGTTCGTCGGGTACACCCCGCAGATGTCCGCCGCGGTCGCCGTCGGCAACCCGAAGGGCCCGGAGGGCAACCCACTGAGAGGGATCACCGCGGACGGCCGGACCTGGCCTCGGGTGTTCGGCGGCGACCTCCCTGCGATCATCTGGGGCCGGTCGATGCGTCTGGCGCTCGCCGGCGTCCCGGCCCTGCCACTGGCGGACGCCGACCCTGTCGTGGCACAGGGAACCAAGGGCGGGCTGCTGTCCACCCCACCGCCGGCACCGATTCCCGTACCGGTACCGGGCGATCCGGGTGCGGTGCCCCAACCGGGCGCCACCCCACCGTCGCCAGGCGCCACCACACCAGCCGTCCAACCGACTGTGATCCGAATACGCTGACGAGGAGAAGCGCGTACCGCTCAGAAGTAGCCGGTCGGCAGCTGGGCGGCAGGTTCAACCAGGAACGACATGATCACTATTTCTCTTCATATCACCGGATGCTCCGCGGAAGCAAGGTCACGCGCGGCTGCGACCGGCGTCGGGTCCAGGCCCAGGACGAGACCCAGGTAGACGCTGGCGTAGTCGAACAGCCCCACCAGGGACGCCAGCCGCTCCAGGCGGCTCGGGCCCTGCGCGGACAGCTCTGTCACCGCGACCCCGCGCTCGGCGGCGGCCGCGATCACGGCCTCGGCCTGCCGGGTCACCGTCGGGTGCTCCTCGGCCGGGTCACGCAGCAGCACCAACCGCAACCGCACCGACTCGGCCTGGTCCACCCGGTCACGGAAGAAGTCATCAAGATCTTCAGGGGTTCCGGCCGCGGCACGGATGCCGAACGCCCCGTCGAGGATGCCCGCCTGGACGTGCGCGGCATCCGGCAGCGCGCCGAGCAACGCCGGGTAGCCGGCGTTCGCGGCCAACTGGTCAGCCCCCCGCCCGGCCGCCGCGGCGGTCAGCAGGGTGGTCCCCCACAGCAGCGGCAACGCACCGGCAAGCTCCAGTGCCAGCACCTTCGCGGGGCTGACGAACGTCTCGCTGGTCGGTCGGCACCGCAGCGCCAGGTCCTCCAGCCGGGCCGCCGCGGCCTCGATCGCCGCGTCACCCCCGATGGCAGGCGGAATGATGCGAAGCGAACGCACGGCGACGAGCGCCGGGATCAACAACGCCCAGAAACTCGCCCGGGTCGGTCTACCGTCCGCCGCGACCGCGACGAACGGGGCCCGCGACCGGTCGGCGAGATGAGCCAGCGGCGAGTCAGGCGCGCCCACGGCAACCACCCGACAGCCGCGTCGGTCAGCCTCTTCCAGCGCGGAGAGGGTCTGGGCACTACGCCCCGAACCGGACACCGCGATCACCGCATCGGTGACGCCCACCCACCCCGGTAGACCGAAGCCGCTGGAGCTGATCATAGGAACCGGACATTCCGGCCCGGCCACCGCGGCCAGCGCCGCCCCGATGGCCGCCGAGCTACCTGCCCCGGCAACGAGCACCGCCCGGGGGCGGCCGTCGTCGGCGAGGGAACCGACCGCGGACTCCTGGGCCAGCACCGCCGACTCCCGGACCTGGCGAGCCGAGGACGCGACGTGCAGCAGCATCCCGGCCGGGTCGGCCGCGGTCAACCGGGCAACGTCGTCCAGGATGCCCTCGTCCACTCCCACCGCAGCCCCCGTCTCGTGTTCGGCCCGCCCCATCGGCAAACCCCATCCTGCCAGGGCATACCCGGTCTCAGCGCGTCCCCGCTCTCAGGGCGAGCTGGGTACCGGCGCCGGGACGTCCCCGGTGAACGGGACGGCCTCGTCGAGCAGCATCACCGGGATCTCGTCGCGTACCGGGAAGGCCAGCCCGCACGAGGTGCAGACCAGAACGGGATCACCGGCAAGGCTCTCCTGCCGCAGTGGGGCGTGCGCCGGGCACGGGCAGGCGAGGATCTCCAGCAACAGTGGATCGAGACTCAACGGTCGATCTCCCTTCGATGACGGATGCGGGCGAGGACCTCGTCCCGCACCCTGGACATCGTGGCATAGTCAGGGGCTTCCACATTGAGTCGCAGCAGCGGTTCGGTGTTGGACGGCCGCAGGTTGAACCAGATTCCGTCTCCGAGTTCGACGGTGAGCCCGTCAAGACGGTCGATACCGGAGGCAAGCCCCATATACACCTTTTCGACCTCCGCCATGGCTGCGGTGACGTCCACAACCTCCGAGTTGATCTCCCCGGAAATCGCATAGGACGCATAGCCGTCGAGAAGTGTCGACAGCGGCCGGTCCTGCTCCCCGAGCGCGGCCAGCACGTGCAGGGCGGCAAGCATCCCGGAATCCGCACGCCAGAAGTCCCGGAAATAGAAGTGGCCGGAATGCTCACCACCGAAGACCGCCCCGGTGCGGGCCATCTCCGCCTTGATGAACGAATGCCCGACCCGGGTGCGCACTGGTACACCACCCAGTCTGGTCACGAGCTCGGGCACGGCATGACTGACGATCACATTGTGGATGATCGTGGCACCGGGCTCACGGGCTAGTTCCCGCTCGGCGACCAGCGCGGTGATCGTGGATGGCGAGACGAGTTCGCCGCGTTCGTCCACGACGAAGCAGCGATCCGCGTCACCGTCGAAGGCAAGCCCGATGTCGGCTCCACCGGCGCGCACCGCGGCCTGCAGGTCGCGCAGGTTCTCCGGTTCGATGGGGTTCGCCTCGTGATTCGGGAAGGACCCGTCCAACTCGAAGTAGAGGGGTATCACCGTCAGTGGCAGCCCGTCGAACACGGCGGGGACGGTGAACCCTCCCATGCCGTTGCCCGCGTCCACCGCCACCACGAGCGGGCGGATCGCCGACAGATCCACGAGGGTGTGCAGGTGTCGGGTGTAGTCGGCCAGCAGGTCGCTGCGGGTCACCGTCCCCCGCGGCCCGGTGAACTCCGGCACACCGGCCTCGACCAGTGCCCGGATGTCGCCGAGCCCGGTGTCCTGCCCGATCGGCGCCG